>NZ_CP014855.1:600000-1200000 GCF_002214385.1 Thermococcus gorgonarius | reverse complement strand
TGCGCCCTCTTCATTTCACCCACCGGGATTTATATTTATCCTGATCTCTCCAGCTGTTGAGTTGAATTCCCAGCTGTCGGGTACATCGGGATTCCACTCTACCACTATCCTGAGGGTTGGGGGCAGGTCGTTCGGGTTTATCTCCAGGCCGTATGCCGTTGTGGAATCCATGTTAACGCTTCCACTTGGGGACCAGATTGAGCTATTGGATGACAGTATCTTCCTATACATGGATTCACTCCAGAAGGTGTTCTTATTCGGCCCTGCGAGGACCACGGCAGATCCCGTTCCGGTAATCGTTATGAACGTGCCGTTTCTGTAGGTTATAAATACTCTGGGGCTTTTTACTCCTGTCGCCTTTTCCAGCATCTGCGGATCTTTGAGATAATTTACGTGGATGTAACTGGTGGCCTTTGAACCCGGCCCCTGGGCGTAGACCTGGCTTATCGTGTTTGAGATTGCATTGGCCAGGTTCTTCTCCTCAAGTGCCACTTGTATCTTCAGGTTTTCAACAGATGCTGAACCCTCTCTAAACGTTACGTTGTTGATTGAATAAGCTAGAAGAACAATCATTATCGTGAACACAAAGAGGAATTCCAGTGAGACCTGTCCCTTCCTGCTCATCTCTCCCCCTCACATTGTTTTTGAGGTTAGGTGTATTTAACACTTGTCCATGATGAAAATTCATTACTTGGATGTATCGACAACCGCAACTGTCTCTAGGCCCTTCTTCACCGTCTTAACTTCAAAGTAGTCGTCGTTGAAGACTTTAAAGCTGAACTTCTCCGGGGCGAGGGAATGTCTTGTTAGGAGGGCTTTCATCTCGTCTATGAAGAACTGTGCGAGCTGGTGGTATATAAGATCCCTTTTTTCCCTCGTCCTGTCGTAGACCCACACCACCAGGGGCAGCGGGATTAAGCTCACTAACACCAGGGGCCGCCAGAGGTACAGGCCGGCGAGGATTAACGATAAGGACGTGGCTCCTATTAATGCGTAAAGGAAATATTCGGCCTTTTTTACATTCTTGAGCTCCTTGACCTTTGCTTCCCATATGTCCAGGAGTGCTGGGTTGTAGAAGTCGAATGCGGTGTGCCTTTTTCCTTTCCTTATCCTCTCTCTTATGAGTTCGTCCCAGTCGTCTTTGTAGTAGACCTTAAAGCCTTTTTTCATGGCCCTCTCGGCGTCTATGGAAGATATTATTCTCCTGATGTCCTCGGCGCTCTCCTCGGCTATGTGGGAATAAACTCCCTTCTCGTCCAGCTCTAGGGCAACTTCCACGGAGTCCCTTATTTCACCCATCGATCCCCTCCTCCGTCGGGTAAATGTCATCGAAGTCCGGGAGTCCATTCAGGAGGGTCTTTTTCTTTTCTTCTGCTTCAGCTTTTGCTTTCATGAAGGACTTGGCGTACCTCTTTGCCGTGATTATTATGTCCTCTATGCTTTTGCTCTCGTAAATCCCGCTCAAGAGGGTCACAACCTCAACATCCCTCTCCCGAGGATCCGGGTAGAAACCCCTGAAGATCTGCTTGCCTTTTATCCTCCCGGTCAGCTCGTCCAGGGCCTCGAATATGTCCCTAGCCTTCAGCACTTCCGGCGGGCCGTGAATTGCCACAAGACCGTAGAGGGCGGATTCAACGTTAGCTTCCAGGTAGAGTCCCTCGCTTTCGAAAGACCTTGTTATAAGCCTTGAGAGGCTTTTCACCTGATCGGCCCGGGCCTTGGCATAGCCAACCGTGGCAAAGCTTCCGAAGGCCTTGAGAACGAACTTAAGATCGCTTGCGTCAAGGGTTTGTTCTCCCGGGACGTCTATAAGCGCCAGAAGTGATGCTATTCTCTCGACTATTGTGTAGTTTATCCTCTCGTACGCTTGACTTATATCCAGATCTCCTTCCTTGAGCTTGTTGTTGTCTATGGCGATTATTGAATCGGCAACTTTTGAAAGCTTATCTATGGTTATCGCCGCGTTTATCGTTGGTCTTATCCCTTCTTCCTTTAGGGGTAGTGCCCCTATCGCAACTACCAGCGAATCCGGATATTCTTCTTTCAGGGCCTCGGCAAGAACGGGCGTTCCACCGGCTCCGGTTCCACCGCCAAATCCGAATGTGAGAAAGAATATATCAACGTCTTCATAACCCACGATCGAGGAGATCTTTTTCATGACCATGGGGAGATCGCGCTTCATGGCCTCTCTCCCCAGAACGGGGTTGGCGTTTACTCCCTTCCCCCCGGTTAGGCTCTCGCCTATCAGTATTCTTCTCTCCGGCGGAATGTGCTTTAGATAGTCTAGGTCGCCCCTTGAAGTGTTTATGGCCAGGCTCTCAAAATCCACGAGGGAAAAGATGTCTGCTATTTTAGTCCCGCACTGTCCAATCCCTATTATCAAAGCTCTCACGCCACATCACCCAATCTCAACGGTTGAAAGATCCCGTGACCTTAACCGTAATAACTCCCTCCAGGAATACATAAAGTTTTCTGGATGTTGCTTCACCATTTTAAGTGAGTTTTTGGAAAAAGAAGAGAGCTAGATTGTCTAAGCCGAATCAGTCCTTTATGAACCTTCCGTTCAGGCCCCTTCCATTGGAATCAACGTCGTCGCGCATTATGAGAACGACCCTGCTGGGTTCGTATTCGTCCTCGATGTGATAGCCGGGGAGGTGCTTAACCAGCTCCTCCGCGAAGGCCTTGATCTCCTCGTGCTTGGGCATGTTGTTGATGGTAAGCCTGTTCCTTGAGAAGCCCACAAACATGTAGGCCTTTGCCTCGACGAACATTGGGTTCGCGAGCTTTATCAGTTTGGCATAGCCTTCCGGGTTGTGCATGTTCTCGCCTTTAACAAGGGTCAGCCTTATTACCGTCCTCGTCTGAGCGTCTTTCATCAGCTTAAGAGTTTCCTTTATCCTGTCCCAGCCGTCGGGGATCATGGGAACGTTAACCCTGTTGTACGTCTCCAGGTCGGGAGCGGTGAGCGAGACGTAGAACTGGGTTGGGAGCTTGTCCTCCCTTATCATCTCCTCAAGCCTCTCGGGAACGGTTCCGTTCGTGACTATGAAAGTGGTAAAGCCCCTCTTGTGGAACTCCTCAACAAGGTCCCCCATGTAAGGATACAGCATCGGCTCGCCGGAGAGGCTTATGGCAGCGTGCTTCGGATTCCAGGCCTCTTCAAACTTCTCCTTCGGAACCTTCGGGTTGCCCTTGTAGCCAACCAAGAGCTTTCTCTGGGCCTTTATGCTCTCCTCTACGATGAAAGCCGGGTCGTCCCACGGTTCCGGTAGTTCAGTCCCAAGGAAGCCCTCCATAGGGCGCCAGCAGAATATGCAGTTGTGGGTGCACCAGGCCAAAACCGGTGTCATCTGGAGGCAGCGGTGGCTCGCTATGCCGTAGAACTTCTGCTTGTAGCAGAACCTACCCCTGGTAAGGCTCTCCTTGAGCCAGTGGCAGAGCTTTACCCCGCTGTGCCTCCCAACGAGTTCGTAGTGCTGTTTCCTGAAGAGGAGAGCGATTTCCTCAGGCATGTTTGGGTTTGATCTCACAACTATCGCCATTAGTCTCACCTAACTCCAATCTTTGTTGTGTTTTCGTCGGGTGCTTTAAAAACCTGATTGACCAACACTGTTCCCGAAAAACTTTATAAGGCCGCAATTTTATTTACATGTGGTGAGAAAAAATGCTCGAAGGCTACTACATAGTCGAGAACACAGGAGTTGTCCCCGCCGAGAGGAGGTTCAAGTTTAAAGACCTGAAGGCCTGGGGCTACGACCTTCACCTCGGAACTATTGACGGCAAGGAGGCCTACTTTGTCTCAAAGGCCGGAACCAGGGAGGAAGGCGAAACCTACACGCAGGACGGCAAGGAATATCACATTAGCGAAACCCAGAGGGAGATACCAAAGGACGCCAGGCTTCTGGCGAGGATAGTCATAGAGAGGGGTCAGCCCTACCTCGAGTTCTGGCTCGACACAGAGGAGGGCAACTTCCCGCTGGCGAAGGAGGATCCAAGACTAATCCTCCACCGCTTCTGGACCGAGAAGAAGTTCAACCAGCTGGAGAAGCACGTCGGAAGCGTGGGCTTGACTACTGACTTCTTCAAGGACAGGGTTTTCGTGAAGAGCCTGCCCCTGCCTTACGAGGAGTATCCGCCGAAGGTCAGAAGGGTTCTAAGGGAGGTCAGGGACATACACCGCGACATGACGGGCTTTGGAAGGTTCGTCTTCCAGTACTTCGGCGAGGAGGACAAGGCCCACCAGTACCGCCTCTGGTGGCTCCTGCCTACGATACACCTCTTCGACGTCGAGGTCTCAAACGAGGTGGACAAAGTCCTGGCCATGCTCGACTGAAGCGAGAAGATAGTGAAGAGACCCATCCCAGTTTATTCCCTGCTTTTCAGCCCCTTATTTTTCTCCTGTCGTTGTACTGGATAGAAACACCTGGGACGAGAGAGCTCACATATCTAACGCGTCTGCTTGGGTGAATCCGGCTTCTTTGCCTTTGAACTTTCATAGAAGAAATGATAAAATCAAAGGGCCTTCCTCAAAAAGTATTCGTGAACTCTCGTGTCGTCTGTCAGCTCGGGGTGGAACTCCAGGCCGATTATGTTGTCCTGTTCAACTCCCACAACCCTGTCCCCAAGCCAGGCTATTGGCTTTACCCTGTCGCTAAGGAGCTCCACTATCCTCGGGGCGCGGATGAAGACTCCAGTGAAGGGCTCGTCGCTGAAGGCAAGCCTAACTGGAGCCTCAAAGCTGTCCACCTGTCTGCCGTATGCGTTCCTGTTCACCTTAACGTCGAGTAACCCAAGGAACTTCTGCTCTGGCGTTGCCCCTATAACTTCCTTTGAGAGCATTATCAAGCCAGCACAGGTGCCCATTATTGGCAGGCCTTCCTCGCCGAGCTTTTTGACCGGCTCAAAGAGGCCGTTCTTCACCATGAGCCTCGATATTGTGGTGCTCTCGCCGCCGGGGATTATTATCGCGGAGACTCCCTCAAGCTGCTCCGGCTTTTTGAGCCAGATGACCTCGCCGGAAACGCCGAGGTTTTCGAGGGCTTTTTTGGTCGCATCAATGTGCTCGCTCACGTCGCCCTGGAGGCCAATAACTCCTACCTTGACCATTCCGACCACCCCAAATTAAACAGAAAAGAGAGGTCAGACGCCCCTCTCCTCTAGGCGGACTTCAAGCTCCTCAATGTCCTGGCCGCGCATGGGCTCGCCGATCTCCTTGCTTATCTCCACAAGAACGTCGGGCTCGTCCCAGTGGTTTACGGCCTCGACTATAGCTCTTGCCATCTTCGGCGGGTTGGAGCTCTTGAAGATTCCGGAACCGACGAAGACACCGTCCATGCCCATCTGCATCATCAGGGCGGCATCCGCCGGTGTGGCAACGCCACCAGCCGCGAAGTTGACGACCGGTAGTCTTCCGAGCTTTTTGATCTCCAGAAGGATCTTATAGAGTCCCTCCACGATCTCGCGGTAGGTGTAGTGGCCGTAGACCGGCTCGTTCTCAAGAACCTGCTTCGGGAGGCCGCTTATCTCTCTAACCTCAAAGGCGAGCCTGAGGTAGGGTTCGGCGAACTTCTCGGCAACACCGTAGATCTGCTCGTCCGTCATGCGCTGGATTAGGGCGATGTTGTCCTTGAGAAGGCGGACGTGCCTGACCGCTTCGATGATGTTTCCGGTTCCAGCTTCACCCTTCGTCCTCATCATGGCCGCGCCTTCCCATATCCTCCTGACGGCCTCGCCGAGGTTCCTGTTGCCGCAGACGAACGGGACCTTGAACTCGCGCTTGTCAATGTGGAAGTACGGGTCTGACGGAGTGAGAACCTCGCTCTCGTCTATCATGTCAACGCCTAGGGCCTCAAGGATCCTCGCCTCGGCGACGTGGCCAATCCTGACCTTGGCCATCACGGGAATAGTTACCGCGTCCATTATCTCCTGGATCTTCTCTATCGGTGCCATTCTGGCTACTCCGCCGGCCTTTCTAATGTCGGCCGGAACGCGGTGGAGGGCCATAACGGCCACTGCACCCGCTTCTTCAGCAATTCTCGCCTGCTCGGCGTTGGTAACGTCCATTATGACTCCGCCCTTCACCATCTTGGCGAAGCCTCTCTTCAGCCTCTCCGTTCCCTTAGCCTGGATAATATCGAGCTTTCCCATATCCATCACCTCTTCTCTTTCAGATGTGGATTTGAAAAAGAGGATATAAGCCTTTCCACTTTGTGTGAATGTTTTTACTGCCGTCTAATTCTCCCGACAGGTTTATTAACCATTTCGACGGATATCTTAACGGTGGTACCATGAGGCCGAAGGTGGCGGTTCTTTTTAAGATGAAGAGCAAACCCGTGGAAGAGCTCAAAAAGTACGCTGACGTCGAGTTCATCCTTTATCCGACTGTTGAAGAGCTCAAGAAGAGGATTGGTGAATTTGACGGCGTGATAATATCACCTTTGAACCCCTTCCCAAAGGAAGTCATCGAGAAAGCCGAGAGGCTGAAGGTGATAAGCTGTCATTCAGCTGGCTACGACCACGTTGACGTGAAAGCGGCAACAGAGCGCGGAATCTACGTTACCAAAGTCTCCGGCGTTCTGAGTGAGGCAGTCGCTGAGTTTGCCGTTGGCCTGACCATCGCTCTTCTCAGGAAGATAGCATACACCGACAGGCTCATCCGTTCCGGCAAGTGGGAGAGCCACGCCATGATATGGAGCTCTTTCAAGGACATAGAGACGGTCTACGGCAAGAAGGTGGGAATCCTCGGCATGGGAGCAATAGGGAAGGCGATAGCGAGGAGAATGAAAGCTATGGGAACGGAAATCCTCTACTGGTCGCGCTCAAGGAAGGAGGACATCGAGAAGGAGGTTGGTGCAGTTTACAAACCGCTGGAGAACGTCCTGAGGGAAAGCGACATAGTGATCTTAGCGCTTCCCGCAACTCCCGAGACCTACCACATCATCAACGAGGAGCGGATAAAGCTCCTTGAGGGCAAGTATCTGGTGAACATTGGGAGGGGAACCCTCGTGGACGAGAAAGCGGTCGTTAAGGCCATCGAGGAGGGCAAACTCAAGGGTTACGCCACCGATGTCTTCGAGAAAGAGCCAGTTCAGGAGCACGAGCTCTTCAAGTACGAGTGGGAAACCGTCTTAACGCCCCACCACGCTGGTCTCTCAAGGGAGGCGATGGAGGACATGGGCTTCCAAGCAGTGAAGAACCTCCTCGCGGTTCTGCGTGGTGAGGTTCCAAAGGACCTCGTGAACCGGGAAGTCCTCAAAATCCGCCCGCCTGAAAAAGTTAAGATGCTCTGAGGTGGTTGAGATGCTAGTTGAGGAACTCAGGGAGATAACTTCCATACCGGGCATCTCCGGCTATGAGGAGAAGGTCAGGGAAAAGCTTATCGAGTGGATAGAGCCCTACGCGGACTACACCGTTGACTCCATCGGAAACCTCGTCGTCGAGCTCGGTGAGGGCGATCTTAAGGCCATCTTCATGGCCCACATGGACGAGATAGGTCTGCTCATTACGGGAATAAGGCCCGACGGAAAGCTGACCTTCAGAAAAATCGGGGGGATAGACGACCGCCTTCTGTACGGGAGGCATTTGGATGTCATCACCGAGAACGGGAAGCTCGACGGCGTTATCGGGGCACTTCCGGTGCACCTCAACCTTGAGCGGAAGTTCGACACGGTTCCGTGGACCAAGCTCGTCATAGACATAGGTGCGAAGAGCAGGGAGGAAGCGGAGAAGCTCGGCGTTAAGGTTCTTGACTATGCCGTCTTCAAGAAGCACTTCGCGGTTTTGAACAACCGCTACGTCTCGACCCGCTCGCTGGATGACCGCTTTGGAGTGGTTGCCCTCGTTGAGGCCATCAAAGACCTCGTTGACCACGACCTCGATGGCAGATACATCTTTGCCTTCACCGTCCAGGAGGAGATAGGCCTCAAGGGCGCGCGCTTTCTGGCGGAGAAGTACTCGCCCAAGTACGCCTTTGCCGTGGATTCTTTCGCCTGCTGCGGGGACTTAACTGGCGACGTCAGGCTCGGCGGGGGTGCGGTGATAAGGGCCGTTGACAACTCGGCCATCTACACCAGAGCTCTCGCAAGAAAGGTCGCCGAAATCGCCCGCAGGAACGAGATTCCTCTCCAGGTCGGCGTTACCGGGGGTGGAACCGATGCTTCGGTCTTCCAGCACAAGAGCGAGGTCCTGGCTTTGAGCGTGCCCATCAAGTACCTCCACAGCGAGGTCGAGACGCTCCACTTAGCTGACCTTGAGGCGCTGATAAAGCTCATCGAGGCGATAGCGTTTGAGCTTTAGTCTTTTAACCCCCTTCAATTTCATGCTTAGATGGAGATGAAACAACGAGAACAGTGGAGGTGGTCGTTTGCTCAAGCTCATACTCAAATACCTGGGTTACTTCAGCGTTGGAGTCTTCATCGGAATCCTTGCGGCGATGTTTGGCCTCGGCGGGGGATTCTTGGTAGTGCCTACCCTCAACTTCCTCGGCGTCGAGATACACCACGCCGTTGGAACTTCGAGTGCAGCTGTGGTCTTCACGTCGCTCAGCTCGGCCATAGCCTACCACAGGCAGCGCAGAATCCACTACAAAGCTGGTCTTTTGCTCGCTTCAACCGCCGTACCCGGAGCATATATAGGCGCATGGGCGACGAGCTACATAAGCGCCTCCCAGCTAAAGGTTATCTTCGGTATAGTCCTCTTCCTCGTCGCGATAAGGATTTACAGGAAGAAGAGCGCCGAGCCGCACGAGGTCAGGCTTGAAGATGTGAATCTCGACTACAGGCTCATCCCCCTTGGCGGCTTCATAGCGGGAATAGCCAGCGGGCTTTTAGGCATCGGGGGAGGAGCGATAAACGTGCCGTTTCTGACGGCGATGGGACTGCCAATCCACTACGCGGTGGCGACCTCAAGCTTTGCCATCGTCTTCACGGCAACGAGCGGGGCTTTGAAGCACTACATGATGGGCAACGTTGAGGTGGAGTGGCTTCTCCTCCTCGTGCCGGGTCTCATAATCGGCGCCCAGCTCGGGGCGAGGATAGCGAAGAGAACTAAAGCATCTTCACTCGGCAAGGCCTTCGCCGTTGTTCTGGCCTTTCTGGCCATCAGGATGGTGCTCAAGGGGCTTGGCTTTGCGGTTCCGTGAGCTTTTTAAGTTACCTTTTTTGATTTCCCTTCATGTTGAATTACCTGCTGGACTTCTTTATCGGCCTTGGCATTGGCTTCATCGCTGGCCTGCTAGGTGTCGGCGGTGGCTTCCTCATAGTTCCGACATTAGTCCTCCTTGGGGAGCCGATACACCTGGCGATAGGCACGAGCTTAGCCTGCATCACGATCAGCGCCCTTGCATCAGCTTACACTCACCTCCGAAGGGGGGCGGTTCTCTTCAAGGTCGTCCTCATAAAGGAGGCCTTTTCGGTACCCTTTGCCATAATTGGGGCCTACCTTTCCGCGGTAACGCCCGAGCGGGCGCTTCGACTTATTTTCGCGGTTCTTCTCCTCTACTTAGCATACACCCTCATACGGAGCAGGGGGAAGTGCCACGGAGAAACCGCTGGAGATGTAAACTACCTCCGCGTTCCAATCGTCGGAATTCTCGCTGGTTTAACCAGTGGCTTGCTTGGGATAAGTGGTGGCGTTCTGAACGTTCCGCTCTTTCATACCTTTGTGGGCATTCCGATGCGCTACGCCGTCGGAACCTCGAGCCTTTCGCTCTTCTTCACGGCCTTAGCTGGCACTATCGCCCACTACCGCCTCGGACAGGTTGACATCCACATGGCCCTCCTCCTGGCCCCTGGCCTCATCGTGGGGGCGCACTATGGTGCCCTAACCGTCCACAGGGTTGAACCGTCTCTAATAAGGCGCCTGTTTGCGGTTCTGCTCGTGATAATAGCTCT
This sequence comes from Thermococcus gorgonarius, assembly GCF_002214385.1. Classification (NCBI taxonomy): domain Archaea; kingdom Methanobacteriati; phylum Methanobacteriota; class Thermococci; order Thermococcales; family Thermococcaceae; genus Thermococcus; species Thermococcus gorgonarius. The sequence continues at coordinate 1,190,110 of NZ_CP014855.1, read as the reverse complement.
TAAGATGCTCCTCTGAGCGAAGGAGTTTAAAAGGCGACACCCAAGTTCAACCGGTGAGAGGATGAACGAGCTGTTCGAAAGGGTGAAGGAAGAGTACGGCGTTGAGATACACGATGAGAACGATATGACTAACGCCTGGAAGCTGGTTGAGGCCCTCAAGGAGAAGGGCTGGGTGGTTTACATTATCACCGCCAAGGGACGTGAGCAGGTCGATGCATGGCACCCCTCCTTCGGGTCATTATTCGCCCAGTTCGGCGAGACCCCGAACTTTGGAAGCGTTTTGGAGGGCATCTGCAACATAGCGCTCCTCGTGAAGGAGCTTGAGGAGAAAGGGGTGGTTTAGCTCATATCTCCACCACTTTCCCCACGTACAGCGGCTCGACTTCTCCGAAGCCCGTCTTCAAATACGCGTACTCCTCAATCCCCGTGCAGTGGCCAGCGTAGAGTTTCTTCACTCCGAGGGTCTTCAGCTTGACTACTGCCTCTTTGAGCATCTCCGGTTTGGCCCCCCTCAGGTGGAAACCTCCAATGAGGGCCTTAATCGGTTTTCCCGTGAGTCTTACAGCGTGCTCCGCTATGTTGATGATCCCGCTGTGGCCGCAGCCTGTTATTACTGCAATCTCTTCCCCCAGATCCACGAGGAGGGCCATGTCGTCTTTAACCGGGTCTTTGATGTATTCACCGTTCTCCACAAGGTAGCCCACAGCTCTGTCCCAGTGCCTTCTCTCTATCTCACCCGAGCTCAGAAAGCCCGGTAAAAACTCCAAAGGTTTCGGGCTCAGGTGAAATCTGGCACCAAGGCCCTCAAGCTCCTCCCTCGTGAAGGGAATCCCTATCTCCCTGAGCTTCGGCTTAAGCGCAACTCTGCGCTGGAAGATGCCCGGATGGGCGTAGACATCAATCTTCCCGCCCCTTGCCTCAAGAAAGGCCTTCGAGCCACCCGTATGGTCGTAGTGACCGTGGGTTATGAAGAGCGCGTCTATCTCCCCAGGAGAAACCTCAAGGGCCTCCATGTTCCTGAGGAGAACTTCTCCGTCCGTTCCGGTATCGACCAGAACCTTCCTCCCGTTGTGCTCCACCAGAGCAGAAAAGCCGTGGTAGCCGAGGAGGCCTTTTCTGTAGCCAGCATGGTTCTCGAAAAGGATTGTGAGCTTCATAGGTATCACCAAGCCTAGAAAATTCAAACTTTCCTTAAATTTTTCCACACTTCGTTCCACTCAAGGAGAAGCCAGTATTTCCTAAGTTCTATTTCAGCCTTTTTGTAATCGGGATAATAAGTCCCTACAATCTCCCAAAACCTCCCAGTGTGCCGGGACTCCCTGAGGTGGGCGAGCTCGTGGATTATAACGTAGTCCCTGAGGCTCTCGGGGAGAGCCATTAGCATCAGATTGAAGCTCAGGTTTCCCTTTTTTGAACAACTCGCCCATTTAGTCTTCTGGAATCTGATGTATATCTTCCTGTATTTGACGTCGAGTATTGATGCGAAGAGCCTGACTTTGAAGTCAAGTTCTTTCCTGAGCTGATTCCTGAGCCACCCCTTCAGGACTTTAAGGTCGTTTTCAGGGAGGAGTATAAATTTGAACTTTGGGTTCACTGAGAACTCTTCGCCCCGTATAACCTCATAAAATTCCCCGTTCAGCAACAGCTTGTCCGAAAGACCCTTGAACTGGTTTCTGATTTCATCAATTTCTCTGAGCTTTTTGTTTATCCACTCACTCTTTAGTCGAACCAGCTCAGCGGGATCTTGGTTCGGGGGCACAATCACCTTTACCTCTCCGCTGGGCTTTATCTCGATCCTCGGGTACTTAACGTTCCGGATTATAGTCGTGTATTTCAGCCCCACCGCTTGAGCACCTCGAGGATGTCTTCCCTCGTCTTCATTAGGTCGTCGTATCTTCCCCTGTACTTGCGGACGATGAACTTCATAACCGTCCTCGAAAGCTCGCTGACGACCTCTGCCTTTTCCTGCCAGCGCGGGAACCTGAGGGGCTCAGTTTCACGCAGGAGTTCCTTTACATCTCTTATCAGCTCGTGAGTGTTTCCCTTGACGTGCCTCTTGAACACCATGACGAGGGCGTACTCCAGCTCACTCAGGCCTAGTTCTCTCCGCTCCCTGTTTCTCCTCTGTATTTTCTCGGCTATCTCAAAGAGTTCCTGATAAAGCTTCTCAATCTCTTCTTTTCTGCTCTTCCACCGCTCCACTATGCTCTCAACCCTCTCAACCAAGTCGTCCGTTAACGGCCCCCTGTGGGTGTTCACGTAGTGCCTGACGGCAAAGAGGAGGTCGTAGAAAGCCCTTTCTCTGTTTCTGGCTTTCATAATCTTCCTGAGGAACTCCTCGTCAAGCTCAACTATTGGGAAGTCTCTCTTCAGCTTTCCAATGTCCACGGTCTCGTGGATGAACCTCAGGGCCTCTTCGAAGAACCTGTCCATCTTTTGCTCGATCTCTGGGTCGAGGCCGTTGACCTTCGCGTTATAGGCGTAGTAAACCTCCGTGAGCCACGAGAAGGCCTCCTTGAACTCGGTTTTGTCCTCCCTCAGGAGCTTGTAGTACGACCTTATCTCCCTGTAAAGTTTCTGAAACTCCTCACCCTTCTCTTTCTGGAAGAGGATGAGGACGGCCTTCATGATCGTTTCCCTGTCCTTTCCGAGTTCAAGGCCGTCGAAGAAGCTTAGAGCCTGGCTTATCTTCTCCCTGAGTTCCCTCTTAATCTTCTCCACGTCGTAGGCGACGCCTTTGATGTCCACCTCGTCGTATATCGCGAGCGCCTTTTTGAGCTCCTTGAAGATTCCAACGTAGTCAACGATGAGACCGAAGGCCTTGACGTTTTCACCGTTCTTGATGAAGGGCCTGTTAGTCCTTGCTATCGCTTGGAGGAGGCGATGTTCCTTGAGTGGTTTATCAAGGTACATTGTCTGGAGTATCGGCGCGTCAAAGCCCGTGAGCAGCATGTCCGTGACGATGAGTATCTTGGGGGTCTCCCCTGTCTTGAACCTCTTCACGATCTCCTCCCTTATCTCGCCCTGGTCCTTCGTTTTGTATCTCTCTACCAGCTCGTTGAAGTATTCCCCGATTATCTCTGGATCATCTCGGTTGAATGTCATCACGACCTCGCTGTATTCCGGGGGCAAGAACTTGTCCAGCGCCCTCTTGTAGAGGACACAGGCCTCCCTGTCAACGGCAACAACCATGGCCTTGAAGGGTTCAACGTTCTCCCTGTAGTGCCTCGCGATGTCTTCGGCTATGGTCTCTATTCTCTTCGGGTTCTTCAGAAAGACCTTGATGGCGTTGAGCCTCTTCTTCAGCCTCTCCTTGACCTTTCCGCGGTACTCCTCCGGTATCTCCTCAAGCCTTGAGGTGAGGAAAGCCTCAAGGTCTTCCTTCCTCAGGTGGACGTCCTCTTCGAGCCTCGCTTGGTAGGCGATTTTTACCGTGAAGCCGTCCCTTATGGAGTCGAGTATGAAGTACCTGTCGAGGTAGGGCTCGTCGCGGTAGCCGAAGGTCGCGTAGGTGTCCCTGTGCTTTTTGGCTATCGGCGTCCCCGTGAAGGCAAAGAAGGAGGCATTCTTCAGGATGGAGCGCATTGTTGCGGCAAGCTCGCCGTACTGGGTTCTGTGACCCTCGTCTATGAACGCTATAACGTCCCGCCTGTTCATTATCGTCTTTCTTCTTCTGCTCTCCCTCTTAAGCTCCTCCCGAAGGCTATTGAGCTCTTCCTCCCTGAACTTGTGAATCAGCGTGACGAATATACCCCTCTTGCCGTCTGAGTGGGTCAGGACCTCTTTGAGGTGGTTTATAGATTCCACAACCTCAAAGCTAAGGCCTATGGACTTAAGCTCCCCGGCCAGCTGTTCCTCAAGCTCCTGCCTGTCCACGATGAAGAAGATCGTTGGATTGCCGAGGAGGCGCTTTATCTTGTAGGCCGAGAATATCATCGTGAGCGTCTTTCCGCTCCCCTGCCAGTGCCATATTAGTCCCCTGTTTCTCTCGTTCTCTCCCCTCGCGTAGCCAACGGCCCGCTCAACTATTTTGTTCGTCGCTCTGAACTGCATGTACCTCGGAAGGACTTTCGTAATCGTCCCCTTGTCCTCTCGGTAGAATATGAAGTACCTCAGGATGTCGAGGAGGTTGCTCGGTGTGAGGGGCTCCATTATGTTGTCCAGCTCGTCGAAGCTCTCTCCCCTCCACTCGTATACTGGAACGTCATCGAGCCACGGGACGTTGGGGAAGTAAACGACCCTATCCCCAACGGCCACGCTGAACTGGACGTACTTGAAGAGTTCGGGCATCTCCTTTTCGTAGCCCTTGACCTGCCTGTAGGCCCTTTTCCAGTCCCTCTTGAGGCGCTTGCACTCAATTACCACGAGGGGGATCCCATTAACGTAGAGAACGAGGTCAGGGATCTTTGTTCTGAAGGGGTAGCCCACCTGGTTGGCAACTAAAAACTCGTTGTTCTCGATGTTTTCGTAGTCAATAAGAAGAACGCGCTTCGGCTCGCCAGTCTCCTCGTCCCTCAGGGGGACGCCTTCCTTTAGGTACTCCAAAACCCTCCTGTGACCTTCGACGCCGAAGGGGGTCGTTTTGAGGAGGTTAATAACCCTCTCAGCCTCGCTCTCCGAAACCCCGTTTATCCTCGCGATGGCCCTCTTTAGGCGGGTGACGAGAAGGGGCTCTTTTTCGTCTTTGAGAACCTCGGCTCCTTTCCTGTATTCCCAGCCGAGGTTTTTGAGCCGCTCGATGATCGGCCCCTCACACTGGAGGTATTCGGGCGTCTCATTCATTCCCTACCACCACCCCGGTAAGCTCGCCCATCAGCACGGGAGCACGTTCGTAATCCAGTCCCCAGCGCCTGAGGAACTCCGCGAACTCGAAGGTGGCGCTGATCGGGACGAGGACAATCCCGGGAGCGAGCTCAAGGGCGTTGAGCCTCTTGAGTATTCCTCCCTCCTTCCTCCTTCCGCGGAGGCTGTAGATAAAGCGAACCTTCTCGTTCTGGGGGAGGGATGAGTACGAGAACCTGAAGAGGGTGTAGCCCCTTGCGTTTAGACTTTCGTAGAGGAACCTGCCTTTAAGGAGGGAGTAACCCTCGACGAGAAGGGCTAAGCTAACGAGGTTGTTCTCGTCGAACAGCTCTTTGAGGAGGAAACCCTTAACGTCAAGCTCCTCGGGAGAAAAGCCGGCCTCTTCAAGGGCAGTTTTGAAGTGGAAGGCCATCTTAAAGGGATCGCCCTCCTCTAGAATCACCGCAATGTCAACGTCGTTTGGCCTCTCCTTACCCTTAACCGAGGAGCCGTAGAGCAGGATATCCCAGACGTCCGGGTTTTTCTCCTTAAAGTCCCTTGCCAGTTCACTCAATTTTCTCCTTAAGCCTGATGACGTCATTCCTTATCGCCACCAGAACTCTGTCGTCAACCCTCTTCGTGTAGGTGTCGCGGTAATAGGGGAAGTAATAACTCAAGACGTTGTAAAGCTCCGGATAACGGGGTTTTACGATTCTAAACCTCTCTCTGTGGTTCTCGGGCAACACCCTGAGGTCGCGCCAGAGTATGTAATCGGTTATCGCCACGAGGGCCTTGAAGTACATCATAAACGCCGCGTTGTTCAGTCCTTGCTTGAATAAAAGCTCGGCGCTCTGGAAGTATTCCTCCACATTGGCCTTCAGGTCTTCGAGCCTGCCCATGCTATCACGTTAACGGATTAACATCAAAGCCCTATAAAAGGGTTGTGGTTAATGGATTAACGGAGAAGACCTTTAACTCCTTGGTTGTTAATCTGTTAACAGGCGTTAACCCAGCAGTTTTATCACCAGCCCCAGCAGGCCCCCACCGATGAGGAGGGCACATAGGTATTTTAACCACCTGCATTCAACTTGCTTTTTATGAATTTTAAACCTACTCTGGGCCTCAGCTAGGATTGTGTTAAATTTAGCTTCGAGGGAAATTAAATCAGAAATGTTTATGTCATTCATATCATTCTCGGCAAGCGCCTTTAACTGCTCAAAGTTTAGCCAAATCAAAGTAACCTCCTGAGGGTCAAGGCCATAAGGGGCTTCTTTGGCCTTCTTTTCAACGTATTCGACGAATTCCCGTAATTTTTGAAGCGCGCTACTCAACTCTTACCCTCCTCCTTCCGGTCAGCAAGTCCTTCATCAGGCCCCTCTTTATCCCCTCAAGCTTCTCCCTTCTCTGCCTCAGGAGTTCGAGCTTCCTGTCAACGGTCGAGAGGATTTCGGCGATTTGCTTTTGTTCGGAGAGGGGTGGGAGGGGGAGTTTTGTTGTTTTCCATAATTTTGTATTCATATTCCCCTGAGTTCCTTTTTGGGCTTTTGCATGGAATTCTTCCTTTTTTGCTTCAAAGAAATAGTACAGGAAAATCTTATCTACTCCATCACGAGGGTTTATCATTATAAAGCCGTCATGTATGCAGCCACCTTTTCCAGTTTTTATTATCGCTGGCTCTCCGATGGTACCACTGTTTGAGACTATCAAAGTTCCATCTGTGCAGTACACACTTTTGCTTTTGCCTTCCTCTGTAACAGTATCCTCTGTTTTTATCAAGTACAATCCTTTTTTATACTTAGAAATGTCTGATATTTTTATCCAAGGTATTTCTCCACCAAAGTATCTTGGGTCTCCCTTTGGACGAGGTGAAGCACCCCTCCTTATCTCAGCTACTTCTCCCAACCTAACAACCCGCCACTCCTCCGGGATCTCGCCCAGCTCGGTCTTCTTGAACCGCTCGTGCCTGATCCCTCTGGTCAAAAGCCTCTGCATAAGGCCCTTTTTGAGCCGCTCCGTCCGCTCGATAGCTAAGTCGGTCTTTTCAATCGCCTCGTCAATCGTCCTCAGTATCTCGGCGATTTTCCTCTGCTCGGAGAGGGGTGGGAGGGGGATTAAAATTTGTTTCATGTGCTTTTGATTAAGTTTCTTTCTTGTTGAACCAACTACATAGGGGGTTAAATCTAGAAAATTTAGAACATAAAGGATAAACCAGTTATCAGCAACTCCTTCTTTTGCTTTCAATACGTGGGCGTGATTATTAACCCAGAATTTTCCAGTCATGATATATGCGGAGGATTCGAAGGAACCATAATATCCACCATCTTCAGCCAAGAGGATGTATTCCCCATCAAAGATGTACTCATCGATGTAATCGATGACTCCATTTGCTCCACAATACGGGTAAGGCCCTTTTCTATTTGCTCTTTCAATTTCACTAAGTGGAACCCTTAGATTATCGTAAATCTCTACGACCTCTCCAAGCTTTGTAATTTCCCAATCCTCAGGAATCTCGCCGATTGGAGTCTTTTTTGTTTGCATAATACTCACCCTACTTGATTGCTACCATTAATACCATACCTTTCCTTGAGTCCTCTTTTGGTATTGCATGGAAATACACTTTACTTGCTTTGGTCTTTGTTTTTACTCCGTTCTCCCAAATTCTTAGGCGATTATCGTTAATGCGACCCATGCTAATTGGATCAAAACTTCTTGATTTTTCATCAAATCCAAAATAAAACACTACTACGGTGCCATTTTCTAGTTTCGATTTCAAGTCTTTGGATACTCTATCAATTATAGCCTTATCTTTCCCATCTAGTTCTTCACGAGATTTGTATTCGATTATTACATCTTCTTTTCTCAGTACTTTTTTGGTTTCGGATATTTGGATATAGCTCAGGATTTTCTCTGAAAGCCTATCTAAGAAAAAGGAGAGTTTTTTGTCCTGATTCTCTGATACCAGTAGTTTTAGTGCTACATAAAGTAGTAGCTTATCAATGTATGATCTACCTGTTTCTGATGTATTAGTTGCAGATATTATTTCAGATAGTGCCTCTGATATGCTTAGAGTATTGTATATTTCAAGGGACTTTATAATAGTGGGTTTGCTGGAAAACTCATCACCAACATGGAATATCCGGACATGTTCCCCGTTTAGGACTTTCATCCCAATATTTTTTAGAAGGTTCTCTTTAATCTCAACTTTATTTCTTGTTGCAAAAATTGGGATAAGGTTATCTATTCTCTTAGGGATTGTTTTCTCAGTTTTCCCGCTTTTTCGGGATAGAATTGTGACCTCTTTTAAGTCGTCAAAAGCTTGGTATAATCCTGAGGTTGTATAATGAGAATTGAGGAGTTCCTTGTATTTCTGAACAATTTTGTCTACAGTGAAGTATTCTACCAGGAAATCCTGTTTAAATTCTTCAAAATCTGAATAGGGCTTTTTCCCGATTCTTATTAAGTTTATAGGGACTCCATCTATAGGAGATTCAAACATTAACTGTCCATCTTTTAGAGATATTCCTTTGAAACGTCCAGTAATTAATTTATAAACATCCTCTTCTGTAAATTCCAGTGCTATTTTTATTCCACCAAATTCACTTTCAAATCTATATTTTCCTCCCATGTACGAGAAGAGCTCTTTTTTAGATACTCCTAACCATTCCATAAGGAATTTAGTTTTATAATCTTCGTGATATTTGACATGAATTTTGCCATTTTTCTTTTTAATAAATGCAACAAATCTGATTATGTTATCAGAGTCTAACATGCGAGGCAATACTTCAAAATCAGGAGTTATTGTCACTTCTCCAAATTTGCTATGGCAGAGCATGACCATATCTTTGGAAATAATTAGGATTCCATACTTCTCCTCTTCTCTCATCCTTGAAGTCATACTAAAGGTAAAGTCATTTAACAGGAACTGGGCATGGGTGACGTCAATGTTGGGATACGAATCTAATAGAGAGATTATCCAGAATTCTCTATTAGGTGTCAAATCAAGGGTGTCCATTTCCTTTATCTCATGAGCATTACTGAGGATTTTTTGTAAGACGTTAACAAGAGCATGCTGCTTGGTGTCGTCTTTGACTATTCTTTGTGATACTTCCGTAGTCTTTGACTTAACCCGCCTATAAAAGACCAAAACCGGAAAACTGTTGTTGTTTAGTATACCCTGTAACTCAGGGAGGTACTCAAAAAGGGGGTGTTGTTTACCTATCTGCTCTCCTTCAACATCTATCATACTCATCACCACCTCAATACCCCAGCTCCCTCAAATACCCCTCTATCTTCTCATCTACCTCAGCAAGCTCCTCGTTGATCTTCCTCAGCTCTTCCCACTCGGCTTTGACGTCGATCTCCTCCTCTTCCTCCATCGGGAAGACGTAGAGCGTCACGTTGAGGTTGTAGTCGTTCTCCTTTATCTCGTCTACGCCCACAACCCTCGAAAAGCCCTCGACCTCTTTGAACTCCCTGTAAGCTTTAACTATCTTCTCGATGTGCTTCCCCCCGAGGCGATTGAGCTTCCTGACCTCTGGGTGCTGCTCGTACTCCCGCGAGGCGTTGATGAAGAGGACTTTCCCCTTCCTCTCCTCAGGCTTCGCCCGGTTGAAGATCATTATCGCCCCCGGTGCTCCGGTGTTGTAGAACAGCTTTTCCGGGAGCAGGATGACAGCCTCAAGAAGGTCTTCCTTTAGGATTTTGGCCCTTATCTTCTTTTCCTTCCCGCCCCTGAAGAGGGCGCCGTTGTCTATGACTATCCCGACCCTTCCGTCTTCCTTTGCACTTGCCAGCATGTGCTGTATCCAAGCCCAGTCGGCGGAGTTGTTCGGCGGGTAGCCGTAGCTGAAGCGCTCCGTGAACTCGGCCTTTTTGAGAACCTCCTCGCCGTAGCCGTCTTGGTTCCAGGGCGGGTTGGCGATGACGACGTCGAAGCGCTTTAACTTCTCCCCCTCCTTGAAGGCGGGCCTGAGGAGTGTATCACCCACGGCCAGCTTGGCGTCTTTAATGCCATGGATCATCATGTTCATCTCGGCTAAAGCGTAGGTCGTTGGATTGACTTCCTGGCCGTAGAGGAAGAGCTTTTTGGCCTCCGCCTCGCCGAACTTCTCCTTCACGTGGAGGTAGCTTCCTATGAGCATGCCGCCCGAACCGAGGGCTGGGTCGTAGACTTCCTCGCCTGGCTTGGGGTCGAGGATTTCAACGAGCAGTCTGATAACCTCCCTCGGCGTGTAGACCTCGCCCTCCTTCGCCTTCTGGGGAGCGAAGTACCTCAGAATCCACTCATATGCGTCTCCAAGAACGTCGGGGGAAGCATCCCTGAGGTCAAGCCCGCTGAACAGCTCGAAGAGGCCCTTTAGTATCTCGGCGTTGTCCCTGTGGAGGAGGAACTCCATGAAGTCGAAGCGGTCAACAACGCCCCTGAGGTTGGGGTTCAGCTCGGCGAGCTTTTTTAAAGCCTCAGAAAGGGTCTGGGGAAGCTTTTCGACGTCCTTCTCGCGGAGCTTCCTCCAGAGGTAGGCCGGGGGATACCTCACGGTGTAGGCGCTCTCGTCCTTCAGCGCTATCTCCTCGGCCTCTTCTCTGCTTAATCCACTCTTCACAAGCTCATCAACGTACCTCTCAAACTCCTTCTCCCACTCATCGCTTATCCTCTTCAGGAACAGCAGAAGGAGAAGGTACTTGTAATCGACGCGGGTTCTTATCAGATCGGCCCCCTTCTTCAGAACCCTCTCGATTTCCTCCCTCGTTACGGTCTTTCTCTCCCTGACTTTAACGTAATCGGTTAGCTTCTTCTCCAAGGTTACCACCCTTTGTTATCTCTCTGGGAAGTTATGGGGATTGAAGGATATAAGGTTTAAGAGGGAAGTGCTAGCACTAGCTTTAGTAAATGTTCACTTATTCTCTTTAACCTGTCTCATGGTCGGTTTATGATGATCTAGCATTATTACTTCCACTATCTCCTTGGGTTTTAAGTCCATGACCTCCCGGACAGTCTTGGGTATTATCACGGATCCATGCTCTCCCACTTTTCCCAAGAATTGTTTCTTTATCTGCGGCTTTTTATCTTGATATTTAATAAGAAGGAGCTCCACTACGTCACCCTGTTCTATCTCATAAAATTCCCTTGTGGCTTTGGGGATTATAATCCTCCATGATGTGTGGATTACTGAATGGAACTTTGCTAGGACGTCCACGGTACCACCTATCAAAATATGCCACGGGAATTTTTAACCATTGTTAAGACAGAAAAATTTAAATATCTTGATACGATAATAATTATCATAAAACGATAATAAACACGGGGTGTTGACGATGCTAGATGACGTTGAGATTGATGCAATTTTTAAGCGGGCAAAATTGGCCGCTACCATCAAACAAGCTGTCCAAAAGCTCTCAACAGAACTTGTTTGCTTGGACACTGTAATATTGAGCAACGGAAAGAAGAGTTTAGTCCTAGTACTTTCCTCTAAGAGAGGCTCAGACGGGGATTACCCAGCTGATATCGGGTTGCTAAGGAGTGCCCTGCCCCCAGGCACAGTGGAATTTTGGTCAATTAGTCGCAGGGGTGATAAGTTGTACCTAAGGGATCTTAGTGAAGGAGATTCTGAACTCATACCATTAGAATTATTTGAGCTGGATGCGTTCATCGAGCTAAAGCTCATGTAACTCATTGTTTTGGGAGATTAAGCTATTGATTATTGCTACAAATTTCTGCTGAGTGAGTATATCCATTCTGCGTTTTATTGTGTCTCTTTCTATTATCCATATATAGAGACTCTTCAGTTGGTCTTCGGTTAGTAGTGTCCTAATAATGTACTCCGCAGTTTCCATGCACTCATTCAGCCTGTTTTTTAATTGGGCGCATTCGTTTTCTAAAGTTTTCACTTTTACTTTGAGCTCTTGGTTCTCCTCCTGCAGAGCTACAATAGTCTTAGTATCGGCGCTTTTAATTAGAGCATCAAGTTGCCTCTTTATGTAGGAATAAAGGGCTTCTGGGTTATCAACAATTCTTTGACTGTACTCAACTATTTTGTCTCTATCGGTGATTCCAGCTTGCAAGAGGGTATAGATTAACAGTTCCCCAAGACGAGCATAAATTTCCTTTTTTATCGCTGTATTGTGAAAATCCACCCCCAAGGCTTGGGCGACAGCCTTATCAACCTCCCTAAATGTTGTGGTCTTGGCAGAGAGCTTCTCCTCTTTTGGAGTGAGTTTTTGTTGTTCCCTTCTTGCGTTGTCTATGCGAGAGGGGTTAGATCTCTGGGACTCTGGTATTTGGGCTACTCGATTCTTATAGAGGCTAATGAGCTTATCTACAGCATGTTTAACGGAGTTTTTGGCGACTCCAACTTGTTTTGCTATTTTTGTCATGCTGGCTGTGGGGTCGGAATAAACAGCGTTAAGAATTTTTACCTGTGTCTCTGTGAACTCCCCTTGTTGAGTGAACTTTTCAAAGACTTCTTTAGGAGGTAGCTGTTCCCTCCATGCTTTGACTTTCCTTTTGTTAACCTCATGTATAACCCTCTTTGGGGTAGTGGTACCTTCCTGTTTGCCATGATCGTCTGGCATGCTCGCCTCTTTTTCTTGGCTTGTCCTTCCTTTCATAGCATCACCTCGTTAACATTTTTGTTTACCACTACTTTTAAATTTTATAATATCCATCTTGATGTACAATGTTGGACGTCACTTTCTGGATGCATGTTCAACGTGGACAAAAATAAAGTTCCATGAAAATTAAGGGGACACTTGTATCATAATTCTACAGATGGATGGTGTTATCCAACACCTCCATAAGGAGCCCAGAGAAATAAAGTTGGGGTAGATAATGACTTCCATGTCAGCAACTGAAAAGCTCATTCCCTAAATTTTCCGGCAACTTACGTGAGTTTTTCACGCGACTTTGTTCCGGTAATAGCATCAAGGCTTTTGTCCACGTTGAACACCTTGAACACGTTGTCTAAAGTATTGTCCACGTTGTTCAATGGGTAGCGTTCCATTCCAATAACCTTGGCGGGTGAAAAGGTGTAGTGTCAAATTCCTTAGTTAGATGTGACCAGATTAAAAGAGACTGGACTAAGAAGGGAATAAAGATGTGGCTCACCATCCCCCTCTTCCACGTCCGTATCCACCGCCGCGGCCTCTTCCCATTCCCCTTCCACGGCCCATTCCTCTGCCCATGCCGCCACCGCGTCCGTAACCCGGGCCATAGCCGGCTCCGTATCCACCTCCCATTCCACCCCCTTCGGGACCCATGACCGGGCCTGAAAGCTCTCCGCGGAGGAAGGCCTCAACGGCCTCCCTAACTGTCATTGTTGCTGGCGCGGAGACCATCCTGATTCCCGCGGCCTGGAGGACGCCGGAGGAGTTAGGCCCGAACTGGCCTGCTATGACGACATCAGCACCCTGGTCGATTACGAACTGTGCCGCGGTGACTCCGGCACCCCTCGGCTGGGAATAGCCGGGATTCGGGACAACCTGAACGTTCACTATCTCCCCGTTCTCAACGTCGACTATCGTGAAGGTTGGAGTCCTCCCGAAAGCCGGGTTCACCCTGTCGTCGAGACCTCCGTTGACGGTTGACACGATTATCCTCATCCTATCACCTCCATCCGAGTTAGGAAAGCCTAAGTTAAAAGGCTTGTGCATATGCTCATTACCCACGTTTGTTCCAAAATGCTTAAAAAACGTCCCACAAACGCTACCCATGGAGGTGAGCTAATGCTCAAAGTTGAGAACCTTCACGTTTCAGTCGAGGACAAGGAGATATTGAAGGGTGTTGACCTCGAAGTCAAACCCGGCGAGTTTCACGTGGTTATGGGGCCCAACGGCTCGGGAAAATCTACCCTTGCCCTGACGATAGCGGGACATCCAAAGTACAGGGTCACCGATGGTAGGATAACCTTCGAGGGTGAGGAGATTCACGAACTCGGCCCCGATGAGAGGGCCAAAAAGGGAATTCTATTGGCTTTCCAGGTTCCGCCCGAGGTCGAAGGAGTTAAAATAATCGAGTTCCTTCAGCAGGTTCTGGTGGAGCTAAAGGGAATGGATCCAGCCGAGGCCTACGATCTGATCGTCGATAAGGCCAAGGAGCTCTGGTTCAAGGAGGAGGATTTACACCGCTACGTCAACGTCGGCTTCTCCGGTGGCGAGAGAAAGAGGCTTGAGCTCCTTCAAGCTCTACTCATCGAGCCTAAACTGCTCATTCTGGATGAGCCGGACAGTGGCGTAGACGTTGACTCGCTGAGCATCATCAGCAGGAAGATAGAGGAGCTTCACAAAAAAGGAACCTCTATACTCCTCATAACCCACTACGGCAGGATTCTCGGCCATTTGGACAGAGAAAAACTCACCGTCCACGTCATGAAGGACGGCAAGATCGTCAAGACCGGAAGCGGTGACCTTGTCGACAGGATAGACAAAGAAGGATTCGCCAAACTCTTTGAGGAGGTGGGAGCATGACTGAAACGATAACCCTGAGCGATGCCAAGGCCATAATCGAGAACCAGATTGAAGAACTCGCAAAGAGGAACAGGGAACCCGAGTGGATGACGAGGATTCGCTACAAGGCCTTGGAAGCCTTTGAGAAGGCACCCCACAGGGATCCAGTCATAAGCGAGGAGGAGTTGCTCCACTTCATAGCCAAGCCCGAGATAGAAGGACTCCCTGAGAAGATCGAGAGCCTTGATGACCTTCCACCGGAGATGAAAGCTCTCCTGGACAGGCTGGGCATAAGCGAGGTCGAGCAGAAGTACATCGCCGGTTTAGCCGTCCAGACTGATACTGGCGTCATCTACAACCAGTTCCTCCAGGAGTGGGCGAAGAAGGGATTGATAGTCCTCCCGACGGAGGAGGCGGTGAGGAAGTATCCGGATATAGTTAAGCAGCACTTCCTGAAGCTCTTCCGCGTTGACGAGAGCAAGCTGACGGCCTACCACACTGCCGTATGGAACGGGGGAATCTTCCTCTACGTCAAGGAAGGGTTGAAGGTTCCGTTCCCGCTCCACCTGTTCTTCCTCATACAGGAGAGCGCCCTGGCGCAGGCGCCGCACATAATCATAATAGCCGAACCTAACAGCGAGTTCCACCTCATAGAGGGCTGTACCGCGCCGATACTCGTGAGGCACTCCCTCCACCTCGACATGACGGAAGCATACTTCGCGGAGGGGGCGAAAGGTCAGCTGACGGTCTTGCAGAACTGGCCTGAATACGTGCACACGAGGCCGATGACGAGGGCGAAGGTAGGCAAGGGCGCGCGCTTCATAAACACGACCGTCAGCCTGGGGAGCGGTAAGAGCAACACGGCCAACCCGAAGTACTGGGTGGACGAGAACGGCTACGTTGAGCTGAACGGCATCCTCCTCGGCCAGAAGGACTGGTACGTTGACCTCGGCGGTGAGATGTACCTCCAGGGCAAAGGTGCGGCGGGAATAAACGCGAGCAAGGCTGTAATAATGGACGAGAGCAGGGTCATAACGCGCGGAGTCATAACCGCCGAAGCTCCAAAGACAAAGGGTCACATAAGCTGTGACGCCCTGTTAATGAGCGACAAAGCGGTAATGGAGACCTACCCGGGACTGGTGAGCAAGGTCGACGATGCTGAGCTCAGCCACGAAGCTGCCATCGGCAAGATACGCGAGGAAGAGCTGTTCTACCTAATGTCCAGGGGACTGGACGAGGAGAAGGCGACCCAGCTCATCGTCAAGGGCTTCCTCGAGCCGATGCTCAAGGACATCCCGATGGAGTTCCTCGTGGAGATAAGGAAGATAATCGAGCTTGCCGTCAGCGGGGGCATGTGAGCCCCCCCTCTCGGTGATTTTTGTGTACCGGGAGAAGTACGACAGAATAGCTAACTTTTACGAGCTCCTTGAGAGGCCACTTGACAGGTTCTTCAATCCCCTCCGTGAGAGGGCGGTTTCCCTCGCCCGGGGTAGAACGCTCGAAATAGGCGTTGGCACTGGGAAAACGCTCGCTTACTATCCTCCCGGCCTTGAACTCTACGCCGTTGACGGTTCCGAGAAGATGTTGGAAATAGCAAAGAAAAGGGCGAAAGAGCTCGGCATTCGCGTGGAGTTTAAACTTGCCGAAGCCGAAAGGCTGCCTTTTCCTGATAACTACTTCGACACGGTTATCTCTTCCTTCGTTTTCTGCACGGTTCCAGAGCCAGAGAAGGCGATGGAAGAGATAAGGCGGGTTCTAAAACCCGGCGGAAAGGCCATCTTCCTTGAGCACACAAGGAGTGATGATAAACTCGTGAACTACCTCTTTCTCCTGCCGATGAAAGCCCTTTTGAAGCCCCTACTGGACGATGACCCGTTGAGGGAAACACATAAACTGGTAAGGGAGCTCTTTGAGGTGGAAAAAGAGGAAACGTACTACCGCGGAATAGTTAGGCTCATAGTGGCCAGAAAGGTCTCCGGTAGGGCCTGAGAAAGCTCCAGAGCAGGAACAGCACAACCAGAGCCACCACATAGGTAGCAGCGACCAGGAAGAGCTTGAAGAGCACGTAGAGGATCAGGAGCAGGAACACTAAATCAATCAGTCCGTAAAGTCCCCCGAAGGGTAAGAACCTGTATCTAGGGTAGCCTCTCCCGAAGCCCCTGCCGTAGCCCTTTCCCATTCCCCTCGGCATTTTTTGACCTCCTAAAAGTCAAAAGAGGAGAGGGAAAAGTCACCACCAGCCGAAGAACCTGGCGAGCCAGGCCCTCCTGCTCGGCTGGCCGGTCCACGGACAGTATCCGAGCCTCGCTCCCCAGCCTCTGCCTCCTCTTCCCCATCCACGGCCCCAGCCGCGTCCTCTTCCCCAGCCGCCTCTGCCCCATCCGGGGCCGTAGCCATAGGCCGGGTACGGCGGGTAAACTGGCGTAGTCGGATACGGGCCGTACGCTGGAGCTGGAGTTGTTGGGGTTGTGGGGGCAACTGGCGCCGTAAACTGTCCGGCCGTGCCACTGACGACAGCCTTTATTGCCTCCTCAACGGGAGTTCCTGGCGCGACCTGATAGAGCCTTATGCCCGCTGCCTGTATGGCCCCGAGGGCGTTCGGGCCGACCTGTGGGGCTATTATCGCCTCAACCCCTTCGTTGATGAGGGTCTGAACTGCCATCGGGCCGGCTCCACCGCCGACTGTTGAAGCTGGATTCTGGAGAACCTTCTCGCTGATAATGTTTCCGTTTTCATCTACTTCTGCTATGTAGAAAGCCGGAGCACGGGCGAACACCGGTGCAACCGTATCGTTCCTTCCTCCACCGTTGGTTGGGATCGCGATCTTCATAACCATCACCTCCAATATTTTGTGCATATGCACAACATTTAAACTTTTCGGTTCACCTAACTGGGGGTTCCCTGCTCTTCAGCCTGCGCATGTAAAAGCGCTTCCCGTTGTACTCCAGCTCTATGAGCTTTCCTTCCCTCAAAAGCCTCTCAACGACGCCCCAGTCTGCGCTGGCTTTCTTCAAAAGTTCTCTTACAGCATCTTCACGCATCGGGTGAACCGCCGTTATGCTCAGCAAGTCTTCTTCCACGTTTCCGGTGAAGGCGAAGGTGTTGCCCTCATAGCCTATCAGGTATTCAACGCGGTCTTCTCCAAGCTTCTCGGCGAAGACCTGAAAGGCGCGGTTTATCACCTCTTCCTTGGCTGGCCTTACCCACTCCTCAGCTGGAGGTCTCGTCGGGATCGCTATGTAAGCAACATTGGGCTTAAGTTCAGCTAAGAAGTCCGCTATCCTCTCAAACTCGTCGCCGTAGTCTACACCATCAATCAGCATCGTTTCGGTGACCACTTTTCCCCTGAAGGCCTTCCTGAACTCAAGCATTCCCTCGAGAATTCTCTCAAGGCTCAGGCTCTTGTGGGGCCTGTCTACTCTCCTCCAGAGGTTCTCGCTGACGGCATCGACCTTGAGGGAAACAAAGTCGAACTTGAGGAGGTCTTCCCTTACGTCCTCGCGCCAGATAAGTGAGGAATTGGTGAGTATCGCGAGCGGAATTCCGAGCGTTTTCAACAGCTCAGCTTCCTTTCCGAGATTTGCATCAAGCGTCGGTTCACCGTCGGGGACGAAGGTTATGTAGTCTGTCCTCTCACCTCTCTCCTCTGCTTCCTCAACCTTCTTCCTGACTTCTTCAAAGATCAGCTCGGGCTCGTAAAAGGGCCTCCTCTCAAGCTTCATCCTCAGGGTTCTGCCTATCTGGCAGTAGACGCAGGCAAAGGAGCAGACCTTATCGGGAATGTTGTTTACCCCAAGGCTCCTCCCGAGCCTTCTAGAAGGAACTGGCCCAAAGGCTATCATATCACCACCCGGCGTTAGGTCTGCCTAAAAGCGTATAAACGTTTCCTGCCCCAAAGGTGATAAGGGACAAAGCCTATCGAGAGGTGGGGATGGTAATGCCCAAGGTGGAGCCCTTCGAGAAGCACCGCGACCGCTATGAGAACTGGTTCGAGAGGCACAAATACGCTTACCTCTCTGAGCTTGAGGCCGTCAGAAAACTTTTGCCAAAGGAGGGAAAAGGGGCCGAGATAGGCGTGGGGACTGGTCGCTTTGCGGCACCGCTCGGAATAAAGCTCGGAGTCGAGCCCTCCAAAGCAATGGCAGAGATAGCGAGGAAGCGAGGGATAGAGGTCATTGAAGGCGTTGCGGAAAATCTTCCCTTCCCGGATGAGAGCCTTGACTACCTTCTGATGGTCACGACGATCTGCTTCGTTGACGACCCTGAAAAGGCCCTGCGCGAGGCTTACCGCGTGCTGAAGCCGGGTGGGGCCCTGATAATAGGCTTCGTTGATAGGAACAGCCCGATAGGAAGATACTACGAAGAGCACAGAGAGGAGAGCGTCTTTTACAGGGACGCTAGGTTCTTTTCTACGGAAGAGCTCTTAGAACTGCTCAAAAAGATCGGCTTCAAAAAGTTTGAGATTGTTCAGACCCTCTTCCACAAGCTAGACGAGATAAAAGAAGTCGAACCCGTTAAGCCCGGCTACGGTGAGGGGAGCTTCGTGGTTATAAAGGCCGTGAAGTGATGGGTATGTTACTCTCAGGAATAAAGAAAAAGGCCTTGAAACTGGCCGAGGGGCTTGAGCTGGTGGATTTTGGCTTTGCACTGCCCTACACGTGGGTTTTGGCTGAAGGGCCGGAGGGAAAGGCCTTAGGAGTTGCCATGACCCTTCCGGAGGAAGTGCAGAGATACAGAAACTCGATAAGCGATCCTTCACTTAAGGCCTTTATCGAGAGGGCCGACAGCCTGAACGTGATCGAGCGCACCTTGGGATTGGCGGCTATAAATGCGGTCTCGCAGTACCACATAGACCTTAGCAACGCCGAGTGGGTTGACGTGCTTGAGCTTTTGCCCGAGAACGCTGGGAAAGTGGCTCTAATAGGCAACATGCCCCCTTTAGTTAGGGAACTCCGCAATAGGGGCTATGAAATCTACGTATTCGAGAGGAACGCCAAGCTCTGGGACAGAGACACTTACAGCGATGCCCTCGAGTACCACCTTCTGCCCGGGATGGACGCCGTTATAGCGAGCGCGAGCTGTCTGGTTAACGGGACGATAGATATGCTCCTCGACAGGGCGAGAAAAGCCGAGCTCTTCGTCCTTACGGGCCCGACGGGCCAGCTTTTGCCAGAGTTTTTGAAAGGCACTGGCGTAACGCACCTCGCCGCTATGAAGGTGGTTGATATCGAAAAGGCCCTTTTGGGGCTGAAGCTTGGCTCCTTTAGGGGATTTGAGGAGGGGAACAGGAAGTACGTGGTGAGAGTTGTATGAGGCTCACAATCCTCAACGACAACGTGCCCTCGAAGGGTTTCCTAAACGATTGGGGCTGGAGCATATTGGTTGAGGGAAAGTATCGCTTTCTCTTCGATGCGGACACGAGGGGAGAGGTTCTAATCCATAACTCTAAAGTTCTGGGCGTTTCTCTCAAAAACCTCGACTTCGCCGTTTTAAGCCACTGGCACTACGACCATTACGGCGGTTTCCCTCTGATAGCCAAACTCAACCCCGGCTTGACGCTTTACGCGCCTCCAGGTGGGAGGATTGAGGGGCTTAGGGTTGTTGAGATCCGCAGCGCGGACGAGATAATCGACGGGATATGGACTTCCGGGGCTTTGGATGGCTTTGAGCACGCGATAGGAGTGGAAACAACTTCAGGACTCGTCGTCATCGTCGGTTGCTCCCACCCTGGCGTGGACAGGCTTACCAAAGCCATACTCGAGGTTTCGGGCTACGAGAAAGCCCACCTCGTCATAGGCGGCTTCCATTATCCCTCACGGAGAACCCTTAACAAACTCGCCAGAATGACCGAATTCATAGCTCCAGCCCACTGCTCTGGCGACGATGCAAAGGCCTACGTGAGAAAAGGGTATTCTGAGAAGTTCGTGGAAGTGAGGACAGGGAGTGTTCTTAAAGTTTAAACACTCAGAAACTCCACCAACAGCTTAAAGAACGTTGTTTTCCTGCCGTTCGGCGTTATGAAGCGGTGCAGGAGGAGTTCTTCTCTGATTTTGTCGCCCCTGAGATCCTTTGGGAGCTCATTGAAGTTTTTAGCCTCTGCCAAAGCCCTCACAACCTTCCATCCGCCTGGAAAAAGCGAGTCAAAGTAGTTCTTCAGCCACTTCTCATCGATTGACCTGACGAAAAGCTCTCCCTCGCGCGAGAGACGAGAATAAGTATGGTGCTTGTGAACCTCGAAGGCCTTCTTAAACCTCGCCTTGCTCCTCTTTATCGCGCTTCCAGAGTCCCGCTCCACCAGTCCGGCTTCCATTAGGTCTTTTATCGCGTCCTCGATGAGGGAAAGGGGTAGCTCGCTCATCTTCGCCATCATCTTGGCGTAGTCAACGCCCGCTTTTCTGAGGTGAGCTAAAACGTAGAGATGAACAGGTAAAAGCTCAAGGCCTTGGAATGAAGCGGGGCGTTCTTTCCGCGTATCTCCGCCACTCATCGCCGAACCTCTCCTCCAGCGCTTGTTCCTCCTCGCCAATGAAGACGAGAACAGATAACCAATAAACGATCGGGAGAGCGAGCATGAAGCCACCGACTACGAGCGAAAAGCCCGGAAGGATCAGGAAGCCCCAGATTGAGTATATCGGGTGTCTAACCTTGGAGTAGCATCCCGTGGTTAGGAGCTCGCCCTTAGCGTATGCCCTCGAAACCTGGAAGTAGCAGAAGAGCCACAGGGCCACGCCGATCGCCATCAGGAAGATACCCGGCTTAACAAGCTGAATAGAAGTCACGTTAAATCGGTCGTTTAAATAAAAAGCGGCCGCCGCGTACGGGGCGGAGAGAACAGCTACCTTTGGCACGATTCCCCAGAACTTCATGGGCGGCACCTTTGGGATGGGAAGTTTCCCCTCTGGCACGGGTCAAATAAAGTGAAAGGTCACTCCTCGACGATCGGCTTTTCGATGGCTCTCTTCTTCTCCTGCACCTGTTCCCAAAGCTCGTCGAAGTTCTCAACGACCCTCTGGAGGGCGAGCTTTATGTCCCTCGTCCTGGTAAAGAAGGCCACCTTGTTTGTCTTGTCGCGGATTCTCAAAAAGTTCGGGCCCATTCTAAAGGCTGCAAGGACGTCAACGTCGAGGAGCTGGCTGACAACGGCTTTGAACTTCCGCGGGTCGCCGTGGCCCTCGTCATGTTCCTCTTCGAAGTCTTTGGCCTTGTTGTGCCTCTTTTCGAGGAGTTTAACGCTACCATCTTCGCAGACTTCATAAATTGCGAAGAACTCAGAATCGCCGTAGTGGGCGTCTATGAGGTGTTCATCGTCCTCCATTCCAAAGGCGACCTTAAGGCACCTCATGCTATCACCGTTTTGAGCGTATGCACAAAGCTTAAAAGCTTTTAGGTTGGCCTAATTCCGGAGGTGAGAGCTTGCAGGTAGCAGTGAGCGGTGGAAAGGGAGGAACTGGGAAGTCTACCGTCGCCATTAATCTTGCGGTAGCGCTCAGGAATCTGGGAGTTAACCTCACAATGGCAGACTTGGACGTTGAGGCCCCAAACGACCACCTTCTCCTCGGGGTTGACCTGGCCAACGAGGAGCCGGTGAACCAGTTCATGCCGCGCTTTGACTACTCGAAGTGTACCAAGTGCAGAAAATGCGCCGAAGTATGTGAGGAGCACGCCATAATCACCCTGAAGGATGGAACTCCTTTCCTGATGCCGACCCTCTGCTCCGGTTGCAGGGCCTGTGAAATAGTTTGTCCAGTTCCGGGGGCAATCCTTGAGGGGTCAAGACTTATCGGGCACATCTACGTAACCGAAACCCCCTACGGCTTTACTCTGGTGACCGGAAAACTGAAGGAAGGCGAGGAGAGGTCGATGCCCCTCGTCGTGGCCGCCAAGAGGAGGGCAATGGAAATACATGAAAAGACGGGCGGAATTTTCCTCGTTGATACTGCCGCTGGAACCGGCAACACCGTTTCAAAGGCCATCGAGTTCTCGGATCTCCTCATAGCGGTTACGGAACCAACTCCGCTTGGAATTCACGACACCGAGCTAATCCTCGAACTGGGAAAGCTCATGGAAATTCCCACGTGGGTAGTGATAAACAGGGCTGACCTCGGCGAGAAGGGGAAGGTCTACGAGTTGGCCAAAAAGTACGGTGCCGAAGTAGTGGCTGAAATACCCTACAGCGAGAAGGTAGTGAGGAGCTACGTTAGCGGAAAGCCGATTGTCCTGAGCGATTCTCCCGAGGCGGAGATATTCAAAGCAATTGCCGAGAGGGTTCTCGCTTTTGGAGGTGGTGAGTGATGCAGCTGGCTATAGCGAGCGGTAAAGGCGGCGTTGGGAAGAGCAGCATAACGGCCTCGCTCCTCTACTTCCTGAAAGACAGGTATAGGCTCATAGCCGTGGATGCCGATGCAGAGGCACCGAACCTTGGCCTTCTCCTCGGGGTTACCGAGTGGGAGGAGGAGAGAGAGCACGTAGGTGCGAAGGTAGCGAGGATAAACACCGAGAGCTGCATAAGGTGCGGCATATGTTACGAGCGTTGCCCCTACGGATGCATCTACATAGACGATGAGGGCAACTACGTCGTCAACGAACTCACCTGCGAGGGCTGTAACGTCTGCGGATTGGTCTGCCCAGTTGCGGGAACGATAACCCTCGAAGAAGTCCGCTCAGGGGTTATAAGGAAGGCCACAACCAAGTACGGCTTTCCGATCATATCTGCCCAGCTCGACGTTGGCCGGCCGGAGAGCGGTAAGCTCGTCACCGAGGAGAAAGAGTGGGCGAAGAAGATAATGGAGGAGCTAAACCTGGAGCATATGATAGTTGATTCCGCCGCTGGAATCGGCTGTCAGGTTATAGCGAGCCTTGGAGGAGCGGACGTGGCCATACTCATAGCCGAACCCACTCCAGCATCGCTTAGCGACGTTCAGAGGGCTTACAAGGTCGTCCAGCACTTCAGGGAGCCGGCTTATCTCATAATCAACAAGGCCGATATAAACCCCGGCTTTACAAAGCTGAGGGAGTGGGCCGAAAGCGAGGGGATTCCAATACTCGGCGAAGTTCCTTACGACAGGGCAATTCCTAAGAGCATGAGCCTCCTCAAGCCGGTCGTTGAGGCTTTCCCGGAGAGTCCCGCAAGCAGGGCCCTTAAGGAGATTGCCGAGAGAATAGCCGAGGAGATACTCGGCTAATCCTCCTTTATTTCCATTCTTGGCGCCTCGTTTCCCTGCGGAAGGATTATCAGTTCCCTCCCCTCTACAAGCATCTGGGCAACTTTCTTTCTGGCAGAACTAAGGGCCCTCCAGACGGTGCCCCTGGAAACACCCATCCTCTGGCCCGCTTCCTCCTGGGTTAAACCCTCATAATCGACGAGCCTAAGGGCCTCAAACTCTTCATAGGTCATGAATACGGGAGGTTTGGGTGGAACCATCGGGGGGAGAGCGGGATAGAAGTGTTTGACCTGGGGGATGAATCCTATCATTCTCATCTTTCTTCTCCTTCCCCTGCCCCAGCCCATTCCACGTGGCATAATTCTCACCATCCAGCCTCTGTTTTTGGAGGGAAGCTTTATGAAGCTTATGCAAGATCCATGATCTCGAACTAGCAAGGCTTTAGTTAAGATAATAACTGGAAGAATTGTTTTGTTGGGCTAGCACAGCAGTTTAAAACTTGTAAATAAATGGTGGAACGATCTGGAACGTTTTCTCACTTTCCGTTTCAGCGCATCCCTCATATAATGAAAGTTCCCTAATCAAAAACGAGGTGAAGAACCATGAAGGGGATAAAAGCCATACTTGTAATGGCAATGCTGGTACTTTCAATGGTACCCGCTTACACCTTGGCAGGAGCGGCAGAGGTTACTGAAGGGGCTTCGATGCAGGCCTCTTTCAATGCCTCTGTCAACGTGACTGTTAATGCAACTGGACTTCAGAAGGCTGCAGAGAACCTCCTGAAGATAGTTGACAGGCTGGCAAACTACACCAGTGGACTCATTGCAAACGTGAGCAACCTGACCAATGAGACCATGGAACAGTTTAACAGGGCAGAGGAACTCAGAAAGGAAGCCTGGAGCCTCTACAACAGCGGGGACTACAAAGGGGCCCTTGAGACGGCTATTAAAGCAATGAGGTCTTACAAGATCGTCATAAAAGAAGAAACCTCTGTAGAAACCAACGAGACGGAGAGAAAGGGACCCAGCAACGAGACCATCGCCAAGGTCGAGGCCCTCAGGATGAACGGCTACTTCAGGCACGCAGAGCTGATCATCAATGCTGCCAAGATGAGGGGAATAAACGTTACGGAAGTTGAGGAGCTCTACAACGAGACCAGAGAAGCCTACAGGAAAGTGGTGGAAGACGCCATGAGCGGCAACAGCACCGCACTCACGGAGGACCTTGAGAAGGCCAGGGAGCTGAAGAAGCAACTGGATGAGGCCCTGAGAGAGCTTGGAAAGGAGTTCCTTAAGGTCAAAGGCAATTCCATAGCCAGTGCCTTTACCTTCAGGGTAGAGATGGAGATTAGGGCCCTTGAGAGGCTTAGAAACGTCCAGGGAATAAACGCGACCCTTGTTGAGGAGCTCAGGCAGCAGCTGGTTCAGCTCAGGGAGAACGTAACCCAGCTCGTCAGAGAGGGCAAGTACCTGGAGGCCGTCAAGATAATAAAGGAGGCCACGCCGAGACTCAAGCTCGTAGCCGCCCACCTCAGGTGGATTCACAAGAAGGACGAAATGCGCTGGCCCGTCTGGAGGCCGGGGAACCCCGGAGAACAGAACCAGAGTTTTGTGATTAACTGGAGCAGCCAGTGGTCTGGAATGTGGGATGGACACGAAAAGCACGGAAAGCGTCCGTGATCTCTTTTGTTTGTTTTTGCCTTTTTATTTAAGCTAAATTCCCTGAATAAACCTTTTTAAGGGACAAGTTTTTATGAATACTAGAGGTGATAAAATGGACGGTCACATGAGGCTGTCTTTGTCAGTCTTGGTCATGATCATCGCGGGCTTGCTAATGGCACCGGTTCCGGTTAAGGGTCAGACTGTTTCATCCCTTTCTCTGACCGTCTACGAGGATGGTTACGTACTGGTCAACGAGACAGTCTTGACCGCAAACTACACCGTAGTTCTCGACGTCCCTCTGCTCGGTCAGCACGTTGAGGGCTTCATAGCGGTTGATGAAAACGGCGAACTCCTTCCCTACGAGATCTCCGGTTCAAACGCGACAATTTACTTTGGAAACGTCTCGGTTGTTCAAATCTCGTATTTCACCCCGGATATAACGACTAAGGAAGGTGCCGTCTGGACTCTGTCCCTTGAGAGCCCTGTTCAGGTTTATATAATCCTCCCTGAGGATGCCATAATAACTGACCTCAGCGAAGTTCCCCTGAAGATACAGGACAACCTTCTGGTGATGCCCCCCGGAAACATCAGCGTCTCTTACGTGCTCCAGGCAAAAACCAGCACGGGGTCAGTAACATCGTCCTCAACGACATCTTCTATTATTCCAGGAAGTGGAGGTGGTGGAAGCTCTACTACCCCCTCCCCGGGAGGTACTGGTTCTGGAATTGGTGGAAAGCTTGTGGCCGCTGTGATAATCGGCCTGGTGATCCTTGGGGGCCTATACGCCTACCTGAGCAGGGATAAGAAATCAGGAACTTCAATGGAAACGGCTGCCCCTGAGGCACTGAGAAAGTTCAGGGAGAAGATAGAATCCATGGAAGACCTCAACGATGACGAAAAGGGTGCCCTTATTTACCTTGTGGAAAACGGGGGTAAAGCGCCCCAGTCCAAGGTCAGGGCTGCTCTGGGGATTCCCAAGACCACCGCCTGGAGGATGTTCAAGAGGCTCGAAGAAAAGGGCCTGGTCAGGGTTTACAAACTCGGCAGGGAAAACTGGGTGGAGCTAGTCCTTGAGTGAGGGTGCCACCCTTGTCTGTCTTTAAATTTCTCCCCGAAAAGGCCCTGATGGTGGGAAAGAATCTGCTGGTAGCTGATCTTCACGTGGGTTTTGAGGAGGCCCTGGTAAGTGAGGGCCATTACGTGCCGAAGCTTTTGGGAAATCTTATTTCCTCTCTCAAGGCCGTCCTTGAGAGGGAAAGACCCAAAAGGCTCATAATAGATGGCGACCTCAAGCACTCGTTCGTTCCCATTAGGAGGGAAAAGGCCGAGCTTAGGGCATTTTTCGAGGGGATTGATGGATTGGTCGATGAGGTAATCCTCGTCAGGGGAAACCATGATGTGGGGGTTTTGTGGCTCAGAGAGCTTGGCGTTGAAATCGTAGACGAGCTGGATCTTAAAGGGTGGAAAGTTGTACACGGACACAAACTGGTTGAGGGCGAGCGCTTCATCATCGGCCATGAACACCCTTCAATAAGGCTGAGGGACGAGGTGGGTGCTGCCGTAAAGGTGCCCGCTTTTTTAAAGGGACGGGATTTGGTCGTTCTTCCGGCTTTCAGCCCGTGGGCCTACGGGAACGATGTAACGAGGGAGATTGTTTCCCCGTTTTTGAAAAAGACCGATGTCCTTAATCTTAGAATTCTGGTTCCCGCTGGTGGAGAGGTCCTTGACTTTGGGGAACTGGGAAAACTCCTAGAGGCTATGAGGAAAATCAGCCGGGTTTGATTTTGGATACCAAAAAGTTTTTAATCGAACCTAAGGAGTGGGAACCATGATACGCTGGGCTGAAAGGGAGTACAGCGACGAAGAGATATTGTCCATTCTCACCGAACCCGTAAAGGTGTGGTTTAAGCGGAAGTTCGGGAGCTTTACACCGCCCCAGCGCTACGCCGTCCTTGAGATACACAAGGGAGAGAACGTCTTGATTTCCTCACCCACCGGTTCTGGAAAAACTTTATCCGCTTTTCTGGCGGCAATAAACGAGCTTATTCTCCTCGGGAATGAGGGAAAGCTTGAGGACAAAATTTACGTCCTCTACGTCTCACCGCTTAGAGCGTTGAACAACGACATCAAAAGGAACCTTGAGGGCCCACTGGCAGAGATAACGGAGGTCGCGAGGGAACTCGGCTACGAGTTGCCTGAAATCCGCGTCGGCATAAGGACGAGCGACACTTCAAGCTATGAAAAGAGCAAGATGGTTAAAAAGCCGCCGCACATCCTTATAACCACTCCTGAAAGTCTGGCGATAGCTTTAAACGCTCCAAAATTCAGTGAGAGGCTTAAGACGGTTAAGTACGTTATCATTGACGAAGTCCACGCCCTGGCCGAGAACAAGCGCGGTTCCCATCTTGCCCTCACGATAGAGAGGCTCCAGGAGATGGCTGACAGGGAGTTCGTTAGAATTGGTCTGAGCGCTACTATACACCCCCTTGAGGAGATAGCAAAGTTCGTTTTCGGTTTCAACGATAACGGGGAGCCAAGGTCAGGCCTTATAGTTGACGTGAGCTTTGCCAAGCAGACCGAGATAAGTGTTGAGAGCGTTGTGGACGACTTAATATACACCCCCTCGGATGTACTCAGCGATGCACTCTACAACCGCCTGGCCGAGCTTATCAAAAAGCATAGGACAACTTTGATCTTCACCAACACCAGAAGCGGTGCCGAGAGGGTCGCGTTTAACCTAAAAAAGCGTTTTCCCGAGTTTGAGGGGCTTATAGAGGCACACCACTCCTCGCTATCTAGGGAAGTTAGGCTGGATGTTGAGGAGAAGCTGAAGCGTGGGGAGCTCCGGGCGGTAATCAGCTCAACAAGCCTGGAGTTAGGGATTGACATCGGCACAATAGATTTGGTGGTTCTCATTGGTTCTCCAAAGAGCGTCAATCGCGCTTTGCAGAGGATTGGAAGGGCCGGCCATAGGCTTCACGAGGTAAGTAAGGGGGTAATTTTGGCTCTGGATAGAGACGATCTGGTTGAAGTTACTGTTTTAGCCCACAACGCCCGCAACAGAAGGCTCGATAGGGTTAAGATACCCAAAAACCCCCTCGATGTCCTGGCTCAGCACATCGTTGGAATGGCGCTTTACAAGGTGTGGGACGTTGATGAGGCCTATCGCCTGGTGGGGCGTGCCTACCCGTATCACGAGCTGCCTTTCGAGGACTTCATGTCGATCCTCAAGTATCTCTCTGGAGGTTATGAGGGTCTTGAGGACAGGAAGGTTTATGCCAAAATCTGGCTTGAGGGCGGTAAGTTTGGAAGAAGAGGTAAGATGACGAAGGCTATTTATTACATGAACGTGGGAACCATTCCAGACGAAGCAAAGATCAGGGTTTACACGATGGACAAGCAGATGATTGGAACCGTTGAGGAGGAGTTTGCCGAGAGGCTGATGCCGGGGGATATCTTCGTTTTAGCTGGGAGAACCTACGAGTTCGTCAAGAGTAGAGGAAACAAGATATACGTGGTTCCCAGAGAGGGTGCCAAGCCAACCATTCCCGCCTGGTTCTCAGAGATGCTGCCTTTAAGCTTTGATTTAGCTCTCGACATACAGCGTTTTAGGAGGGAGCTCAAGGGAATCCTTAACAGAAAAGACGTGATAAAAAGACTTATGCGAAAATACGGCATAGATGAGAAAGCGGCGAGGGCAATAGTTGCTTATTTCCGCGAGCAGGCGAAGTATTCGATTGTTCCGGATGACGAAACCGTTCTGGTTGAAGAGGTTGAGAAGGAGAACACCTACGAGTACTTCTTCCACACGCTCATTGGCAGGAAGGCCAACGACGCCTTAAGCAGGGCTTTTGCCTACGCAGTGGGCAGATGGAAAGGGGTAAACGTTGGGATAGCCATAAACGACAACGGCTTCCTCCTTAGGGTTCCAAAGGAGGCCAGGCTTTCGGAGGCCGAGATAAGAGAGCTCTTCCGGATTGAAGACCTCCGTGAGGTTCTCAAGAGGGCTCTGGACAACACGGAGCTTTTGAAGAGGCGTTTTCGCCACGTTGCCAACCGCGGGTTCCTGATACTGAGACGCTATGTTGGAAGGAGCAAAAGATTGGGAAGACAGCAGGTAATAGCGGTTTCCCTTCTCAAAGTCCTGAAGGAGAACTATCCGGACTTTCCGCTCCTAAAGGAAGTCTACCGCGAGATAATGGAGGACAAGATGGACGTGGAAAACGCCGAGCTCTTTCTGAACTGGGTGAGGGAAGGAAAGGTTAAGGTGGTCTTTGAAAGGCATGAGCTCCCCAGCCCCTTTGCATTCAATCTCGAAACGATAGGCTCAAGCGACGTCGTTCTCATGGAGGACAGGAGGGAACTGATAAAGCAACTCCACAGGAAAATAATGGCGATAATAGAAGAAAAAGGCTGAGAGTTCAGAAGACGTTGAGCTTATCCTCGAGGATCATCTTCTGGATCTTGGTTATGTCTGCCAGCCATGCATCCGCTATCTCGTAGGCCGGCCTCTCGATGACCTCGAGTGAGTAGCCCTTCTTTGGTATTATCTGAACGCTTGCAACGAGTGGTTCATCAATCGGCTTGCCGATCTGGCTCAGGATCCTGACGTAGACCTCCTCCACACCCTCGACCTGCTCGGCTATGTCGTTGGCTATCAGCATTGCGAGGAGGTTGTAGATCTTTCCAACGTGGCTGACCGGGTTCTTACCGGCTGCAGCCTCCATGCTCATGTGCCTGTTCGGGGTGATTAAGCCATTGACGCGGTTGCCTCTTCCGACGGAACCGTCGTCTCCGGCCTCTGCGCTCGTTCCCGTGACGGTGATGTAGTAGATGTCGTTCTTCGGGTCGTCGGCGGTGTTGACGTAGATCTTGGTCGGCCTCTGGGTGTGGGACTCAACGACTTCCTTGGCAGCTTCGTAGATGGCCTCCTTGACGGCCATGTAGTCGTCCGGGTTGTCCACTTCACTGTCCACTATGGCCGCAGCGATGGTGAGGTCTATCTCGTCCCCCTTCCTGAGACCCATGACCTTGATGTCCTCTCCAACTGCCGGCCACTTCTTCTTGAACTCGTCGCTGTTGAGGAGCTTTTCCGTCTCGAGGACAATCCTCTCGGTCTCGCTGAGCGGGGCGTAGCCAACTCCAAAGGAAGTGTCGTTGGCGAGCGGAATCGGGTTCTCCTTGGCCTTGTTAAAGACACCGACGAGGTCAACGCTTCCCTGCCCGATGCGGGAGTCTATGACCACGTGGTGCTCAAGGTCGAGGTGCCTGACTGCTTTCCTGAGGTAGTCCTTTGCAGCCTTTATGGCTATCTCGTGAACCGGGAAGAACTCCTTGTCCACCATCTCGACGGCCCTTCCGGAGAGGAGGATGTAGATAGGCTTTATGACCTCACCGCCGCCGAACCTTGGATAGGCCCTTCCGCCAACCACTTCAACCTGGTCGGTGTTGTGGTGGAGGATTATGCCGTACCTCTTGATGTACTCCCTGCTGAGGGCTCTGCTTACTGCCTCGGCAATGCCATCGGCAATGCTGTCCGGGTGGCCTATCCCCTTTCTCTCGACGAGCTCGACCTTCTGCATCTCAACAGGAGTCCTTACCATCTCCTCAACGACTATGTTCCTGACTTTCTCAACCATGAGCGTCACCTCCAGATGAGCATGAGCAGGTCTGTTCATCATCTTATATACTTTTCGGCATGAAGTAACCACAGGAATATTCCTAATGGTTATTAGAGCTGAAAGCCTTAAATATCACCCTGATAAATTTTCAACGACGGTCGCGCCCGGTGGCCCGGGCCCGGGAGCGGGCTTGTGCCAGCGATGAGCGGGTGCGACGATGCCGGGCGCATAGGGCCCGAGCTCCGGACCGCCGGAGAGAGTAGAAAAGCTTACCATGAAGGCGGGGGATCACTCGGGCCCACATCAGCTTTCTTTGATTCCCAGGGCTTCGAGGAACTTTTCCGTTATTGCCTCCTCAACGAGCCGTAGGAGGGAGTTTTTGTCCTTAGCCAGCTTGAAAATCCCGAGGGGGATTCTTGCACCACCCATGGTTGGGTGTCCTCCTCCGCTCCCTATGTCACTGAAGGCTTCCTTCATAACCGCCCCAATGTTCACCCTCACGTCCCGGGTTCTGGCGGATATCTCTATGTAATCGTCGACGATTCCGAATACCAAAACCGTGCTTATCCCCTCTAGTCTCAAAAGAAAGTCTGCTGATTCCGCTACGGCGTCCCTGTTGTTTATGAACCCAACGTTTGAAATGAGGAGGTTTTTGTAAGTTCTTCTGTTCAGTATTGCCCTGGCCAGTATCTCCGCTGTCTCGGTGGAAATATCCGGGTGTTCAATTCTGTCCAGAATCTCGTAGTTGACTTTGCCCGCGAGAAACTCGATGGCCTTGAGATCCACGTGGCTAAGCTTTGAGAACTTCTTTGTGTCTGTGTATATCCCGTAGAAAAGGGCGGTGGCAACGTTCTCGGGCGGGACTATGTTCAGGGATTTTATGTACTCCGTTAATATCGCCGCTGATGAGTTGACTTCTGGCCTTATGTCAATGAAAACGTCATCCGGCAGGTAGTCGTACAGGTGCTGGAATATCTGGTGGTGGTCTATTATCACCTTTACCCTGTCAAGATCCTCCTTGTCAAGGACTGTTATGTTTCCGTTTGGCTGAGCATCAACAATGGCTATGAACTGATGTCTTCTGAGCTCGTAGGAACCCTTTGAAAGGCGTCTTATATTGATTCCAAGAAGGTTAACGAAGGCCTGATTCTCGTGGTGTGTTATTTCCCCGCCGTAGCCTATTGTGGTCTTTAATCCTGCGTTCTGGGCGATCATGGAGAGGGCCAGCGCGGATGAGAGTGAGTCTGGATCCGGGTTGTCGTGGGTTATTATCAGGAGCGAGTCCCCGCTTTTTTTCAGCTCTTGAAGTTTTCTGAACAAAAGGGTGGCGTTTTTCTTTTCTCCAAGATCTAGTATGGTTCTCAAAAATGCGTCGGTTATTGCCCTCTGCGGGTAAATGCCGTAGTCTATTCTGGCCTCCTTTTCGAACTCCTCGAGGATTATATCTTCTAGCGTTTCTTTGGGCATATCATCGGGAAGAAGTGTTATTATTGGAACGTTGGAATTGTTACTCCGGATTATATAGACCGCCTTTTTAACAGTCTCAACGTTTCTTGTCGTTATAACAACCGCGTCAGCCTTCTCGAGGCCTGCTTTGAGGAGCGTGGCCGTGTATGAGAAGTCACCCTGTACAACGTTGAACCCTACCTCGGAAAGAGATTTGGCACGTATTTCATCCTTCTCTATTATGGTTATCTCAAACTCCCCTTTGAGGGCCTCGGCTATCTGACGACCAATGCTGCCCCCACCGAGTATCAGTATCCTCATAATCACCACCCATGATCAACAACGTTTAAATAGGTACGTTGCTTAACTCAAACCCGGAGCTCTTTGCGTCGCTTGAGTCTAGGATTAACGGATATATATAGGTGTCGCTGCTAATCAGAATGAGAAACAACAAGCTGGTGGGAATATGAAGCTGCCCAGCTTAACTCCCCTTAAGGAAAACATTGTGATAACATCATCGGAGGATTTGCTCAGTGAGATTCAAAATATCCTCTCAACGACAGAGGGGGCCTTCGTCAAGCTTTTCGGCAAAAAAAGTGGTCAGGGGTACTACATGGAGATTCTGATGGATCGCTCAAAGATTCTGGCTATTGAGGGCCAGAAAGTCGGTTCTGGAAAGAACATCTCTGGAGAGGAAGCACTTTCGCTCCTCAAAGAACTCCTTAAGGGGCCTGTAATAGTTGATTTCTACGCCCTCGACGAAATAGGTGTAAAGCTGTCGATAGCCGACAACCTTGAGGCATACGCCGAAACCCCCAAAGTTCCGATAGCTGATCTGTTCTCCCACCCGGAATCCAAACACTCTCCTCAAGAAGGTGCCCAGGTAGCTCCCCAGACAGTTCAGAGACCGGCTAAGTCCCCAGAAGAGAAAAAACCAGAGTCCACCCAAAAAGCAGTAAGCGCGGGAACTGTAGAAGAGGTTGAAATAGTAAACGAGATTCCGAATGGAGACTTCTTAAACGATGCCCTCAGGGAGTACGCCAAGCACCTGATATCTGAAGCCAATAGGGTTAGAACACTTCAGCTGACTAAGATTGTATTCTCGGGAGAGGTGAGTGGAGGTGTTCTGTATCTAAACGTCCACATGTACGGACACAGTGAAGGGCAGATGCGGGAAGTTGCGGAGAAAAGAATGCTCCACGCTATAAGCAAACACGCCCCGATTATACTCAGGGTGGCCGATACAAAGCCTATACTTCGGGATATAAAAGTAATCCTAGACGGGAAGGAAGTTGCTCCCCAGCAGATAGTGGAGAGAGACAGGAAGAAGACGGGAAAAGTGGACGAGGATGGCAGGATAACCCTTTCCGTTCTTGAAGATGTGTGGCCCTATTTCAGAGCGATGGCTAGGACTGTAATCGGGGAGATCCGGGAAGCTGGAATCAACGTTACAGCTGCCAGCTTTGACATCAAGGGCCGCAGAGAGTTTGAGGTGAACGCGAAGCTCGTGGTTGAAACGGACTTACCGAATGACCGCGTCGAAAATCTCATAAGGAGTATTATTACGAGACACTCCAAAGAGCTCGGAAAGACTCTCAACAGGTATATAACCGTGCACAACATTGAAGTGGAGACCATTGAAAAGGTAGCACCTTCAGTGCAAATTAAACCAAAATCTGCCAAGGCGGCCCAGATAATAGAAAAGAAAAAGGAGCTAGAGAAAGAGGTTGAAAAACTCCTGAAACAGGCCGGTATCGATGAACTCACTTTCCTTACCGAAGAGAAGAAGAAGGAGAGTGAGCAGACTCTCCTGAGGAGTAGGATAGAACCCGCCATGGAAACCCTGAAGGCGAGGCTTCACACGGAGCTTAAACTAATTTCCCGCGTGACGTTTAAGTGGCTCAAACTAAGCTGGGACGTTAAAGACAACACAGTTTATGTAAGCATCGAGGTGTCCTTCCTTAAGGAGGAAGGTGTTGGTCTCTTTGGGTCTTTCTTGGGCGTTGATGAAGAAAAACTCAAGAACGATGCAAAGGAAACTATTCTGCGTGTTATCCGGGACGTGTCCAGAGAGTACAGCATCCCCATAAAGCTCAGAAAACTCAACGTTATAGTAAGGTAGGTTCCCTTCCACCTTTTTGTGTCGATTGATAGCTCCTTCCTGCGTGATTAAACCTTCGTTCTGGTGGGTCTTTCCTCTCTGTCCCCCAATGTTTTCCGAAACGTTTATTAACCAATTGACCTCGTGAGGAGTAGTTCAAAAGTGAGATAGGTGGTGAAGATGAGCTGGATGACTCCTAAGAGGGCTTTCATAGGTGCTGCAGCCGCTGAAGGGGGAACAAAGCTTAACGCTTTCGATAACGCACTTCTCAAGCTCGGGATAGGTAACGTCAACCTCGTCAAGCTCAGTAGCGTAATTCCAGCCCACATCGAGTGGATGGAGAAAGTTCACGATGTTCCCATAGGAATGCTCCTTCCGACGGTCTATGCCCACATCGAGAGCGACGAACCTGGAATGACCATCAGCGCGGCCCTTGGAGTAGGTATAAGCGAGGGGAACGAAGGCGGCCTGATCTACGAGTATTCCGGCTACTGCACCAAGGAAGAGGCAGAGGAAATGGTCAGGAAAATGGTCGAAGAGGGATTTAGAGTCAGGGGCTGGAAGCTCAAGGAATTCAGGGTTGCTTCAGCCGAGATAACGGTTAAGGATAAGCCAGCTGCCGTAGTGGCGGCGGTCGTTATGTTCCCTTACTGACTCATATTTTTTCAATTTCAAGAAGGGTGAATTCATTCCCCGTCTTCTCAAAGGTCATGCGGTATCTGGCGTTTTCCTTTACTGCAAGTACTTCCACGTAGCCTATGCCTCCCTCTTCGTAGACGTTCATCCATATTGTCTCAAATCCCCTCCTGGAAAGTTCGCTCTTGAGAATACCCCTGATTTTTGTTCCAGGTATTAGAACACTTCCATCGGTTTTTCCGTTAAGAAACGTCCATATTTCCATAAAAACACGTCTTGGATTTGAGGAATCGACGGGAAGCATGAAGTAGAGCTTTCTCTCATCCTCATCTTTTAAGAGAAACCTGTGATAGCTCCCGTTGAAAACGACAACGCTGAGCTCAACTTGAGGGAGCTCCCCTGCTTCTATCTCTCCGACGAGATGAGGAACTCCGTAGTTCATTCCCTCCTCTATCTCTCTCGCCAGGTAGGTTACCTTCTTGAATAGTTCTTTTCTGACGATGTTTATGCTCATGGTTGATACCCAATAGTAGAGGTTTATAACTTTTGTCCCGACCGTTGCCATTAGGTTTAAAACATCAACCTCCCCTGTTTTAGTGGTGGTGGCTATGGGATTCAACGCTGAAGATAACGCTTTCATTGAATGGTACCCCCGTGGATACGGTGTCGGTTTTAAGGTTAAGAGGAGGCTCTTTGAAACTCAAACGCAGTATCAGAGGCTTGAAATATACGAAACCGAGGGCTTTGGAAAGCTTTTAGTTTTGGACGGCACTGTCCAGCTCGTGGAGGTGGGTGAAGAGAGTTATCACGAGGTCTTGGTTCACCCCGTAATGCTTGCTCACCCAAAACCAAGTAGGGTTCTGGTTATAGGCGGGGGCGATGGGGGAACTTTGAGAGAAGTCTTGAAGCATGGAGAAGTTGAAAGGGCCGTAATGGTTGAGATAGACGAGGGGGTTGTTGAAGCCTCTTACCTGTACCTCGACGTTGCAAAGGACCTCCTTGAGAGGCTCATAAAAAAGGAAGAACCCAGGGCCGAGCTCATAATCGGCGATGGGGTCAAGTATCTAAAGGAAACTGGAGAGAGATTCGACGTGATAATCGTGGACTCCACGGATCCCGTTGGTCCCGCAAAGCTTCTGTTCTCCGAGGACTTCTACCGTGATGCCTACGAGAAACTGAACGACCCAGGTCTGTACATAACCCAGGCGGGAAGCGTTTATCTCTTCACCAGCGAGCTCATAGATGCGTACAGGGCAATGAAAAAAGTATTTGACAGGGTCTATTACTTTAGCTTTCCAGTGATAGGCTATGCCTCACCCTGGAGTTTCCTAGTTGGTGTAAAAGGTGACGTAGATTTTAGAAAGGTAGATCTCGAAAGGGCAAAGGGGCTCAAACTATACTACTACGATCCGGAGAGGCATGAGACACTCTTCCAGATGCCCAAGTACGTTAGGGAGCTTTTGGAATCGGGGGAGTAAATATTGAGAAAACGAAAGGTCTTTTCCCTTTTGATAACTCTTCTCATTGTGCTCTTTTTTCTCTACCGGATCGGGGATGAAACCGGCAGTTCCAATTTTCACTTTGAGGAACCCTGGTATCTGCTGGTTGCATTCGCCGCGGGAATTTTTGCCTTTCTCCTGTACACTGCCTCTTGGTATTTCATTCTGGGCCACGCGGGAGTGTCCTTTAAAAAACTGCTCCTCCTGAACCTGATGGGCAGCTACGTTTCAATATCGGTAAACTCCGCCCTTGGGACACTCATCAAGTGCAAATACCTTGGGATTGGGTGGGTTCGTTCAATTGGGACTTCCGCCATGGTCGCTGTCTTTGAGCTCTTACCCGGACTTTTTGTTCTTCTGTTGAATGGATCATGGTATGCTGTTCCCGTTGTAGTTCTGTTTCTGTGGGCGATTTTTCATGAGGACTCCCTTTACAGGGTTATCGCCAAACCCTTCGAACTCCTGAGGCAGGAAAAGTTCATAGAGGAATTCTATTCGGGTTGGAAGCTGGCCAAAAAGGGTAACCTCCCGGCGGCTTTTATCTCAACTCTCGTCCAAGTTTTCTTTTCGTCTCTGGCTTTAATCTCAACTGGAAGAGCTTTTGGATGGGAATTCAAGCTGACCAGTGCATTTGTTGCCGTCCTGTATTCCACTGTTCTGGGGATGATTGGAACGCCCGGGGGAGTCGGTGGAAACGAGCTTGGCATCGTGCTTGCACTTGATATTAGTGGGAAAGCCGTTGGAGTTGCCTTTCTTTACAAATTCCTCACCCAGTACGTGTACATAATTCCAGGGGCGTTCGTGTTCTACCGGGTTCTGTCATCTCAGAAAAGTTTATTGGATGAGTAACGTGGTCATTTACGAACGGGGGAGTGACCTTGGAAGCAAGCGGGAGTGGCCTTAAGGGTGTGCTTGACCAGATTCAGCTCAGGAAAAAGCGACTTCAGGCTCTTGTTGACATAGCCGAACAGAGCCTTCTTAATGAGGAGAGCAGAAAAAAGCCTCCCGCGGAAGTTGGGAGTCATTTTCCCATGACTTACGTTTGGATCGCTCTAGCCTGGATTATCGGCGGGCTGGTGATCCTCTATTACATCAGGGTTCAATACGGGGGAACCATCGGAGGACTCTCAGGACTTTCAATCGGCATATACTCGGTTCTGGCGCTGGGATTTGCCCTTATGGTGGTCGTTTATTACCTAAACCGAAACAAGAAAGTGGAGACTTTTGATCTTAGTGAAAGGGGAAGAGCTGCTAAAAAGCTTATCAAGGAGTTCTACACCCCTTTGGAAAACGCACTTGAAAATGACGACTTGGATGGGCTTCTCTCTCTTGCCGATAGGCTCCTGGAGGATCCTCTTCTGGCCAATGCCATGGAGGCCACTAAGGAAGGGGATCCAAAGGTTGCAGCCTATGCCCTCTACCTCTACGTTTCGTATAGGCGAGGTAAGGTGCCGATAGAGGAGGTAATGACGTCCCTTGAGACTGTGGACAATAAACCCCTAAGACTCCTCCTTGAAACCCTTCTCCCGGGTCAAGAGATTTGATAACGAAAGGTTAATAAAAAGTTATGCTAAAATTAGTCTGGAGGTGATAGGTATGGTGCACGAATACATAAAGGGCAAGACCAAGGAGTTCTCGAAGGAGGAGAAGGAGAAGCGCTACAAGTACCTAGGAAAGGAGGTCATAGACGTCGGCGACCCCGGACTGGACAGCATACCCGAGTTCTACGGCATAGCGAACGCAATCTGGCGCGACTGGAAAAACGGTGAGATAAGCACAAGGACAGCCCTCGGAAGGCTCGCACTCCTCAAGTTGCTCACCTACAAGACCAAGAACAAGAAGATAGCCGATATTCCGGAGGAAGAGCTTGAGGAAGTCAGGAAGTTCATAGATTATGTCATCCAGGTCATCAAGAACGAGAGCAGGAGGAAGGGTGAGCCTGAGGAAGAGAGGCAGGTGGAAAACGCTTAAAATTCTCAGACACAACTTTCTACGCCCTCCCCTCTCACACCCCCGTGAGCGGTGAGCGGGGGGCGGTCGGGGAGGGCACATTTTTCAAACCAAAGAGCTCTGGATTCATCCGCGGAACCATAGCCATGAGCACGGCAAGCTTGTTCAGCTCCTTTCTCGGTAGGATTCCATGCGTGAGGTAGCCTATGGCACCGGTTTTCCTCTTCAGGTCCTTCTCCCCGACGAGCTCGTCCATGGCCTTCCCTGCCTCAACTCCTTCCTTTATCCTCTTGATGACGTAAGGCGGATACTCAAAGCCAGGCCCGTGGCCTATGGTAATCTGGCCTTCCCTATCGAGGATAGCGCAGAACTGGATGTCGAAGTAGCCCGTGAGGGAGTGCGGAACTGGGTAAACGCCTGCCTCGATTCCAACTCCCATGTCCGCGTTTCCCTTCTCCAGGGCTTGCCGGGCGCGGTTCATCGCCCCTCTGATGGTCTCCTCCATTCCAACGGGCTGGTCTGGCACGCCACTCTCGACTTCAACGCCAAAGACCTCGACGTCCCCGTAAATCATCTCCATGACCTCTTTAACGGCCAGAACTTTGGTCGGGTTTGTTGAGCCAACGGCAATCCTCACGATAATCCCCCTTGGAGAGATTCCAAAAACCTTATAAATAAAATCCCCAACTTTGGCCCGATACCCATGAGGGGGGAGTGTTTTATCCTTCGCTTCGCCCGTTTCGCGGCTTAGGCCCTCTTCTGGGTTAGCATTGATTATCACTTCTGGAGGGGTTTTCAATGATTAAAGAGCCGGAGTTTAGGGAGTACAGTCCAGGGAAGCTTGAGGAGAAGATAGAGCGCTTTTGGAAGGAGAACGAGGTCTACGAGAAGGTCAAAGCCAGCAGAGCCAACGGGCCCAAATACTACTTCCTCGACGGGCCGCCTTACGTCAGCGGTGCTATACACCTTGGCACGGCGTGGAACAAGATCATCAAGGACATGGTGATACGCTTCAGGACGATGCAAGGGTACAACGTCCGCAGACAGCCGGGCTTCGACATGCACGGCCTCCCGATCGAGGTCAAGGTCGAGCAAGCTCTGGGACTTAAGACCAAGAAGGATATAGAGACCGAGATAGGCGTCGAGAACTTCATAAGGAAGTGTAAGGAGTTCGCCCTCAACAACCTCAAAATCATGACCGAGCAGTTCAAGCAGCTCGGCGTCTGGATGGACTGGGACAACCCCTACATGACCATAAAGAACGAGTACATCGAATCGGGCTGGTTCACGCTCAAGAGGGCCTGGGAGAAGGGGCTCTTGGAGAAGGACAAGCGCGTTCTCCACTGGTGTCCGCGCTGTGAGACTGCCCTCGCTGAACACGAGGTTCGCGGCGAGTACAAGCTCAGGAAAGACCCGAGCATCTACGTGAAGTTCCCTGTTGAGGGCAGGGAGAACGAGTACCTCCTCATCTGGACGACGACACCGTGGACACTGCCGGCCAACTTAGCTGTAGCTGTCCACCCCGAGTACGAGTACGCCAAGGTTAGGGTCGAGACCGAGAAGGGCGAGGAGTACTGGATAATAGCGAAGGCCCTGGTTGAGAGAGTTCTGACCGAGGTCGGTGTAAAGGGTGAAATCGTTGAAACCTTCAAGGGTGAGGAGCTTGAGGGCATCCGCTACGTCCACGTCCTCATGGACGAGTATCCAGCCCAAAAGGAGTTCCGCGAGAAGTACGAGTGGGCTCACAGGGTTATCCTCGGTGAGCACGTAACGCTGGAGGATGGTACCGGTTTAGTCCACACAGCCCCCGGCCACGGTGAGGAGGACTTCGAGGTTGGTCAGAAATACGGCCTGCCGGTTTACAGCCCGGTTGACGACGAGGGACGCTACACCGAGGGCTTCTGGAAGGGTGTCTACGTCAAGGACGCCGATCCGGAGATAATAGCGCACCTCACCGAGAAGGGCTACCTCGTGAAAGCTGGAGAAATAGAGCACAAGTACCCGCACTGCTGGCGCTGTAAGACGCCGCTCATATTCAGGGCAACCGACCAGTGGTTCCTCAAGGTCAGCAGGGTCAAGGACAAGATAATCAAGGAGAACGACGAGAAGGTAATTTGGTACCCTGAGTGGGTCAAGGTTCGCTACGACAACGGCGTCATGAACAGCGGCGACTGGGTCATAAGCAGGCAGCGCTACTGGGGAATTCCGCTCCCGATATGGCAGAGCGAGGACGGCGAGATATACGTCGTTGGAAGCTTTAAGGAGCTTGTTGAAAAGAGCGTGGCAATAGAGGTCAACGGCGAGAGGATAGAGCTGCCAGAGAGCTACGAGGAGAAGCTAAAGGTCATAGAGGAGAAGCTCGGGCCGGAAGACCTCCACAGGCCCTACGTTGATGCCTTCATCATAAAGGTTAACGGCAAGGAGATGCGCCGCGTTAAGGACGTCGTGGATGTGTGGTTCGACAGCGGAATAGCGAGCTGGGCCTCCCTCGACTACCCGAGGAACAAGGAGCTCTTCGAGAAGCTCTGGCCCGCTGACTTCATAGTCGAGGGTGAAGATCAGGTCACCAAGTGGTTCTACTCCCAGCAGGCTGCCTCGGTTATAGCCTTCGACACCGTCCCCTACAGGGCCGTTGCCATGCACGGCTACGTCCTCGACGAGAAGGGCGACAAGATGAGCAAGAGCCTTGGAAACATAATCCGCCCGGAGGAGGTAGTCCAGAAGGAGGGCAGAGACCCGTTCAGGTTCTACATGCTCTGGGCCACCAACCCGTGGGAGAACCTCCGCTTCAGCTGGAAGGGCCTTGAGCAGGTCAAGAGGATGCTCAACATACTGTGGAACGTCTACGTGCTCAGCGCAACCTACATGAGCCTCGACAGCTTCGACCCGACGAAGCTCAAGCCGGAGGAGCTTCCCTTCCGCGAGGAGGACAAATGGATACTCAGCAGGGTCAACAGCCTCATAGGTGAGGTTACCGAGGGCATAGAGACCTTCAGGTTGACGAGGGCAACGAGGGCCATCTACAACTTCGTCGTCGAGGATTTAAGCAGGTGGTATATCAGGCTCATCAGGAAGCGCATGTGGGTTGAGGGCGACGACCCCGATAAGCTGGCGGCCTACTACACCGTCTGGAAGGTCTTCGACGTTCTGCTCAGGCTCATGGCGCCGTTTACGCCCTACATCGCCGAGGAGATCTACCAGAACCTCATGAGGCCGTTCGTTGGAGTGGAGAGCGTTCACATGCTCGACTGGCCAAAAGCCGATGAGAAGGCCATAGACGAAGAGCTTGAGCGCGAGATGGACGTTGTAAGAAAAATCGTCGAGGCAGGTTCATCAGCGAGGCAGAGGGCGAAGATAAAGCTCCGCTACCCTGTGAGGAGGATAATCATCGAGACCGAGGACGAGACCGTTAAGAAAGCCGTCGAGAGGCTGAACAGACTGCTGAAGGACCAGCTCAACGCCAAGGAGGTAAAGGTCGGCAGGGTCGAGCGCGAACTCATCATAAAGCCGAACTTCGCGAAAGTTGGACCGGAGTTCAAGGGCGACGCAAAGCTCGTCATCGCGTGGATAAACGAACACGGCAGGGAACTCTACGAGAAGGGCGAGATGGACGTTGAAATCGAGGGCAAGACCTTCCACCTCACGAGGGAGCACCTCACCGTCGAGGAGAAGCTTCCGGACTTCCTCGTTGCTGAGGAGTTCGAGGGCGGAAAGGTGTTCATCGACAAGACCCTAACGAGGGAGCTTTTGGCTGAGGGCCTCGCCAGGGAGTTTGTGAGGAGGATACAGGAGATGAGGAAGAGGCTTGACCTCGACGTCAACGACAGGATAGTGGTCACGATAGAGACCACCGACGAGAACCGCGAGCTTCTCAGCGAGAACCTCGACTACATAAAGGGAGAGACAAGAGCAGTTGAGGTTAGGTTTGAAGAAGCAAAGGGCTACGTCGTTGAGTGGCCAGAGGTTGAAGCAAAGATAGGGATTGAGAAGGTGGAGGGCTAATTTTGAACTCCACCTGTTGCCCTTTTTATTTCTCTTCTTCTCATCATCGCCGAGAATTCAAGGATTGCCAGCAGGAAAATGCCCACTATTGCAAGATATCTAACCGGATTCTCCCAGAGCGCAAAGATTGAGGAAAACATGGCAACGAGGCCCGTTAGCTTTACCGAGGCCTCTTCGTCTCTTTTAAGGCTTAGAGCATAAAGCACTATACCCCCTATCCCAACGAAGATGGGTAACAGCACCTTTGCATATATGCCGTATGCAACCGCCAAGATCATGAATGGGATTGGAATTAGTTTAGACAGCGTATTCATTTTTTCACCTCCGGCTGATGGGAATAGACGCTTATAGCCTATGTCGCCAGTGCTAAAGTGATAGCCGCAGTAACGATTAACAGAACAACCCCAATCAATAGCTCCACAATGGCGGTTTTTCTTGTCCGTTCAAGTACACTCCGCTTAAATGATTCTTCAAGCCTGTTTTTATACTCCCTCACATCCTCCGGAAGCTCCTCCTCTGGAAGGGGATTCAACGTATCTTTTTCAAGCACGAAGGCGAACCTCTTCGGCCCTTTAATGTATTTTAGAAGTCCAGATGTTATCAACCACAGCGAAATACCGTAACCAGCTCCGAGGAGGTATTCGACAGGGATCATGGCTTCACCCCCGTTTAGTTTCCCGTCTTCAATTTGGGGAATTGGGGAAAACAAAAATTGTTACGCCTAATGCAACAATCACAACATTCTTGACTAATTCAGAGCAGGGAAATACAATCGTTTATAGGGCTAATGCCACTTAAAGCCGATAAGTACTGTGAGTATGATCACAACCAGCCATACCCATCCAACTGCTCCCAAGTACTCGGAAGAGCCTCCACTGCGAGCTTTCAAGTTCATGAGACCCAGGAGGATCATGAAGACTGCCATCTCCAGCTGGACCGCCCACGAGACCCTATTCCTGCCTACAAAGGATTCCCTGAACGTAAAAAGCAAAAGGAGGTAAACTGCCCCTCCAAGTATTCCTGCGTAAGCTCCGTACTCTACCCAATGCATACTACTTCCCCTCACCATAATGTTCCACATGTGACTTTAAACCAGAGCACATAAACGCATACCTGCATTGAGGGGCAGTAACCATAGCATCCCGAGAGTGAAGCCCAGGATGCGAAGACACCTCCCGCAATACAAGCTATACATGCGGCCCCACCAGAGAGCACACATGCTGAAGCACAGCCAATAACTATTGCATACAAAGAGGCGCAACAGGCGCCGGCTATAACCCAGGAGGGGGCTTCTGGTTGAGTGCATATAAACTTTATTGAAATAAGAGAATTCAGTGGGAAAACACAGGCAGTTACTGAATCATCCATAGTAATACTTATCCCCACTGTTTTGTAGATATTATATTCTGGTAGTTTAAGCTTCACTAGGTGTGATAAGTGCCTCAGCTCGTAGGCGCTCCTGTCCCAGATCCACTTCGTCTCATCGTGCTTTCTAAGCTCCATGAGAACCTTATTAAGAGTCCAGTAGTACTCCGAGAGAGTAAGGTTATTCTTAACAACAATAACGTCGCCAACAGGTAGAATTCTGTTTTCATCTTTTGGAGCAATGTTCATGTCATTAACAAAGAGCCAGTACCCTCCTTTTTTGTCTGTGAGGATCCTTGTGATCAAAGTGAAGTTGTACTGACTCCTCTCTGCCCTGTAAACGAGCGCGTACATCGTGTAGTTGAACGTGCTGTTGTAGAAGTTCAGCCTGAAGAACAGCAGCTGATCATTCTCCTCCGTGATGTTGTATAAGGTAACCACTGAAACGTTCACTTTAGGAGTCACGTTGGACTCGTGGAGCGGACAGCCGTTAGTCAGGTTGGTGAAGTTCACAACTTTGTTGATCCAAGTCACGTTCATCTGAAGTTTGCCCTTCTCATCGTACCATGCAACTACCGCCCTGCGGAAGGTTATGCTGGAGTTGTTCGTGCTCATTGCCATGGCCTGAGGAGCCGCAATCAACTGCAGGTTCAACACCATGACAATGAGGAAAACTCCGAACGCGGTC
Source organism: Thermococcus gorgonarius (assembly GCF_002214385.1). Taxonomy (NCBI): domain Archaea; kingdom Methanobacteriati; phylum Methanobacteriota; class Thermococci; order Thermococcales; family Thermococcaceae; genus Thermococcus; species Thermococcus gorgonarius. The sequence continues at coordinate 1,145,757 of NZ_CP014855.1, read as the reverse complement.
TTCCTCCAGTTCATGGCCACCACCCAACCAGTTGGTCATATTTAGTAACCCATGAAGCTATATAAACTTTTCCTTCTACTAATTGGATTAACCAATGCTTTTATTTTTCGTAAAGTTTTCAATTTCCAACAATAACAAAACGACGAGAACGAAATGAAAGAAGCAAGAGTAAAAGAGTGAACAAAAGGATACAAAAGTTCATTTTTCAGATCCTCCACCCGGAACCCTCAACTTATTCAGGAGACAGGAGATATATTCTAATGGTGAAAAAATCATCGTAAGGAGGAACTATTGTGGCCCCTCACCAACAAACGTTTCCCAGACTACTTCATTTAAACACATCCTGCAGAATTTAAATTTTAACAACGCTCCAGACGATGAAGAGCATAGCCGCTGCAAGTGAGAGCAGAACAATCGCGAGAACTCTCCTCCCAACCCTGCGCGAGAGATAGACCCCTGAAAAGCCAAAGAGTGTGTTAAGGATTGAGAGGAGCAAAAACCCCTCGGCGTTTCTAACCACGGCGTTGAACATCCTAAGAACGTCTTCCGGGTAGTTTTTGGTTGAGACGTAAGAGGAAACGGCCCAGATAATGGGAATCGCGAGGGTTGTGACAAGGGATGTTTTACCGATGAATTCAAAGGCATCCTCTGCCCTTCTACTCTTGAGAAAGTACAACGGTAGAGCCAGAATCCAAACTACCATAGTTACAAAGACGGGATACATTATCACCATGAGAAAAACCAAACCAACTAAAGCCATGATGGCGAAGAAAACATCTTGAAACCACAGAAGAGACGTGCTGAGAAGTCCCCAGATAATGAGGTGATGGGCTATGCATTCCTGTACGTCGTGCTTTAGGTATCCTGAATACCACGGTTCATCCCAGTGCTCCTCAAGAATCTCCTCAATTCGCTTGATGTCACTTTTCCTGTATCCGTGCTTCTCCAGAATGCGGGCGAGGAAGAAGATCATTGAACCCACCACGAGAACAAAAAGAAGTGCCGTAATGAGAGCCCATTCACGGGTCATGACGCCGAGTTTCGCCCAGGTGAAGCCAAACAGCGCCGTGAAGAGCACCGCAGGGAAAATGAAAATCTTAAAGATAATTTTCCCCTTCATGGAGACCACCAGGGTTTTTGATAAATCCAAACTACAATGAGTGCAGTTGGATAAAAACCTTTATCACGAGGGGAATAAGGGCCAGGGCAATCATTAGAAGAGTTAAGAGGCCAAGCCTTCTTCTCCGGGGCAGGATTAGAATTCCGACAAGGCCGTAAAGAGCGTTCAGAGCAGAAAGCAACAGAAGGTTCTTATGTAGGTCCCCGTTTACGTAGAATTTTAAGAGAGAGTGAAATGCTCCAATTTCTGAGGCCCCAGGATGTGAGAACACAAACCCTAAAAGGGCCAGAAAGCCCCCGGAAACCAGTGAAATCAGCAGAACTTCCTTGAAGATGGGCGAGAGCCGTTTTCCAGTTAAGCTTTCATTTAAACTTTCATAGAGTATCGAAGGAATGTCCATAAGTAAATAAGTAATATTACCATAGAGACAATCAACAAAAGTCCGACAGTTATAAACACCAACGCATAGTCCATAGCAAGGGTTATTCCCTTCTCGGGGCCATTAATCAGAACTACAGAACTAAAAGCACCCCATATTAAAATGGCACGAAAAATTCCTGACATCAAATCACTGATAATCTCTGGGTTAACCTTCTCAAGAACTTTGGGAAGCTCTTTAAATTTTAAGTCGGTAAAACCTGCCTTTCTCAGGCGCCTTTTGAGTACAAGGCCAATAAAAGCCAGTACAAGGAAGAGAGAAACTACCGCCGTAATCAGCCAGGAAGCGTTGAAATTCTCACGCCGAATATTGGGGATTGGATGCACATAGAGAAACATCCAGATAACTACCCATGCTACTAGTGGGACTGTTACAGCCTCTATTACCAATCTTTTTCCAGATTTCATTTTAACTCCCTCACACTGTCCTGATTCTGAAAATTAAAAAGATTGATGAACTCAAGACTATGAGAATACCATGTCACAAATCCGAGGACAAATCATTGGAGCTAAAACTGCATCACAAGCATCTGCACAAACGCTTCCCAATATTTCACATTTACTCGCATAAAGTCTCTTCGGTGTCTCCGAACATCCAGCAGAGCACGTTTCTCCTTTTGCTCCATTTACAATGCCAGTCTAGAATAAAGTACGCAAAAGAACACAAAAGTCCATTTTCCACTTCATTCACCGTGAACTTTCAGCCTTGCCCACCCGAGAAACGTCCCGAAGGGAAGGAAAATCGCCGTGAACAGGTACAACAGCCTGAACATCGTTAGCAGAAAGTCCCTGATGAAAGATGCGTTACAATTTCCGGTGACCACCATTAAAGCCACCATGGCTCCAAACCCATATGAGACTGCATAAAACAGACCTCCAGCCCCACTTTCGGCGTATCTTCTCTTCAACAGTCCAGTTTCTACAAGCTTCCTAGTTATCCAGTAGTCTTTTTCTTCGGCAACGGCAAAAAGTGCCCCCGCTAATCCACTTATGAGCACGTTGTCAATCACGAAGAGGTACAAGCCGGAGGCAATTGCCGCGAAGTTGATGACTGCCCTGAGTTTAAGTATCTGCTCGGGTATCACGTACCTGTGGGCCATCGTGGAGTAGTACCAGCTGGCAGCAACAAAAACATAAAGTGCCATTGAAGCACTCTTTTCCAAACTAACACCGGAGAAGTAGGCAATCGTGAATAGGAGGATTGACGCTGAAAGCTCCCTTAGAAAGTTCCGCCAGGAATATGTGATTTTTTCAGGTGTTCTGTTCCTGTTATAAAACATTGAGGCAAGGAACATCAGGGAGGAGCCTACTGCAAAGAGAACGGCGAGCCCCTTGACGAGGGAAACGAACGAAGTTCCCGGTTTTGTAAAGACCAGGTACATAAGCCCAAATAGGAGAAGGGCAAACCCAAACGAGCTCAGGAAGAAGATGAGATACCTCGCGCCCTTGGATTTTAAAAGTCCCGACTTTCTCCATTTATCCGACTTTTCCCAGAAAACGTGGGCCGAGGTGTAGAGAAGCGCCAAAATAACCGCAAAGGAGAGGCTTTTTCCAAACGAAAGCGATAGTGCATAGCGAAACAGGATTGTCAGGAAGAGAGTTCCGACAAAAAAGTTCAGAAGGGGATATCCTCCCTTTTTCATTTGAATACCACCTCGCAAGCTGATATCTCAGAGTTCATCCCCCGGCTCCTCCTTGGGGTATCTATCCACTCATGTCCGTGAATAGTGCCCGACATAACTAACGCTTTCCCTTAACCGAACAGCAACCCCCAGGTAACCCAAAGCTGGCCGAAGACGATAAGGGTTAAGAGCAAAGCGGTTGCTTTTCCGATTTTTCTCGGCCCATAAAGGCCGGCCAGCCCGAAGAGGAAGTTTAAAGCAGAGAGTTCGAAGAGAGAATTCACAACGCGGTCGTTTCTGCCGAAGGCTATTAGCTCCATGACGTAGTGGGGAGCGGAGACGTCGCCAACGTGGAGAGCAATGAGCCGGACCACAATGAGGATTGCCGTGAGAACGAGATTGAGCTTCATCATCTCAACAAGAAAATCTCTGTTAAGCTCCCTACCGGTGAGGAGCTTGTAGAGGGCAGGAAGAAATCCCAACACCCAGATTACCATCGAGACGAGCAGGACAAAGAACGCAAATATCCACGCAAACATCGCCACGGCGTTGGCCACTCCCCACAGGGGACCCTCTGTCATGAAAATGACGGTTGAAAACAGTCCCCAGAAAATGAGCGCCCATCCAATGGTATCAAAGATTTCCTTGGACAGGTAGAGCCTCCCGTGGGTTTTCTCGATTATCTCTGGAAGCCTCCTAACGTCCTTTCGCGAGTAGCCGTAGCGTTCGAGAGTCTTTCCAACGAAGTACAGGGCCACGAGGAGGAATAAGGGAAGGAGGACGAGAACCGAGAGGACGTTCGGCAGCGAGAGGTTTTTCTCCTCCCCTGGAACGAAAATCCAGATTGCAACCCACACCATGATCAACAACAGCCACGGGATTAAGTAGTCCTTGATGAAGACCCTCATGGCCGTTAATATTCCTGAGGGTAAATAACTTTTTCGGAACCCTCACAAAGTATATGCCTCAGTAAGTTACTTACACCTCTGGAGTGGCAACTTTAGAAAGCAAGATCAGGGAAGCGGAACCCTCTCTACCTCCAGCCTGTCCCACGTCGGGTACTCTTCCACGATGAAGAACCTAACATCGCCTTCAATTGCCTCTGCCAGCTCAACCGCAACTTCCTCTGGCATCTCTATCCGGCCCTTCTCTCGGTTGATGTAGAGCCACTCGGGCGGAACCTCTGCCTCTTCCACGAGGAAGCTGTAGAGCTCGTCGAGGTCATCGTATTCAGCTATTCCAAAGCGGAGCGTCCCCTCTTCGGTTATCTCCATGTAAGGTTTAACAACCTTCCTTGCCATTCTCTTCAGCCTGTTCCTGAGCTGGACGGCGTCTTTCAGCCTTGCCGTGCAGAGGTGGTAGCTCAGGGAGGTGTTTTCCTCGCCCCATTCAAGGAGCTTTAGGCCGGTCTCAAGGGAGCCCTTTATGGCTGCACTCTCGTCGCTTACCGGCTGGTAACCCATGTCGAGGAGGGTCTTGAGAGTCATCTCGCTGAACTCAAGCTCGTTCACGTTGAGGAACTTAGCACCGAGCTTATCGAGAAACTCGGCGTACCACTTCATCCTCTCGAACTGCCCCGGAATTGAGGGAATCTCGCCCCCAACGTCCCAGTCGAAGTCGAAGGAGTTCTTTATGTTCTCTATCTCAACCTTGAAGAGCTTTGAGTTGGGGTTGAACAGGTCAGGGTGGAAGCGTATCTCGTCTAAACCGGCATCGTAGAGCTTTTCGAGGTTCTTCTTTGTTGCCAGCGCGCCGGTGGTGTAGAGGTGGACGTGGAAGTCCTCGCCAAAGTTCTCCTTCAGGAGTTTTATGTATTCCACAGTTCGGTCAAGCCTCGCGAGCGGGTCTCCTCCTGTAACACCTGCCCCCTTTGCCTCCTGCAGGAGGGCCTCCTCGATAACGTCTTCAGCGCTCTTAACCGGTCTCTCGTTGGCGTAAACTACGTCCCCCCTCCTCCACGGGCTGAGAGGGCAGTAAAAGCAGTCCCTTGGACAGACACCGGTGGTGAAGAGGACGAGCTTCTCGCCCCTAACGCAGAGCTGACAGCCCTTAGGAAGATCTCTCACGGCGTATGAAAAGTAAGGCGTCTCCCAGACCAAAGTCCTCACCTCGCTAACCCACCTTAGGACATGGCTTAAAAAGGTTGGTGGCCAAATCCGTGAAGGTGTGAAGATGAGGGAGAAGCCGAAGTACCTGCCGCCGACGTTGAGGGACAAGCACCGCTACATAGCCTTCCGGGTCATCGGCGAGAGGGCATTCACGAAGGACGAGATAAAGAGAGCGATATGGGAGGCGAGCCTTTCAACACTCGGTGTCCTCGGCTCCGCTAAGGCTAAGCCTTGGTTCATAAAGTTCGACGAGAAAAGCCAGACCGGGATAGTCAGAGTGGACAGGAAGCACGTGGAAGAGCTCCGCTTCGCTCTAACGCTGGTTACTCGAGTAAACGGTTCGCGGGCAATATTCAGAACGCTCGGCGTTTCGGGGACGATAAAAAGATTGAAAAGGAAGTTTTTGGCTGAGTACGGGTGGCGTTAGCGCAGGAATGACATTGCCCTGTCGATCTCGTTGAGGTAGGCCTTAACGTACCTCTCGCAGGCATTCGGCCATGTGAAGTCCTTCCTTGCGCGCTTTTTCCCGTTCTCCCTAAGGCGGTTGAGCGTTTCTTCATCGAGGTTCTTTGCCCTTATCATCGCCTTGGCCAGCGCGAAGGCGTCTCTGGGTGGCACGAGTATTCCAGTGGCATTTTCAGGATTCTCGTTGAGGTCTATGATAGTGTCCTTTATCCCCCCGACGGCGCTGCCTATCGGGATAGCCCCCAGGCACATCGCCTCCAGCTGAACCAGACCGAAGGGCTCAAAGTATGATGGTATAACGACAAAATCAACGGAACCGTAGAGCTCCCTCACGGTCTCTCTTGGGAGGAGCTCGGTGATTACCCTGACGTTCTCGGGGAAGCGGTTCTCAACTTCTTTCGCCCACTTCTCAAGCTCTGGGTCGCCCTTGCCGATTATGAGGAAACGCATATCTTTGAAGGCAGGGTCACTAGAGAGCACCTCTATGGCCCTGAGGAGCGTGTCTACGCCCTTCTGAGCCCTGTCAAAGCGGCCTATGAACATGAATGCTTTGCCATCTGAGAGGCCAAAGCGCTCTAAGATTAGCCTTCTGCGCTCTTCCCTTGACAGATTCACATTTTCGAGAAGCTCTTCGTTCCAGAAGGAGCAGTCTATGCCGTTGAAGACGTGGGTTACCTTGCCCTCAAAGTGCCTGAAGAAGTCCCACTCCTCCCAGAGGTAGCTCCTGCTGACGGTAGTTACCACGTCCGCTATGTAAGCGGCGGTGTGCTCCGGATCTATCTCGGGATAGGGGGCAAGCTCACCGAAGTTTGCTTCGTGGAAGTATCCCGCTGGAACCTTTGCTTTGTTGAGCCTGTGGATCGTGAAGACGCTCCTTATCCCGAAGTACTTCTTCAGAAGGCCGAACGCAAAAACGGTGTGCCAGTCGTGGGCATGGACTACATCGGGCTTGAACTCCCCAATAAGGCTGTTCATCAGTCCGGCGCTGGCCTTCCCAAAGAGAACGGTTTTTTTCAGCAGTCCATCCCAGCCTGGGCCGTAGACGTCGGGTTCGCCTAGGAGACCGCCGGCGAGGGAGTAAACGGTCACGCCGTTCTGCACACGCTTTCTTACCTCGATCTCAACCTCTTCCCCGAAGGCGATAACTTTGAACTTCTTCACGGGCTCTCCGAGGCTCTTCCCGTGGTCTGGCGTGAAGACGACGACTTCATGGCCCAAACTGGCAAGGCCCTCCGCTATGCTCGTTATGGCTTCAGCTAGTCCACCGACCTTTACGGGAAGGTACTCAAACCCCAGTATTAGGATTTTCATCAGTATCACCCCAGTTTTCCCTTTTTAATCCTCATCACTGCAAAGGAACAAGTCCGAGCCGTATATCCGTGCTCGCGTAGTCCTCGACTACTGCGAACATTCCTCCGACTTTTACAACACCCCTCTCAGTCTCCACATGGATGTTGTTTATGGCTTCCTTGAGGGAGAGCGTGTATCCAACGACCATTCCCTGGAGGATTTCCTCCTTTCCTGTTTTGACGTTCTTCCCCCAGATCACCGCGTTTATCTGGCTGTCCTTCAAGTGTCTTTTAACCAGATCCGCCGCGTGGAACATGGCGAAGAATCTTAGGTCGCTGGGATTTTTGAGAACCTCCTTTTCCAGCTTTGATTCCTTGAAAATTTCTATTATAAGGCTGTATTGGGAGAAGATTATCTCCGGGTACGTGGACTTGAATGCCGGCGGGTTGCGGGGGTTGAACGCCACGTTTTGGACGGTTATCACTTCCCTTCCATCAACCATACCCACTATGTGGTTGAGCTTGTAGAATCTCCTGAGGAAAAGGTTTCCGTGGCCTTTGAACTCGGAGACATCGGGAGTTTCATCGGTGTATATGGAGACAGTCACCCCCCTTTCAAACGTTCCTATGAGATCTTCCTTAATGGGATCAAAGAACTCGCTTGGAATTACAACTATAACCTCGTTCTCGGCTGAGGAGAGGGACTCCCTGAACATTTCAAGGGCCTCTTCGAAGTCTCGGCTCCTCCATATGGCGGGCCTTTCCTCCTCGCGTTTTACATCCTTTAGGGCCTCTTCAAACTGGGCCATTATCTCATCCAGCTCCCTTTTGAACCTCAGAAAAGCTATCCTGGGGGAGTAAGCGACGTACACTTTGGGCTTCCCTTCAACCTCGGTAACGAATCCTCTTCTCTTCAGGGAGGATATGGTGTCGTAAACCCTGTTGTAGGGCACCCCGCTCTTGGAGGAGATCTCCCTGGCTGTGCTGGGGCCGTAAACCAGGAGCGTCCAGTAGGTCAGGGTCTCGTATTTTGTGAAGCCTATCCCGTTCAGGGCCTGTGCGAGTTGTGGAGGTACCTCCATCGTCATCACCGGCTATAAAGTAAAGGGTTTAAAAAGAGTTTAGGAGGTCGAGGTACCTCTCAAGATGTCTTGTTATGATGAAGTTCTCCCTGACCCGCTCCCTGCCATTTGCCCCCATCTCATTCGCCACATCTGGGTGCCTTAGGAGGTAGAGCGCTTTTTCAGCAGCTTCTTCAACGCTTTTCACAAGGAAACCCGTTTTCCCGTCCACTATCTGGAGTTTAATCCCCCCGACAGATCTTCCTATAACGGGCCTTCCTTTCCACATTGCCTCCGTAACAGTTAGGCCAAAGCCCTCCCTTATGGACATTTGAAGAATCACGTCGCTGGCCCTCTGGAATGCGTTCACTTCCCTTGCGTGCACTCCGTTCAAATTGGTGAGCACCTTGACGTCGTAGTCCTCTCCTATTTTCCTCAGTGTCTTCTCGAAATAGACCCACCCCTCTGGGTCGTCGTGAGCCATGACTCCAACCAGGAGCAGCTGGACGTCCGGGACTTTCTCTTTCACCTTCCTATACACATCTATGGCATCGAAGACCCCCTTCCATGGATCGAACCTGGCTACCTGGGTGAGTATTGGCCTGTCCGGGTCGACGTCGAACCTCTCCAGGATCTTCAGTACCTCTTTTTCCTCGAGTTCCATGTTCTTCTCACTCAGCGGGTCTATGGAGGGGGGCATTATAACGACGTTCTCCCTTTTGAGGTCGTTTCTGACGTAGTCCTCCATATGGAAGATGTACCTGTCGTATTTAATAACGAACTCTCTCAGAAAGTTCCAAAACTCCTCGTTGGGGTCGCTCAGGTCTATGTGGCATCTCCAGATCCAGGGCTGCCTCTTTTCGTAAAAGTCTATCAGGGCCGCAGGCTGTGGGTCGTGAATCACAACATAGTCGAAAGAGCTCAAATCGAAGTCCTTGGCGTTTTCTTCATTGGTCTTGAGGTAAAGGTTCTTCATGTCTTCCGTGAGTCTTAGTTCCTTGTTACCCTGGAGGGCGTTGTGAAAGCTTTTGGTTACGTTGAAGAACTCATCCGGTCCCTCGATAACGAGCCACCTTGCGTCGAGGCCGACATCCCTCATCAGGGGGACTAGGTTGTGGAGTATCTCCGCCACTCCCCCGCCAAAGGAGGTCGAGTTAACGTGGGCCAGGCTCCTTCCTTCAAGCAGCTCAGCTTTTTCCCGGATTCTTTCTAGGGCTTCCTCTCCCGTTATTTTGGCGTAGTCTTGGAGTTTCTTTCCTTCTCCTCCAAACTTCTTAACCTCAAACATGTTCTCACCTCACTCTCCTTTCAATGCTCCAGCGGTCAGTCCGCTTACTATATACTTCTGGAATATCAGTGCCAGTATCACGAGCGGAATTGTGGAGATGGCCGAGGCCGCCATTATGTTCCCCCAGGGTACCTCACCGTGGACGCCCTGGAAGAGGGCTATGCCAACGGGGACTGTTCTGGCACGGTAGTCCGTCGTAAAGAGTAGGGCAAACATGAATTCGTTGAAGGCAGCTATGAACACCAGCAGGGCCGTTGAGAATAAGGCCGGCGCGGAGAGGGGTATAATGACTTTGTACAGTGCCTGTATTCTTGAGGCCCCGTCTATAAGGGCCGCCTCGTCCAGATCCTTGGGAAGCTGGGTGAAGTAACTCAGGAGTATCCAGAGGGCCAGGGGCATTGTCCACGCCACGTACGGGAAGAACAGGGCCTTGTACGTGTTTATCCAGCCGAGCCTCTCAATGAACTTGAAGAGGTAACCGACGAGGCTTATCTGGGGGAACATCGAAAGGCCTAACACGAATATTGGAACTGCCATTCTCCCCCTGAAGTTTATCCGTGAGACAGCGTAGGCTCCGAGCGCGGAGATTGTTACGGTAACCACCGTGACGAGGGTCGCTATTATCACGCTATTTTTAAAGTAGTCGAGGAAGTGGAGCGTGGGATCGCTTAGAACCGTCCTGTAGTTGTTAATCGTGAACTGGAAGTGTACGTACGAGGAGCCCAGAAAGGTGGCGTCCTTCGTGAAGGAGATCACTACCATCCACACGAACGGGAAGAGGCAGATTAACACCATCAGGGTGGTCCCTATAATGATCATGATCCTCTTTAGCCCTTTTTCGTTCATTTCAACCCCTCCTGGAAGCGGCCGATTTTCAGGTAGACTACCGTGAAGCTGAGAACGGTTAGGAACGTGATGATTGAGATTGCCGACCCCACACCGTAGTCACCGAGGTTGTAGTAGTTGAATGCTAGGAGAGATATTGAGGTAGTGGCTCCTCCCGGCCCGCCGCCGGTGAGAACGTAGATTATGTCGAAGACTCTGAGTGCATCTATTGTTCTGAGTGTCACTGCGACTATGAGAACCGGCTTTAGGAGGGGAATGGTTATGTGCCAGAACCTCTGGAACATTGAGGCGCCGTCTATGATTGCCGCCTCGTAGGTGTCCTTTGGGATGGCCTGAAGACCAGCTAGGAGAAGCAGGGTCATAAAGGGCGTCGTTTTCCATACGTCTGCAAAAACAACCGCGAAGAAGGCGCTTATTGGCGTTCCGAACCAGTTGATGGCTCCTAGGCCAACTTGTGAGAAGATCCAGTTGAAGAGGCCGTAGCTGTAGTTGTACATTAGCTCCCACGTCCTGGCAGAGATTATGGTGGGCACGGCCCAGGGGATGAGTACAATCGCCCTCAGGAGCCCCCTGCCCTTTATCTCCTCGTTCAGGATAAGGGCGAAGATGAGCCCTAGCATCGTTTCCAGAGTAACGCTTACAAGCGAGAACGCGACGGTGACCATAAGAGAGTGCCAGAACTCCGGCTTCTTAAGCACGAGAATATAATTCCTCACCCCAACGAACTTAAAGCCTGGTATGAACGTTACGTCCCGATGAAGGCTTATCCAGAAGGTACCGATTACTGGAATGACTATGAACAGGATGACGAACGCGAGCATTGGGAAGAGCATCCCGTAAGCCAGCTTTTCCTCCCTGTATTCCATTTTGCCCATTGGCACCACCCGTTACGCATTGAAAGTTCAAAGTAATGAAAAGAAATAAAAGAAAAGGATCAGCTGTACTGCTGTACCAGGTTTTCTGCCTCTTTCTGGGCTTGGTTCAGCGCATCCTGTGGGCTCATGGTGCCGGCCAGTGCGGCGTTCACGTACTTCTGGATTATCTGGCTGAGCTGTGGGTAGTACGGAACTATCGGCCTCGGTACCGCGTTCTCAAACACATTCCGGAGGTCTTTTAGGTGAGGGGCCGCTTTAAGAACGTCCGGGTCGTTGTAGACGTCGGTTCTTCCCGGGTTCCAGCCGAGGTTTATGGCGAAGCCCTTCTGCTGTTCGTAGCTCTCGACGAACTTGACGAAGGCCCAGGCAAGTTCTTTGTTGTCGGAGTACTTGTTTATTCCAATGTGCCAGCCACCGAGGGTCGCGGCGCTCTTGTGTCCTGGGAAGTGCGGGAGCGGGGCGATTCCAACCTTGCCTTTCACAGGCGAGTCGTTGGCGTTGTGGAGGCCCCATGCGTAGGGCCAGTTCCTCTCAAAGGCTGCGTTGCCCTGCTGGAAGGTGAGCCTGACGGGCTCCTCGGTCATCTCGGTGTATGTGCTGGGTGGTGAGATTTTATACTTGTGAATGAGATCAACCATGAACTGGAGGGCCTGGACATTTTCGGGCTTGTTCAAGGTCGGAACCCACTTCCCGTTCTCGAAGTGCCCGAGCTCGCCGCCGTTGCTGTAGACGTACTCGACGAAGTCACAGACGAGGCCCTCGTACTGTTTGCCCTGCCACACAAAGCCCCAGAAGTTGGGGTTGCTGGCTCTTTCTCCTTCTTGGATCTTCTGGGCCATCTGAACGAGCTGGTCCCAGGTCTCGGGTGGGTTGCTGTAGCCGTACTTCTGGAGAAGATCCGTCCTGTAGTATAACAGACCAGCGTCAACGTAAACGGGAAGTGCCCAGAGCTTGCCGTTCTGCTTGTCGGCCAGGTTTATAACACTCTGGAAGAAGACGCTCAGGTCGTAGTTATCCTTCTGGACGTATGAGTCGAGTGGTTCAAGCCAGCCGGATGCTATGAACTGTCCGAGCCACGCAACGTCCATCAAGAAGACGTCGGGATCGCTTGACTTTGCTCTTAGGGAGTTTACGAGGTCAAGCCTCCTCTGATCGGTGTCCGTGGCCTGCCTTTTGAGTTCCACCGTGACACCGGGGTACTTCTTCTCAAAGGCGGCTATTACTCCTTTCCAGTATTCAATCTCGTTTGGGGCGCCTCCTACGGCGAACACGATCTTCCCACTGAGTTTGGTGGTGTCTGAGGTTGTCTCGTCACCGCCTATGCACCCGCTGGCCACAACAGAAAAAACAACCAAACCTACCAAAAGCACACTCAACACGGCACTCTTCGACAGTGCTTTCATTTGGAGCACCTCGAAATGTGTGTATACTGAAAGTATATATAGATTGCGGTTGTTGGATACTTCTCGTGGATTGTCATCTATGGTGTCAACGAAGCTATCAAAGCTCAATCCTGGAAGGTGTCCATTTTAATTTACTTCTCGTACAATGTATGGGTGCCAAAAAGAAGTGAGATGTTGCTTTTGTCCTCCTATGAGACTTGATCGGGTAGGTGCGTTTTAAATGTAATAAAAAGATCTCAATCCAGCAGTATGAACTTCTCCCCCTCAACATCTTCAAAGTAGCTTCCTATTCCGCCAACCTTGAGCTCGCTGCCGTTGTACCTGAAGGTTATGTTGGCTGTTAGGGGAGTGTATTCATAGTCGACGATTTTACCTTCAAGGTTCACGGGTTCTTTGGTGTCGATGTACCTTCCCACTATTTCTGCTTTTCTTGGCAGACCCGCAAACTTGAGAACCGTTATCAGCGTTCTTATGTTTACAAGTGAGAGGGGCTTTGAGAGACCGTTATAGTTTAGGGGTTTTATGACCTCGCTGTTGTCGAAGTAGATGGTGTAGAACCAGTGCATGTAGTTCTGGATTATCCTCGGGCTCTTGGCCCAGAATGAGTAGAACTTCTCCCTTCTCCTGTCCCTTGGCAGGGCACCGAAGAAGAGAGCGTAGTTGACGTCGCCGATTATCCAGCTTGCCATCAGCCATGGTGCCCCACCGCTTTTTGCCAGTATGATGTTGTCCTGCCTGAGCCATTCGGGTATTTCTTCCCCGAAGTTGCTTATGATAACAAAGATCACGTCCTTTCTGTTTTTAATTTCGCTTTGGAGAAGCTTCAGGAACTCAAAGGGCGTGTTTATGAGAACTTCATACTTCGCTGTTCTGATTATGTGCTCTGCCCTCTCAACTGTGTTCTCAAAACCCTGAATCGTCCATATCTCCGGCAACTCTTCACCGTGTGCCTCCCGATAGAGATCGAGAAAAGCTCTCTTCAGGACCTCAATGTCTTCAATGAGGTCTTCCTTTATCTTCTCAAGTACAACTTCAGGATTGACCGGTTTGTAAAGTCTTGGTGTCCCTTGCATGACGTCGACGAAGCCCTTCCTGTGAAGTGAGCTTAAAACGTCGTAAACCCTGGTATGGGGAATCCCGCTTTCTTTGGTAACGTCAGTCGCTTTGCTCGGCCCAAGCTTGAGGAGTGTTATGTAAGCTAAACTTTCGTATTTGGTTAAGCCCAGCCTCTGGAGCTTTTCAATTATCTCGTCTTCCCTCATGACTCAACCCCCAAAGACATTTAAGTTCACTGGTATCAGTTTATTCATCAACAGTGATACAGGGTGATTTGAGTGTATAAGGTTTTCGGATTCGTTAAGGATCCGTATTTTGGGAGACTTGCCGAGGTAGAGTTCTCGATTTCCGCGGGTAACGAGAAGTACGCCTACCTTTTGGGAAACTTCAATGCCTTTAACGAGGGCTCATTTAGGATGAAGAGGAGCGGAAACCGCTGGACAGTGAGGGTTCTCCTTCCGGAGGGGCTCTGGAGGTACGCTTTTTCCCTTGGGGGGAGGTTCGAGCTCGACCTGGAGAACCCAAGAACGGAGAACTACCGCCGTCCTGCGTACAAGTTCGAGAGGAAAGTAAGTGTGGCGGAGGTAGCTGGTGACGAGGATATCTACCACTCTCCAGCCCTGCTCTACTTCTACCACTTTGCAGGAAGGACTCATTTCATATTGAGTGGAAAACGTGGCGTTGTCAGGTCAGTGATACTAACTGTTAACGGAGAGGAAATCGAGATGTGGAAAAAAGCTGAGGACGAGCTTTTTGAGTACTATGAAGCGGTTCTGTGGAAAGAACCGGTGGAGTTGGAGTACTCCTTCCTGGTCGAAATAGCATCCGGAAGCTTGAAAAAACTCGGCCCCTTTAAAGCCGTTCCACGGAAACTCAACGCCCCTCTCTGGCCACTGAAGAGCGTCTTCTACCAGATAATGCCCGACAGGTTCGCGGTTGGAATTCAGGAGAAGACGCTGCCGTTGAAAGGTGAATTCTTCTATGGAGGCGACTTGAAGGGGATTGTTGAGCACATAGACCACCTGGGGGACTTAGGGGTCAATGCTCTCTACCTGACGCCCGTATTCGAGTCCATGACCTACCACGGCTATGATATCACCGACTACTACCACGTGGCCAAGAGACTCGGAGGGGATGAGGCTTTCGAGGAGCTCGTGAAAGCTCTCAAGGGGAGGGGCATAAAGCTCGTCCTTGACGGCGTTTTCCACCACACGAGCTTTTTCCACCCATACTTCCAAGACGTTGTTAAAAAGGGAGAGAAGAGCGAGTATAAGAACTTTTACCGGATAACGGGTTTTCCAGTGGTCCCAAAGGAGTTCCTCGATGTCCTTGACTCAGATATGCCATGGGTTGAGAAGTACAGAGCGCTGAAAAGTTTGAATTGGAACTACGAAAGCTTTTTCTCGGTCTGGTTGATGCCGAGGCTAAACCACGACAACCTCGAGGTTGTGGATTTCATAGCAGACGTTATGCAGTTCTGGCTTGAGAGGGGTGCCGACGGCTGGCGCCTGGACGTTGCACACGGCGTTCCGCCAGACCTCTGGCGCGAGGTCAGGAAGCGGCTTCCAGAGGAAGCTTATCTCTTTGGTGAGGTCATGGACGACGGAAGACTCTGGCTCTTCGATGTCTTTCACGGGGTTATGAACTACCGCCTCTACGATGCAATTCTGAGGTTTTTTGAGTTTGAAGAGATCAACGCAGAGGAGTTTCTGAACGAGCTGAACCTTTTGAGCGCTTACTATGGTCCAGCGGAGTACTTCACCTACAACTTCCTCGACAACCACGACACCGAGCGCTTCATAGACCTTGTCAACGGGGACGGAAAAAGGTACCTCTGCGCCCTTGCATTTCTGATGACCTACAAGGGAATCCCTGCACTTTTCTATGGTGATGAAATCGGTCTAAAGGGCTCTGGAGAGGGCATGAGCTCTGGGAGAACGCTGATGCCCTGGAAAGAAGAGCTGTGGGACGAAGAGACACTCCAAAAAGTCAGGAAGCTCATAAACCTCAGGCGTTCCCTCGCTCCCCTCGCCCTTGGAGATTTAAGGGTTGTGGTCACCGGGAATAGATGGTTCGCTTACAAACGAGTTCTGGACAATGAGGAAGTTTTTGTCGTTATAAACTGCTCAGGGGAGGATATAAAACTGAGTTACAGGGGGAAAAGCCTTCCCAGAGTACCACCTACATCGGCCCTTCTGGTGTACAAAAGTATCGTCGAGGTAGTGTAAGGAGCACCAGACCAAACTTGAACACGGAAGCGCAAGATATATATATCACTCATGATGATACTAGAGTGCAGAGTTTGAAAGGTGATGCCCATGAGGAAAAGCCTGTTAAGCCTTGTCCTGTTGGGAATTCTTGTTCTTGGTGTAGTGGCCAGTGGCTGTATCGGGGGCGGTGAGGGTGGAACTACAACCTCAAGTTCCAGCCCTAGCAAGACCACAACCTCCAGTCTGAGCAAGACAACCACAACAACTACCACGCAGAGCGAGACTCCAACCCCAGAAGTTGAGTGCGGCAGTGGAAACGTGGTCATCTGGCACGCCATGCAGCCGAACGAGCTCGAAGTCTTCCAGAGCCTCGCCGAAGAGTACATGGCCATGTGCCCGGACGTTACCATAACCTTTGAGCAGAAGCCTGACCTTGAGAGCGCCCTCAAGGCCGCCATTCCCACTGGAAAGGGTCCGGACCTCTTCATATGGGCCCACGACTGGATTGGAAAGTTCGCCGACGCTGGAATGCTTGAACCGATTGACGAGTACGTCACCGACGACATCCTCAAGGACTTCGCTCCAATGGCAGTCGACGCCATCCAGTACAAGGGGCACTACTATGCCATGCCCTTCGCGGCTGAAACCGTTGCGGTCATTTACAACAAGAAGATGGTCAGCGAGCCGCCCAAGACCTTCGACGAGATGAAGGCCATCATGGAGAAGTACTACGACCCTGACAACGAGAAGTACGGAATCGCCTGGCCGATCAACGCTTACTTCATCTCAGGCATAGCCCAGGCCTTTGGAGGCTACTACTTCGACGATAAGAGCGAGCAGCCCGGTCTTGACAAGCCCGAGACCATTGAGGGCTTCCAGTTCTTCTTCAAGGAGATATGGCCGTACATGGCTCCAACTGGAGACTACAACACCCAGCAGAGCATCTTCCTCGAGGGCCGCGCTCCAATGATGGTAAACGGCCCCTGGAGCATCAGTGACGTTAAGAAGGCTGGCATTGACTTCAGCGTTGTTCCGCTCCCGCCGATCACCAAGGACGGCAAGGAGTACTGGCCGAGGCCTTACGGCGGTGTCAAGAACATCTACTTCGCCGCGGGCATAAAGAACAAGGAGGCCGCCTGGAAGTTCGTCAAGTGGTTCACCACCAGCCCGGACGCCATCAAGGAGCTCTCACTCAAGCTCGGATACATCCCGGTTCTCAAGCCGGTTCTCGACGATCCGGAGATCCAGTCTGACCCGGTCATCTACGGCTTTGGACAGGCTGTCCAGCATGCCTCCCTCATGCCGAAGAGCTCGAAGATGGATGCCGTCTGGAATGGTGTTGACAAGGCTATTACAGAAATCCTGAAGGATCCGGCCAACGCCGACATACCGGCCATACTCAAGAAGTACCAGCAGCAGATACTCGAGAATATGAATGGCTGAAACCACTTTCCTTTTTCTCATACCTTTTTGGAGGGATTTAAAATGAAGAAAACGACTATGATTGCCTTGCTTCTCATACTTCCAGGGATAGTCGCATTCCTGTTCTTCAACCTGTGGCCGATAATCTACTCGATCTATCTTGCCTTCACCAACGCCCAGCTCGGGAACTTTCCGATATACAACCCAGGAAGTAAGGCTGGACCACTAAGGTTCGTCGGTCTTGAGAACTTCCGGTGGATACTTGGCGATGATGGATTCAGAGAAGCGTTCATGTGGACGTGGATATTCGTTGCCACAAGCGTTACTCTGAAGGTGCTCGCGGGGATCTTCCTGAGTCTGCTCTACAACAGCAAGTACGTCAAGGGAAAGACAGTTTACCGCTCGCTCTTGATAATACCCTGGGCGCTGCCGCTCCTCTTCTCGGTCACAGTATGGAAGTTCATGTTCGATCCTGTTTTTGGTCCGATTAATGTTATCTTAAAATCAATAGGAGTTAGCAACCCTCCTAACTGGACGGCCAATGACCTCTGGGGTTTTGTAGCCCTAAATATGATCGAGGTTTGGCTGGCATATCCGTTCATGATGACCGTCATAACGGCGGCGCTCCAGTCCGTTCCGGACACTCTCGTCGAGGCGGCCATCATAGACGGGGCAAACTACTGGCAGAGGCTTACTAAGGTTGTTATCCCAATAGTCAGCAAGCCCATAGCCTTTGCAACGATACTGACAAGTGCTGCAAGCTTCCAGTACTTCATGGTGCCCTACATCTACAACGCCGGTCTCTTCGAGAACAAGTTCCTGCTGCTCTACGGATTCAGAAAAGCCTTCGGTGCCAACCCGCACTACGGAAGGGCCTCGGCGGTTATGATAATCGCCACGCTGATACTGGCCGTTTACATGTACGTCAACGTCAGGATAACCAAACTGCAGGAGGGTGCTAAGGGATGATGGGGCGCCGGAAGAGTGAGATTCTCAAGAGCTTCACGCTGACCCTTGTGGCAATACTGGTGATGTTCATCATCCTCTTCCCAGTTTACTACATCTTCACAGTCTCGATAAGCCCGGGTTCAACCCTCGCGACGACTGAGTTCCACCTGATACCGAGAAACGTCAGTCTCGACTCCTACAGGGCGGTGCTCTTTGGCTTCTCTGGCGGCAAGCTCAGCGAGGACTTCATCGGGACGATAGAGGGAAGTGCCAGCATTCAGGACGGCAAGCTCTACCTGACGGAGGGAACAATCAGCGGAAAGGTCAAGTACGGGCCTTTCACTGGTATAACGTTTGAAATTCCGGTTAAGAACCTGATATTCGACGTCTCTGCGAAATCGAACACTCAAGGATGGCTGAAGGGAGAAGTTAAGGGACTCTTCGTCCTGACGCGGATGAACCCGGATGGAACAATAGGATTCGGCATACTAAGGAATGTCACCCTCACCAAGGGAAGTCTTGAGGGGACAGCCGTCTCCGGCCCTATGGAGAAGTACATCGTTGCCAAGAACAGCGGCACCGTGCATTTCACGTACCTCGGCAAGTTTGTGAACTCGAAGTTCTTCGGCTACCTCAAGAACAGCCTTATCCTGGCGACCCTGACGGTGATACTGACGCTGATCTTCGTCGTCCCGGCGGCCTACGCTTTCTCGCGCATGAAGTTCTTCGGAAGAGAGCACGTGCTGTACTTCTACCTCATGTTCACGCAGGTATCTGGAGGTCTTGGAATAGCAGGTCTTATAGCCCTCTACGGTATGGTCGTCAAGCTCGGCCTCTACGACAAACTGCCGGTGCTTTCCTTCATATACGCGGCCGGAAGCGTTCCTTTCAACACGTGGCTACTCAAGGGTTACATCGACTCAATCAGCCCCGACTTTGACGAGGCGGCTTTGGTGGACGGTGCCAGCTATCTCCAGATAATCAGGTACGTCCTCTTACCTATGGCCCTGCCGGGAATAGCAACGGTTGCAATATTCGCCTTCATAGGGGGATGGACAGAGTTCCTCCTTGCAAGCCTGCTATTAACTCAGGACAACCAGCCGCTTTCGGTCTGGATATACCTTCTCCTGGGCGGCATAGGCAGGGGAATCGACTGGAGCTACTTCGCGGCGGCTGCTCTGCTCTTCGCCCTGCCGGTCTTTGTGATGTTCATGCTTGCCCAGAACTACATAAGGAGCGGTCTCACGGTTGGAGGCCTGAAGGAGTGAGGTGATAGCATGAGGAAAATATTTGCCCTTTTCCTTGCTTTTTTGGTGGTTGGAAGCATCGCAGGAGCGAACCTGAAAACCGCTGGGGCGGCCGAGCCAAAGCCACTCAACGTCATAATCGTGTGGCACCAGCATCAGCCCTACTACTACGATCCGGTTCAGGACATCTACACGAGGCCATGGGTCAGACTCCACGCCGCAAACAACTACTGGAAGATGGCCCACTACCTGAGCAAATATCCGGACGTCCACGTGACAATAGACCTCTCTGGTTCTCTCATAGCCCAGCTGGCAGACTACATGAACGGAAAGAAGGACACCTACCAGATAATAACTGAGAAGATAGCCAACGGTGAGCCTCTAACCATTGACGAAAAGTGGTTCATGCTCCAGGCCCCAGGAGGGTTCTTCGACCACACGATACCCTGGAACGGGGAGCCGATAACCGATCCAAACGGCAACCCGATAAGGGACTTCTGGGACAGGTACACCGAGCTGAAAGACAAGATGCTCCAGGCGAAGGCCAAGTACGCCAACCTGCCTCTCGAAGAGCAGAAGGTGGCAGTTACCAAGGAGTTCACCGAGCAGGACTACATTGATTTGGCCGTCCTTTTCAACCTTGCCTGGACGGATTATGGCTACATAATGGACAACCCGAAGCTCAAGGCCCTCTACGACAAGGTTGACAAGGGCGGCTACACCAGGGACGACGTCAAGACCGTCCTCGACGCCCAGATGTGGCTCCTTAACCACACCTTCGAGGAGCACGAGAAGATAAACTACCTCCTCGGCAACGGCAACGTTGAGGTTACCGTCGTCCCCTACGCCCACCCGATAGGGCCGATACTCAACGACTTCGGATGGGAGAGCGACTTCAACGAGCACGTGAAAAAGGCCCACGAGCTTTACGGGGAGTACCTCGGAGGTGGCAGTGTTACCCCGGTTGGCGGCTGGGCAGCCGAGTCAGCTCTCAACGACAAGACCCTCGAGATACTGGCTGAAAACGGCTGGACGTGGGTGATGACCGACCAGCTCGTTCTTGACAGGCTCGGCGTCGAGAAGACCACCGAGAACTACTACAAGCCCTGGGTTGCCGAGTTCAATGGAAAGAAGATATACCTCTTCCCGCGCGATCACGCGCTGAGCGACCGCGTTGGCTTTACCTACGCTGGAATGAACCAGTACCAAGCGGTGGAGGACTTCGTCAACGAGCTCCTTAAGATACAGAAGGAGAACTACGATGGATCGCTCGTTTACGTCGTTACCCTCGACGGCGAGAACCCGTGGGAGCACTACCCCTACGACGGCAGGTTATTCCTTAACGAGCTCTACAAGAAGCTTGAGGAGCTCCAGAAGGCCGGCCTGATAAGGACGGTTACGCCGAGCGAGTACATCAAGCTCTACGGGGAGAAGGCCAACAAGCTCACCCCCAAGATGATGGAGAGGCTTGACCTCACCGGGGACAAGGTAGAGGCCCTCCTCAAGGCCCAGAGCCTCGGGGAGCTCTACGACATGGTCGGCGTTAAGGAGGAGATGCAGTGGCCAGAGTCGAGCTGGATAGACGGCACGCTCTCGACATGGATAGGCGAGCCCCAGGAGAACTACGGCTGGTACTGGCTGTACCTCGCGAGAAAGACCCTCATGGAGAACAAGGCCAAGATGAGTTCCGAGGAGTGGGAGAAGGCTTACGAGTATCTACTCCGCGCGGAGGCCAGTGACTGGTTCTGGTGGTACGGAAGCGACCAGGACAGCGGACAGGACTACAGCTTTGACCGTTACTTCAAGACTTACCTCTACGAGATGTACAGGCTCGCGGGAGTTAAGCCGCCGAGTTACCTCTACGGAAACTACTTCCCCGACGGCGAGCCCTACACCACCAGGGCCCTTGATGGTCTGAAGAAGGGCGAAACGAAGAGTTATTCGAGCCTTTCTCCGGTAGCGGAGGGAGTTGACGTCTACTTCGATGACGATGGAATTCACTTCGTCGTGAAGGGTAGCCTAGATGAGTTCGAGGTCAGCATCTGGGAGAAGGACAGGAGGATGGGTAACACCTTCACACTGCTCCAAGAGAGGCCGAGCGAGCTGAGGTACTCCCTCTTCCCGTTCTCTGCCGACAGTGTTGGCCTGCTGATAACCAAGCACATGGTTTACAGGGACGGAAAGGCGGAAATCTACAACGCCACCGACTACGAGAACAGCGAGAAGCTAGGGGACCTCGAAGCTAAGAAGGTCGAAGGAGGTGTTGAGGTAGTTCTGCCGTTCAAGTACCTCGCCAACCCGAGCGACTTCTACTTCGCAGTCTCCACAGTGAAGGACGGGAAGCTTGAGGTCATAAGCACACCGGTTGAGCTCAAACTGCCCACACAGGTCAAGGGCGTTGTTCTGGCCGACATGGAGGATCCGGAAGGCGATGACCACGGGCCGGGAACCTACACCTACCCGACTG
The DNA here is from genome assembly GCF_002214385.1 of Thermococcus gorgonarius. Classification (NCBI taxonomy): domain Archaea; kingdom Methanobacteriati; phylum Methanobacteriota; class Thermococci; order Thermococcales; family Thermococcaceae; genus Thermococcus; species Thermococcus gorgonarius. Next base: position 1,123,892 of record NZ_CP014855.1, on the reverse strand, counting down.
ACGCCGTCTTCAAGCCCGGCGTCTTCGACCTCCTGCGCTTCAGGCTCCTCGAGCAGACGGACAGCTACGTGATGGAGTTCTACTTCAAGGATCTCGGGGGCAACCCGTGGAATGGTCCGAACGGTTTCAGCCTCCAGATAATCGAGGTCTACCTCGACTTCAAGGACGGAGGGAACACGAGTGCCATAAAGATGTTCCCAGACGGGCCGGGAAGCAACGTTAACCTCGACCCAGAGCACCCATGGGACGTGGCGTTTAGAATTGCCGGTTGGGACTATGGCAACCTGATAATCCTCGCCAACGGGACCGTTATTCAGGGGGAAATGCAGATCAGCGCTGACCCGACGAGGAACGCGATAGTCGTCAAAGTTCCCAAGAAGTACATCCAGATAAACGAGGACTACGGCCTCTGGGGAGACGTCCTCACGGGAAGCCAAGACGGTTACGGGCCTGACAAGTGGAGGCCCGTGGCGGTTGAGGCAGAGCAGTGGAAGCTCGGTGGCGCTGATCCAGATGCGGTAATCGCTGGTGTTGCCCCAAGGGTCGTTGATGAGCTCGTTCCTCCGGGCTTTAAGCCGACTCAGGAGGAACAGCTCAAGAGCTACGACACCAAGAACGGCAAGCTCGCGACGGTCAGGGCAATACCACTCCTCAAGCAGGGCATAGTGGTTAAAGACCCGGAGGGAGATGACCACGGGCCGGGAACCTACACCTATCCGACCGACCAGGTCTTCGTCCCAGGTCACCTCGACCTGCTCAAGTTCAAGATGGCCGAAGGCGATGACGCTTGGACGCTGGAGTTCTACTTCAAGGATCTCGGGGGCAACCCGTGGAATGGTCCGAACGGTTTCAGCCTCCAGATAATCGAGGTCTACCTCGACTTCAAGGACGGAGGGAACACGAGTGCCATAAAGATGTTCCCAGACGGGCCGGGAAGCAACGTTAACCTAGATCCAACTCATCCGTGGGACATCGCCCTGAGAATAGCGGGATGGGACTACGGCAACCTGATAGTGCTTCCGAACGGAACGGCGATACAGGGAGAGATGCAGATCAGTGCAGACCCGACGAGGAACGCGATAGTGGTTAAGCTTCCGAAGAAATATTTGCCCGAGGTAAACGACTACGGGCTTTATGCAGCAGTTCTCGTTGGTTCTCAGGATGGGTATGGACCAGACAAGTGGAGGCCCGTGGCGGTTGAGGCTGAGCAGTGGAAGCTCGGTGGCGCTGATCCAGATGCGGTAATCGCTGGAGTTGCTCCAAGGGTTGTTGATGAGCTCGTTCCACCCGACTTCAAGCCGACTCAAGAGGAGCAGCTCAAGAGCTACGATACCAAGAACGGCAGGCTCGCTACCGTGCTCATGATACCCTTAGTCAAGGGAACCGGCGGAGAGCAGGGTGGAGGAGCCCCAACCCAGACATCCACCACTTCAACGACTACCACCACGACGACTACTACGACCAAGGGCAAGAGTGGAATCTGCGGTCCGGCGGCTTTAATTGCCCTCGTGGTAGTGCCGCTCCTCCTCAGAAGGAGGCGCTGACTCCCCTTTCAAATTTTTGAGGTGATGGGTATGGCTGAAGTGAGGCTCATTAACGTGTGGAAGCAGTTTGGTGACTTTACCGCGGTCAAGAACATGAACCTCCACATAAAGGATGGGGAGTTCATGATACTCCTCGGGCCGAGCGGTTGCGGTAAAACAACAACCCTGAGAATGATAGCTGGCCTTGAGGAGCCCACAAAGGGTCAGATCTATATAGGAGATACCCTTGTTGCGGATCCTGAAAAAGGGGTCTTCGTTCCTCCCAAGGACAGGGACATCGCGATGGTTTTCCAGAGCTACGCTCTCTATCCACACATGACGGTTTATGACAACATCGCTTTTCCCCTGAAACTCAGGAAAGTTCCCAAGGATGAAATCGACAGGCGCGTTAGAGAAGTTGCCGAGATGCTCGGCTTGACTGAACTTCTAAACAGGAAGCCGAGAGAGCTGAGCGGTGGTCAGAGACAGAGGGTTGCACTTGGAAGGGCCATAGTTCGGAAACCGAGGGTATTCCTGATGGATGAGCCTCTCAGTAACCTTGACGCAAAGCTCAGGGTGAAAATGCGTGCCGAGCTTAAGAAACTTCAGAGGCAGCTTGGGGTTACAACCATCTACGTTACCCACGATCAGGTCGAGGCAATGACGATGGGCGACAGGATAGCGGTCATAAACGCTGGGGAACTCCAGCAGGTCGGAACGCCGGAGGAAGTCTATGACAAACCCGCAAACACATTCGTGGCAGGGTTCATTGGTTCGCCGCCTATGAATTTTATGGATGCAACCGTCACAGAAGACGGGTTCGCAGACTTCGGCGAGTTCCGCCTGAAGTTCCTTCCGGATCAGTTTGAAGTCCTTGAGGAGAAGAACTACGTTGGAAAGGACGTAATCTTTGGCATCAGACCGGAGGACATATACGATGCCCTGTTTGCCCAGGTGAAGATACCGGGGGAGAACATGGCCAGGGCTATGGTGGACATAATCGAGAACCTCGGTGGAGAAAAGATAGTTCACCTGAGAGTTGAGGACGTGACCTTTGTAGGCAAATTCCCAGCGGAGTCAAGGGTTCAGGAAGGCCAGGAAGTGGATGTGGTCTTTGATATGAGAAAAGCCCACGTCTTTGATAAGGCCACTGGAAAGGCCGTCTTCTGAAACTTTTTTAAGCTCTTTCTCAATTTTTATCCCATGCCCCTCAAAGACTTTGCAGATTTCATCGCCTCCAGGGTTCCCGGCGGAAAGGTAGTCGAGATTGGAATAGGTTTCCAGTTTAAGGTTGCCCTTAGGTTGAAGGAGCTCGGCTTCGACGTTCTGGCGGTGGACTGGAACGAGAAATCGGTTGAGGCCGCTAGGAAGGCTGGAATAAATGCCTTTAGAGACGATGTCTTTAATCCCGAACTCGGGCTTTACAAAGGGGCAAAGGCCGTCTACTCTGTGAGACCTACCCCTGAGATAGTGGGTGCGATTCTGGATCTGGGCAACGTTCTGGGGGTTCCCGTCTTTATCCTGCCCCTGAGCGGTGATACCATGCCCAAGGGTATGAAGCTTGTGAATTTTAGGGGTCTCGCTATCTACGTAAAAAATATTTAAGCTATTCTCAATTTGTTCCCGGTGGTGGTATGAGGCTCTTTGGAACCGCTGGCATTAGAGGGATGCTTTGGAAGAAAGTTGCCCCTGAACTGGCGCTTAAAGTTGGAATGGCCATCGGAACGTACAAAACCGGAAGAGCTGTTGTTGCCAGAGACGGCAGAACCTCAAGCGTCATGCTGAAGAGCGCGCTCATTTCCGGCCTTCTCGCAAGCGGAATGGAAGTTCTCGATGCAGACCTCATTCCAACCCCTGCCCTGGCATGGGCGACGAGGGAGCACGGTGACGCTGGGGTCATGATTACGGCAAGCCACAACCCGCCGACCGACAACGGAATAAAGGTCTTCAACGGGGACGGAACGGAGTTCTACGTGGAGCAGGAGAGGGAGCTCGAGGAGATAATCTTTTCCGGAAACTTTAGAAAGGCAGAGTGGAACGAAATAAAATCTCTTAGGAGTTTGGACGTCATTACAGATTACATCGGTGCAGTTCTCGACTTCGTTAATCACGAAACAAGCCTTAAGGTTCTTTACGACGGTGCAAACGGGGTTGGAAGTTTGGTTGCTCCCTACCTGCTCAGGGAGATGGGCGCGACGGTTTTCAGCATTAACGCCCACGTTGATGGCCACTTCCCGGGCAGGAAGCCCGAACCAAGGTACGAAAACATAGCATATCTCGGAAAACTAGTAAGGGAACTCGGTGTTGATCTGGCCATAGCCCAGGACGGCGACGCTGACAGGATAGCGGTTTTCGACGAGAATGGAAACTATATTGACGAGGATACTGTAATAGCGCTATTCGCCAAGCTGTATGTGGAAGAGCACGGCGGTGGAACTGTCGTTACGTCGATAAACACCGGTTCCCGGATAGACGAGGTCGTCGAAAAAGCGGGCGGAAAAGTCGTTCGCGTCCCCCTCGGCCAGCCCCACGACGGGATAAAACGCTATAAAGCAATCTTTGCCGGCGAGCCCTGGAAACTGGTTCACCCGAAATTTGGCCCTTGGATTGACAGCTTTGTGACGATGGGTCTCCTGCTCAAAATAATAGACGAGGAAGGCCCGCTTTCTAAGATAGTGGCCGAAAACATTCCGACTTACTACATCAGAAAGGCCAACGTTGCCTGCCCAGACGAGCTGAAGGAAAAAGTTGTCGAAAACTCTGCCAAGAAGCTTAAGGAGAAACTTGGAGAAGAGATCGGAGAAGTTCTCACTATTTCTGGTTACCGCTTCAATCTCAGAGACCGCTCGTGGGTTCTCGTCAGGCCGAGCGGAACCGAGCCGAAGATAAGGGTCGTCGTCGAAGGGCCGACCGAAAAAAGGAGGGACGAGCTCTTCGAGATGGCTTACACGATAGTAAAAGAAGAAGTTGAAAAGCTCAAACGAACCTCGCGGGCCTGAGAGTCCTCACGGCTATCTCCTTCTTGTTTATCATTACTTTGAATCCTTCCTTCGCTACGTAAGTTTTGACTCCGGTGATGTTTTCGATGTACTTGGCCTCCTTGTAGGGGTTGGCGAAGTGCATCTTCATTCCTATGTGGCTCATTATCAGGACTTCTGGTTTTCTCTCCATGCTCTTGAGCATCTCTACGGCATCGTCAGTGCTGAGGTGGTACGGAATGCCCATGTCCCTCGGCCGGGTTATGGCTGCAATCAAAACTCTCGCCCCGTCGTGCCATCTGACGAGCTCATCGAAGTAGGCCGTATCGGGTATGTACGAGATGTCGCCGTAGGCAGTTTTCATCCTAAATCCAATTGTGGTGGGGTCAGAGTGCTTTGAGGGGGTTATTATTAGTTCCTCGTCCCCTATAGAGATTTTGCTCCCCGGTTCCGGTATGTGAACGCTTTCCAGGACGTTGATATGATACTGACTTATCGCAGGCGTGTGCTCTTCGTCGCCGTAGACGACGCTTTTGGACGCTATCAGTGTCCCCCTCTTCTTGAGAGCCCCGCCAGTCATAGCTTCAACCATGACCTCGAGGTCGTTGCAGTGGTCGACGTGCCTGTGGGAGACGAAGACTGCATCGAGCTTCCTTGGGTCGAGCTTGTAGCGCCAGCTCCTAACCAGAGCCCCTGGCCCGGGGTCAACGTAGATGTTCCTGCTGGCCCTTATGTGGAAACCCCCCGTGGAGCGGAACTGCGTTATAGTTATGAACCTCCCGCCGCCGCTCCCGAGGAATGTTATCTCGATCACTGACTCACCTCCATTCCCTTTGCGGACGTAGGAATATCACCTTCCACCGTATATAAGGGCATTGGCCGAGGAGTATCGCTGGAAAAAGTGGGCATCTATGTATGAAAATGCTGATTCATGAATTGTTAGATCAACATGCTGTTATATTTATTCTGAGTAGTATTGGGCGGATATGTTGTTGTAGCATCTTGTTGCAAATGTCCATAACGAGTAGTGCAAGCATTATGGTAGCTCAGTTTACGAAACGTTTTTCAACCCAAAACACGGAGATATTTATGCTTTTCAAATTTCGGGAGGTGAATAAAAGTGGAGTTCAAACCTTACATACCCCCTGAAAAATCCCTGCCGGAGTACACCGTTAAGGCGTTTGTGCTCGGCGTTGTGCTCTCGATTGTAATGGGTGCGGCAAACGCCTACCTCGGAATGTACGCCGGTATGACAGTCAGCGCCAGCATCCCTGCGGCTGTTATATCGATGGCAATACTCTTTGCCTTCAAAGACAGGAACATCCTCGAGAACAACATGGTACAGACGGCGGCTTCCGCCGGTGAGTCCCTCGCGGCTGGAGTCATCTTCACGTTCCCGGCCCTCGTGGTGCTCGAATATTACACGACCTTCCCATACTACATAGTTACCATAATAGCGGCCCTCGGCGGTTCCCTTGGTGCCCTCTTCACTGTAGTTCTTAGGAGGGCATTCATAGTAGAGGAGAAGCTCCCCTATCCTGAGGGTACTGCGTGTGCTGAAGTCCTTATCGCGGGAGACAAAGGCGGAAGCCACGCAAAGCCTATCTTCTTGGGTGGTCTCTTTGGTGCAGTCTACAAGCTCCTGGGAAGCATAGGCGTCTGGAAAGGAACGCTTGAGAGCGCCAAGTTCTTTGGAAAGAGGGTCTTCTACTTCGGAAGCGACCTCTCGGCTGCCCTTATAAGCGTCGGCTACATCGTCGGCCTCAACATAGCTTTCCTCGTCTTCCTTGGCGGTGCCATCGCCTGGTTCATAGCCATTCCTATCTACGCGGCCAAGACGGGTAACCCCGATGGCCTGAGCGCCATAGACCTCGCCTGGACCATCTGGAGCACCAAGATCAGGTACATGGGTGTCGGTGCAATGGTCGTCGGCGGCCTCTGGAGCCTTATCAAGCTCAGGGGGCCAATATCGAGGGGCATCAGAGCTGGACTTGAGGCGGCCAAGCACAGACAGGCCGGAGGAACCCTTCCCAGAACCGAGGAGGACTTACCGCTTAACTACGTCCTGATGCTCATAGCGGCCTTCGTGATTCCACTGTTCCTTCTCTATGCCCACATCCTTGACTCAATAGGGATTGCGGCAATAATGGCAGTCATAATGCTCATCCTCGGCTTCTTCGGAAGCGCGATAGCCGGCTACCTCGCGGGTGTCGTTGGTTCATCGAACAACCCCGTCTCGGGAATCACCATCATGAGCCTCCTCTTCACGGCCCTCATCCTCAAGGCCCTCGGCCTCTCTGGCACTGAGGGGATGGTGGCTACAATTCTCGTGGCAGCGGTAGTGTGTACAGCAGCCGCTATAGCGGGAGACACCATGCAGGATCTCGCCACAGGTTACCTCGTCGGTGCGACCCCCAAGAGGCAGCAGGTCTTTGAGGTCATTGGTGTCTTCGCGGCGGCCTTTGTTATGGCCCCTGTGCTCAACCTTCTAATCCAGGCCTATGGTATAGAAGGAACCCCAACGGCCAAAGAGAACGCTCTCGCGGCCCCGCAGGCATTCCTCATGGCCAAGGTTACACAGGGTGTTTTCGAGGGAACCCTTGAATGGAATATGGTCTTCATCGGTGCAGGCATAGCGGTTGTTCTCATAATCCTCGACGAGATACTCGCAAAGATGGGCTCAAAATTCAGAACCCCTGTCATGCCAGTTGCAGTTGGCATATACCTCCCGCTCGAACTCGGTGTTCCAATACTCCTCGGAGGTATCGCAAGGTACGCAGTTGACAGGGCTACTAAAAGGAAAGAGGGCGTCACTGACGCGGGAACCCTCGGTGCTGCTGGGCTTATAGCCGGCGAGGCACTCATGGGAATAATCTTCGCGGGACTAATAGTTGCAGACGTCGCGCCGTCAGTTACGACGACCTTCGTGGGCAATGTCATAGGCGTCGTCTTCCTCCTTGGCCTCCTCGGCTGGCTATACAACATCGGCAAGAACAGCAAGTAAATTTTTTCTTCCATTTATTTTTGAGCAATCTACGGGGGAAAGGGTGTGGAGGAGTATCTTAACCTTGTCCCAGCGCGCAACGAGAAAGTTCAACTCAGGAAGATCGAGGGAAAATACTACCTCCTCGTCCCCATGGAGTCGAAGCTCGACTTCTTGGCTAGAAAGCTTCACGGAGACTACAGGAGGATAGAGCTCGACGAAATAGGGGCATACATCTGGGAGCTCTGCGATGGCAGAAGAACCATCGGGGAGATAGGAAAGGCTCTGAAGGCGCGCTTCGGGGAGGAAGTTGAGCCCCTCTACGAGCGCCTAGTGACGTTTCTTTTAGAGCTGAGGAAAAGGTATCTGGTTGAGTTTAAAAGGGCTGGCGATATATTCTAGGTGGTGATTGAAATGAACGAAACCCTTGAGAGGGTCACTCAGGAGATCGAAAACCTCCGGGACGACATGGTGAGAACGCTCGTTGAACTGATCAGCATCCCCGCTATAAGTCCCGACTATGGCGGAGAGGGCGAATACGACAAGGCCCAGAAGCTCCTCGAGATAATCAGGGACTGGCCCTTCGACAAGGTGGAAGTCTACAATGCCCCTGACGAAAGGGCCAAGAACGGCGTCAGGCCGAGCATCTTGGCCTACTACTACGGCGAAAAAGGTGAGGAGAGCGATAGGCTGTGGATTCTAACGCATCTCGACGTGGTTCCGCCGGGGGATTTGAGCAAGTGGACGGTTACCGAGCCGTTTAAGCCCCTCATAAAGGACGAAAAGGTCTATGGCAGGGGAAGCGAGGACAACGGCCAGAGCCTCGTCGCTTCCCTTTATGCCGTTAAAGCCATGATGAACCTCGGGATAAGGCCGAAGAGAACCCTAATCCTGGCCTTCGTCAGCGACGAGGAAACTGGAAGTCACTACGGCGTCGAGTGGCTGATAAAGAACCACCCAGAGCTCTTTAGGAAGGATGACCTCGTTTTAGTTCCCGATGGAGGAAACGAGGATGGAACCTTCATTGAGGTAGCGGAGAAGAGCATACTCTGGTTCAAGCTCAAGGTCAGGGGGAAGCAGGTTCACGCGAGCATGCCCGATAAGGGCCTCAACGCCCACCGAGTAGCGCTCGACCTCGCCTATCATCTTGACGGGTTCCTGCACGAGAAGTATTCCAAGAGAGACGAGCTATTCGAGCCGCCTGAGAGCACCTTTGAACCTACCATGGTCAAGAATCCGGCAGATAGTCCGAACATAGCGCCCGGAGAGCACGAGGTGGTCTTCGACTGCAGGGTTCTGCCCGACTACAGCCTCGACGAAATCCTCGGAGACGTTGAAAGGCTCGCCAAAGAAGTAACGGAGAAATATAAGAAAGAGATCGATGGGAAAATCCTTCCGGAGATAGACGTTGAGGTTCTCCAGAGGCTGGACGCCCCTGCTCCAACTGATCCAGACAGTGAGATCGTTAGGCTCCTCAAGGAGGCAATCAAGAGACTAAGGGGCAAAGATGCTAAAGTCGGGGGAATAGGCGGTGGAACTTTCGCAGCATTCTTCAGGAAGCTCGGCATTCCCGCCGTCGTCTGGGCGACCATCGATGAGATGGCCCACCAGCCCAACGAGTACGCGAAGATTGACAACATGGTGGAAGATGCCAAGGTGATGGCTGCTTTGGCACTTCTGTGAGCTTTTCTTTTCCGCGTGCTTCGTTTTTCACAATGGCTCTTCATGGGCAGACTGGTGAATCCGAAGGGGTGAGCTTTTAAATTTCTCTCCCAACCTTTTCCATGCCACTCTGGAAGGACGGAAAGCTTGGACTGCCGATTAGGGAGGTCATCAAGCTCTTCCCCGAGCTTGAAAAATACCTCGACGACCGTGGAAAGCTCGACTTCTCGAACAGGGAAGCGAGAATACTCTACAACAGGACTGTAGCCAAAGCCCTCTTTGGACTCGATATTGAGTATCATCCAAGGGGCCTCGTCACGACCCCTGTTTCCCGCTACCTGTTCCTCAAGACGTTCCTCCGGGGAGGGGAGAAGGTCTTAGAGATTGGAACCGGGCACACTGCCTTAATGGCCCTTATGGCGGAAAAGATATTCAACTGCAAGGTTACCGCGACCGAGCTCGATGATGAGTTTTTTGAGTATGCCAAGAGAAACATTGAAATGAACCGTGCGAAGGTGAGGCTCATCAAGAGTGACGGAGGAATAATCCTCGGAGTGGTTCCAGAAGGTAAGAGGTTTGACGTTATCTTCTCCGCCCCGCCCTACTATGAGGTACCTACAAGGGGCGTTTTAACGGAAAGGGAAGGCGTTGGAGGAGGCAAATATGGCGAAGGATTCTCGGTGAGGTTGATAGAGGAGGCGCTTGACTATTTGAAGCCTGGTGGAAAGGTGGCACTCTTCCTCCCCGACAAGGAGCCGCTGATAAGGGCAATAACGGAAAAGGGAAAGGAACTGGGCTACGCAGTAAGGGATGTCCGCTTCAAGGCCGGAACCCGGTGGAGGCACAGCCTGATTTTAGTGCTTTAGGGACTCAGACCGTGGGCGTCTCAGCACTCACGCCGGTCTCAGAGGAGGTGCTTTCTCCTCATCGTCCCGTGGCCATTCTTTCCCGCAACGATTATTAGTCCGGATGAAAACAACCCGTGTTTTTGATCCGGAATATCCGTATAAACCTCAAGGACTTTCATATTTCTGTTTTTTAGCATTTCTATTGGCTTGTGAAGCGGATATGGCTTCATGTTGTTATAAGAGGTTCATTAGTCCTTCTCTCGTGACTTCAATGGTGATGCGGCCTGTGTAGGGCTCAAAGGAGTTCACTTGCGAGGAGTATTTTGCGTGCTTCTCCGCTGTAAGGGTATCAAAGATGGTCTCACCGTATTCTATGGGGGTTACGCGTACCACACTAAAATGCTTTTCTGCCGGGGTTAAGATGAACCAATCGAGGGATGCCCTTGAAAGGCTCGCAAGGTTTAAGTTTTGAAAACCCAATTTTGGTTGGGTGGTTTAATGGGAGAGAGCATTAACATTTCCCTAATACTCCGTGATATTCAGCTCATGAGGAAAAAACTGGATGAGATAGAGGAAGAGCTGCTCAAGTTAAAGATTGGTGAGCTCGAGGAGGAGGAAGTAAGCGAAGAGGAACTCGAGGAGCTTGAGAGACTTTCCAAAGAAACCCTGAAGAACGGAGTCCCCTGGGAAGAAGCTAAAAAGGAACTGGGCCTTTGAGGTGCCCCCAATGGCTTACGAGGTTCTCGTTCACAGGGACGTTCTGAAGAAGCTCAAGGATGCTCCCGAAAGCGTGCGTGAAAAATTTAGGGAGCTGGCCGAAGAGCTTAGGTTTAACCCCATTCCCTCCGAAAAGTTCGACGTCAAAAAGCTTAGGGGAAGGGAAAACACATTCAGGGTTAGGTTGGGCGACTATCGAGTTATCTATGAACTCCAGAGAAAGAAACTTCTTATCCTGATAATCAAGTTTGGAAAGCGCGAGAATGTGTACAAATAGCTTTTGTTTCCACCAATGATTTCTCCAAATGCTAAAAGGAAAAGGAGCTTTTGCTCACTTCATATCCTCAACATAGAGGAAGAGCGCCTTCAGGTATTCCGTGTCCTTTGAGGCCATCAGTATCGGGTGGTCCGGGGCCTGTGTCCTGTAAGGCTCGAGCATCTTGAGGAACTTTCCGGCCTTAGCGGCCGCGGCAATGACCATGTCCTTGAAGGTCTGCATGTCAACGTGCTGGGAGCAGGAAGCTGTCACGAGTATTCCCCCCTCCTTGACGAGCTGAAGGCCGGCGTAGTTCACGTTGAAGTAGGCCCTTAATCCGCGCTTGAGGTCCTTCTCGTGCTGGACGAATGCGGGGGGATCGAGGATTACTATATCGAACTTCTCGCCCTTCTTTATCATCTCTTCCATGACCGGGAAGGCTGAACCAACTATGTACTTCATCTTGTCCTCGACGCCGTTCAGTTTTGCGTTTTCCTTGACCATGTTGATGGCCCAGGGTGACTTGTCCACCGCGACGACTTCATCAGCCCCTGCAACGGCTGCATGGATAGCGAAACCGCCCGTATACGTGAAAACGTCCAGAACGCGCATTCCCGGCTTGACGTACTTCTCCAAAGCGATTCTATTCTCCCTCTGATCGAGGAAGAAGCCGGTCTTCTGCCCGCGCATGTCAACTATGAACTTTGCTTTGCCCTCCTCTATTATGGTGCGATACTTCTCCTTTCCTAGGAGGACGCGTTCTATCTCCGGTAGACCTTCCCTCCTCCTAGATCTTCCAGTGTTCTTCTCGAAGACGGTCTCGATTTCGGGTTCAACCTCCATTATTGCCTCCGCAACGTCGAGCTTGAACCTCTCCATCCCAACGCTTGAAATCTGGAGCGATGCTATCTCGTTGAAGCGGTCAACTATCAGGCCTGGCAGGTAATCAGCCTCGCCATAGACCATGCGGTAAGCTTTATCGTAGCCAAGAACCTTCTTCCTGTACTCGTTGGCCTTCCTGATTCTTTCGCGGAAGAGGTCCTTGTTTATCTCGGTCTCCCTGTCCTTGGTAACTAGCCTGACCATTATGTTAGAGTTGGGGTTGACGAAGCCCCTCCCAAGGAACTTGCCCCCTCTAGTGTAGACTTCAACGATATCACCCGGTTCAAAGTCACCTTCAGTTCTCACAACTCCCTTTTTGAAGACTATCATCGCGCCTTTGCCTATAGCCCTCGCCGCTTGAGCGTCAACGATTACCCTCGCCATAGTTACCACCAGTGGGCCTTGATTTCCGGGGTTTAAAAGGTTGTTTGGATTGGAAATTCAGCAAGCTGTGGGTGCTGATTTAACGTGTTCAAGGTTGTCCAGCGATAGGTATTTAACTTTTGGAGTGTAATACCCCCAGGGGTGGTTCTATGCACTTTGAGGTAGTTAAGGAGTTTCTGGAGGACATTGGGGCCGACTGGATTGAACTTGAGGGGGAGATCCACCTCGATCCCGAGGTGTTCTACGAGGTTTGGAAGTACGTCGGTCAGCCAGAACTTAAGACGTACGTTATTGAGGACGAAGTGGTCGAGCCCGGTTCTTACGACCCGCCTGAGATGAAGTATACGGATGCCAAAAAGATTAGAATTAAGAAGGTCTATTTTGAAACCCTCGATGGCAAGAAGATAGTTACCGACTATTCCGAGTTCCAGAAGATTTTAAAGGAGAAGTCGGCTTGATTTCCTTTTCTCTTCTTTCATCCCGCCAGTATGGGGACTATGAGTACGCCCATGCAGTTGGTTCTCCTGACTTTTAAAAGACCCGCTAGATAGCCTATTCCAGAGGCTGTGAGAAGAACCCAGAGGCCGATGATCCCGTCGAAATACCAGGAGAGCCCCAAGAGGGCCGCGAGAATCGTCCTGTTCAGCGGTTTGTACGGGATTCTGCCAACGGCCTTCATAAACGCCTGTCCTATTGGAAGTCCGATGAGAAGTGCAAGGCTTCCAACAAAGAGAGTTGCCATTGCAACGCTGATGTAGTCTGGAACGGCTGAGTTGGAATTGGCCATTGCCACAACGACACCGTTTCTTTCCCTGCCAGTGGCCATGTAATTGAATACTCCAAACAAAAAGTTCGAGGTATTAACGGAATATACCACCGAGAGAAAATCCCTCTCTTTTTTAAGCAAGGGGACGACCATTGAGGCAGCTATGGAGGCAGTAAGGGCCGGGATAAGTGAGGAAAACATTCCCAAGATAGAACCCAGCACCACGGGGCCGAGGATACCCTTTAGTTCAAGTCTTTCTCCTTTTCCTTGAGGAGGTGCCTTCTCCCGGAATGAACTCATTAAAATTGGCACTCCAAACAGGCCCGTGAAGAGATGATAGTACGGTTCATTCAGAAACAGCCTTTCCAGGGCTGTATAACCCAGTATTCCCGATAGAACAAAAATCAGTAGTGCCTTTGGTGCTTTCCTGCCGGCGGATAATATTAGAAACACCGCGATCAAAAAGACGAGGTACTTTCCGATCCTTGGCCTATAAAGTTCCGCCAGCAGGGTGTACGGCTTCCAAAGGATGATGGACACTACAACCGCAAGAAAACTGCTCCACAGGGCTAGTTCTATCAACAGATTTCCCTTTCCTCTAAGGATCATCCTGTGAGCTGGAAGGACTGAGAAGGCTGTTTCCTCGTCGGGAACTCCTAAAAATGCTGAGGGAAAGGCATCGATGAACGTGTGGGTGAGTCCCATTGCCAGCAGAAAAAAGAACGAACCACTTAGTTTGGCCAGAGTATTGACGTGGATTCCGGGGGTAATCCCGGTGAAGATCCCAAGGAGAGTTCCCTCTAACAGTTCCCCGAGCAAACATCATCACCCGACCACGGCTGTAGGGCAGGCATTCCCCTGTATGTAACGAAGGTTCCGTACGCGGTAACGACTTCTCTGGTGTTCACATCAACGCCGAGGGACTTTGGAAGCTTGAGCAGAACCCAGCAGGATTCAGAGGTTATGTTGGCTAGGGAAAAGCCGTTTGAATACCTCCTCACCCATGAAACCCTGCCGCGTATCTTTGCCGTTTCCCCTTCCCTAAATGAGCATAAGCTGTTTGGCAGGCTCTCCCGAGGTCTTGAAATCCTGCAGTCGATGCATTTGAGTGTCGATCCCGTGTTGAGGGCCAGGATTTCTGTCTCATCCCCTGTCCTGGCACTGAAGCCGAGAAGCCTTAACTCTGTACAGTTCAGCCTTAGACCGCTTTTCATGGGCTTAGTAACTTTACATATACCTCTAACAAGGTCGCCTGTCTTTGATCCGTTTATCCCTACTGGATTTGGGTAGCCTAAGTGGTTAACGTCCTCCTTTGAATCTACGTAGACGTTTATTCTGGAAGTAATTTTGACTATTCCCAGGACTTTAACCATCTCGCCAAGCTTTAGTTTCGTACCGTACGGAAGGTACAGATATATTTTTGTAGTCCCGTTCCAGAGGACTGCTGGGGACGATACCGAAAGCACAACACCCCGAATTTCTGCGGGAAAACCGCTTTTTAGTTCCTTCGTTGGTTGTTTTGAATTCTGGATTTTTACAGGATGGAAAACTCCGTTGTAAAAGATCCCGCTAACTTCGACGATGCTTCCTTTTTCTATGGCTAAGGGCTTTGAGAGCTTTATCCACTCGGGAGCTATGAGGTATGGGTTTCCGTTTCTAACCCAGTACGAACCTTTTACCCTCTGAAGCCACCTGGGAAGAACTTCTAGGGCTTTAACCTCTGAAACATCCATCCAGAGCCTGTTCTCTGAATTTCTAAGCCTTCCCCGGAGAAGGTAGAGCTTTCCTTCATCGAGATTTCTATCGATAAGAACGGTGCGGTTCCCATCGAAGAGAACAGAAAATGAGTCATAACTCTTGACGCAGACCCCTATGAAGCTCTCTCCACTGGGCTTTTCCCCTTGAAGGAGAATGAGGGACGCTAAGATCGCCGTCACTACCACTAATGTAAGGTATCTTTTATCCAACATCAAAGTATTCCGGGCAGGAACCCTTAAAAATTTTACTGTAGGGGATTAAAAACTATCATCCGCGAAGTATTATCCCCGTCGGCGTTATCTCGTACGGAACCCATGCGAGGGAATGCGATGTCCTCCTCATTCCATACACCCGTAGATACCTCCTGAGTATTCTTCCTTCCTCGAACATCCTGAGTTCCACTATGCCGTCGACGATGGCTTTTACTGTGTTCTCCACCTGAGGCCGCTCAATTCCACTGTTGATCTCTACCAGCCAGACTTGGTTGTAGCGATGGGCAATGTCTTTCAGCTCCTCAAGGAACTTGTATATGTCAACTATATCGCTCTCGAAGAAAAGTGGAGTCAGGGAGGTTATTATGCCAACCAGCTGACCACTGTGCCCTCCTGCAACAAGTCCCTTTGTCATGTCACTGATGAACTTCGTTATCTCAAAGGGATTGGAGGCGTCTATTATTACATCCTCTGAAAATGAGAACTTGGGGGCACTCTTTATCCTGTGGGAGTACGCGTCCACTAAAAAGAGCCCTTCGTCCAATACCGAGGAAAAATCCCAGCCGAATGTTCTGGATATTGAAAGAAACTCCCTCTTTGGCATGTCCACAAGTATTGCAAGGCCGGGCATGCCATGGAGCATGACCTGATTGTAGAGGAATTGCATCTGGAAGGTAGTTTTACCCGATTTGGGATCACCAAGGATCAGAACTACACTCCCTGCAGGAATTCCGTTTTGTATAAGGCCATCTATTATGCCCGTTTCTATTCTGCCCATGGACAAATGAATCACCTCAGTATATCTCGCCGCTTGGATATACAACTACGCCCTCCTCTGTTATCTCAAAGGGATATTTCTTCATGGAGTGCTTGGTTTCCCTCATCTTCCTTATGAGAATGTATCTCTTAAGCTCGACGTCCTTCTCAACGAGGTCAAGGAGAATAACACCCCTTGCCACGAACTCTTCTACACCATACCTGCTGAGCTTGTCCCTCTTTGGATCCTCCGCCTCAGTCGTGAGGATTGTTGTAACGCCCATCTCTAAGAGTATTGTGTTAAGTCTGAGCAGGATTTCCCTGATGTTTTTCTCTTCCCTGAGCCTTATTGCTATCGAGGGTACTGAATCTATAACCACCCTCTTGGCGTTTATTGCCTTAACAACGCGATAGATATACCTTAAGAAGCCCTCAACGTTGAGACTATCTTCTAGTACGAATTTCTCCTCACTGGGGAGTCCAACTACCGAGCTTACTCCATCAACAATAGCTATCTTCCCCTCCTCCTCGTACTTCCGGAGGTCCCACCCAAAGCTTCTCATTTCCCTTCTTAGGTCGCTTGCTCGCTCCTCAAGAGTGACTATAACACCGGGTTCATTGTACAGCTCGGCACCTTTATAAACAAACTGAATTCCGAACGTTGTTTTCCCTGTACCGGTTGGCCCAGTGACTAGAATAGTGGTGCCCTCAGGAAATCCTCCTTGAATGAGATCATCCAGGCCCGGAATACCGGACTTAACACGGGGTACATTGTATGGCGTCATCACAACCACCTACTTCAATTTGTAATTCTACCCTATGTCCTATGCCTTTTTTTAACAATTTATTGATTTTTAGGCATCATTAGATATAAACCTTTCGAGGGTTCGTTACCTGTTTTGTAATATTTCCAATGTTCTTACTTTCTACAGGCTTTAATTGGCTCAATACCGACGTTATGCCACAATTCTAGATGTTTTAACCTTATTTTGGATTTTGTTTTAACTCCAAGCTTGGGAAGGTGTTTGAGATTTCCTCGGTTTGAAGATTGTTGGATGTTATTATTGCACTCTCACTAATACCCCCTCCTTGCTGACAAATTCCAGGAACCTGCGGTATGTGGGATGTGAACTCAGGGTTGAGGCGTCACCCACGGCTATTAACTTTCTCTTGGCCCTAGTTAGCGAGACGTTCAGCCTCCTTAAGTCGGTAAGGAAACCCAGTTCTCCCCGAGGATTAGAACGGACAAAGGAGATCACTATTGCTTCCTTCTCTCGTCCCTGGTATCCATCCACGGTCTTGACTTCAACATCCTCTGGAAGAAGTGTGCTTAGCAAGTCTCTCTGATCGTCGTAGGGGGTTATTACACCAACGAACTCTGGCTTCAGACCAATCCCGAATAGGCGCTTGACTATTTCGGCGACTATTTTGGCCTCCAATGGGTTCTCTCTGCTGTCGCTGCCTTTTCTCTGTTTCTCGAAACGATCTTCTCTTTCGGAAGTATCAACGAAGACTAAAACGTTCTCGGGGTCGAGCACTTCGCTCCAGGGCTTCTCTTGGGTTTGACTTTTAACTCCAAGGTCTGCGAGCGTTATGTTCCTCACGCTCTCGGCCGCTTTGACCTTCCCGGAGTAGAATTCCCTGCTTGGAAACTCCATCAACTTCTCGTTCATACGGTACTGAATCGTGAGCATCTCTGACTTTTTGGGATAGCGTTCTATAAGTCCCTCAAACAGCGTTTTTGAAAGTTCCTTGGCCCTTTCACTCAGTATGGTTGGTGGCAGCTGTTTGTGGTCCCCGGCAAGTATGAAACGTTTCGCACGATTGATTGGTATGAGGACGCTTGGAATAGTTGCCTGTGTGGCTTCGTCTATCACAGCGACATCAAAATCTCCGTAGCTAACCACATCGAGGCCCGAAGATGAGTTCGTTGTCAAAACAACGTCCGCCTCTTTTATTATCTCTCTAGCTATTCTTTCCTCCAGCTTTATTGCGTCATCGAGAGTTTTCTTCACCTGTTCGTTCAGCTTTATCCACTCGGCCATCTCCCTGACGATCCTTGCTGGGATACCCCTCGTTCCAATTCCCCTGGATGCCAGCCTGAGAATTTCCCTGTCACTTAGCCCCCTTCGGTATTTTGGGCTGGGTTTCGTGAAGGTGTCCCTCTTCTCCTTAAGGTTCTGATGGATGATCCTCAGTTCCCTCAGCTCGCCGTAGAGCTCGTGCTGGGTTATTTTGTAAGCTAGGGTTGTCTCGTGGAGTTGCTTTGAAACCCTGCTCGGATGACCGACCCTCACTATATTCAAGCCGGAATCGGCAAGTCTTTCAACGAGGTTGTCAACTGCCACGTTGCTTTCGGCCGTTGCGAGAACTTTGTTCCCCCTCTTAACCTCCTGCCTTATGAGTTCAGCCAGTGTTCTTGTCTTCCCTGTGCCGAAGGGGCCGTGGATCAGGAAGAAGTCAGAACTGCCCAAAGCCCCGGCTATGGCCTTCCTCTGGCTTGCATTAAGGCTTTTGTCATAGGGCGTGAAATCAACTTTTTCACCCTCTTCCGGTTCACTTAAGCCTAAATAAAATTCTAGTGCCATTCTCCCGCTATCGTGGAGGTTGTTCAGGTTTTCGATCCAGCGCTTGAAGGTTATGTCGTTGGCGTAGAGGTCTAGCCTTACTCCTTTAAGGGCCCACTCTGGAACGGATTCGAGGGCGACCGTAATAAACCTCTTTCCCTTTTCTACAACCGTCCCGACCAAATCGCTCTTAAGGGGATCCCTTTTGCTTACCACAACCAGGTCGCCAACGCTTATTTCGGTCTTTATTTCCTTCTCACGCCCGTATCTAATCAGAAAATAGCTCAGTTCCTCGCCAATGATTTTACCGTTCAGGCCCAGAATGGCCCTTCCAACTTTCTCACGTTCTCTTCCGGACAGGCGTTTCATCTCTGCCCTCATGGCTTCTATCTCGGCCTTTCGCTCGAGCTCGACCAGTTCCTTGAGGCGGTTAATGAACCTTGAGAGTTCTCTTTCCATACCTCTTCCCTTTTTGGAAAACGGAGTGTACTTAAAAAAGAATATGGTGGTCAGCCCATGCGAGTCTCATCACCGCTCAGGCGAAACTTCCCACATCATCCCGAAAAGAGTAGAAAAGTGGAGTTAAAAAGCTAAGCCCTGTCAAGGGACAAAACCGTAAGGATTTCCCTGTAGAAGGACTTCATTGCCTGCAGATGTTTTTCCTCAACGCTGTTTTTGCTTGCGACGTAGTTGTAGTAGGCCTCAAGCTGGTTAAGAAGCCACTGGAGTTCCTGCTTGGCCTTGTCGTTATAACCGTTGTTTAAAAGTTTTCCCCTCAAAAACGGCATCACTTCAGAAGGGCGGCCCCATGCGGCCCAGAACAGACCTTCTTTCAGTACCTCAAACAGTATCCCCTCCCTTTCACTTCCGTACGGTTTCTCCCTCCCCCCTTCTGGCTTTTCCTCTTATGTTCTCTAACATTCTTCCGTTACCTTTCATGGACATCACCGCAGTGAAGTGAGTCTTTGGGTATTTGACTTTTTCGGAAGTATCGTTGCAAATCCGACAGAAAATTAAACAGAGAAACGGGAATTTTTGAACATCCGGCAAATATCCTTGGATACTCACTGCATCAGGAGCAGACCCACAACCAAGATTACGGGTGCGGCGTAGGACAGGACTATTGCGATTTTTCTCTTCATGTAATCACCGTGCACAACTGTATTCATTTGTTTATAAGCTTTACGTTTGTAAATCCAACTTCGCATCACCGAGGCAAATTTTTAAGGTGTTCTCCTGACTCGTGAACGGTGGTTCGATGGTTTCAGTCGGTATAATCGGGGGTGGAATAGCCGGCTTAACTGCTGCCTTGGTTCTCTCTAATAGAGGTTATGAAGTCACTGTAATTCATTCCGGGATAAAGTCTACGAACTCTTACCTGGCTCAGGCTGGAATAGCGCTGTCCATCTTGGAGGGCGATTCTCCCGGCCTTCACGTCTCTGACACAATGCGAGCCGGAAAATACCTCAACGACGAGGAAGTGGTCTGGAACGTCATTTCAAAATCCCCCGAGGTTTATGATTTCTTTCTCTCACTCGGCCTGAAGTTTGAGGAGAACGAAACTGAAGGCGGTCACTCCTTTCCGAGGGTGTTCACGATAAAGAACGAGACCGGAAAGCACATGATGAAAACCCTCTACCTTCACGCAAAGGAGTCGGGAATTAACTTCGTCAAAGGCTGGGCTGAGGAACTTGCCGTTAAGCACAAAAGAGCCTATGGTGTTTTCGTTGACGGAGAATTTATGAAGTTTGACGCGACCGTTATAGCAACGGGGGGTTTCACCAGTTTATTCAAGTACACGGCGGGGTCGCCACTCAACTTGGGCTTTCTTATTGGGGACGCGATTATGAAGGGGGCCCTTGCAAGGGATCTTGAGTTCGTTCAGTTTCATCCGACTGGTTTCATTGGGAAGAACGGCGTTAAGCTCATAAGCGAGGCAGTCCGCGGTGCCGGTGCGAAGCTGGTGACCGAAGACGGGGAACGCTTCGTGAACGAACTCTCAACCAGGGATATTGTTGCCAGGGCTATATACCTGAAAACGCTCGAAGGAAAACGCGTCTTCCTTGATGCGAGGAGCATAACCAGCTTCAAGAGGAAGTTCCCTCAGGTTTACGCTTTTCTGGTTAAGGAAGGGCTTGATCCATCAAGGGACTTAATCCCCGTTTCACCCATTGCTCATTACACAATAGGAGGGATGGCCACGGATTTGTGGTACAGAACCAACATAAAGAACCTCTATGCAATAGGCGAAGCCGCCAGTAACGGTTTTCACGGTGCAAACAGGCTGGCCAGTAACTCCCTTCTTGAGTGCGTGGTTTCCGGCCTGGAAATAGCCAGAACGATTGCCAGGGAGAGGCCGCGCGTTAGGGAAGTCAGGGATGTCCCCTACCACGGCTACGAGGCTGGAGACGTTGAATCCCTGAGGGAAATCCTCTGGGATCATGCTGGGATCGTTAGAAGTGGCAGAAGGCTGAAAGAGGGCATTAAAAAGCTCGAGTCTGTGGAAGCTGATCCAAGGCTCAAACTTTTGGCTAGAGGAGTTTTGGAATGTGCCTTTGCCAGAGAGGAGAGCAGGGGAAGCCACTACCGTGAGGACTTTCCGGTTGTGAGAAAGACCTACCAGAGGCCATCGTTTTTTGACGGAAGGTGCAGGCTCTAAATCCTTTAACATTTTGCTTTTTATCCCGCTAACCGCAAATAAAAAGCCACGGGGCTGAATTGAATTGAGAAGAGAACTCAAAAGTTAAGAAAAATCAGGCGTTCTCCTCCTTGATGAGAACTGCGTTAACAACGCCGTCCTGACCCGGTCTGCTGGTTACGATGGCCTTTCCTATCTCGGTCTCTATTATGGCTCCCTTGGTGATGATGTTTCTTCTCGCGTACTGCCTGTTGGCCGGGTTCTCGACGACGTTGAGGATCTTAACCTTCTTACCCTTTCCGCCCTCGAAGACGTTGGCGTAGAGGGCCTCAATAAGGCGGACTTTCCTGTTGCCACCGTAGGTTCTGATTATCTTCCTCTTCTCCTTTTCTTCGGCAACCCTGGTGTTAGCCGGCTCTCTACCGAGCTCCCTCTTCCTCTTCTTCCTAGCGAGGACAATCCTTCCACCTGAAGGCTTTTTAAGTGATCTTCCCTGCCAGATAGCCATCATTATCACCTCTTATGACCTTAACTCACTAAACCTAACGCCACTTTGAGAGGTGCGTTTATAAGCTTTTCCTACCTTCAACGGTGGGAGGGTGGGTGAATGCTCTTCGTTGTGAGACCAGGGAGAAAGAAGAACGAGCTTGAGGCCTTCTTCATTGAGAAAGAGTCCGAAAAGCTTTCCCAGATGCAGGGGCTTAAGGCTGACAGAGTTTACCGCTTCATAATGCGCGAGGGAAGACTCTTCAAGGTTCTTGAGGGGAGCCAATACCGGAACCCAAAGGAGATAGAGAAACTCCTCCGCCAGGCCAGGATAGTGCTTGTAAACGCCGACGAGTGGGAGGACTACTTCAAAAGGAGGCTCCAGAACAAGAACGTCGAGAAGGCCGAGCTGTGTCGCCTCTGCCTACTTGAGGACAAGATTACGGTTTTGACAGAGGGCAACAGGATTAAGTACCGCAACGAGTACATCTGCGAGCGCTGTGCCGAGGACGAGCTCAAGAGAGAACTCCGCTTCCGCTTCAACAGCATAGCTATGTTCGACCAGGCTAAAAAGCTTTTGGAGAGGTTTAGAGACCTCGACAAAGTCCTATACGCTTTCGACCCGCGCTTTGACCCGACGAAGCATCCAGAGATTACCAAGTGGGACGAGCTCAAGGCAAAGCACGTTAAGGTTGAGAGGCTTAAGGTCGATGAGCTACCCCTCCCTGAGAGGTTTAAGGAAGTCCTGAAGGGGGAGGGCGTAAACGAACTCCTTCCGGTTCAGAGCTTGGCCGTGAAGAACGGCCTCCTTGACGGCGAAAACCTGTTGGTGGTTTCCGCCACTGCCAGCGGTAAGACGCTCATCGGCGAGCTCGCGGGAATCCCGAAGGCGATGGAAGGAAAAAAGATGCTCTTCCTGGTGCCGCTGGTGGCCCTCGCAAACCAGAAGTACGAGGACTTCAAGAGAAGGTATTCCAAACTCGGCCTCAGGGTGGCCATACGCGTTGGCATGAGCAGGATAAAGACGAAGGATGAGCTTGTGGTTGTTGATACCGACATTGATGCAGACATAATCGTCGGAACCTATGAGGGAATAGACTACCTGCTCAGAGCTGGGAGAAAGATAGGAAACGTCGGAACGGTTATCATAGATGAGATCCACACGCTGGACGACGAGGAGCGCGGGCCCCGTCTAGATGGCCTCATCGCGAGGCTGAGAAAACTCTATCCTCACGCCCAGTTTATAGGTCTGAGCGCAACCGTTGGGAATCCGGAGGAACTGGCCAAGGAACTCGGGTTAAAACTGGTCCTCTACGACGAGAGGCCCGTTGATCTCGAGAGGCACGTGATAATAGCGAGAAACGAGAGTGAGAAGTGGAGGCACGTAGCGAACCTCTGCAAAGCGGAGGCAATGAGAAAGTCGAAGCAGGGCTACAAAGGCCAGACCATAGTCTTCACGTTCTCAAGGAAGAGAACCCACGAACTCTCAGCCTACCTCACGAGCAAAGGCCTCAAAGCGAAGCCCTATCACTCGGGTCTGCCCTATAAGCAGAGAAAACTCACGGAGATGGAGTTTCTGGCCCAGAGACTTGACGTCGTTGTTACGACTGCGGCTCTCGGAGCTGGAGTTGATTTCCCTGCATCTCAGGTCATATTCGAGAGCCTCGCGATGGGCAACAAGTGGCTCAGCGTTAGGGAGTTCCACCAGATGCTTGGAAGGGCCGGAAGGCCACTCTACCATGAGAAGGGAAAGGTCTACCTCATAGTCGAGCCCGGGAGGAAGTATTCTGCCCAGATGGAGGGGGCGGAGGATGAAGTGGCGTTTAAGCTTTTGACGGCTCCGATAGAGCCGGTAACCGTTGAGTGGAGCGATGAACTTGAACAGGACAACGTTCTTGCCCATTCCTGCGTCTTCAACAGGCTTGAGGTCATCGAGGAAGTTCAGGCCAGATGTCTTGGGGCGAACCAGAGCGCTGAAAAAGTTCTGGAAAAACTTGAGGAGTTCGGGCTTGTAAGGCTGAAGAGGCCCTTCGTCGAGGTAACCCCCTATGGAAGGGCCGTGAGCATGAGCTTTCTCCTGCCAAAGGAGGCCGAGTTCATAAGGATCAGCCTCGGGAAAAAGCCCGCCCGGTGGATAGCGGTGAAGCTTCTGCCCTTTGAGAACCTCTATCTGAGCGGAACACTTCAGAGGGAGCTTGAAGGGGCAGTAAGGGGGAGGATAAGCGCCAACGTCTTCTCTTCGAGCTTTGCATCCATACTTGAGGAGCTTGACAGAGTTATCCCCGAACTAAGCCCCAACGCGGCGGAGAGGCTTTTCACCATCTACCAGGACTTCTTTATGTGCGGTGAAGACGACTGCACCGAGTACGCGATGGAAAAGGTGAGCAACCTGATAATCGAGCTGAGACGGAGCGGGAAGCATCCCACTCAAATAGCCGAGCACTTCAGGAAGGTCTATGGCCTGATAGTCTATCCCGGCGACGTCTTCACGTGGCTCGACGGCATAGTCAGGAAGCTTGAGGCAATAGAGAGGATAGCGAGGGTCTTCAGGTTCAGGAATGTGGAGGAAGAAGCAAAAGTCCTGAAGAGGGAGATTGAGGAGGCCAGGACGATACGCAACGGGGGAGAAAGAAAAGGAAGGAAGGGCTTCACTTCCTCCGCAGGAAGAGGGCGGGAACTGCGGCGAGGGCAACGATAGCGGCTGGCCCGCAGATCCCTTTTCCTTCATTGTTTGAAGTCTCAGCTGTAGACTTGGTTGTGGCGGCTGTGCCCACCTGATAGGTTGCCTCCTTGGTGTTACCGTAGAAGTCCGTTGCGATGGCTTTTATGGTGAACGTGGTTGCGTTGACGCCATCTACTTCAGTGAAGTAAGTCGCTTTGACCTCAGATGGCTTAACGGAGAAGGCAGGAAGCTCTTTCACAACCTTTCCGCCGACGATTATCTGGACCTTCATAGTTTTTATGCCGACGTTGTCGTTGGCGCTTATGTAAACCGAGAACCTCTGGCCCGGTTGGGGCTTACTCGGGGTAATGTACCCTATTGAGACCTCCGGCGGTTTGGTGTCCTTCTTTGTGACGGCGGTTATCTGGCTGATCCCCCTGGGGATCGTGACGTTCAGCAGCATGTAGTTCTCCCCGCCTATTTCCCTCTCGGCGACAACTTCGTACGTTATGTTCGTGCTCTCCGGGTCAACACTGGCGCCCGCGGGTATCTTTATGACAAGCGGGCCGCTGACGCTCTCGTTGAGCTCGTTGAAGAACTGGACAGCCGTGCCCTCCAGTCCCTCCTGCCTGAAGACTACGAACTTCTGTGGTACAGGCAGGGAGCTTATGCCCTCGTGGAGAACGTTTCCAGCGAGCGGGAACTCAACGGTGCCGTTGGAGTACACGTAGATGACCTGTGATCCATACCAGCTCGGTGTGGTGTATCCCCTTGCCTTGTCCTTTTCGCTCGGCGGGTTGCTGGTCTTGTCCGGGGCGCCAGTTGTTGTAACGGTCCAGAACCAGTGCTCGTTACCATTCTTATCTATGTACAAAACCGGTTTGTCTCTGTGAATGTGGCCGGCAAGGACGAGCCTGATGTTGTACTTCTCAACCATCTGGAGGAAGTACCTCGCTATGTCGTCGTACTCGCCGTTCCTTCCCTCCCAGTCCCAGCTGACGAACTTGGTGAGGGCATTCCAGTCGTTATCGTCAAAGGCGGTGTAGCCCTTTATAGTTCCGCCCCAGTTTCCATCGGGGGTACTGTACCAGAACGGGTGGTGGACGAGGACGATGACGGTCTTGTTCGGGTGGCTCTTGAGAACGTCCTCCATCCACTGGAGCTGCTCCATTTCTGGATGTCTCTCTTCACCCCTGCTGTCCAGACCTATGATAAGGAAGTCCCCAATGACCCTGTAGAAGTATCTGGGGCCGACATACTTGCTGTAGTAGGTTGGTGGATGGTCATGGTTACCCTTTATGCTTATCAAGGGCGTCCCTGCGGCCGTGGCATGCAGGATCGCCTTGTCGAACATTTTGTATCCTTCCTGGTCACCGCTGGTGTCCACGTCGTCGCCCGTACTGATTATGAGGTTTATAACGTTCTGACCCCTAATGCCAGTCATAGCGTAGTACGTCATGAAGCTCTCTGCGGCGGTGTAGCTGTGCATTCCTATGGGGTTCTTGCAGTAGTTGAGTATCTCCGGGATGCTCTTCTGGAAGTAGTCCCCACACACGAAGCCCATCTTGAATCCGCTTGTGACATGGAGGTCGCTTCCGTGGGCTATTCTGAGTACTGTGGGGGCCTTCTCCATAACCCAGACCCCGTTGGGAATAGTTACATCGCCCTTGTCGCTCTTAACGACGAGGAAGTAGACGTCTGGAACCGTCTCATCGGGTATCTTGGCCTTGACCACACCGTCTTCGGTTCCGACGATCTGGAGGTCGTAGGGACCGTGGAGTATCGATACGATCTGGAGGGACTGAATGTTAACGCCCTCAGCCGGATGAACCTCGATTATATCGCCCGGGAGGCCTACTGCCGGTGTTCCCGGAAGAGGGTCAAGCACTATCTGGCCCGGGACCACAACATTGCTAGCGGCCTGGACGCTGGTTTGAGGAACTGCAAAAGCTGCTGCTATTGCCATCAGTACCAGAAGGAAGACCAAGGCTCTTCTCCCAAGCATGGTATCACCAGGATGAATTTAAAAGAGAAGGTTATAAGTCTTCTTTTGGTGGACCAACTTGAGTGTTAAAAGGATTGGTCGCTATTTTGAGAATGACCTCTGTGAGCTATGACTTTCCTCCGAGGTAAGAATACCTTCAGCAATTTGCGAGTATGTGCTTCCGCAACCTTTTGACAACCTCATCGAACCCTCTTCTAGCTGCTACCCGAAGCCTTGTTACACCTATCTCTATCTCCATCATATAGAAATCGGCACAGCTTAAGAGAAGGTTGGATGGGTTATGAGCAGAACCTGGTAGGCTTTCCCATCCTGGAGCGTATTCAGGAGCTCCCCATGGCACCCAAAGGGAATAGAAAAGCGAGCTTAAAGCTGCTGCCTCGGAAGGACTATGATGTCATCCCTGTCGACGTAGAACGTGACCTCCTGGAGTGGCTTGAGGTGCGAGATCTCCCTGTCACTTATGGTTCTGGCGATGATCCTGGTGTCTCCGAAGAGGCCGACGACCTCTATGAAGAATCCGTAGTACTCAATGAGGTCAACCGTCCCGGTGAACGAGACAGCGTTTTCAACGGGTTTGAGCTTTATCCTCTCCGGCCTGATCACCACGACCACATTGTCGCTCTTCTCTGTGTAGTGGAGACCGTCAATCCTTATGTCTTCAAACTCAACGGTGACCCTATCCCCATTCCTTTCCACTACCTTGGCCGGGATGACGTTGGTCTTGCCCATGAAGCTGGCAACGAACTCGGTCTTGGGCGTCTCGTATATCTCCTTGGGGGTACCTACCTGCTCCACCGTTCCGACGTTCATGACCGCTATCCTGTCGCTTATGGCCATTGCCTCCTCCTGGTCGTGGGTAACGTAGATGACGGTAATTCCGAGCTCGCGCTGTATGCGCCTTATCTCCGAGCGCATCTCGAGCCTTAGCTTTGCGTCGAGATTGCTGAGCGGCTCGTCGAGGAGGAGAACCCTCGGCTCAACAACGAGAGCCCTAGCTATGGCCACACGCTGCTGCTGACCACCGCTCAGCTGGGTCGGGTAACGGTCCTCGAACCCCTGGAGCTTGACCAGCTCAAGGGCCCACTTGACCTTCTTCTCTATCTCAGCCTTCGGGACCTTCCTAATCTTAAGCCCGTAGGCGACGTTGTCAAATACCGTCATGTGGGGCCAGAGGGCGTAGTTCTGAAAGACGAGGACTGCACCCCTCTTGCTGGGGGGCAGATATGTGACATCCTCGTCTCCGAAGTAGATGTGCCCGCTGTCCGGGTATTCAAGGCCAGCTATCGACCTGAGGGTCGTTGATTTTCCGCAGCCGCTCGGTCCGAGGAGCGTGAAGAGCTCCCCGTGCTTTATGTGAAGGTTTATGCCCTTGAGTGCAACGGTCTCTCCGAAGGTCTTAACGAGGTTTTCAATCCTGACTTCCACCATCTCAACCACCTCATGTAATACCAATGAAGGAGTACCTCTGTTTGGTTATCACGTTGGCAAGGACTATTGCGATTATCTGGACCGTCATGAGGAACACGCCCAGGGCCGCTGCCAGGTTGGCGCTTCCAACGGCGCTCGTCATGAGCTCGACCATTCTCGCCGTTATCGGGTAGTATTCAGGGTTGATGGAACCGAGGGTGATGCCCACACTGGTCTCGCTCATACAGTAGACGAAGCTCAGCATTGCACCACCGAGGAGGTTCAGGAGGATGAGAGGTATCAGTATTCCCGTTAACGCCTTCCACCTGCTGGCACCGAGGTTCAGCGCAGCTTCCTCCAGGGAGACGTGTATCTGCTGTATTCCCGCGGCGATTGAACGGGCGGCGAAGGGAAGACGCCTTATCGAATACGCCAGGATGAGCACCATTGCCGGGTTGAATCCGAGCAGGTTGGTCGGGTCGAGCGGTGTGTTCGGGAACACCTTCGCAAAGAAGAAGAAATAGCTCATCGCTATAACGATTCCGGGGACTGCTATGGGTATCGTGGAGAGGCTGTCTAAGACCGGGCCCAGCTTGCTCTTCTTGAACCTGCTGGCGGCGTAGGATGCAGTCAGCGAGAGGAGGATTATGACGATGACGGCTATCGTTGAGTACGTCACGCTGTTTATTATGACCCTCTCTATATCGGGCTGGGTAAGGATGCTCTCTATGTACTTCGTCGTGAAGCCAGAAGGCCAGGTTCCGTCCCAGTGCTCGCTGAATGCGAGGAGAACGACTCCGACCTGGGGGAATATCGAGAGGAGGAGCACTGGGAGCACAACGAAGTATATGAGAACCGCCTGCCAGGGCTTGGGTTTGGCGACGCGGGGCTTCCATCTGCCGCCTTTGCTCAGCATCGCGTACTGTCTCATGCTGACGTACTTCCTTATACCAAGGAACATGAGGATCGCTATGGCTAGCATTACGAGTGCAAGCGCAGCGAGCTGAGGACTGCCAACGTTAAAAACGCTCGTGAAGGCGCTGTAGATCTGGAACGACATGAGCTTTCTGGCAAGGCCGTTGCTCTGGAAAAGTATCGGGGCGGCGAGGTCCTCAAGGCTGAATATTCCAACGAGTGTGGCACCGGCAGCTATTCCTGGAAGGGCGAGCGGGAACGTGACCGTTCTGAAAAGGTGGAAGCCGCTGCTTCCAAGGTTTTCCGCCTGCTCCTCAAGGGTAGGATCTATGTTGATGAAGCTCGCGTAGGCGTTGAGGTAGACTATCGGGTAGTACGTCAGGGTCTGAGCTATTACAACACCGACCAGACCGTCTATCCAAATCCTGTATGGGAACAGGTGAAGAACCTCGTAGAACAGCCAGTTGATTATCCCTTCGGGGAGGAACATCTTCTTCACGATGAAGACGTTGACGAAGGGGGTCACGAGGAGGGGCACGAATAGCAGAATCCTGACGATATTTTTGCCTGGGAAGTCGTACCTTGCCATGACGAATGCGAAGATTGTTCCAAGTATGGTTGTGAGGATCATGACGCTGATCGAGACGATTAGGGAGTTCAGGATGACACCGAAGTCGATGCCCTGAATGTAGTATATCTTCTCCCCTGTGCCTGTGGTGATGATCTTGGCGAACTCTCCGCTGGGGTGGAGGTTTATGTAGTACTCGTTCAGCAGGCTACTGAACCAGTGGAGAGAGAGATGGCCGTTGTACTCGAAGGCTATGGTTAGCATGGCCAGAACGGGGATTATTAGGAATGCTATCAAGTAGAGGAGTGGGAACAGGAACGAAATCACGACTACGGGGTCGAACACAGGTGTCCCAAAAAAGTTCTCGCTCCACTTGCTGACCTTCATTGGGTGCTACCTCCCTTGGTTCTTCATCTCATCTCGGTCTCTGTGAAGACTATTTAAAAGTTTTTGAAATTCTCTAGTTGAAGTCCAGCGGAATAGGGTAAAGAAAAGTTATGAAAATGTTAAAATCAGCCGCCTATTTCGTTGAGGACTTCGTTGTACTTGTTTACCGCGGCCTGGTGCCATATCTGTATAAGCTGATCCTGGAAGTTCCTGTCCTTTGAGATCCTGTCATTGATTTTCTTGGCGTATTCCTCGGTAAAGGTGACTATCTGCCCTGTTTCTGGATCCTTGAACTTTATCGGGGCGGTGAGTTTGTCTTTTAGCTCGTTGAACTTGTCCTCGCTGATCTTTCCGTCTTTATATGCCTTAACCAAGGAAACCCATGCCTCGTGGAGTTTCTGGTTCTCATCAACTAGGGTGGCCTTAAAGTAGTACTGGAGGGCGTATACTGTCTCAAGAGCCCTCTTGTCGTCGAACGGTATTCCCTGGGCCTTGGTGGCGTCGTCGTATGCCTTTTTGAGACTCGGCCTTGCCTCGCCGTAGGTCTTCCCGGCGTACTGGCCCTTGAATACTATTTCAGCAGCTTCGTTGCTTACCTTCATGTTGAACACTTCGGGGTTAATTGGAAGCCTGTTGATGTCGGGGCTCATCCAGATGGCCTGTCCCTCGGTGAGCACCCAGTAGATGAACGCCTGGGCGGCCTCCGGGTGTTTGGCGTTCTTAAGGAGCGCTATCGGGTCGCCGTTTATGATGCTCTCTCCATTGGGAATAATGTACTGGCAGTCCGGGTTCTGCTGCATGGCAGTGTAGCCGTAGAAGTCGATGGTGTTTCCAGCCGCTATCTCACCGTTTATAACTGCATCTCTGACGGCATCACTCTGCATGTATATCCTTGAGTTGGCGGCTATAAGTGTCATTATCCTCCATCCCTGATCCCAGCCAAAGGCCTGGAGGATGATTTGGTATATCCTTGTGTTGGAGGTGCTCTTGGTCGGGTCAGCTATGCCGTACTGAGGTGGATCAACGGCCCAGGTCTCGCTCGCTATGTCTTCCCACTTCTGGGGAACGGGCAGATTCCACTTGGCGAGCTGCTTTTTGTTGACTGTGAAACCGAAGGACGATATTGCCGCGGCTATCCAGTATACGTTACCCTTATCGTCCTTCCTGACCATGGGCATTCCTGCCATCTCGGTTGGTATCGGGTTGCCGAGGAGACCAAGAACTCTGTCGTCAGTTATCGGGGCCAGATAGCCTTCTTTGTAGAGGTCATCAAAGAGGGTGGGCCCCCCACCCCATGCGACGTCGGCCCCTTTCTCTACGTAGCTTGGCCAGAGACTCTCCGACGCTTTGATAAACTTCAGGTCGGTGATGTGGTACTCCTTCGCTATGTCGCTCTTAAGGAATAGCTGTTTTGCCATATACTGAATGGTTGCGTCATGCCTTGTGAGGACGACGAGGGTTATGCCACTTTCGCCACTGCCGCTGATACAGCCGCTTGCTACGATGCTGAAGGCAAGAAGCAGTATCACACCAATGGAGGCAGCCTTTTTCATCTTTATCCCCCGCGAATGTTGTTCAAGTACACTTATTGAAAACATACTAAAAAATTAATGGAGAAGAACAGAGTCACTTCCTCCTCCTGAGGAGGAGCGGTATTATTGCCAGTCCAACGAGGGCCGCCGGACCGCAGATTCCGCCTCCACCGCTCTCGCTCTTTCCGAGATTGGCTTGAGTGTCCATTGCCCAGTGGATGAAGTTGGTGACGAAGGTTGGCCCGTCGAGTTTAACCCCGTGGTACTCCGGGGCCCACATGGGCTCGTAACCACCGTACGGGGTCTCACTGCTGACGATAAGGAGGTTCTTCTTGTCCGGGAAGGTCTGAACGGCAAGAAGCGGGAACTTGCCAGTGGCACCTGCAGTGTAAGCTTTGGCAGGCGGGTCGTTGTTCTCGACGATCTGCCCGTTCTCGCTGGTGGTGACTATGACGTAAACGTTTTCTATTCCAGCGTTTGACTCGAGAGCCTTCCAGTTGCCGCTGTCGTCAACGTATGCCACAACACCAGGCCCGTGGAAGAGAACCTTTCCGCCGTTCTGGAAGTCCTTGGTGATGTCATCCTTGTTGGGGGTCTTGTCGTCGGGGTTGACGATTCCAACGACACGGTAGCCGGCTCCAGCGTTGCTCTGGGAGTCCTCGACCGAGCACTGGTCAAGCCTCAGGTTGACGCCGAGCTGCTCGAGGACGGCGTTGACGTTATCGATGGTCTGAACGCCGCTTCCGTAGTCGCTGTCGCCTGCAATCCACAGAATCCTGTTGCCGTCGTTCCACCACTGTTTGAGGGCGTTGATTTCATCGGGGCTGAAGGGCTGGGTCGGCTGACCGATGATGAGGAAGTCGATGTTCTTTATTGCATCGTAGGTGATCTTCTCACCAACCTGCTGGATGCCGAGGGTGTCTGCCTTGTCGGCCGGGCCGATGTAGACCCAGGTGACGTCTCCTATCTTCTTGATCATGCCTTCGACGAGAACGTTGCCGTTCTGGTCTGTGAGGGCTGTTAGTCCCTTGTCGTTTTCGCCGTGGGCAAGGTCAACACCGACCGTCGCAGCACTAGCCATAGCAAACCCAAAAACACCAAAGAAAACAAACACTGCTATCATTATTGCAGCCTTTCTCATGGTATCACCACTGAATTATTAAAAAAAGGGAGTTATAACTTTAACTGTGGTTTTGCCTTCTCGTGCCCCGAGAGGATACAAAATCTACTTTTAATTTTTTGTAAAAGTTTAGAGGGGGATTACCCTGAGATTTGGAGTATCATCTGGGCGGGATCCCTGATTGCCGGACCGAGTCCCAGGATGTATATAGCTAGGTACCAGAATCTTCTTTCTTCTTCATCCGTAACAAGGTATTTTAGTCCATAGTAAACCACGATCAGGATTAGGGCTATCCATGGGTAGTATATATACGGTCCAAACCACTGGACTAGGTAGTGCTCAATCCAGTGCACCTCACGGTAATTGTAAAACTGTAATCCTGCGACAGTTGACCCCATGTCGAAGAGATGTGCCAGAACCGCATAGAGGTAGAGCTTATCAAAGGGCCTCCAGCGGTAGTAGAGAAGCACAGGTATCCAGCTGGCTATCGTGTGGATAAGGGTAAGCTCGTAGGGACGCCAGCTTTTGGCATGGGTTACCAGGAGATAGTTTGCCCAGAGAGCCAGAACAGTACCCCAACCTATGGTTATCTTCGGGTATGTGCCCAGCTTTGCGTCTGCGAATATTGCCGGCAGTATCAGAAAGAAGGCGGTAAAGAATATGCCCGGTGTTAGAATCCAGGGGTTTGGTTTGAGAACACCGCCATCGACCAGTGCCCTGACCGTGGCGCCAAAGACCACCATAGGTGTTACTGCCCAGAAGAGCCTTTCGTCGACTTTTATTTTTAGAGGTCTGATTATATATCTGTACGAGTACGTCACTCCCAGCCCAAATAGGAAGGCGTAGACAAACGTGTTTACGGGGTTGTATCCTTCCCGGGTGTACATGGGTTCGATGAAGTACTGGTTCAGGAACTGCCACAGCGACTCAAGCATTTTCATCACCGCCCTCGACTTGGAACTGCCCTTAATAAATCTTCTCAGCAACAACCTTTTAAGAAGAGGTGCTTACTAACTTCGGTGGTCCCAATGGAGGCGTATGTTGGTGAGGGGAACTTCATAGATATAAGCAGTGAAAGGCAACTCGGGTTGGTTGGCTCGATTCTCTCCTTGATAGGGGGACTGCTTAGCGGGGTTAGGTTTGGTACTACCAGTATTGGCGGATTGCTTGGTCTTATCGGATTTGTGTTGCTTTTGATATCTCTCCACGGCCTGGGAGAGAAGCTCAACGATGAGAGGCCCTTTAAGTATTTCCTCAAGAGTTTCATCATACTACTGGTTGGTGTTGTTGTGGGTGTTATTCTCATATTAGGGGCGTTTGCTGCTTATTCCCATACAACCGATAGGATTGTGTATCAGGGGGAGGGTATTACTCTACACGAGAGCGATTTTGGAGCTGAGAGCCATGAACTAACAACCACTGGGTACCTTATGGTCTTTATTGGCTTGGTGATTATTCTTGTGTCTTTTGTAGCGAGCGCGTACTATGGGAAAAAGTCTTTTGAGGCGTTGTACGAGCTCACTAACGTAAAAGCCTTCAAAGATGCCGCAAACTTTCTTTGGTGGGGGGCACTGACTCTCATAATCTTGGTTGGAGTGATTCTTCTCTTGATATCTTCCATATACCAGATATTGGCTTTCTACGATCTACCGCCAAGACTTGAGAAAGCGGCTGGAGAACAGCCACCAACTTACGACGAGTTTTCAAGCGAGCCACTGTGGTAGTGACCGTAAAGTTTATAAACCTCTCCTGGGAGGTTGGTACCGGTACGGCGGCCATAGCGGCGGGGTTACACCCGGTCTCGTTTCGATCCCGGAAGTTAAGCCCGCCTGCGTTCCCGGGTGTACTGCCCTCCGGGAGGGGGCGGGAAACCGGGAACGCCGCCGGCCACTATCATGCGCCCGGGTGGTGTAGCCCGGCCTATCATACGGGACTGTCACTCCCGTGACCCGGGTTCAAATCCCGGCCCGGGCGCCATTCTAACAAACTTCGCCTGCGCGAAGTTTGATCAAGGCTTGGGGTTCTTCTTTGAGATGCTAAAGCACGAGGAGATTCTCTTTTACGAGCTGTTTTTAGTGTGAATTCCTTCATTATTGCCCGTCTCAAGGAGTTCCTTTCCCTTGACGCCCTTCGGGCGTCGGTTAAAGTTGAACTCTCATTAAAATCTCGCTGATGAAGGTAGAATTCAAGATTCCTCCCAGCATTTTCAATGGAACCCCTCTCAAACTGTAGAGCTAAGAGGAACCCCAAACTTTTGGTGAAGCTTTTTCTAAAAGCTTCAGCGTTGACGGAAAGATTGCGTGCCTTCTAAAAAACTCAAACCCTTAAGGGGTTTACTCATTAGCTGCCATTTCTCGAACGTTTGCAATCCTCAAGGCGTCCTTTGGACGCCAGAATACGGTGCAAATCTCTCCAAATGCTTCTTTTAGGAGTAAACTCACACTTCGGCAGAGTGTTGAACCTTGCACGCCAGGGCTATCCCTTATTCGAGAAAGAACTCCTTATGGCCAAGCTTTTTCTAAAAGCTTGCTCATTAAGTTTGATCAAGGTTCGCATGTCGTTTTTGGAGATTCTCGTTTTAGAGGGGGTTTGTTCTTCCACTTGCTGGTTCTACAGTGTTTCACTATGAGTACAACGCCCGAAGGGCGTTATGAAGATGTTGAAACCTGTTTTAGTTTGCTTTTTCCAGTTCAAACCCTCTTTGAGTCTGAAATCTTGAGAAAACATGCAAACTCGTTCTGGCATTTTCCTGAAGTTCATTCTTTGATCAAACTTTGCCCTGCAAAGTTTGCTTGCTGGCGCAAAGCGCTGGCGGAATGTTATGGGCTAATTTTGAATGCTAAAACGGGGGATCTCTTGTTATCTAACTGAGGCAAGTTAGGCTGGATTCTCCTATTATTATCCTTTATTATGGAGTTCCTTTCCTTTAACGCCCTTTGAGCGTCGGTTAAATCAAGCCCCCATTAAAATCCTTCTGATGAAGGTAAAATTCAAGATTCACTCCAGCGTTTTCCAGTGGAATCCCTCTTAGACTGGCAGTTTAAGAGAAACCATGAACTTTGATTTAATCCTGCTCTGCGAAATCCTAAGGGCAAAGCTTAAAAATGCACTTCAGTTCTATCAATTGCGTGGGCCCGTAGCCTAGCAGGATAGGGCGCCGGCCTTCTAAGCCGGAGGTCGCGGGTTCGAATCCCGCCGGGCCCGCCAGTTTTTATTCCAGCAGAAATTTTAGTTCACCACTTTACAGATTTCACCCGAAAAGTTCTTTTAATGGATCTTGAACTCAGAGCTGGTGGTTATCATGGAAAAAGAAAAACTCATTAATGAAATCCTCAGGCTTAAGGAGGGGCGCAACGCGATCATCATGGCCCACAACTATCAGTTGCCAGAGGTTCAGGATATAGCCGATTTCTTAGGAGATAGCCTTGAGCTGGCGAGGAAAGCGGTGAACGTTGATGCCGACGTCATAGTTTTCGCGGGCGTTGACTTTATGGCCGAGACGGCTAAAATCCTCAATCCAGAGAAGACTGTCCTTCTCCCGACGAGGAGGGCAACCTGTGCCATGGCCAACATGCTCAAACCGGAGCACATCATTGAGGCGAAGAAGAGGTATCCCAGCGCTCCAGTTGTCCTCTACGTCAACAGCTCGGCCGAGTGCAAGGCCCTCGCGGACGTTACGGTAACCTCAGCCAATGCCGCCAAAATCGTCGGAAAGCTCGACTCCGACGTTGTAATCTTCGGCCCCGATAAGAACCTCGCCTATTACGTAGCTAAGCAGACGGGAAAAAAGGTTATCCCGGTTCCCGAGTACGGGCACTGTTATGTTCACAGAAAGTTCACCCTCGAAGATGTCAGGAGGGCGAGGGAACTGTATCCAAACGCCAAGCTAATGGTTCACCCGGAGTGCGAACCGGAAGTTCAGGAGGAGGCTGATATAATCGTCTCAACTGGTGGGATGATAAAGCGCGCCCCTGAGTGGAACGAGTGGGTTGTTTTCACGGAGAGGGAAATGGTCTACAGATTGAGCAAGCTCTACCCCAACATCAAGTTCCATCCTGCGAGAGAAGACCCAACCTGCATCGGGATGAAGGCGATAACACTAAACCACATCTACGAGTCGCTCCGCGATATGAAGTACGAGGTTGAGATTCCCAAAGAGATAGCTGAAAAGGCCAAGAAGGCGATAGAAAGAATGCTGGAGATGAGCTGATTCTTTTCTTTTTACCTCCTTGGCATTGTGTGTCTCACGGTGTAGTGCTCCAGAGTTGCCCCTTTCTCAACGAACTCGTGGGGCCATATTTTGACGTTATACATCCTCACGTTGTCGCTTATCACCGCGTTGTCCCCTATAACGGAGTTCACTATCCTGACGTTGTCCCCTATCTCGACGTGGCGGCCTATTATTGAGTTTATTATTCTTACGTTGTCTCCAAGCTTTACCCTGTCCATCACAACGGAGTGGAGGATCTCACACTTCCTACCGATTACCGAATAGTTGTCTATGATGGCGTCTTCAAGAGCGGTTCCCTTACCGATCGAGATGTGCCTTCCAAGGAGAACTTTGCCCTCAACAATGAGCTCACCGCGTTTTATCATGTCCCGGATTTTTCGCCTCAGGTTCTCGGACATCTCTGATTTCCCTTGTATGTAGATGTCATGGGTTACCTCCACTGCATCCATGTCCTCCGGGGAGAGGTGATGGAGCAGATACATGGCTGCGTTAAGGTAGCGCTCCGGCGTCCCGACGTCGAACCAGTATCCTTCCATTGGGTAACCGTAGACGTCGTAGCCATGCTCTATGAGGGCGGGGATTATATCGCCGCCGAAGTCGAGGGTTTTCCTTTCCCTCATGTCCTTCGCCCAGCTCTCCTCTAGAAACTCCCAGAAGTTCTCCGAGAGGATGTATATGCCCGTGTTCGCGAGGTTGCTTGGTGCTTCTTCGGGTCTGGGCTTCTCGACGAAGTACTCTATCCTGTAGTCGTCGTCAATCTTTGCAACGCCGAAGCCGGTAACGTCCTCAACGCGCTGGAGCGCTATCGTCATGTATGCCTTTTTCTTCCTGTGCCACTCAAACATCTCCTGGACGTTCAGCTGGTATATGTTATCCCCTTGGATCACCACAACTGGCTCCTTTATGCCGTAGTACTGCATGGTATACCAGACGGCGTCGCCGTTGGTGGTGCTCTCGTAGCGCGGCATGTAGCGAATCCTCACCTCGTTCTCAAGCCCGTACTTCTTTTTGAGCCAGTAGCCCTCGCGGAAGTAGTCGAAGAGCGAGGTGTAGTTCACGTAGCCCTTTACTCCAAGGTACACCTCCTCGATGCCGTCCTTTGCCAGGTTCAGAATCGAGTGCTCGAGGATGGGCTTGTTGAGTAGCCTCACGAGGCCTTTGGATGTCTCTATCGTGAGGGGCCTCAGTCGGGTTGCCTCTCCTCCTATGGGAATGACAGCTTTCTTTATCATAAATCTCCCCCTAAAATCTTCGCCTTTGAGCATAAAAAACATTCTTTCACGGGGAGTGGTGCCCGCCTATGGAAAGCAAAATAAAGCCCGGTTCCCAGTAGGGATGGAGGTGAAAGCATGGTTCCGCTCAACTATCTCCTCAGGTTCATTCAGGAAGATGCGCCCTTCGGCGACGTCACGAGCGAGGCAGTTATTCCAGAGGGAACAAAAGCGAAGGCCGTCATCATAGCAAAGCAAGAAGGGGTTATAGCCGGCGTTGAAGAGGCCAAGGCCCTCTTCGAGCACTTCGGCGTTAAGGTCGGGGTCAGGAAGCGCGACGGAGAAGAGGTTAGAAAGGGTGACGTCATCCTTGAACTTGAGGGGGACGCTCGCTCGATCCTCCTCGTCGAGAGAACCGCGTTAAACGTCATGGGGAGGATGAGCGGCATCGCCACGGAAGTTAGAAGGCTTGTTGAAAAAGTTAGGACTGTTAATCCCAAAGTTCGCGTTGCCGGAACCAGAAAGACCCTCCTCAAGCCGATAGACAAGAGGGCAATCCTCATCGGTGGCGGTGAGCCTCACCGCTTCTCCCTCAGCGACGCAATACTCATAAAGGACAACCACCTCGCCTTAGTTCCGCTTGAAGAAGCGATAAAGCGCGCGAAAGAGTTCAGCCTTTACAAGGTCGTCGAGGTCGAAGTCGGGAGCATTGAGGATGCCGTTAAAGCCGCCAGAGCAGGAGCCGAGGTTGTGATGCTCGACAACATGAGCCCGGAGGAGATAGCAAGGACAATAAATGCATTAAAGCGCGAAGGCCTTCGCGATAGGGTTAAAATCGAGGTCTCCGGAGGAATAACGCCCGAGAACATATCTGAATACGCGAAGCTCGACATCGACGTCATAAGCCTCGGCTACCTCACTCATTCAGTCAAAAACTTCGACGTGAGCCTGGAAATAATTGGAAGGGCTTAGGCCCTTTGCAGATGTTTTTAAATTTGGGTGTTGAGCCCCTGAACTATTTCCACAACGTCTTTCAGTGTCGAGACTATGAAATCGCAGTTCTCCCAGAGCGCTTTCTTTGACGATTCTGGATCCAGCAGAACTGAGTACATTCCAACTTTTTTCGCCCCAACACAGTCTTTCGCTGGGTTGTCCCCTATGTAGATGGCCTCCTCCGGTTTGATTCTGGCCTTTTCCAGCGCTAGGAGGAACGGTCTCTCATGGGGTTTGTAAAAGCCAGCGTCTTCACTCGTTGTTACGCTGTCGAACAGGTTGTAGATTCCCAGGGCCTCTAAATGGGCCTTTATGTAGTCGTTGTCCGAATCTGTAATTATGCCCACGTGGAGACCCAGGGATTTTAATGTCATTATTGTTTCTTTTGCGTCCGGGAACAGCTCTCCATACTTTTTGTGCATCTCGACGTTTATTGTCCAAAAGTCTTTCGGGACGTCAAAACCGTACCTTTTGGCAACTCTTCTTATAGCTTCGGTGTCTACATCCCTTATCTTCACATAGGGTTTCCCCGCGAGTTCTTTAAAGAGAGCCGAGCTCTCTTCCTCGTACTCCTTCCAGAGTTTAATGTAGTCCAGGTCTTCTCTTCCGGCCCTTTTCAGGGTCTCTTTGATGATGTTCTGATGGGTGACGTTTTCTCCTGATTTTGTTATCAGTGTTCCGACGAAGTCGAAAAAGACTCCCCTTATCATCACGCTCACCCCTTAAAGTTCGGGAGTGGTCTTTTAAACTTCTTCCGTCATCTCTCCAATTTAAGGCCCCCAGTTTTTTGTCATATAGACAAAAAGACGAATTTTTATTAGAAAAATCTTTATTGAATATTCGGGTTTAATGTATGGGTGATAAAAACGGAAGCGGTACTCCTGGTCTGGGGAGTTAGGGACGAAGTGCTCGAAAGGCTCCCCGTTAGGGGAGAGTGGCTCTACGGGGAGTATGACTTTATAGCCAGAGTCGAGTTTTCTGATAAAGCTGAGATGGAAGCCTTTGAAAAACTTCTCGTCAAAATAATTGGTGGGCACACTTACAAGCTCCTTCCGGTCATGATATCGGCCGTCAAAAGAAATGAGGACGACAGTTTTTCAATAGTCGAAGTTCCGGGTGAGCTCGGACTTGTCTGAATCTTTACCCCCAATCCTCTTGGAGTGTGCTTTCGCGCAAACTATAAATACGCCGTTCCATTTTTGCAGTTGGTATGAAGAGAAAACATCTCGCGATACTCCTTTCGAAACTTGAGGGGTTTAGAAATCCAAAGCCCTGGCTGGAACAGTACAGGACTCCGGGTAACGTGGCGGCAGAACTGCTCTGGTTAGCGTATTCTCTGGGGGATCTTAGGGGCAAGATAGTAGCGGATCTCGGTGCGGGAACGGGAGTTCTTTCCATCGGTGCCGCCCTATTGGGAGCGGAGAAAGTCTATGCAGTCGAGATTGATCCCGAAGCCCTTGCCCTCGCAAGAAAAAACGCCGAGTCCCTTGGATTGGATAACATAGAGTTTCTGTTAGAGGATGTTTCGGAGTTCTCCCGGAGAGTGGACGTGGTCGTGATGAATCCACCCTTTGGCAGCCAGAAACCTCACGCGGACAGGCCTTTCCTTATCAAGGCGTTCGAGGTAAGCGATGTAGTGTATTCCATCCACCTCGCGAAGCCCGAGGTGAGGGGCTTTATAGAGGCCTTCACGCGGGACAATGGGTTTGAAATCACACACCACTTAACTCTACCGTTTGAAATCCCCGCCCAGTTCTTCTTCCACAGAAAGAGGCTGGAAAGGATTATGGTTGATATATACAGGTTCAAGAGGGTTGGAAATGGGAAAGCTGAAACTGAGTGACAGACAGCTTTATGCCCTCGTTGAGGCAGTTAAGCTTGGCGAAGTCGTTAAGCCCAGCCAGCAGGCCAAGAGAAAAGCCTTCGCAAAGTATAAAATTGAGGGCTGGGAGAACTCTAAACTGACTGGGATTTTCTACTCCATCCAGAGGAGACTTGGCCTCATAGACGAGATAATTGAGGAGCTCGTCGGCGTCTCCCCGCTCATCCTCGACCCCTGGCTGAGAGCTGCTTTGAGGGTTGCGATTGAGGTTGCAGTCTTTAGAGATCCAAGCGAGAGAACAGTTCAGCATCTCAAAGGCCTGGCCCAGTTTCTCTCCAGGACTACCCATCCCTACGTGGGTTATTACTACTACGATCTCTTGCCCAGGGTTCTTGAATACGTTCCCGTTATAGATTCGGAGGAAAAGAGGCTCAAGTGGGAGTACCTCTTCCCGGAGTGGTTCATCAAAAAAATGCGCTCTATCATGGGAGATGAAACGGAAGAGCTGTTGAGAGCGTTGAACGAAACCCTGCCGATGAGTATTAGAGTGAACCGGCTTAAGGCAGACGTTGATGATGTGGAGGAATACTTGAGGAAGAAGAACGTCCGCTTTGAGAGGAGTGAGAGGGTTGATACCGTCATCAGAATCCTCACCCCCTTCAACCCCGAATGGCTCTTCAACAGGGGCTGGGTCATAGCGCAGGAGGAAGCAGCGGCAGTTGCTTCGCTTGTTCTCTCTCCTAGACCTGGAGAAACAGTTGTAGATCTGGCCGCCGCACCTGGTGGAAAAACGGCTCACATGGCCGAGTTGATGAACAATGAGGGCAGGATATACGCTTTTGACGTTGATCGGTCGAGGATAAAGCGGATGAATGAGATTTTGAGGAGAACGGGCGTTGAGATAGCGGAAACAATCGCCGCCGATGGCAGGAAGGCTCCTGAGATACTCGGTGAGGGTATAGCCGATAGGGTAATGCTCGACGCCCCCTGCACAAGCGATGGAACGATAGCAAAAAATCCAGAACTGAGATGGCGCCTTCTGGAAAAGAATATCCCCAAGGTCGTTGCACTTCAAAAAGAACTGATCGAGAGTGCCTGGCGGCTTTTGAAGCCGGGGGGTAGGATGCTGTATTCAACCTGTTCCATGCTTCCCGAAGAAAACGAGGAAGTTGTGAAGTGGTTCCTTGAGAGACATGACAACGCGCGGCTGATACCTCTGAATGGGCCCTACGATCCAGGCTTCCTTGAAGGAACGATGAGAGCATGGCCCCACAGGCATAGGACGATAGGCTTTTTCTATGCTTTAGTAGAGAAGGAGCCCTGATTTCGTCGAGTGGTCTCTTCATTCCTCAAGGGCTCCTCAGCCAAAAATAGCTGGTGAAAAATTAAAACAATCATTTCAG
This sequence comes from Thermococcus gorgonarius, assembly GCF_002214385.1. Lineage (NCBI taxonomy): Archaea > Methanobacteriati > Methanobacteriota > Thermococci > Thermococcales > Thermococcaceae > Thermococcus > Thermococcus gorgonarius. Next base: position 1,082,220 of record NZ_CP014855.1, on the reverse strand, counting down.
AAGTTTCACGAACTCCCTCATCCATGCGTAGAGGTCTCCAGGGTGCCTGGAGCTGACCCAGTTGCCGTCCACGACCACCTCAGCGTCGACCCACTCCGCGCCGGCGTTCTTCACGTCGTCGCGGATAGTTATAACGCTTGTGCCCTTCCTACCCTTCAGCACGCCGGCTGAGATGAGTATCTGCGGACCGTGGCAGATGCTGGCGACGGGCTTTCCGTCCTCAAACATCTTCTTAACTATTGAGACGGCCTTCTCGTTGAGCCTCACTATTTCAGGCGCTCTTCCACCGGGAAGGACGAGCGCGTCGAACTCGTCGGGGTCAACCTCGTCAAAGGCTAGGTCAACGTTGACGGAGTAGCCGTGCTTCCCCGTTATCTTGCCCCTCTGGAAGCTCGCCACATAGACCTCGTGGCCCTCCTCCTTTATCCTGTGGAGCGGGTAGATCAGCTCCAGATCCTCAAAACCGTCTGCACTCAGAAACAGCACCTTCATGTTGAACACCCCCATAACGTTCAGATGGATATAGTCGTGGAACCTAATTAACCTTTCGGCCGCAAAGCCCTTAAACCGGTGGCCGTTTTTTCTTTAGGTGGTAGGGATGGACATTGAGAGCAGGATAGAACTCATAAAGAAGAAGCCCACGGAGGAACTTCTAACCGAGGAGAACCTCAGGCACCTCCTCGAAGTCGGAATCCCGATGCAGCACTACATAGGGTTCGAGATAAGCGGTTACATTCACCTAGGAACCGGACTGATGGCCGGCGCTAAAATAGCCGACCTTCAGAAGGCTGGAGTCAAGACGAGGGTCTTCCTGGCCGACTGGCACAGCTGGATAAACGACAAGCTCGGCGGAGATTTAGACGTCATTCAGAAGGTTGCACTAACATACTTCAAAGAGGGCATGAAGCAGAGCATAAAGGTCATGGGCGGCGATCCCGATAAGGTGGAGTTTGTTCTCGCGAGCGAGATACTTGAGAAGGGTGACTACTGGCAGACCGTCATAGATATCTCAAAGAACGTCACCCTGAGCAGGGTTATGAGGTCAATAACGATAATGGGAAGGCAGATGGGTGAGGCAATAGACTTCGCCAAGCTGATATACCCGATGATGCAGGTGGCGGACATCTTCTACCAGGGTGTCACGATAGCTCACGCCGGAATGGACCAGAGGAAAGCCCACGTTATAGCGATTGAAGTGGCTCAGAAGCTCAGATATCACCCCCTTGAATGGAACGGCGAGAAGCTCAAGCCTGTGGCTTTACACCACCACCTCCTCCTTGGTCTTCAGGAGCCGCCTGTCTGGCCGATAGAGAGCGAGGAGCAGTTCAAAGAGCTCAAGACTCAGATGAAGATGAGCAAGAGCAAGCCCTACTCCGCTGTGTTTATCCATGATTCGCCAGAAGAGATCAGGCAGAAGCTCAGGAAAGCCTTCTGTCCGGCCAGAGAAGTTAAATACAACCCTGTCCTTGATTGGGCAGAGTACATAATCTTCCGCGAAGAACCAACGGAGTTCACCATCCACAGGCCGGCAAAGTTTGGCGGGGACGTCACATACACCACCTTCGAGGAGCTCAAGAAAGACTTCGCGGAAGGAAAGCTCCACCCGCTCGACCTCAAGAACGCTGTTGCGGAGTATCTCATAGAGCTCCTCAAGCCGGTTAGGGACTACTTCGAGAAGCATCCGGAACCGCTTGAGCTCATGAGGGAGATAAAGATTACCCGCTGATTTTGTCTTTCTCATTTTCAAATCCGGTGAAGACAATGCCCGGTATTGACGAGAAGGACAGAGAGATACTCAGAATCCTTCGAAAGGAGGGAAGAATTACACTGACTGAGTTAGGCAGGAGGGTGAACCTCTCACCTGCAAGCGTCAAAAACAGACTTGAGAAGCTTGAGAAACTTGGGGCAATAAAGGGGTATTCCGCCGTTGTTGATCCGGCTTTCCTCGATAAGTACGTTAAAGTCCTCTTTCTGCTGAAACTTAGAGTTGAGGGGCCTGATATAGATCTTATCCTTCAGAAGTTTGCGGCTTATGAAAACGTTGAATCCATCTTCAGGACGAGCGGGAGAACTCAAGCGGTTATAATAGCGGAGTTCGAGGACATGGATGGGATGAAGGCTTTTGCATCGCGGCTTAGAAGGGCCCTGGGCAACTCCCTTGAGTACATAGAGTGGAGCGCGATCTACGATGTCCTCAAAGAGTGCTGGGTAGAAGCTGGCAAGAGGGGTGGCAGATGGACGTAAGGCTGGTTGTTTTCGACCTCGATGGCACGTTAGTTGGGGCAAAGGAATCATTTTCAGAGCTAAAGGACAAACTCAGAAAACGGCTCCGCCAGATTGGCATAAGCGACGATTTAATGGGTAACCTGAGTCCGATGTATGAGTCCCTTCTCAGGATCTCCCGGGAAACCGGGATCCCGTTTGAGGAGCTTCACTCCCATCAGGTTGAGCTCGAAGTCGAAAGGATGAAAGACAGCTTTCTTTTTCCCGGCGTGCTTGAATCCCTCCGGTTCCTTAGGAATAGGGGAATTAAAATGGCAGTCGTCACAAGAAGCTCAAGGAAAGCCGCTTTGTTTGCCCTAGAGAAATTGAAAATCCTTGAGTACTTTGAGATCGTAGTTGCAAGAGAAGACGTTCCACCAGAAGAGCTAAAGCCGGAGGGGGGACAGATAAAGAAGGTCCTCGATGAACTGAAAATCCCACCTGAGAAAACCCTCGTCGTGGGCGACCACGGCTACGATGTCATTGCTGCAAGGAAAGCAGGTGCCCTAAGCGTCCTCGTTACTTCACACGACTCCGGGAGAATGAGCTTCTCAGTCGATGCTACCCCTGATTTTGAGATATCAACTATGGAGAAGTTCGTTCCCTTCATGGAAAAACTACTCTCGACTTACGTTGTCGTTCCTGCTTACAACGAGGAACTGACCATTGGCGCTGTCCTTTCGGATCTCCTTCGCTATTTCAGGCGAAACGAGATAGTGGTGATAAACGACGGGTCACGGGATAGAACGGGGGAGATAGCGCGGTCCTTTGGTGTCCACGTTATCACCCATCTGATAAACCGTGGGCTTGGAGGGGCTCTCGGTACTGGACTTGCCTATGCCGTAAGAAAGGGTGCCAAAATCATCATAACCTTCGACGCCGATGGTCAGCACCTCGTCGAGGACGCCCTTCGCGTTATGAAGCCCGTTGTTGAGGGGAAAGCCGACTTTGCCGTTGGCTCCCGTTTGAAGGGAGACACCAGCCAGATGCCCTTCATAAAAAAGTTCGGAAACTTTGTTCTCGACGTGATAACGGCTATATTTGCCCGTAAATACGTGAGTGACAGCCAGAGCGGATTGAGATGCTTCAGCGGTGAATGCGCCTCCAGGATCCGGATAACCTGTGACCGCTACGCGGTATCAAGTGAGATCATCGTTGAGGTGGCCAAAAACGGCTGCAGAATTGCCGAGGTTCCAATCAAGGCCGTTTATACCGATTACTCCATGAGAAAGGGGACAAACGTTAAGGAAGGTATAAAGATAGCATTAAACCTCCTGTTCGACAGAGTGAGGTGATGGATTATGTACGCGGCTCAATTTATTGCAATACTTGTCCTTGCGTACCTGCTGTTTAGGGTCTACAGGGACTACAGCGCGGGAAGGATTGACTGGCAGGGTGTTCTATCCTGGGGACTTGTGATTGGGGTTTTTATAATAATTGCGCTCTTTCCCCTCCGCATCTCTACGGAAATCAAGGATCTGCTGGGGCTTGGCAGGGGTCTTGATGCCCTCTTTGTGGTTTCAATAGGACTTCTCTTCCTCCTGTTGTTCGAGCTCTACGCCAAGATCGACAGGGTGGAGAGGGAGATAACTGAGCTAACCAGAAAAGTTGGCATCGAACTGGAGGAGATAAACGAAAGGCTGGAGAAGATTGAGAAGGAATAATCAGAAGTCTTCCCCAAAGAGTTCTTCCAGAAAGGCCCTAACCCTTTCTTTCTTTAACTTAAACTGCCTGATTTTTATTATGCCCTTCTCCTGGGCTTCTTTGAGGAGTATTTCAGTTGCTTCGTTGGGATACATTTCTTCATAGACTATCTCTCTAATACCAGCATTGACTAGAAGTTTAAAGCAGGTGTCACACGGGAAGTGGGTAACGTAGAGCGTCGCGCCTTCGAGGCTTATGCCCTTTCTGGCGGCCATAGCTATAACGTTCTGCTCCGCGTGAACTGCCCTGTGACAGTGGCCATCGACTATGAGACATCCCACATCGATACAGTGATCCATCCCCCTCGGGGCACCGTTGTAGCCCGTGGCGAGAATGTAGCCATCTTTAACGGCAACGGCTCCAACTCGAAGCCGGGGACAGGTTGCCCTCAGTGACACGAGCTTCGCTATTAACATAAAGTACTCGTCCTTCGTTGGACGGATCTTTTTTATCCTCTCGGCCTTTTCCTTATCCAGTACGATCTCCACTTCCATTGGAAGAGCCTCCCTCAGTTAGAGTGTTTTCTTCTGGTCTCGTTTGCCTCTATAAATGAGATTATTCTGAAGATCCTATCGTCGTAGGATGGGTGGGTTGGAAGGAATAGGAAACTCGGTGTCCAGTATGTTTTTTCAGGCGGTTTTCTCTCCAGGGCAGGTTCTATACCGGGCAGTGCATGTTTTTTGACCTGCGACATTAGATCTTCGTAGTACTTTAGCTCTTCTAGGGCCCTCTTCAGGCTCAATGGTACGTTCAAAATCCTAACGGCCACGTCGTCAGCTTTAAATTCCCTGCTCTTGAGATATGACGATCTCTCAAGTTCATACCAGAGATATAGCGAAATCGATAACATGAAGATAATCAGACTGCCGCTGAGTGCCAGTATGGCAAAGGACATCATAAACGAGAAGATTCTAAGGTACGCCAGCAGGGGGAACAAGATAGTGTCTCTGTTCTTGATATGGCCCAGCTCGTGGGCGGTGATAGCTACGATTTCATCCTCGTGGAGAATCTCAAACAGACCGAGGGACAGAACAACGTTTCTCATGAAAGAGTAGGCGTTTGGAATGTAGGCATCTAGGACGTAAACTTTAACGTTCTTGAGGCCAAGCTTTTTGGTCAGTTCTTGAATTTTTTCCCAAAGGTGTGGATTGACGGTTTCGAGGGAGGAGTAACCACTGTTAGGACGGGGCATACTCATGGCTCCAATCATTAGGACGGATGCAAGGACAGCCAGCCCCACAAGAACCCCAACTTCCCCATGAGCCAAATACGCCAGTGTGAACATCAGGCCTATGGGGAAGAGAAAGCGCATTTTTCTCCCCTTATCTCTCCTTTATGTTTGAAAGGTAAGCATATGTGGCTTCCCTGAAGTTGCTCATGAGGGCGTCGAGTATCTTCTGGACTATCTTCTTTTCAAACTCTTCCCGGGTTGTTGTGACTGAATAAACATACCTCATTCCGCCCCTTCCGTAGTCAACACTCCTCTTGAGAAGGCCTTTCTCGCAGAGGCGGTTCATTAGTATGCTCACGGTTGAACGGCGCATCTCAGGGTGCTTGGACTTTAGGTGTTCGTAAACTTCTCCCGCGGTGGCGACTTTTACCTTCCACATGTACTCCATTATCTCTGCTTCCAGCGGGGGTAAGACCGCCTTAAGTCCCTCTTCAGTCAGCTTGAATTCATGGGGCTCCATAGGGTACCCTCCACATTAAATTTCTTGGACTTTGCATAAAAGCTTTTTCTTTTTTTGGATTCGCCTAGTACTGGTGGGCTCTCAAGCAAGTTGAGCTCGGAAATGCGACAACTCCCGTCCCTAAAAGGAGTGTGGAGTTTTGAGAAGGGCTATTCTGGTGCCCCGGCCGGGATTTGAACCCGGGGCGCGGGCTCGAAAGGCCCGCATGTTTGACCGGGCTACACCACCGGGGCTCGATATTAGGGAAGGATGAGTGTTTAAAAATCTTTCGCAGGGCAACGTTTTTGAATTCAGGGGCGAAGCGTTGCCGATGCTCGCCGTAAAAGTCCCAAAGCGAGAGGCTGAAAAGACCAGAAGGAAGCTCCTCGAACTCGGCGTCCTGGCTAAAGGTTACTCCGTAAAACGCGAGGGTGAGTTCGTTTTATTCCCCGTTACAAAGCCTGTGGAAGGTTTCGAGCTCGTTGAGGCCGAGTTTGATAGGCTGGAGAAGAGGTATCACAGCTACCGCGAGGTTGTTGAAGTTCCCGAGGAGCTTAGACCACTCCTGCCGAGCTCCTTCGACATCATCGGAGACATTGCGATAATCGAACTCCCTGAGGAGCTGATGCCCTACGGAAGGGCCATCGGCGAGGCTATTCTAAAAGTCCACCGCCACATAAAGGCGGTCTTCGCCAAGGGGAGCAAAGTTGAGGGTGAGTACAGGGTGAGGGAGCTCATCCACCTCGCCGGCGAGAAAAGGACAGAAACAATCCACCGCGAGAACGGGATAAGGCTGAAGCTGGACGTTGCCAGGGTTTACTTCTCCCCGAGGCTCGCCACCGAGAGGATGCGGATTTTCAGGAAGGTGAAGCCCGGTGAAGTTATCTTCGACATGTTCGCGGGAGTTGGCCCTTACTCAATACTCCTCGCGAGGAAGGCAAAGCTCGTATTCGCCTGCGACATAAACCCCTGGGCAATCCGTTACCTTGAGGAGAACATACGCCTTAACAGAGTCAACAACGTTGTCCCGATTTTGGGCGATGTCAGAAAGGTGGCCGGAAAAATCAAGGCCGACCGCGTGATAATGAACCTCCCGAAGTTTGCCGACCGCTTTTTAAGGGAGGCGATGATGAGCGTCAAGTCCGGCGGGGTAGTTCACTATTACGGCTTTAGTCCAGAGGAAGACCTGTTTTCCGAGCACGAGGCGAAGATAAAGGCAGTGGCGAAAGAACTCGGCCTTTCAGTGGAGTTCCTCGACCGGAGAAAGGTGCGCCCCTACGCGCCGAGGCAGTTCAACATCGCTATAGACTTTAGGGTGGAATAATGTTTTCTGCGTAGAACACGCCTTTTTAAAGGAATGTTCTGTAGAGAAAACAAGGGGAAGAAAAGGAAATCACTTCCCCGCTATCTTCACGTTCTCGAACTTTATGTGCGGCGTTATCATCGTGTTCATGAAGGGCATTACAGTCTGCTCCTTCGTTACCTCGCTCGCCTGCTTTAGCAGTTCGTAGACGTTTCCGGCGATGAGGAACACGCTCGCGCCCTTGACCTCGCCGTCCTCGATGAGAAATGCTGGGTTAGCGGTGACTGCGAAGTTTCCGTTGTCCGGGTTGCTTGAATGAGCACCCTGAAGGCCATCAACGAGGTAGCCACGCTCGATTTCGGCTATGAGGTCTTCGAGGTTTCTCTTCCCGTTCTCGATGACAACGCTGTGGAAGCCTATGTTTATGCCTCCGCTCCTCAGGTCGCGCTTCCCATTGCCGGTGCTCTCGGTTCCGTAAACCTTGGCCCAGTAGTTGTCCCAGACGAAGCCCTTGAAGGTTCCCTCCTCGATGAGGACGTTCTTCCTCGTTGGAACGCCCTCACCGTCGGCTATGGCCGGCTCAAGCGACAGCGGGTGGAACGGGTCGTCGTAGATGGTCAAAACGTCACTCGCTATCTTCTCGCCGACCTTTCCAGCGAGCGGGGTGGTCTCTTTGACTAAGCGCTCACCGCTGAATGCTGGAAGGAGGGCGTAGCTGAAGAGCCCCGCTATGGCCCACGGACCGAGGATTATCGGCACTTCCTCGTTCCTGCTCTTCTCCACGTTGTAGGCCCACCCCACCTTCTGGACGGCCCTCTCGACGACGCCATCAACGTCAAGGTTGAGGTCTCTCCTGGCGTCGAAGTCGAAGATACCCGGTGTCACGACGTCCCCCTTCCTTCCAACCAGCTCGAGGAAGAAGAACGCCGCTCCGCCCTCCTGGAAGACGTCAATACCGTGGGAGTTGAGTATTCTTCTCTCTTCCCAGCTGACGCCACCCTCGCCGCCAGCTACTACCACGTTGGGGTCCTTCTCGCGGGCGAGCTTTATTCCGTGGACGAGCTTCTCGACGAGTATGTCGGGGGAAGTCTCCTTAAGCTCGTAGTTCGGCTTTGGTTTCTCCCTGTACTTCCCCGGCTCCGGGAGGGAGACCCACTTCTCGTCCGGGGAGTTGAGCTTTGCCATCTTCGCGGCCTGCTCTATGGCCTCCTTGACCCTTTCGGGCTCGTCGCTGTCAACGATGGCAAGGCCGAGGCGCTTGTCCTTTATTCCGCGGATTATCGTTACAGCACCGCTCCTCGTCGAGGCCATCGAAATCTCGTTCAGCTCGACGCTCGCGCTGACGTCCCTTGAGTGGTAGACGGCTATCTCGAGCTCGTCGAAAAGCTTCTCGCCGAAGCGTATGAGGTTCTCCATTTTCACCACCTCACCCGATCAGGATTCCTCCATCAAAGCGCATGTGTGGGCCGCCTGAACTCACGAAGGCCGTCTGACCCTTACCGCAGAAGCCGACCTCTAGGCCGAAGTCGTTGCCGACAGCTGAAATCTTCTTGAGAGCCTCGATTGCGACGCCCGTGATCGAGGTGTCCCTTATCGGCTCGGCTATCTCGCCGTTTCTGATGACGTAGCCCTCCTGAATTCCGACCTGGAAGGCACTGTTGAGCTGGGCCTGGCCGCCGCGGAAGTCAACGACGTAGTAGCCGAACTTGATGCCCTCTATCAGCTCCTCGAAGGAGTGGTCGCCCGGCTCGAAGATGGTGTTCCTCATCCTGATTATCGGCGGGTAGCGGTAGCTCTCAGCTCTAGCGTGGCCGTTGGGTTCCATGCCCCACTTCGCCGCGTATTCCCTGTTCAGCATAATCTCCTTGAGGATACCGTTCTCGATTATGTGGATGTCCTTAACGGGAACGCCCTCGTCGTCGTACTTGTCGTTTCCAAAGCCGCCCTCAACGTGGCGCTCGCTCATGGTCACGTACTCTGGAGCTATCTGCTTGCCGATAAGGTCTTTGAAGGGCGAGTTTATTGTCAAGTCGGCCTCCGCAAGGTGTCCAAGCGCCTCGTGCGCGATGATGCCAACTACTATCGGACCTGCAACGATCGGCCACTCGCCGCGCTTTGGTGCAACACCCTTGAGCTGGCTGTGCATCTTCCTCAACAGCCTCTCGGCAACCTTCTCGTTGGGTTCCCTCTCGGTCATAAGCTCCCAGCCGTAGTCAACGGCACCAATGCTGTCCCTCGCCATTGCCAGCTTTCCGTCGGCCTTTCCGGTGACGTAGGTTCCCTGGTAGAGGTAGTTGTAGTCCCACTCTATCTTCGTCCCCTCGTTGGTGAGGAGGAGCTTTCTGCCACCTCCGTCCTCGTAGCGTATCTGAACGCTCTTAACCGCGCTGTCCTCCTTTAGGAGCTTCTCCAGTTCCCTGAGGTGGCTTACCTTCTCCTCGATGTCCACTTCACGGGGCTTAACGCGCATCTTGCTCTTAACGAAGTCCTCAACGGGCTTTATCTCTGCTAACTCTATCTTCTCCCTCTTCGTCTGAGCCGCGGCCTTTGCCAGTTTGTAGGCCTCTTCAATCTTCTTTTCGAGGTTAGAAAGGTCGCTGGTTGATGAGAAACCCCAGGCACCATCTGCCAGAACCCTTATCGCGACTCCCTTGTGAAGCTTCCCTGTAAAGCTCGTAAAAACGCCGTCCTTGAGGCCCAAAGTGGTCTTCTTCAGGTCCTCGTAGCGGAGCTCTATGTACTCAGCTTTCAGGTTATCCTCAGCCCATTTAAGGGCTCTTTCAAGTGCTTCCATGGCCACCACCGATTACGTTTGTCCGTTGATGAGTGGAAAGCGAACTATAAAAGTGTTGTGAGTGCTTCGATGGGAGTCGAAACAGGTGAAATAGATTGGTTATCCTGCCCTCAGCTTTTGCTGTTTTGGTGTACCTGCCAGTTTGTTTTTTCAGAAACCCTAATAATCCCCATCTCCCACTCCTTTTGATGCCCCATGAAGAGGATAAAGTTCTCCATCCCGATCAGCCTTGATTATTTCAACGCCTTCAGAGGCTTCCTAGAGGCTGTAGAGTGGGGTTATGGAGATACTTACTTCCTTCTCGGGAGCGACGTGGTCAAGCTGGTGGAGGTCAAGTTCAGGGAGGGCGTGAAGCCCGAGGAAGTTCTCGGCGAGCTGCTCGAAATTCCCTACGTGAAGGACGCGAAGCTCATCCCGAAGAACGGCCACTACCTGCTCTACGTGAGGGCGAACCTTCTCCATGCGCCCCTTCCGGAGAACGTCTCCCGGTTCTTTGAGGTGCAGAAAAGGGGTATGGTAATCTTTGAGAAGGGCATCTTCAGCACGGAGGGGTTTTACCTCTACGTCGTCTGCGAGGAAGGCCTCCTGGGAGACGTAATCTCGGCGGTTAAGGAAGTTTACGGGGCCAGAGTGGTCAGCGTTGAGGATTACACTCCGGGGGAAAATCCCCTCCTGAAGCTGACCGGGAGGCAGTTCGAAGTTCTCCTTCTGGCCTACAAGAGCGGCTACTTCGACAGCCCGAGGCGTGTGACCCTCAGGGAGCTCTCCCAGATGCTTGGCCTGAGCCCTTCCACCGTGAAGGAGCACCTGAGGAAGGGCTTGAAGAGGGTGCTGGAAGAGGTTGTAGAGTAGCCGCACATGTGCGGGGTTAACTATAACTACACCAAGCGTGTATTCTAAACCGGTGGAAGCATGCCGGTTATAGAGGTTGAGGACGTTAGAAAGTATTACGGCGATGTGAGGGGCGTTGATGGGCTCAGCTTCTCGGTGGAGGAGGGGGAAATCTACGGCTTCCTCGGGCCGAACGGCGCCGGAAAGACCACAACGGTCAAAATTCTCGTGAAGATCATCAAGGACTACGAGGGCACCGTGAGGGTATTTGGAAAGGACCTCAGGGAGTGGGGAAAGGACTACTACAACAAAATCGGCGTGTCCTTCGAGTTTCCTGCCGTCTATTCGAGGCTAACCGCTTTAGAAAACCTCCAATTCTTCGCGAGCTTCTACAAAAGGCACCTCGACCCCCTCGAAGTCCTCAAGATGGTAGGGCTCGAGAAAGAGGCGGATCAGCTCGTATCTGGCTTCTCCAAGGGCATGAAGAAGAAGCTCGACCTCGCGAGGGCTCTGCTCCCTGATCCCGAGGTGCTCTTCCTCGATGAGCCGCTGGAGGGCCTCGACCCCGCGAGTGCAAGGAAGGTAAAAGACCTTCTCCTCGAGATGAGGGAAAACGGCAAGACGGTCTTCCTGACAACCCACAACATGTACGTCGCGGACGAGCTGTGCGACAGGGTAGCTTTTATCGTTGAGGGGAAGATAGCCCTCGTTGACAGCCCGGGCGAGCTCAAGGTGAAGATGGGGAAGAGGCTCGTCAAGGTGGAGTACGTGGATGACAATGATGTTAAGATGGCCGAGTTCCCGCTCGAGAACCTCGGAAGAAACGAGGAGTTTCTGAATATCCTCAAAAACTACGAAATCAGGAGGATAAACACTGAGGAGCCCACGCTGGAAGAAATATTCCTGAAGGTGACGGGGAGGAGACTCGTATGATTGGAAAGCTCGTGAAGACGAACCTTATCATCGGCGTGAGGGGCTTCGTCTACCCGATATACGTCCTGATAGGCTTGGCCTACGGGCTGATGCTCATGATATTTCCAGAGCGATATCTTCCGACAATGGTGCCCATATTCCTCCTCTTCGAGCCGGGGCTGGTCGGCTTCATGTTCGTCGGCACGGAGATATTCGCCGAGAAGAAGGACGGCGCGATAGGGGCTTTAGCGGTGACGCCCATAGAGTGGAGGGACTACATCATCGCCAAAACACTCATCATGAGCCTGCTGTCGGTCATCGGGGCGGTTTTGATAATGGCCATAGGTACCCGCTCGCTCGATGGGCTGGGCTATGTGGCGGTGGGGGCCTTTCTTGCATCGGTGGTCTATACACTCCTCGGGATTGCGGTTTCGGCAAAGTACCGCGACCTCGACGACTACTTCGTGCCCATAATGGCGGTTCTTATAGTCTCCCTCCTGCCCTTCGCCCACTACCATGGCTACCTCACGGGCGAAATCTGGAAGGTCCTTTACGTCGTTCCAAGCTACCCGGTGCTCTACTTCTTCAAAGCTCCTTTCGTGGAGGTTTCAACGGATACACTGGTGAAGTCGGGAATAGCCCTAGTTGTTTGGGCGGGTGTGGCCTATTACCTCGCTAAAAGGAGGTTTTACAAATACGCCGTGGAGGGATTGAGATGAGCTTTGTGAAGAAGTTTGGGGCAGTTTACCGGACGGATCTCAAGCTGTTGAGGAGAGACCCGATGCTCCTATACAGCGTTGCAATGACTTTGGTGCTCCTCTTAATCGTCCGCTACTTCAAAGACCGCGTTGGAGTTTACTACCCCCTCCTCGCGCTCCTGGCGCTGATATTCATTCCCATGATATTCGGCATGATTCCCGGCTTCATGATGGCCGACGAGAAGGAGGACAAGACCATACAGGCCCTTCAAGTTATTCCAATATCAAGCGAGGCTTTCTTAGCGTACAGGCTCACGTGGGCTTCCATAGCCACCGCGCTGATGACAGCTGTTTCTCCCTGGATCCTCGACATAGAGATGCCCCAAAAGGGAATCCTCGCTTTGATCGCCCTTTTCCTCCTTGAGGTGTGGATCTATGGGCTTCTCATCACGGTGTTCTCAGAGTCAAGGATGCAGGCTTTGACGGTTTCCAAGGTTCTCGGCTGGTTCTTGATGTTACCCCCGCTGATAAAGCTCGTCGTCGTCTGGAGGAACCTTTCAACCGACTGGAGCAGGTTCACGGCCTTTCTGCCTACATACTGGCTCTACAGGGTCTTTGTGGGCATTCCAACTAATGACTACTCGGATTTCCCAGTTGCCGTTGTGGTTCACCTCGCGTGGCTAGTCCCGCTCGTGGTGCTGTTCAGGAAGAGGGTGCTCTGATAACCAACGGATTTTAGACTTTGAAGCTCGACTTCGTCTAGTTGAGAGAATGATTTATCTATCCCTCCTTCGCAAGGGACTACAGGTGATACCATGAAGGCCGAAATCAAGAACCTCATTGATAGGGGCACTTATAGAAAGCTCCCGCTCTTTGAAGGGGAACTTCCCGAGGGGAGCTATGCCCAGATAGTCGAGGTCAAGCCAAATCAAACCGTCAAAAAGCACTATCACGAGCGCCAATACGAGCTGTTCTACATAATAAGCGGTGAGGCGAGGCTCGGGATAGGCGAGACTGAATACCTCGCGAAGCCCGGAGACATCTTCCTCGTCAAGCCGAAAACAGTCCACTGGGTCGTCAACGAAAAGGATGAGCCCTTCAGGCTCTTTGTGGTGAAGCTGAACTACTACGGCGACGACTCGGTGTGGCTGGAGGAATAGGTCGGTGAGAGTAATGGCCGAGCGCGTCATAGGAATCCTCGGCGGCATGGGTCCTTTAGCAACGGCCGACCTCTTCAGGCGGATAGTCGAGAAAACTCCAGCCAAGAGGGATCAAGACCATCCGAGGATAATCATCTACAACAACCCGAAGATACCGGACAGGACGGCCTTTATCCTTGGAAACGGCGAAGATCCAAGGCCCGAGCTGATAGCCAGCGCGAGAAAGCTTGAGGAGTGCGGTGCCGACTTCATAATAATGCCCTGCAACACGGCACACTTCTTCGCGGAAACAATACAGAGGTCTATAAACATTCCCTTCGTCAGCATGATTGAGGAGACCACTAAAGTTGTTCGAGAAATGGGCCTGAGGAAAGTCGGCCTCCTCGCGACGGATGGAACCATCAAGGGACTCGTCTACCACAGGGCGCTCCTCAAGTATGGCGTCCAGATAGCGGTGCCAAACAAGGGGGATCAGGAAAAGGTGATGAGAGGTATATACGAGGGGGTAAAAGCCGGAAACCTCGAACTGGGAAGGAAACTCCTTCTTGAAGTCGCAAGAAAGCTGGAAAGGCGCTCCGATGGGATAATAGCAGGCTGCACCGAGGTGAGCGTCGCTTTGAAGCCCGAAGACCTGAGTGTCCCCCTTATAGACCCAATGGACGTGATAGCTGAGAAGGCGGTGAAACTTGCTTCGGGTGGAGAAGAACTCCCGGAGATATGAGGGAGGACTATTGAAGTTCTAAAACCCAAAGAAAAGAAACGGGAAGGGTTCACTTTCTCCTCTTTAGGAGGAGTGGAACTACTGCCAGGCTGATTATGGTTGCTGGGCCGCAGAGTCCTCCACCGCTGGTGGTTTCGGTCTTGGTTTCTGTTTTTGTTTCAGTTTTAGTCACCGTCTCAGTCTTGGTTTCAGTCTCAGTCTTCGTCGTAGTACGAGTAACAGTCTCAGTAGTAGTCTTAGTCACCGTCTCAGTCTCCTTCACCAACACATACTTAGTCACAGTCTTAGTACCCTCACACGAAGACGTAGTCGTGTTGGTCTCGCCATCGCCGACAGGTACCAGCGGAATTGGAATCATCACTATTGTTGCCCTGGTTCCAGAATCTACGTCGTAGCTCTGGAGCTGTTCTTCTTGTGTGGGTGTGAAGTTGGGTGGTGCCAGAAGGTCCATTACTCTTGGTGCCACTCCGGCGGCTATTGCGTCAGGATCACCACCTCCGATCCTCCACTGCTCTGCCTCAACAAGCACAGTCCTCCACTCATCGATACCGTATCCATCCTGCGAACCAGCAATAACCGCAAAGTAAGTGTCGGGGGTAATGTTAAGGTACTCCTTTGGAATCCTGATGATAATCGTGTTGGTCGTTAGGTTCGCGGTGGCGTTTATGTCCATGGTGCTCATGTTGGGTAGTACTAGTTTGCTCGTCCAGCCGGTAACTCTTACGGCAACGTCCCAGGGTCTGTCGAGGTTTACGTTCGCTCCCGGTCCGTTGTCTGCTAACTTGATGGCTGTGGTGTTTCCTCCGTCCTTGAAGTCGAAGTAGGCCTCAACTATCTGCAGGCTGAAACCGTTCCATCCGCCCCACGGGTTACCACCAAGGTTGTCGAAGTGAACGTGGAGAACGTATTCGTTGGAGTCCTCGTAAAGGGTTACTCCAATTATGTCGAAGAGTCCGGTCTGGTTGAAGACAGCATCGGTTGGATAGGTGTAAGTTCCTGGTCCGTGGTCATCCCCAACAACGTCCGAAACGCTGGCAATGAGCTTTGGAGACGTGTACTGATCACCAGCACCAGCTTCGGGGGTAGCTGCACCTAGTTTTATGAACCCAAACAGGCCTCCCAAAAGTAGGAGCACCATTGCCGCTGAGTATAGGGTCCTTTTCTTATGACCCACATGCACCACCTCCAGGGGTGAATCATAATTATCTAATAATGTCCACCTTTTTAACTTTATTGCCAATCTTCAACCGTCGGCACTCATATGTGGAATCATGTCCACCTTTGTTTCGGGTCGCAGTCCAAAATATCTTTAACCCGAATCCCAAACAGCCTGTGGGTGAAGGAAATGGAGATAGGCGTCGTTGGAAAACCAAACGTTGGTAAGTCAACATTCTTTTCGGCGGCCACGATGGTTGATGTGGACATAGCAAACTATCCATTCACGACGATAGACGCGAACGTAGGTGTAACCTACGCGATAGCGGAACATCCCTGTAAAGAACTAAGCTGTAAGCCAAACCCCCAGAACTACGAGTACAAAGATGGAAAAGCCCTGATCCCTGTAAAAATGATAGACGTCGCAGGCCTCGTTCCCGGTGCCCACGAGGGTCGTGGCCTGGGTAACAAGTTCCTCGACGACCTTAGGATGGCATCGGCTTTGATCCACGTCGTTGACGCGACCGGAAAGACCGACGCCGAGGGGCAGCCGACGGACTACCACGACCCGGTCGAGGACATCGAGTTCCTCGAGAGAGAGATAGACTACTGGATACTCGGGATACTCAAGAAGGGCTGGGAGAAGTTCGCGAAGAGAATAAAGCTCCAGCACATGAAGCTCGAGCAGGCGATAGCGGATCACCTCTCCGGGATAGGCGTGACGGAAGAGGATGTTTGGGAGGCCATCCACAAGCTTGGTCTGAGCAGCGATCCCACCAGATGGACAGACGACGACCTCTTTGCCTTCGTCCGCGAGCTCAGGAAGATTAACAAGCCGATAATCATAGCGGCCAACAAGGCCGACGCCGCGAGCGACGAGCAGATTGAGAGGCTCAAGAAGGAAGGTGAAAAGAGGGGCTACATCGTCATACCCACTTCAGCCGCTGCAGAACTGACACTACGGAAAGCTGCCCGAGCTGGCTTTATTGACTATATCCCGGGCAGTTCCGACTTCAAAATCCTTAAAAAAATGAACCCAAAGCAGGAAAAGGCGCTCCAGCTCATCAGGGAGAGGGTTCTCGAAAGGTTTGGCTCAACCGGTGTACAGGAGGTAATAAACAGGGCCGTCTTTGACCTGTTGAAGCTCATCCCGGTTTATCCTGTCCAGGATGAGAACAAGCTCACCGACCAGTTCGGCAACGTATTGCCCCACGTGTATCTCCTTCCGAGGGGTTCGACGCCGAGAGATCTGGCTTATAAAGTCCACACCGACCTTGGAAGAACATTCCTCTACGCTGTCAACGCCAGAACCCACAGGCGCGTTGGTGAGGACTACCAGCTTGAGTTCAACGACATAATTAAAATTGTGGCCACGGCCAAGTGATCTTATCTCTTCCTCCCTTTTATTAATTCTTGGTAAAGTCTCGGTTCTACATCTTCTTCGCTCAGGCCTAATTTCCGGGCGGTTTCCCAGATTATCTCCTTTGCCTTATCAACATCGTCTTCGATTACTTCAATGTCCAAAAAAGATCCGAGTCCCTCAACTTCATTGAGCTCAAAGGTGATCCCATCCAGTCTGTAGACAAGGCGTTTCTTTCTCACCCAGACGTCTTCCCTGAACCCCAGTCTCTTGAGAATTTCTACGGTCTTTTCAAAGTTGCTTACCTCAACCTCTATCTCCTCAAACTCCTCGTTCTTTCCTGGATCCCTGATGTACTTGTACGTGATAAACGCCCTTCCAAGGTTTTTGATTCTTCTCACCCTCAGAAGATTAGGGTAAGGAAGGGAAAAGTAGAGATCCTCTTGGACTTCTTCCCGTACAAAAGAAGCCCCAAGGCTCTCTATTTTCTCCCTGGTTTCGTCAAAGTTTACCCTGAATTTGATCTCGATTTCCATCTACTGCCTCACACCTCCGTGAGGAAGTTCACAAGTTCCTTGCCTTTGCCGAATTTGTCAATGGGATACACGTACACGTTCTTTAATGTGGGTAGTGTTTTTATATTCTCGTTTATGAACTCATCGAGCTTTTCTTCGTTTTCTCCGCCTACAATGGCTATTACCGTGTCCTTGCCGCTCTTGGCTACCATGAGGACGTTGGGCATCATTGAGAGGGTTCTCATGAGGTGGTTGACGTATCTTTCCAGAAAGTCCTCAATAATAGGTGTTTCCGCCTGAATTACAACGATAGCTGTCTTCTTTGGAATCATCTCCTCCCCCAGAAGGATCGTATAGCGGTCTATCACTCCTTTTTCTATGAGCTTTTTGATCCTGAAGTGTATCGTTGATTCTGGCTTGTTGAGCTGCTCTGAGAGTTCCGATATTGTTAACCTCGCGTTCCTCTTTAGAAGTCTTATTATCGCCCTGTCCAGATCGTCAAGCTGGGTCATTTTCTCTCCCCCCATCTGGGATAGTTGAATTCTCTCACACCTAGCTGATCTAGAATTCTTCCGGTTATAAAGTTTACGATATCATCCAATGTTTTGGGTTTTGTGTAAAAACCTGGAGATGCTGGCATCACAATCGCACCGGCTCTTGCAGCTTTGAGCATGTTTTCAATGTGTATCATATTTAGAGGTGTTTCGCGAATTAACAGTACAAGCTTTCTCCTCTCCTTCAGAGCAACGTCCGCGGTTCTGGTTATGAGGTTATCGGCGTATCCATTGGCTATTGCGGAGAGCGTTTTCATGGAGCACGGTGCTATTACCATGCCATCGAACCAGTATGAACCCGACGCTATTGGCGCGAAGAGATTTTTCTCGTCGTAGTCTGGCTTTATCTCCATTCCAAGCTCGTGTCTGGCAATTTTAATTGCAGTTTCGGTAGCTAGGAACACCACCTCGTGACCAAGCGCTCTCAGGGCTTCGGCTGTTTTGATTCCATATATTGCACCGCTTGCCCCTGTGAGTGCAACCACAAACCGCTTCTTTTCCATGGAATCCTATCCCCTTTCAATTATCCTCCAAGACCTTTTTAAGTTTACCTAATTTTTTGTTTGAACTTGTTCCGATCCCTCCGCAAAATTTAATAACAAATCCGGAGTAACCTGAACTGGGTTGGAAATATGGCAATAGAAAAGCCACTCATGGATGCAGCTCTTACGCTTGCCAGAGCCGCTGGAGCTAAAGCGATGGTTTTTTTGGATGAGGTTTCTGAAGAGACACTTCTTCAAAACCGTGAGTTCTCTGAATTCCCGCTCGTCTTAATTGGTCCCACTTTCGATGTAAAAAACAGAAGGCTTCTAAAGCTGTCAATCCCCAGAAATTTGAACCTTGGGAGCATTCTAAATTTTGTTTCTGCCTTTTTGGTTGAGCAGGGGCTCCTCAGGGAGGGTGACTCTTACGTTTATGTTTCCTCCGAAGTCGTTGGCCTCAGAAGGGTTAAAAAGAACCTTTTTGCCAGTAACGGGTTTTTCTCCCAGTCCCAGTCCGTTATACAGAGGCTCATTGAGATAGCGGTGGAACTGAGCATTGAGGGTAGAGAAGGCTATCCCGTTGGAACTCTGTTCGTGGTGGGGGACGTTAAGAACGTCCTAAAGCACTCCCACAGCATGCTTCCAAACCCGTTCAAAGGGCACAGGATAAACGTTCTGGATAGGAACAGTAAAGAGATAATAAAGGAATTCGCCCAGCTGGATGGGGCCTTCGTGATAAGTTCGAGGGGGAGAATAGTCTCGGCGGGAGTTTACCTTGAGGTCGATCCAAAGGGTCTGGATTTAATGCTTCCACCGGGCCTTGGAACTAGGCATATAGCCGCGGCAGGTATAACCAAGCTGACGAAGGCCACTTCCATCAGCCTGTCCGAGAGCGGTACGATCAGGGTTTTCAAAAAGGGCGTAATGCTCCTTGAGTACAATCCGAGACTGAAATATTAAAATGATCAGTGACCGTTTTCCTCAACTAGGTTTCCACCCACTATTTTTAAAGTCTGGTCACTAAGCTCCACGAGCTTCGGATCGTGGGAGGTTATTATCATGGGGATTCGTCCCTTTATTTCATTTAGTATCTCAACGACGGTCTCGGCGTTTTCGGCATCGAGCATTGAGGTCGGCTCGTCGAGGAGCAGCAGTTCCGGGTTGTCAGAGAGCACCATCAGAAGCTCCGCCCTCTTCAGCTCACCGCCGCTCAACTGGTTCGGGTGCTTGTCGAGGACTGTCCCAATGTTCAGCCTCTCGGCCAGTTTTCTAACGGACTCCTCATCCAGGCTTTTTCTCCTCCCCCTGGCGTAGAACAGGGCGTTCTCCCACACTGTAAGCTCTTTTATCATCGTCCCCTCCTGAGTCAGGTAGCCTATTTTCCTTCTGACCTCGAGGGCCCGCTTTTCATCATTTGGTTCCGTCCCGAAGACCCTGACCGAACCGTGAAGTGGCTGTACCAATCCCAGGATCGCCTTCAGTATCGTCGTTTTTCCGCTTCCAGAGGGCCCCATGATCAACAGTGCCTCCTTTTCTCCAAGGGAAAAAGTAACTCCCCTGAGAGCCAGAACCCCGCCGGTGTACGTTTCATATTTTACGAACACATCCTCGAACTCGACAACACCCATTTTAATCACCCCCAGATGAAGATGTGAGGCGGTTTGAAAATGGACTGGACAATTATCTTGCCTCCGGTGAAAGAGAGCTCCCCACTTGTAAACGTTATGCCTATGTATGCGTCTACAAACAGTGCAAGGAAAGCAGAAATCACCGCTGCCATTGCGGCAATTAACAGCAGTTCTCTGAGGACAAACCCAAAGAGAGCTTTTTTGGCAATGGTCGCCTCAATCCCCCTCGTGGATGAGTAATTCCGCAGCTTTGAATAATAACTGAGTGCCATGCCCATCAAAACCAGTAGCGATAGGGCTCCAAAGAGGGTGAACCACTTCCCCAGTTCATTGATATATACGCCAAAGAGGCTAAGCGAGAGCGTCCTTGAATAGCCGACAAGGTTAACGTAGCCTTCTCTGTATATCTCGTTCGTAACCCGTGCAACGGAGGTGATCCTCGGCAGAATTGCCAGTGCGAAAGAATAACCCGCAAACGTCAGCAGGGCGCTATGTTTCCTCACGCTTCTAGCGTAGGGTCTGACGTCAAAGGAGCGCCCAAATAGCGAGAGCATAATGATTGACGCTTTGTGGAACCACAGGCCAGCAAATGCCCCCAGCAGGGGGATCAGGGCTAGGAGCAACGCCAGCAGTATCATCAACGCCCAGTATCCGCTTCCCATCACCGTGGTCTGGTTGATTCGGAAGTAGCCGAGGGCAAGGAAAATGACCGTCAGTATCGCGAACGTTATTTCGAGCTTGTTTCCTGGCTTTAATCCCCCGAGCCTCTCTGAAACCAGCACTGAGAAGATCACTGCCAAGGCTATGAGGATACTGGCTCCAAAGGACACACTACCGGGATTCAAATATGAAAAAGCGACCCATCCTAAAAAGCATGCTATGGCCACCAGCAACAGCACCGCTGCCTTCTGGACAAGAGCTACCTGCCCGCTTATACCCCTGATTGAGAGCACCTTGAGATCGCGCTTCATATCCTTGAAGATGCTTGATGCTGAGTACACCACCAGCGTGAAAAGGGGCAGATAAAAAACTACCAAGAGACCTCCAAACAGTTCAAAGAAATCCACTGTTTGAGACCCCGCATTCTTTACCAGGATGAGTATGTCCCTTTTTTCAAGGGAAAGCCCAAAAAGAGACACCAGACACTGCTGGCTACCGTTTCCAATGGATCTGGGGTCTTCCCAAGCTGCACGCTCTGCTTCTTTGGGCTCCATCATAGTACCGTTGAAGTAAATCCAGTCGTCTCCTCTAACAACCAGGGACTTTTGTTTGCAGATAACATCCCGGTAGAAGGTTATAGACGCGTTTATGAGTTTATCCTTCACTCTTCTTTCCAGGAAAGTCTCAACGAGCTTGGGATCCCTGTAAATGTTGTTGAGGTTCACCGCGACGTAAACGGAAAATGTGTGGGATGTTTTTAATGTGGACTTGACTCTTCTAAGAGTGGTCTCAACGGCCCACGGCCGCAGAGGGACGGCTATCTGAACGTACTCAGCTCCCTCGGCCTTTGCAAGAGGATACTCCCTGAACTCTCCATAAGCCCGCTCCACATGGACGCTCCTGTTGAAAAAAGATGTTACTGCCGTCTCTGGAGAAAGGTCTCCAGTTAGATTCTCCTGAAGAACGATAACTGAATCACCTGAAAAGTTGCCTTCAAATCCAAACTCCATGAGATCCTGGGGCTCCTTGAACAGGTAGACGAAGAAATACACCGTGTGGTTGTTAATTTTTAGGGGCTCCAGCCTTGCCCAAGAGAAAGCTAAAACGACTCCACTGGTGGCGTTGTCTTCGTCCAGATGTTCCTCGATGATACCCGATAGGTTTTCTACCTGTAGTATGAACTCCTGAGGGTTGGAAGTAAAATTCTCGGATGTGTTTCCAAGGGTGACTTCCATGTTATACACAGAGTGCGGTCTGTACTCCTTGAAGCTGTATTCGATGCTGCTGTCAACAATTGCGCCTACCTGTGAGACAAGATTAAGCATTATGAGGGAGATCGAAAATGAAATTATGGGGAGAAACGGCAGGCCCTTCTTTTTCAAGAGTACCTTAACGGAGTGCCAGATCATTCCCGGTTCCCTCCCAGGTGATAGTACGCGCTCCTACAAGTCCAATAGCTGAGGTACTATCCTGAAGACAATCACCACTCATCCACAACTTCTTCATAGTCCCACAGCAAACATGCCCGACACTCGACGTCGGGTAGATTAGATACCTTGCCCTTGTAATGCATTATACAAAGTAATATATAAACTTTGCTGTGTTAATGAACAGAACCGTGTACATTGTAGAAATAAAACTCCAGAGAGTAGTAATGATGGTAAAGGGTAAAAAGCTCAGAACAGCCACTGGTTTTCTATACATTCATCACACGGCGGCTTCTCGCCGGCTATTGCCTTGAACTTCTTGTAGATGCACTCCGGCAGGCCGAGCGGGCAGCGGTCAGGGTACTGGCCCGGTCTGACCTTTGTGGGATCGAGCTTTATCTTTATGTAAGCCTCGTACTCCTCAACCTTCTTCCACGGGAGCACCTTGGCGCCGTAGATGACCAGGTTGTCGTATATCTTCGCGTAGTCTCCAACCACGGCGTTCTCCTTGAGGATGACGTTCTTTCCGACGACGACACCTTCGCCAAGGATGCTGTCCTTTATCTCTGCCTCGGACTTGACTATGTCGCTTCCGATGAGGATCGCGCGCTTGAAGTAGGCCTTGTCCTCGACTATGGTGTTGGGTCCGATGTATGTGTAGGACTTGATCTTAACCCCGTGGCCTATCCTGGCTCCCTCATCGATGTAGACAGGCCCCTGGATCTCGACGTCCTCGGGAACCTCCGCGGTCTCCTTGATGGTCATGTAGCCGTTCTCCTTGGCTATCTCGTCCATGGCTATCTGGTGGGCGTAGAAGAGGTCCTCGGGAGTTCCGAGGTCGACCCAGTAGTAATCTCTCGGCATTCTGTATGCGTGGACTTCTCCCCTGGCGACTAACTTTGGAAGCACGTCCCTTTCGAAGTAGACTTCCTTTCCTGCGGGGATTTCCTCGAGGACTTTCTTGTTTACCATGTAGATTCCCGCATCGACCAGGTTGCTCCTGGGCCGCTTGGGCTTCTCCTCGAAGTGGGTGATTTTGCCTTCTTCATCGGTCTCAACCACACCGAAGCGCTCGGGGTCGTAGACTTTGGTTACTGCTACCGTTACCAAACCATCGTTGTTCTTGTGGGCATCTATGAGCTCCTTGAAGTTGAAGTTCGTGAAGACGTCGCCGTAAATTACCAGAAAGTCCTCATCAACGTAGTTCTCAACGTTCTTGAGGGCCCCGCCCGTTTCTAGGGGCATAGGATCGTTTACGAACCGTATGTCCTTGGGGTAGTCGGCCATCTTCTCGTCTATGAACTCCCTGATCTCACCGCGCATGTAGTGAACGGACAGTATGACCTCATCTATTTCCGGGATCTTCTCTATGGTCTCCAGAATGTACTGGAGGTTCGGCTTTCCGAGAACGGGTACCATCGGCTTTGGCCTTGTTGAGGATATTGGCCTTAGGCGGGTTCCAAAACCGCCAGCTAGAACAACCGCTTTCATGATCTTCACCATTATAGACTTGCCCTGTCGACTTATATATTTTACGGCCGTAAAATATATCCCTCCCGGTGAGCAAAGGGCCTCACTTTTTTAGGGAGAAAGCTTTGTCCGTTAGTTTAAACGCTTCAACACCAGTCGGTCTAAGGCAAGACCCTCCGCAGATCTTTTTCAGCGGGCAGGTTTCGCACGCCTTTGAGCCGTATTCGATCCTCTCAACGTAGCCCAGGCTCTCAAGGATTTTTATCATTCCCGCGACCTCTTCTTGTTCTATCCCCAACTTTTCGGCTATTTCGTCCTCTCGTGTAGTTCCCTCTTTGATCAACTCCAAGACTTTTTCCAGTTTCCCCATTTTCATCACTCCAAAAGAATTTGGCTGTTAAGAAACTCCCAAGGCAATGCCAAGATGCCAGATGATAGCCCCAACCACCGAGGCCACGCCTATCATGTAGAGGGTAACCGCCGCCGCCCACTTCCAGCTGCTCTCGGCCCTTATGGCACCTATAGTCGCTATACAGGGTATGTAGAGAGTCGTAACAACCGCCAGGACGTACGCCTGAAGAGGCGTGAGGACGTTTCTTATTGCTTCTTCATTCCCGTAGAGGACGCCGTAGGTTGATATCACGTTCTCCTTCGCCACTATGCCAAAGAGCAAACTTACTGCCGCCTTCCAGTCAAGGCCCATCAGCCTAACGTAGGGCTCAAAGAGGTATCCAAGCTTTTCAGCGTAGCTCTTACCGGTTCCTATTGGTGCCGGGAAGTTGCTGAGGTACCAGATGGCGATTGCTCCTGCGAGTATTACCGTGCCCGCTTTCTTCACGAACTCCTTGCTCCTCTCCCAGGAGTGCAGGAGAAGGGTCTTCCAGGTTGGAATGTTGTACTCGGGAAGTTCTATGACGAACGGACTGCCCTCACCGGGAACAAATTGGCTCACAATCCACGCTGAAAGCAGAGCCACGCCGAAGGCCAGCAGGTAAACACTGAGGGCAATGAGGGCCTGGTTCGAGCCGAAGAAAGTACCTGCGAGGAAGCTTATGACGCTCAGCCTAGCGGAGCAGGGGATGAAGGGGTTTACAAACATCGTGACCAGTCTGTCCTTCTCCTCATCGAGGTTTCTGGTTGCCATCACTGCCGGAACGTTACAGCCGAGCCCGAGTATGAGCGGTATTATCGCCTTTCCGGGAAGGCCGAACCTCCGGAATATGTCCTCCATTAAGACCGCTACCCTCGCCATATAGCCCAGATCCTCAAGGAAGCTCAGGGCAAGAAACAGGAAGAAGACGAGCGGGAAAAAGCTGAGAACCATCCCGACGCCACCGATGATACCATCAACAACCAAACCCCTGAGCGTCTCGTTCGCTATGTGCGGTGCAAGCCACTCCCCAAAGGAGGAGAAAGCACTGTCAAAGAGTTCCTGCAATGGCAGGCCAAAGGCAAAGACAAACTTGAAGAGGGCATAGAAGACGACCGCCATAGCCACGAACCCGTAAACTGGGTGAATGAGGATCCTGTCGAGCTGGTCTGTAAAGGTCTCTTCCTTCAGCTGGCCGTGGGTCATGAACTCGTGGGTGAGTCTGTCTATGAACTCGAACTTCTGGCCGGCTATTATGAGGTCTATGGCTCTCCCGTACTTGGCCTCAAGCTCGCCGATGTGCCTCATTATCTCGTTGAGCTTTTCTTTGCCTAGGTGCCTCCTCACGAGCTTTATAACTTCGTCATCGCGCTGGAGGAGCTTTATCGCGAGCCAGCGCAGGGGATAGCGGGAGGCAAGCTTGGTTCCTTCCAAGCATTTTGAGATGTGTTCTATCTCCCTCTCCACCTCAGGGTCGTACTGGGGTATTATTGGAGCACCAGCAATCTCTCCGTGGGCAACCTTTATGATGGTCTCCTTCAGTTCATCAAGACCCCTACCTTCCTTGGCACTGAGAGCAACGACGGGGACGCCGAGAACCTTTGACATCCTCTCGACCTCTATCTTTATGCCCTTCTTCTCGGCAAGATCTATCTTGTTGAGAGCTATGACGACGTTTTTAATGCCCATCTCAAAGATTTCCATCGTCAGATACAGGTTTCTGAGGATGGAGGTTGCATCAACAACGTTTACTACAACGTCCGGGTTTCCATTGAGGAGAAAGTTCCTTGCAACGAGCTCATCAACGGAATGGGCAGTAAGTGAGTAAGTTCCCGGGAGGTCAACTACTAAAAAGCGCTCACCATTATACTCAAAAATTCCCTCTTTCTTCTCAACGGTCACTCCCGGCCAGTTGCCCACATGCTGTCTCATTCCGGTTAGGGCGTTGAATATCGTGGTTTTACCAACGTTGGGGTTTCCAGCCAGGGCCACAACCCTCATCGCCATGCTACCACCTCAAAGCTTTCTCACGAGAACCCTTGAGGCTATTCCCCTTCCAAGGGCGAGCCTCGCCCCCCCGACCTCGACCACAACTGGCCCGGGGTTGTAGACGTTGACGACTCTGACTGTTGCACCAGGGGCGAGCCCCATGGCGTAAAGTTTGCTCCTGAAATTCGGTCCGCCCTGGAGGTTCACGACGATACCCACTTCGCCTGGACGAAGGGAAGTTAATGGAATAATCATGATCATCACCGTTAGGTTTTCCTAATCCGGTGCCATTTCCAGAAAGTGCCTAATAAATCTTTGGTGGGCCTAACAAAACTCAGTGGTTCGAAATTGGAAGGGTTCTGGTTCAGAGGCATTCCAAAAATTCTTAAGTGCTGGGTGTTCTGAGAAAAGCATTTAAATAATGGAATAAAGAGAACAAATCTGACTAAACATTGGGAGGTGTTTTCAAATGGTTGAGGCTCCGTCCAAAGCAAACAAGACATCCCTCGGGATGGATGAGAACGTTGAAGGCCTTTTGGCGTACTTGCTTTGGTGGGTTACAGGGATAATATTCCTCCTCCTTGAGAAGGACAGCGATTTCGTCCGTTTCCACGCAATGCAGTCAACGATAACCTTCTTAGGCATTACAGTGCTTGCATGGATATTGAAGATTATACCTGTTGTTGGAGGAGTTCTAGCAAATCTTCTGGTACTCCTGGGGATTATCCTCTGGATAATCGGAATGGTCAAGGCCTATCAGGGCGAGCGCTACAAGTTCCCCATCGTTGGAGACCTCGCAGAGCAGTGGCTTGAGAAAGTCTGAGGCTCAGACTTTTAAGCACTCCAATTTATTTTTCCCCATGCTCGCTCTCAACGATGTCATCGAGGAGATAAGGAATTTCTCAGAGAAAGCCGGACTTTTCGATAAGAGAATACTCGTTATGTTTTCAGGCGGAAAGGACAGTTCCCTTGCCTTATACCTTCTCAAAGAAGCCGATTTGGATGTTTCAGCTTTGACATTCTTCCACCGCTGGAGCTGGAGGGAAACTCTAAGGTGGGCGATGAAGTTCACGAAAAAGCTCGGCGTCGAGCACTTCTTGGTGGACGTAACGGATGGCCTCCTCGGGGAAGCGGTAGGAAGGAAAGGCCCGGTCTGCATCAACTGCAAGAAGGTCATGCTCTGGAACGCCAAATGGTTCGCGCTGAACAACGGCTTCGACGTCTTAGCGAAGGGCGACAACGCCAACGACAAAATAATAGGCGCCCTCCTGGACCAGTGCAAAACCGATATACGCCTCTGCGAGATTCCCAGAATAGGAATACCAACTTTCAGGCCCCTCATAAAGTACACAGCAGAGGAAGTTGAAAAGCTTGCGGACGGGGCTGGAATAAGGCCCTACCGTATGTACGAGCACGCGAGGAGGAGGCAGTGGCGCGAAGGTTGCCCCCTCCAGTACATTGATAAAGAAGAGCTAGTAAAGCCGGAGTTAATGGATTTAGCCTACAGGGTGAACTACGAGGTAAGTAAAATCGCCAGAAAGAGAAAAGTCCGCGTCAGCGTCCGGGTTCCAAGCTTCGAGATAATGTGCTGGAACTGCGATGATGAGACGCTTGATGAAATCAGAGCGGCAATAGAGAAGTTCAGGTGATTTGGATGGGGGAACTACCGCTTGGAAAGCTGAGGAATGAGCTGTTAAGAGAAGTAATTTTTCCAAACCTCGGCGTTGAGGATGCCGGGGTGGTTTACGGGCCAAGAGAGGGCTTTGATTCTGCGGTTCTGGAATACGACGAAGAGCATTACCTCGTGATAGCGACCGATCCGACCCTCGGTGTCCCAGTTGAGACCTTCGGCTTCTTCACTTACCATTTTGCCTCCAGCGATGTGGCAGTTTTTGGGGCGAAGCCGGGGTGGTTGGTCGTTGATTTGCTCTTTCCCAAGGGAACTAGCAGGGAATTCCTCAAAATAGTAACGGGGGACCTCCACGGGGAGTGCCTAAAGTACGGGGGCTCGATAATAGGAGGTCACACAGGGGTTTACCCAAGCGTTTCAGAGCCTACAGCAACTACCACCGCGATGGGCCTTGTGAGAAAGGACGAGCTTAAGCTTCCACTGGCGAAGCCGGGCGATAGGATCATCATTACGGCCAAAGTTGGCCTTGAGTTTGCAGTTTCGGCGGCGTACTTTAAAGAGGAGGAACTCTCAAAAATTCTCTCCAAGAAAGAGCTTATGAGACTCAAACGCTCCTTTTACTTCGAAACCGTCGTTCCCGATGCATTGACAGCCAAGCCCTTCGTCAGGGGCATGCATGACGCTACCGAAGGTGGTTTGACAGCTTTACACGAGATAGCGGACAACTCGGGCGTCGGATTCAGGGTTTATGCAGAGAAACTTCATCTTGACCCGCTCGTTAGGAAGGTTCTTGAGTTCTACGGCCTAGAACCCTGGAGCGTCTCCTCAACGGGAACGCTTATTGCTATAACCCCTCCCGAAAACGTTGATTCATTAATTACGGAATTAATTAAAAATGGAATCCTGGCTTTCGAGCTCGGAGAGTTCACAGAGGAGAAAGAGGGGGTTTTGGTCGAAAATGGAGAAGAAAGGCCGTTTCCAGAGTTTAGAGCTGATCCGTACGTAGAGCTTTACAAAGAATGAGGAATTGGGTGGTCTTCACTTCACCCTGAACCTCAGAAGGGCCGCCAGACCGCCCAATGCCTTCAGCTTCTCGCCGCCCTCGTGCTCCGAGCTGACAACCACCACCTCACCGCGCGAATACCTGACCGCGTCCATCAGCTCTTCTATCTTCTCCCTGTGCTCTCCTTTGAGGAGTTCGTCGAGCACCAAAAGCGTCTCGACGGCACCGTAGTTCACCGCTTCCTCCACCTCTTTGAGACCGTACGCCGCTAAGCCGTTGTTTTTAGCTATGCTCTCCAAAACCTTCTCGACTAGCTGGACTTCCTTGGCGACACGGTTCTCGTGGTAGACCCTCTCCACTGTCCCGCGCTTGATGACCTCGTAGATGCCCGTCCTTCCCGTCACGCTCGTGTCCTCTATAACGACCTTCTTTGCAAGCTCCGGGTAGTTCTCCTGCAGGAACTTATAGAAGTCCTCCTTTACGAATCCCGGCCCAGCCACAATGGCTTTCTCAACGTTTTCGCGCCTCATTACCTCCTCCATCGTCTTTGCCACGTCGTGGAAGAACTTCTTCTCCTCGCTTTCCCTGTCGGTGTTGTAGCGCTTACCGCCAAGGTTATGGCGTATGCTGTTGAGTATTTCCACGCCGTACTCCCTGACGAGGGCCATATCTGCTTCCCCGTCGTCGATGACGACTATCGTTACCCTTGCCCTCTTGGAGGCCTCAACTGCCTCCCTCAGCCTTTCAATGTGGTGCTCTTTCCAGCGGGGTTTCTCGATGGTTACTACCGTTCCTTCCTCAATTGCTATCGTGTGGTACTTGCCGAGGGGAACGTCTTCCCTGCTCGCGTAGACTATCGGTCCGGTAACGCGCACCTGGTTGGCAAACTTGTGAAAGTTTATCTTCTCCGCTTTAACTCCGAGGAAAACCGGGATAACTTCAACCTTCTCAGCCCTCAGGGAATCGCTCCTCTGGCTCTGCTTGCGGAGAGTTTTGGCGTAGACGATATCGCCAGGATCGATGATGTGATAGAGATGCCAGAGGTCGTCCAAAGTCTCGGCCTTGACCTTCACTTTGCCTTCCTTGGGCTTCTCCTCGATTATCTGCATGGTATCACCCCGACTATTGCACCTGACTCTTAAGCCTGCCGGTAGTACGCGGGTGGAGTTTTATCCTTTGTCCCCTCCGAGACCGGTTCACTGGCTTAATCCCTGTTTTTATATCACTTGTGGTGATACCTAAACAAAAAGTTTTTAAAGTGTAGAACTTGTGTATCACTGGAGGTGATATATAATGACCCCAATGATGTACGTGTGGTTGATAACCGTTGAGCGCGAGGCGAGGCAAAAACTTCAAAAGAAAACCTTAAAGCCAGAGGATGCTTTTTAATTTTTAATTGCGAGCCTAAATAAGCTCCCTCTCCGTCTTGGTGAGCCTTCTGGCCCCGTTCTCCGTAATGACTATGGTGTCCTCTATTCTGACACCCCCAAACTTTGGGATGTAGATGCCCGGCTCGACCGTTATCACCATGCCTGGCTTAAGGACGGTCTCATCGAACTGGCTTACCCTCGGCCACTCGTGTATCTCAAGGCCGACTCCGTGGCCGGTGGAGTGGATGAAGTAGTCTCCGTAGCCGTATTCGGCTATAACGTCCCTAACGATGGTGTCGAGCTCTTTCGCTGTAATGCCAGGCCTTGCTTCCTCAACGCCCTTCTTCTGGGCCTCCAGAACAATCTCGTAGATTTCCTTCTGCTTTTCGTTTGGCGAACCGACAACGATAGTTCTCGTCATGTCAGAGTGGTAGTGTCTATAAAGCGCTCCCTCATCGATGACGACCAAATCGCCCTTCTCTATCCTCTTGCCGCTCGCTACTCCGTGTGGCAGGGCTGATCTCCATCCACTCGCGATTATAGTGTCGAAGGCCGGTTTTTCTGCTCCGTTCATCTTCATGACGTACTCCATCTTTGCCGCTATCTCTCTCTCGCGCTTACCCTCGCTTATCTCCTCCAGAGCAACGAGCATTGCCTGATCGGCTATTTTACAAGCTTCCTCTATAATCTCCAGCTCCTCGGGAGTTTTGATTATACGGAGCTCCTTGATTACGTCATCCACTGCCGTAAAGTCCTCAACGTTGGCCTTTTCCTTCAGTGTTTGAATCGTGGAAAAGCTAGTTCTTCCTTCGATGCCGAGCTTCCTGAGCTTGAAGGACGAAAGTCTCTCATAGAGCTCCTTTCCGGTTTTGAACTTCTCAACGGGTACCTTTGAGGTCTCTTTTGCCTCTTCGTATTCCAGCTCGGGGACTAGGAAAACTGCCTCATCCGGTGTTACAACGAGGTAGCCACCGAGAACCGGCGAAGAGCCCGTGAAGTAATAGAGGTTGGGCTTGTGGGTTATCAGCACGCCGTCGAGCTCTTTCTCGGCTATAAACTCCCTGAGTTTTTCGATCCTCATCTCAACCACCTGAAGGTGTTGAAGTTGATGGATAAAACCCTTTCGTCGGAAAAGTTTTATATCTGTTTGCATATCTGTGCTGGTTGTAATCATGTACCGGAAAATAGACGAGTTCCTGGGTTCGGGTGTTTCCATAAGGAAGGAAGAAGTACCTCGAAAAAGGAAGAAACGCCTAAAGGAAACCAGCCTGGAGGCTTTCCTTCCGGCTGAACACGTTGATTATTTCAAACAGCTTCGCATTGGGTCAAAAAAGATACGAAACGCAAAAATTGAGGAGTTATAGCTCTTCCGCTATCACGGCCTTTTCTCCGATCTTAAAGACGAATGCCCTCCGTTCTCCCTTCAGGTTTTCCTCGATCTTCTTCCTGATTCTCCAGTATTCGCTCTCCGGAACGCTTATTCTTAACGTTGCCCTTCCAAAGCCCTCTTTCCTCAGGAAATCGTTTATTCTGACCGGATGGAATGGAAGAATTCCGACAACGTGGTATGTTCTCTTCAGGTAGGGACTTTTTACTTCTTCGTTTCCAGTGGCCAAAACGCGCCTTTTCTCCCTCATGAGCATTTTTGCTTCAACCGGGAGAGCGTGAAGGAGTTCGTTTATTAAATCGGCATAATCCAAGCTCTGAGGTATCTCGTAGAGGTATTCACCCGGTTCCGTAGCCCACTCCACAATGTTCTCCAAGTTCGGGTTGCTCTCTATTCTTACCCCCGCCGGCAGGATCACCGCGCTTCTCTCTGCCTTTGCCAGGGGTTCTGTGTAGAACGTAAGCCGGTTGAGTGCTCCAAAGATGTCTATGTACTCAAACTCGCCCTTCCAGGGCACTTTCTCCCGCCTGATCTGTGGGGGCAGATCAAAGATAAAGGCGTCGGTTTTCTTTTTGTAGGCGGTGTAAACCTCGAGGGGGCTGGGAAGGAGGTCTTCAAGCTTTCTCTCGGGCATCTCTGGAGGTCTGGCCGGGTCGGAGAAAACGACCTCGGCATCAATTCTATCGATGGTTTCAGGAGCCAGTGAGTCGGCGTTTATGAACTCGATGTTTGAAACACCGTATTTTTTGGCGTTTCTCCTGGCGAACTCTATCTTGAGCGGGTCAATGTCGATTCCATAGGCTCTATCAACTTTCATTGCGTAGAAGATGATTTGAATCCCTATTCCACAGGATACATCGGCGATGCTTTTAATTCCAAACTCCTCAAGCCTCTCAGCGCGGTATTTTGCCACAACCTCGTGTGTTGCATAGCGGAGCCCTTCCAGATCCATCCAAAGGTCGTTCCTGGAGAACTTATCCTTCGCCCTTATTCTGGCCCTGGCTATCTCAGCTATGAGCTTCCAGTCCTTCCCCAGGCTGGCTCGAAGCTTTTTCTCACCATAGCCCTTCCTTATTAGTTCCTCTGCCAGCTTTATCAGCTCTTCGGTTATCTCCATCATCGTTCCAGATAGGTGGAGATATTTTAAAGCTTGCGCGGGACAAGAAGCTTAAAAGTCATTGTTCCAACGACTGGTGGGTGGTAACATGGATCGGATGGGCAAGATAAAATTCGTTGTTTTCCTTCTCCTTGCCATCGGCATGATGGGGGCCTCCCTCTGGTACGCTTACGATACTGCATCCAGGGCAGACCTGGTCGACTACGTTGGAGATGAGGTCTGGTACGTCTCTGCTTCGCGAAACGTCCTTCACAGGCTCGGTTTTCAGTTGCATTACATCCACAACGGCTACGAGGGAGTTAACGTGATCTTCAAGGACGACGAGGCGAAGCTTCGCTATCGGGACGTGGTCGAAGGCGCCATGTTGAGGTTTAAAGGCAACTTATCGGCTAGGGTTAATTACCAGAAGTTCCCGGCCGTCTACGTTGAAATTCCTCAGAATAACCTGGACGATTTTCTCGCTTACCTGGAGAAAAAGATACCTCAAGACGACTTCTACGTGGTTACCGGCTTCAGGTATCCAGATGCTGAGAGGATACAGAACTATCTCAACACTGAACATCCCTTCCTAGGGAAGGATTTCATAATGCTGGCCATGATCCTCGGTGGGGACAGGCCCCTAGTATGGAGAATCCCTGGGATAATCCTCTACGGTCTTCTGCAGCTTCTCGTTCTGCTGACTGCTTACAGAATAACTCGCAGTTATATCGCTTCCTTAATCGCGCTGTTCTTTGCGGCTGTTGATCCGCTCCTGCAGGCTACAGCTGTTACCGCAATGCTGGACATCTACGTTGCCTTCTTTGTTGCCCTCTTCGTGTTCCTCTTCGTGTATTCGAGAGATATGGGCGCTGGGTTCTCTGCCGGACTTGCCGGGGCTACCAAAGTCAGCGGTGCCTTTGGTTATCCGATTTTCTTCCTGAAGTTGGTTAGGGACCTAGCTCTAAGGGTTGACTGGAGAAAAGTTGCCAGGATAATAATCGTAACTGTGCTAATTGGAGGCACGATAGTTGCCTACGCCGAGTACCGGGCTGCCTACTGGGAGAAAAGCTACTTCTTGGTTTTGCTTGGTCTCACTGTGGTGGCCCTTGCGGAGTTCTCATATTCAAGCAGAGACGCCGTCAGGGAGTTAGCGTATCTCGTCACCGCGGCAGTTTTCCTTCCGCTCCTGGGCTTCCTGATCCCAGAGATCCCAATAATAAAGGTTCAGGGCTTTGATCCGTGGCTGAGGGACTTCCTTGGAAGCTTCAAATGGCACCTTAGTTACAAGGGTGAAAACCCCTGGACGTCTCCCTTCTGGCAGTGGTTCTACAACGCCAACCCCTTCCACTTCCACTTTGATCCCGATATAGTTGCCAACACTAGTCCAACTCTTATGCTCTTCACCATAGTCGCTGTCTTTGCGGTTCCCTACGTCTGGAGGAGGCGTGGTGAAGGCGCCCTTATACCCTTTGGAGTGTTCTGGAGCACATTGCTGCTCTTTGCCCTCCAGTACGCTATGGGCGGCAAAACCCAGTTCAGCTTCTACGCCACTGCCCTGGTTCCCGAGGCGACGGTTATAATGGGCGTGTTCCTCTACGACCTTGTAAAGTGGGAGGCCTTCGAGGAGTCCCTTCTCACCTACCTCCTCTGGCTCGGCAGGGTCTTAAAGGTGAAGCGCTTTGTTGAATACGCGGAGAGTAAACTCAGAAAGAGCCAGAAAATCCCAGGAGAGGTGTATCTACCCTCCATTCCACTCCCACCGACCGTTCGGGTTAGAGAAGGCGTTAGAAGGCCAAAGAAGACTTCAATCCGGACTAGAGAAGGAGGACTTCCAAGGAAACCCAGTTAGTTCTTTCTTTTTTCCTTCAGAAACTCCTCTATGCTCAGCTGTCCAGCCCTCTTGATCTTTTTGAGGGTCTTCCACGTCCTCCTGACTATCGGTGGAAACTCTCCGTGCTTCTTGTAGTAGCTCATCAAAAACTCTCTTGTTCTTGGATCACTGGGATATCCGCTTCCTATCTCCCCATATTCCTCCTTCAACCGCTCTATAGCCCTGTCACGAGTTACTTTGGCTACTATTGAAGCAGCTGAAACTGGGGGGAATTTGTCGTCGGCCTTGTGCTCTGCTATTATTCCGGCCTTAAAGTTAAGGAGCTTCCCTATTTCTTCCCCAAACCGCTCCTCCTTGACATCCGCGGCGTCTATGTATATAACGTCCGGTTTAACTTTAAGGGAGTTGAGGGCCTTTACGAAGTTGTTTACCTCGAATTCGTTGAGCGTTCCTTCTCTGGAGTCTATCTCCTCCGGGGAGAGCTCAAGGATGACGTAATCGTCCGCTATTTTAAGAATTTCATTGAAGAGTTTTTCTCTCCTTTTGGGTGTCAGCTTTTTCGAGTCTCTAACTCCGAGTGCTTCAAGTTTAGGCAGATTGACCTCGTCAAAAACAACCGCCGCGATAACCATGGGGCCGATTACAGGGCCCCTTCCGGCTTCGTCTATTCCCGCAATTTTCCTTCCCACTTTCATCTCCTCGTGAGCAGTGCTCCGTATATCAAGCCCAGCAGTATGGTTGCTATTCCGCTGGGCGGGATGGCCGTAAAGTAAGCCGTTCCAACCGAAACGAGCTGAACCGTGAGAGTAACCAGCAGGCTGATGGCGACGATCTTTCTGGCGTTGTCGCTTAGCATCAGAGCTATTGCCCCTGGAAGGACGGCCACAACCTGAAGGGTGACTAGTCCAACGCTCTGGACTATGAGGGCTCCGGTCATTCCGACTATGGCGTAGAGGATCACCAAATACATCCTGGAATTTCCGCCGTGGCCGTCTATACCCTCCGGATCGAAGCTCAAGTAGAGAAAGTCGCGGTAGAACAGAAGTATGATGAGAGTTATCAAAAAGCCGCCTGCGCTCAGTATCTCAAGGTCTCTGGAGCTGATTAGAAAGAGCTCACCCGTCAGGTAAGAGACGACGTTTTGAGTTAGGGGATAATACGGCTTGGTTGCCATGATCTTGTAGAGTACCCCAAATCCCAGAACCGTTAGTCCAGCAACGAAGCTGGCTATTATTCCAACTGAGGAATCCGGGGAAAAGCCTATGTGCTCCAGGTGGGCTATTGTCAAAACTATCGCCAGAGTCACCAGCATCGCCACGAAAGTTACCAGCGCGTAGTTGTTTAGCAGAAGTCCGAGTATCATCCCCAAAACTGCCCCCAGCAGGAGGGCATGGAATAATGCATGGGTTAGAAAGGCAAGTCCTTTCATGTTTATCAGCGGGCTTAGCAGTCCCAGTAGAACGCTCACCGTGATACTGGCTATTACTGCTCTCACTATGAACTCCGGAATCATGGCTTCTTCCCCCCGGGGAGATGGATATGGAAGTCTCCGGTAAGGCAGTACAGCTTGTCCTCGACCTTTATTACCTTGGCCATTGGGCCGTAGACTGTCTTAATAATTTCTTCCCTCAGCGCATCATCTGGAGGGCCGAAAGCTATCATTCTCCTGTTTATGAGCATTACCCAGTCCCCTATCTCGAGGAGGGGGTTTATGTCGTGGGTTGTTATTATCATGGAGATGCCCTTTTTCTTTTTGATTTTGTTCAGAACTGACGCAACCTCGGCCCGGGCTGATGGGTCCAGAGCCGAGAGCGGCTCATCCAGGAGGAGTAGCTTTGGGTCGCTTATCAATGCCCTCGCAAGAAGAACCCTCTGCTTCTGTCCGCCACTCAGGTTTTTGAATGGTTTGTCCTTTATGTCCTCCAGCCCAACGAAGGAAAGGGCCTTTTCCGATTTTTTTATGATCTCCTCGGGAATTTTTCTGTGGACTATTCCGGATTTGTACAGCGCCCCCATGGCAACTACCTCTATCACCGATAGGGGCACCTTTTCGTTGAGTGAGAAGCTCTGGGGGACGTAAGAGATGAAATCCCTGCTTTCCTCCGGTTTTCTTCCAAAAACCAATATGACACCTTC
Source organism: Thermococcus gorgonarius (assembly GCF_002214385.1). NCBI lineage: Archaea > Methanobacteriati > Methanobacteriota > Thermococci > Thermococcales > Thermococcaceae > Thermococcus > Thermococcus gorgonarius. Next base: position 1,046,102 of record NZ_CP014855.1, on the reverse strand, counting down.
GTATTTGTCGTGAAAACCCGCTATCGTTTTCAGAAGGGTGGTCTTTCCTGCCCCGTTTGGGCCCAGGAGTAATAGAGTTTCGCCTGCGTTGAGATCAAATGTAACTCCTTCCAAAGCAGGTTTGGAACCGTAATATATCGCTAAATCCCTGGCAATCACGGCTTTTTCGGTTCGTTGGCTGCTCATATGTGTTCTCCCTGGTTTTGAATTTAAAATCAGGTATTTTTAAACTTATCCCGACCAAAATCCATATAACCGGTCAGGTTCTAAAATCCGGGAGACGGCATATGGTTCCACCCCAAACAGAGGATTGAGGGATTTTCAATGATCCCCCTCTTGGATTTTCTATCTGAGGGACAGGTTTACGAGATGCTTCTCGTCACCCAGTCAAATGTAACACCCGTTGGAGTGATTAGAAGGGGCGGTACTCTTTTCTTCAAGCTCTTTGGAGGAAAGAGCGCGGAGGAGATCAAAAGGCACCCCTACGCTTCCCTGCAGATTACTAACGACGCCGGCCTAATAGTTAGACTTGCTCTAAACATGCCTCCCAAGGAAGGCCTTACCCTGGTGAGACGGGGAGAATTCAGGTGGGTTGAGGGGATTCCCGGGTTCTATGGGCGGGTAAACTGGAAGCTGAAGGATCATGAAGATGAGCTTGGTAGGACGAGGGTTTTAACATGTGCTCTGGACGTTCTTGGCATAATCGAAGGCTCTCTGGTTCCCCGACCGTTCAGCAGAGCTGACTGCGCGCTGATCGAGATGGCCGTTGATTTTACGAGACTCAAAGTGGCAGTAAATTCGAACGTCAATCTGGCCAAAAGACTGTGCGACAGGATTTGTGAGAACTACAACCTTTATCAGAGGCTGGGAGGTAGCGATCCCGTTGGAGAAAAGATAATGGAGAAGGCCTCAGAGCTCTGCCTCACCAAGGAACTCCAGAAGGTCTAAGAGTCTCCTGTCCTTAACCTGTTCGATGATTTCCCGGAGCTTTTCTTCTTCAACTTTTCCGTCCTTGAAGAGGGCCAAGTACTTAACGCCCTCGAAGAACTCCGCCAGCTCCGGAAACGCGTTCTTAAACATGTCGATGTTGTTGTATACAGTCTCGAAGTTGTCCTCAAGGAAGAGCTGCCACAGAACATCGACAAGTGCATCGAAGGCGACATCGTAGTACTCCGTTCCTTTGGCCCTCAGCATTGCATACAGGCACTCCTGGAGCGCCGCCTCGTAGTTATCTTTCTCCTCGAATATCTCCTCAAATGTAAGGTGTATCTCAGCCAGGAGTGCGTTGTTTCCTGTCTCAACTACCCTGGGAAGTAGAGAACCGAGCATGGCCTTTGCCTCGTAGATGTCCCCCATTTCGAACTTCACGTAGGCTTTGTAGACCTGTATATGAAGGATCTTTTCCTCGTCTTTCAGCTCTTCGTATTTCTTTTCCGCCAGTTCGAGAAGTTCGTAGGCCTTTTCGTAGTCCTGAAGCTCCTCCTGAATCAGCGCCATGTTGTAGTAAATCTCTGCAACGTGCTCGGTGTTTCCTTTGGCTATCTCTTCCTCCAGGAGAGACTGATACAGGGCGAAACTTTTCTCAAGCTCTCCGAGGAGGAAATAAAGGTCAGCCAAGTGGAACTTAGCTTCGAACGAACCTTCCTTCTCTGCCACCTCCTCGAACTCGCTTATCTTGTCCACCTCGAGGAACTCGTGATAGTAATAGACGACCAGCTTGTAAAGTTCGTAGTCCTTTTTTTCCAGGGCCAGCTCTTCAACCTTTTTAAGGATATCCTCGAGCTGCTCGTCGCTGAGTTCGTCTACCTTGTAGTAGAGAAGGCTGGCGAGTTTCTTTGTGTCTTTCTCCTCAATAGCTCTCATGATTTCTTCCATTTGCTTCACCGGTAAAATCTATGAGCTTGTGGGTTTTAACTCTTTCCGAGGGTAGAGCTTTTAAGACGGCAGGGGGATTTTCAAACATGGTACAGATCTACTTTCTCGGGACGGGGGGTATAATGCCGAACAGGGAACGGAACGTTCCCTCAATAGCGGTGAGGTACAGGGGTGAAATCCTACTCTTTGACGCTGGGGAGGGAACAATCCGGCAGATGAACATCGCAAAGCTCAGCCCGATGAAAATAGATAAGATATTTATAACTCACTTCCACGGTGACCACTATCTCGGTCTTGGGGGGCTTCTCCAGACCATGAACCTCTGGAACAGAAAGAAGCCCCTTCACATCTACGGGCCAAAGCACACCTTCGAGTTCGTCCGGAACTTTATCAACAGCGGCTTTTTTAGGCCCGTCTTTGATATCCACGTCCACGAACTCGGAGAGGCCAGGCTAAAGTTCGATGGGTATGAGGTATGGAGTTTCAGAGTTGAACACGGGATTCCGGCTCTTGGCTACGTATTCAAGGAGAAAGACAGGCGCGGGAAGTTCCTCCCGGAAAAGTTAAAGGTTTATGGACTGAAACCCGGGCCCTTACTTGGAAAGCTCGAGCGCGAGGGTCAAATCGAGTTGAACGGCAGGATCATCCGTTTGGAGGATGTGACGGGACCTCGGAGAAGGGGCGTTAAACTGGTTTACACCGGCGATACGGCACCCTGTGAAAGGGTGGTTCTCTTTTCCGAAAAAGCGGATCTTCTTATCCATGATGCAACCTACCTGGTTCCTGAGGATAGGGGGGAGAGCTATCATTCCACAGTCGAGGAGGCCTGTGAAGTGGCAAAAAAGGCAAAGGTAAAACTCCTCGCCCTCTTCCACAGGGCCTTCCGCTATTCCCATGATGAATACCTGTCCAAAGCCACTGAACTGTGCGACGTGGACTTTATTGTTCCAAAAGATTTCGATCTTCTGACAGTTGAATCTGACCATTGGAAGCTCGGGAACGTCCTGGAGGGAGCCTCATGAACTACCTGCGTTATGTGAAGGTGATAGGGACGATGCACGTCTCTCCTCTCAGCAGGGAGGAGGTTGTTTCCGCAATAAAAAAGGAAAGGCCCACCGCCGTAGCGGTCGAGCTAGATCCACTTCGCTTCCACTCTCTTCTCTCTGGAGAGAAGGCAGACTTCGTAACAAGCCTTAAACTCGGTCGAGGTGGATTGGTTGGTTATCTACTGACGAAGTTTGAGGAAGTTCTCGGAAAGGAGTTTGGAATGGAACCCGGTGGTGAAATGATCGCGGCTGTGAAAGCCGCCAGGGAGATGGGGATCCCTCTGTACCTTATAGATGAAGACATTAGAACTATTCTGGCCAAAATCCTTGCTGCCCCCAGGAGGGAGAAGTTACTTCTCCTATTGGAGGGCTTTTCGGTGTTTTTGCCCTTGGTTGGTGGAGCGGAAACGCTCGCCAACCCTATGGACGATTACCGGTGGATGACTCTTGAGTTTCGAAGGAGGTATCCCTACCTTTACAGGGTTCTGGTCGAAGAGCGAAACGCAATCATGGCGAGGAACCTCGTCTCGATAGTCAGGAACCTCTTTGCCGTAACCAGGAAGCCAAAGGTAGTTGCCGTTGTTGGTCTAGGACACAGGGAAGGCATTGAGCGTCTCCTGAATTCGGCTTTTGACTGAACTCACCGTGAAACTTTTATAATCATCCTTCAACATCATCCGGGGGAGAACTATGGACGAGACTTTCGAAAAGCTCAGGAGAATGCTCAACGTCGAGATCTTGGATGTTGAGTACGATGGGGATAAGATAGTCGTCTATGTTCCAGCCGACCAGGTTAGAATAGCCGTTGGAACTGGGGGTGCTGCAGTGAAAGCGGCCGAGCTTGTTCTCGGCAAGAAAATTGAGGTGAAAGCTAGATGAATTATCGCGAGTTCGAGGATTTGACGTTGTCTTTTTTTGTGCTCACCCTGCTATTTTCAAACTTTGAACTAAAAAACGTCCCCTATGCTGGAATAGCCGTTCTTCTGAGTTTTGTCTTCCACGAGCTTGCCCATAAACATCTGGCAGGGCGGTACGGCTTTATAGCCTATTACCGCCGATGGGATCTGGGAATAATCTTGGCCATTATCATAGGTATCTTGTCCCGCTTTCTTACTGGAGAGACCTGGATATTCGCCGCCCTGGGTGCCCTTCAGATCAGGGGACTGTACACCTACCACGATCCCCGGGCATTTGGTAAGATAGCGGCAGCCGGCCCACTGACGAACCTTCTGCTCGGAGTGGCTGGAGTTGCACTTTTATACGCTCTTCCATTGAGTGGATGGGCTCTTAAGGTGGTGTATTTTACATCGTCCGTAAACCTGTGGGTGGCTTTCTTCAACCTCTGGCCTATCCCTCCTCTGGATGGCTGGAAGGTAATGAGGTGGAACGTTGCCTACTGGGCGATTATGATAGGGGTTGCTTACACATTCATGGCCCTTCTGTAACACTGCTGGTGATACAAAAGGGAAAGGTTAAATAGGGTCTTGAGTTATCTTACCCCGGTGAATGCTTATGGAGTACAAGAAACCAATTGGAATTAACATCGATCTTGAAACTGGTGTAATTCCCGGGGCCAAAAAGCTCGTCAGGAGGCTCAGCGACCTCAAGGGCTACTTCCTCGATGAGGATGCCTACAACGAGCTCCTCAAGGACGACCCGGTCGTTTACGAGGTCTACGCGGTGGAACAGGAAGAGAAGGAAGGCGACCTTAACTTCGCAACCACAGTTCTCTATCCCGGTAAGGTCGGTAAGGAGTTCTTCTTCACGAAGGGACACTTCCACTCAAAGGCCGACAGGGCTGAGATATACTACGGTATCAAGGGGAAGGGCGGAATGCTCCTTCAGACACCGGAAGGGGAGGCCGAGTGGATACCTATGGGACCTGGAACCGTCGTCTACGTTCCACCCTACTGGGCGCACAGAACGGTGAACACCGGCGACGAGCCGTTCATCTTCCTCGCGGTCTATCCAGCGGATGCCGGCCATGACTACGGATCTATAAAGGACAAGGGCTTCTCTAAGATCGTCATCGAGGAGAACGGAGAAGTCAAGGTAGTGGACAACCCGCGCTGGAAGGAGTGAGCTTTTTTCTTATCTTTACCCCCCTCCCAGTATTAGTGGTAGAAGGAAAGGCACCAGCATGGTTATCACGAAACCGTGGATGAACGCAACGAGGGAGACTTCTTTTCCTCCCGTCTTTGCTATCACCCCAAGCGTCGTGTCCATTGTCGTTGCCCCACCTATGGTGAGGCCTACTTCTGGAGGGATCCACCTTACAAGGAAGGGGTAGAGCGTGACGGTGAGGATTTCCCGGAGTAGGTTGGCAAGAAATCCCAGCGTGCCGTAAATGGCCGAGTATTGGGCTATTATCGGGCCGGTTATCGAGTACCAGCCGCAGCCAGCCCCTATCGCCGAGGCGTACCTTATGGGGATATCCAAGAGAAGTCCACCAAGGAGTGCCCCCGCTATAGACCCTAGAATTGTTGTAACAGCAAGAGAAAGTCCCAAACGCCCCGATTTTCTCAGGGCATTGAAGTCGAATTCCATTCCTAGATCCAGACCTATCAGAAAAATCAAGGCGTAGAGAACCCACTCATAGAGGGCTCCAAGGTCTGGGGATAAAATTCTGCCGGTTATGAAGCCGAGTGTTAGGGAGGTAAGAACAAGGGCCGAGAAGCGGCTCACTTCAACCACCTCCAGAGGAGAAAACCAAAGAGAAGACTACCAGCGGAGGTCAGCACGGCAAAAACGGCAGAAGAGACTGTAAGCCAGCCAGCATCGATTTCGACTTTCCCTGTTTCGACTCCCATAAGGAATACAAGGAGCAAAACCGTCGCACTTAAAGGAACGTCTCTCCTTATAGCCCTGAAAGAGCTTTTGCCACGTAGCGCGTATCCGAGGACGAGACCAAGGGAGAGGGGAATTAGAATGTTCATAGGAGGCGCTTCCATTCGATTGTTATAAAATTTTTGGGAAGTTTGGTGGCCACGCAAAGCGAAAGGTATGAAAAGGTTTTTATGAATGAGGTCTCATCATTAAGGTGGTGATTGAAATGATTCGTCCGTCTGAGAGGGCCATGGGCGTTGAATACGCCATAAGGGATGTTGTTCTTCCCGCCAGGGAGCTCGAAAAGAAGGGGATAAAGGTCATCCGTCTCAACATAGGCGACCCCGGGAAGTACGACTTCCAGCCACCGGAGCACATGCAGGAAGCCTATTGTCGCGCCATAAAGGAAGGACACAACTACTATGGCCCGAGCGAGGGCCTTCCGGAGATGAGGGAAGCCGTCGTCCAGCGCGAGAAAAGGAAGAACGGCGTTGACATAACTCCTGACGATGTCCGCGTTACCACGGCCGTTACCGAAGCACTTCAGCTCATATTCGGTGGTTTACTTGACCCCGGTGACAACATCCTCGTACCGAGTCCGAGCTATCCACCGTATACTGGCTTGGTTAAGTTTTATGGGGGAATCCCCAACGAGTATGATACAATAGAGGAGAACGGCTGGCAGCCCGATATAGACGATATGAGGAAGAGAATAAACGAGAGGACGAAGGCTATAGCTGTGATAAACCCCAACAACCCGACGGGTGCACTCTACGAAAAGAAAACCGTAAAAGCCATCCTTGATCTTGCAGGAGAGTACGATTTACCCGTTATAAGCGACGAGATATACGATCTCATGACCTATGAAGGAAAGCATGTTTCCCCCGGCTCGCTCACTAAGGACGTCCCGGTAATAGTTATGAACGGTCTCTCAAAGGTTTATTTCGCAACCGGCTGGCGTTTGGGCTACTTCTACTACGTTGACCCCGAGGACAAACTCTCTGAGGTCAGAGAAGCTATTGACAAGCTCATGCGTATAAGAATATGCCCGAGCACACCGGCTCAGTTCGCTGCCATAGCCGGCCTGACCGGCCCGATGGATTACCTCGAAGAGTACATGAAAAAGCTCCGTGAGAGGAGGGACTACATCTACAAACGCCTGACAGAAATTCCCGGAGTAAGCACTCAGAAGCCCCAGGGAGCATTCTACATCTTCCCGAGGATAGAGGAGCGCTCGAAGTGGAAGAGCGATAAGGAGTTCGTTCTTGATGTTCTCCACGAGGCCCATGTTCTCTTCGTCCACGGGTCAGGGTTTGGAAGGGCCGGTGAATGGCACTTCAGGATAGTCTTCCTGCCGCCGGTGGAGATACTTGAGGAGGCAATGAGCAGGTTCGAGGAGTTCATGAGAAAGAGGCTTAGCTAAAAGGGAAAGGCCGATGATGAGCGGTTGGCCCGGCACTGAGAAGTGCTGAGGGCCACCACTCCTGAGGCCATTACTCCTTTAGTACTTCTTCTATTGCCTTTTTCAGTTCGTCGTAGGCTTCCTGCAGGGACTCGGGGATGACCTTCGTGTCCGCTATTACTGGCATGAAGTTAGTGTCCCCGTTCCACCTTGGCACTATGTGGAGGTGGACGTGGTCGTCTATACCTGCCCCGGCAACGCGACCGAGGTTAACTCCGAGGTTAAAGCCGTCCGGGTTCATGGCCTTCTTTAGGGCCCTTATCATGAGCTGGGAGAGCTTCATAATCTCGAGGAGCTCTTCATCAGTGAGGTCTTCCCACTTCCCAACGTGCCTGTATGGGGCGATCATGACATGGCCCGGGTTGTAGGGGTAGTTGTTCATTATCACGAAGCTGTGCTTCCCGCGGTAGAGGATTAACCTTTCCCTATCGCGGTTCTCTTTTGGAAAGTCGCAGAATATGCAGCCTTCATGCTTTGGTGAGCGTATGTACTCTATTCTCCATGGTGCCCACAGTATTTTCAAGCTCTCACCTCCGGCGGGGGATGGACGGGAGGGTTAAAAAGTTTCCGCGGTTGAGATGACGAAAAATTTATAACGGCGTTCCCGTTCCATTAGACGGGACGGGCCCGTGGTCTAGACTGGTTATGACGCCGCCCTCACACGGCGGAGGTCCGGGGTTCGAATCCCCGCGGGCCCACCATACAACCCTTTGCTGACGCAAAGCGTTGACGGAAAATTTGTGATTCTTGTTTAAAATGGCAATTTTGGCAGGATTTCTCGTTAAAGTTGCTTTTTGAGAGTGGATTCTTTATCCGGAGCGTTTTTCAAGTGGGTTCGCCTTTTTAGCGCTCCAAAGGAGCGCGGTGAGAGTGAACCCTTTCAATGGGAGTCTCTCCAGAGAATCCCTCGTTAATGCTACGAATTCACTTGAAATCCTCTGGGAGTAGAATCTCAATTAGGAATCACAAACTTTGGTGAAGCTTTTTCTAAAAGCTTCCTGTACTCTCAAACCCCCGATGCGGGGTTTCACCCCGCAACCCCGTTTTTCTTAAACCACTGGGGGGCTGACGCCCCCACACCCCCCAATCAGCCCTTTCTGACGAAAGCGCTGGCGGAATGTCGTTGACTACTGCTTTTTGAGGTTCTAACAATGATTTGGAATAGAAAGTTATTTATATCCATAAGCTAGGCATAACATTTAATGGTTATGGGACATGATGGATGGCTAATGTTGGTAGCAGTATTGGCAGGTTGGATCTTGGGTTTATTGGGGAGTATTTGGGTGTTATGCAAACTTTTCTGGTACTATGCACCGCGCTCTAACTCTCCAGTAGTATGCAGGAGAGCTAGAGGAAATGAACTACTTAAAAATACGATATGGGGTTTACTCCTTAAGTTAAACTCTAAAATGGGAATTATTGGTGAAATCATTCTGCTTCTTTTTATTTATGAGGCATCTGTTTTTCTTAGTGCGAAACTTTTTGAATATGTAGCAATAGGCATTTCAGGAGTTGTGAGGCATTTTAATCTTTCATCCTTGGTGTTGATTGTGTTGCTAATTTTTCTAACTGGGATCTTCTTGGGTTTTCTTACATCATGGGTACTGCTGTTATTTATATCGGGGGGAATTTTTACAAAAAAGAACGTGTTTTCTTCTGTATTGACTATTTTAATAGCAATCCTTCCCAGTTTAAGATTTGAGAAAATTTATTCTTTTGTTTCCCACTCAATTGATGAGGTTGGGACTATTTTGAAGACTATAACCTCAAATCAAGGATCTTCAATTGTAAATCTAATATCTGTGGGAACTGTTAAGGGAGTTTATATATTATTTCTCTTTGGCATGGTCTTAGTAGTACTAGTGGGGTATAAATTTGGGAGGACTAGAAACCGATTGTTGCCTCATCAATTTAACACCTTGACCTTTATCGAAAAAAGATCTGACGACAAAAGCAGAGAAGAAAAATCAAAAAGATGTAACACATTAGATCAGGGGTAGAGCCTGCTCGGCGTCCTCGGGAAGAGCGTGGCCCAGCGGACATGGTCGAGCTTGAGAACCCATGCAACGAGCCTCTCCAGGCCGAGACCGAAGCCGCTGTGCGGAACCGAGCCGTACTTCCTGAGGTCGAGGTACCACTGGTAGTCCTCCGGCTTCATGCCCTCCTCAAGGATTCTCTGCACCAGCTTGTCGTAGTCGTCCTCACGCTGGGAACCGCCGATGATTTCGCCGTAGCCTTCTGGAGCCAGCATGTCTGCCGCGAGGACTTTTCTCGGGTCGCTCGGGTCTTCCTTCATGTAGAATGCCTTGATGTGCTTTGGATAGCCGTAGACGAAGAACGGGCTCTCGAACTCCTCAGTTAGGACTCTCTCTTCATCTGCTCCCATGTCATCGCCCCATTCTATGTTGACGCCCTTGCTCTGGAGTACCTCTATCGCCTCGTCGTAGCTTATCCTCGGGAAGGGAGGGACAGTGTTCTTGAGGGTTTTGATGTCGTCCTTCCTGTAGAGTTCGATCTCGCTCCTCCTGAGCTCCAGGGTTCTCTGCACCATGTAGCTTACCAGCTCTTCCTCGACTTTCATGATGTCCCAGAGGTCCATCCAGGCGGCTTCGAGCTCGAGGTGCCAGAACTCAGTTAAGTGCCTCCTCGTTCTGCTCTTCTCGGCCCTAAAGCTAGGCGTGAGCGACCAGACCTTTTCGAGGCCGAAGATTGCCGCCTCAAGGTAGAGCTGTGCGGACTGGCTGAGGTAAGCAGTTTTGTCGAAGTATTTGAGCTTGAAGAGCGTGGCACCGCCTTCAACCGCTCCCGTAACCAATATCGGCGGGAAGACCTCGTACCAGCCGTCCTGAAGGAGCCATTCTCTGGCTGCCTGCATCAGCGTGGCCTTGACCTTCATTATGACCGCTACCTTTGGAGAGCGGAGGTGGAGGTGCCTCACGTCCAGTAAGAACTCCTGGCTTGCATCCTTGGTGATCGGGAAGAACTCGACGTTCTGGATTACCTCAAGTTTGTCTGCCTGAACTTCCGCACCAGTGGGGGCGCGCGGGTCGGCCTTAACAGTCCCCTCGATGATTACACTCGATTCGATGCCGAGTTTCTTCGCTTCCCTGTAGGCCTCTTCGCTCAGGTCTTTTGAGAAGACCACCTGGACTATTCCACTGGAGTCTCTGAGGACTATGAAGACCTTTTTTCCGACTTCCCTCTTCCTGTAAACCCAGCCAGCGAGTTTAACCCTCTTACCCTCCAGTTCGGGCCTAACATCGGCGCAGTAAATCTTATCGATCACAGTTACCACCTCCAAAGGCTTTGAACTCGAGTTTATAACGCTAACTAATTTGGTCCAGACAAGTGTATTGGAGAAGAGCGTCAATTAAGCCAGAGCAAAAGTACCGTGATTCTGTCGTTTATCTCAACTACCGGGGGCATGGTATTCCCTTTGTGATCGGGGATTTAAATCCTTTGGGTCTTTAGATGACAAAACGACAAAAGGTTTAATCAATGGATTGCCAATACAACAGAGGGTGGTGGACAGTGCTGGCCTTGGTTGGAACCATCGTCGATGCCGAGAAGGTCCTTCCGGATCACGCCGTTTTGGTGGAGGGCAACAAAATAGCCAAAGTCGTGCCCGCTGAGAGGGTTGGAGAGTTCGGCCCGGAGAGGGTTTACGGCGGGAACGGGTTCTTTGTGATGCCCGGGTTGATCAACGCTCACACTCATGTGGCGATGGCTAGGTTTAGAGGCATCGGTGAAAGCATGCCAACTCAGGAATGGCTGGAGAAGATAATCTGGCCAAGGGAAAGGGAATGGACCAGAGAGGAAATACGGAACTGGACCCTCCTTGGAATGACGGAAGCCATTGCAAACGGCTCAACTACGATAAACGACCACTACTTTTTTGCGGAAGAAATAGCCCGAACGGCCGAAACGATAGGCATCAGGGCTTTTGTCGGGCACACGATAATTGATCTTGTGGATTTTCCACACGCTGCTCCCGAAGAGGGTTTCAGGTTTTTTAAGAGATGGCGCGGAAGGAGCGACCTTGTTGTCCCAACCCTTGCACCCCACGCAACCAACACGGTAAGCCTGGAACTGATGTCGGAGATCTCGAAAGTTTCTGAAGAGGAAGATGGCAGGGTTCACATACATCTGGCCCAGAGCAGAGGGGAGGTAAGGGAACTTCGCAGAAGATACAACCTGAAGCCCGTTGAGTTCCTGCATAGGGCGGGCGTTCTCAACGAGCGCCTCATTGGTGTTCACGGGGTCTACCTGTTAGAGAACGAAATGAAAGCGCTTTCTTCCTCGGGTTCTACCCTTGTCCACTGCCCCTCCAGCAACGTTGAGCTCGAAGCAAAAACGGTAAATCTCCCCCGGTTGGTGGAGCTCGGCCTTAACGTGGCCCTTGGAACAGATTCTCCCAACCCTGTTGGTTCCATCGACATGTTTGCGGAGATGAGGTGCATGGCCCTGTTCTCGAATCTGATGTCAGGGAAACCTCGTTCTATCTCCGCCAGGGAAGTTCTGAGGCTGGCAACGGTTAACGGGGCCAGAGCTTTGGGTATTGCCGTTGGCCTGATTAGGCCGGGCTACCTCGCGGATCTTCTACTGATAAACGGCAGAAAGCCGTGGTTTACACCTCCGGAGAATCCGTACTCCCATATTGTCTATTCAGCGAGGGGAAGCGACGTGGAGGCGGTCCTTGTTAATGGAGAGGTGGTCTACGAGAGGGGCTACTTTGTGAGGCTTGGGAAGAGGATAGAGGAGCTTCTCCCTTGAGGGAAAAGTTTTAAAACGAGTGCCTGAATTTGGCTATGGTTTCAGTCAAGATAACGGAGGGATCGAAATGGGGAACATCAAGCAGGCTTTCATCAAGAGGGTTGCTCGCGAGCTGTTTGACCGCTATCCGGATAAGTTCACGAGGGACTTTGAGCACAACAAGAGGATGGTTCAGGAGCTCACCACAGTCCAGAGCAAAACCATCAGGAACAGGATAGCGGGCTACATAACCAGGCTCGTGAGGATGAAGGAAGAAGGCAAGATACTCTGACCTAAGCCTTCTTTTCTTCCCGCTTCCTAAAAGTCGTTGATTCTTTCCAGTATTCTCTTCGGCAGCTTAGGCTCGATCTCGTGTATTATCTCCTCGACGAGCTTCTCGTCTTCCTGTGCAACCCTTCTCAGGAGGTTCTCTATGTACGTCTCAATCAGAAGCCTGACCTCTTCCAGTTCTCTCTTGGCCTCAAGTAGTTCGTTCAGCTTTACTTCTATCTCGCCCAGGAAATCCACAAGCTCTCCTATCTTCTCTTCCACTGGCTCATGGGCCTTGATTAGGGCTCTGGCCCTTGAGTAAACTTCTCTAGTTCCGGGTTTCCTGGGCTCGTAAATTTCAGTGCCGAAGGTGTAGGGAGTTAGGAGCACCTCCAGCCTAAAGCCCCTTTTTATCGTGTAGTACTTTCTTGGCCTCCCGCGGGGGATTTTTTCAACCCGTTCTTCGATTAACCCTGCGCTCTTTAGTATTCGGAGGTGTTCGAGCACGGCCTTCTGTCCTACTCCAAGTTCCTGGCTCAGTTCACTCACAAAGTAAGGTCTTCTCGTGAGCAGGAGGAGTATTCTCCTCCTAGTTTCGTTCCCGAGGATATCGAGGAGCTTCCCCATATCTGATTCCATCTCTACCACCTCCTTCTTCTCTAACATAATGTTAGAAAAAATTGCTTTAAACTTTTCGCCCGGCAGGGTTTATAAACCCTTCGCCTTTAGGGCGTCCGGGAAGGGTCATGATATACGTTAAAATCTATCGTGTTCAGGGCGAGGTTCTCTTGGCAGCATGTGATGAAGAACTGCTTGGAAAGACGTTCAGGGAGGGTAAGCTTAAGCTTGAGGTCAGGGAGAGGTTCTACAAAGGCGAGCTGATGGATGAAGACGCCCTGGAGTCCCTCCTGGAAGAGGCCACCATAGCCAACCTGACCGGGGAGAGATGCGTCTCAAAGGCGATAGAACTCGGTTACGTTGACCCCGAAAGGGTTCTGAGGATTGAAGGAATACCTCACGCCCAGATGGCAAAGCTGATGTGGTGATGGTTATGGGTGAGCGCTTCTGTTACAGGTGTGGTATAAGCGAGAGCGAAGGTGGTCCCTTAATTGAGGGCCTCTGCCAGGTGTGCTTTAGGAAGGAGAATCCGGTCCTTCTCATCGATGATGAACTCAACACGGAACTCTGTCAGAACTGCGGGAGCTATAAAAAGAGGGGCGTCTGGGTTGATCCAAAAACTTACGAACTCGAAGAGCTGATCTTTGAGGTGGCGGAGAGCGCTTTGCTTGAGGCCATTGAAAATTCCCTCGATGAGAGGGTCAAAACCTTTGAGCTGGTGTCCCCCGAGGAGCTGGAATCAACTCAAGAACTCCCTGTTGGAAAGGCGGTGGTTTCTTTTGAGCCGGTTGATTGGCACATTGAATACTTCCCGGCCATAATAACGTATGAAGTCCGGGTTAAAGCGAGGATACACGAGCTTCAGCGTGAGCTGCACGATGAGAGAAAGTACGTTACTGTTTACGTCCGCCAGACGGTGTGTCCCCGCTGTCAAAAGTTTCTTGGTGGCTATTTCGAGGCCATTTTGCAGGTTCGCGCAGAGGGCAGAGAGCTAAGCAGTGAAGAGCGGAAAGCCATAGATGATCTCGTTGAGAAAAAAGTCGACGAGATAATGAGGAAGGACAGGATGGGCTTTATTCAGGACACCATCGAGAAGGAAGAAGGGTTGGACTTCTACATGGGCTCCACAAGTGCCGCGAGAAAGCTGGCCCAGGCGATAAAGGAGCGCTTTGGCGGAACGATCAGCGAGGCCTATGAGCTGGTCGGCCTCGACAGACAGACCAGTAAAGAGGTCTACCGTACGAGTGTGAGTGTTAGACTGCCAAAGTTCAGGAAGGGTGACATAGTTTCGGATAGAGCGGGCAGGGTCTACGAAGTCGAGAGAGTTGATGGAAGGGGAATGTCGGTAAAGAACCTCAGCACAGGGGAGAGCGAGCACATTGATTGGAAAACCGTAAAGAGAGAGGAGATAGACGTGGTCGAGGCCACTGAGAGCGAGGCAATGGTTACAAGCATCGGCCGTGAGGAAATCCAGCTTATGGACATGGAGAGCTACGAAACCTACGAGATAGAAAAGCCAGATTTTGAAGTACTTGAAGGGGAGATCTATAAAGTTGTGGAAGTGGGTGGTCGTAAATACCTCCGCGGAAAAAGCCAGCGAAACTCTTATTAGCTCTCCCATCTTTTTCACTCCCGGTGATACATGTGGCCTGGGATAACCTTTACGCTTCTGCCTTCGAGAAGGTTAGGGCTAGGATTGGCAGCACCGGAAGGGTTCTCTTAGCTTACAACACCAACATCGACGCCGTCAAGTATCTGGAGCGAAAAGACTTGGAGGAGCGCGTTGAGAAGGCCGGTAAAGAGGAGGTTTTCCAGTACGCTGAGGAGCTTCCCAAAAGGATAGAGAACGTCCCCCAGTTGCTCGGCTCAATCCTCTGGAGCATAAAGAGGGGAAAAGCTGCCGAGCTCTTCGTCGAGAGCTGTTCAACGCGCTTTTACATGAAGCGCTGGGGCTGGGACGAGCTCAGGATGGGCGGTCAGGTCGGCATAATGGCAAACCTCCTCGGCGGTGTGTACGGCGTTCCAGTTATAGCGCACGTCCCCCAGCTTTCCGGCCTTCAGGCGAGCCTCTTCAAAGACGGCCCAATATACGTTCCGAAGGTTGAGGAGGGAAGACTAAAGCTCGTCCACCCGAGGGACTTCGGAGGAGACGAGGAGAACTGCCTCCACTACATCTACGAGTTTCCAAGGGGCTTTACCGTTTTTGACCTTGAGGCACCGAGGGAGAACCGCTTCATAGGCTCGGCCGACGACTACAACCCGAACGTCTACATAAGGCCCGAGTTCCTCAAACACTTTGGTGAGATAGCCTCAGAGGCCCAACTTGCCATTATCAGCGGCCTCCAGGCGCTTACGAAGGAAAACTACCGCGAGCCGTTTGAAATCATTGAACAACACCTGGAGGTTCTGAATGAGAAGGGCATCCCCGTCCACCTTGAGTTCGCCTTTACACCGGATGAGACTGTGAGAAAAGCCATCATTGATTTGCTCGGAAAGTTCTGGAGCGTTGGACTGAACGAAGTTGAGCTGGCTTCGATAATGGAGGTAATGGGTGAGAAAGGCCTTGCTGAGAAGCTTCTCTCTCACGACCCCGTTGATCCGATAGCGGTTACAGAGGCCATGCTCAAGCTCGCTGAAAAAACCGGCGTGAAGAGGATACACTTCCACACCTACGGCTACTACCTTGCACTAACGGAATACGAGGGCGACTTCGTCCGCGATGCCCTCCTCTTCGCGGCTTTAGCTGCTGCAGCAAAGGCGAAGCTAGGTGATGTGCGCTCGATAGACGATGTCGTCAAGGCCATGGACGTTCCGGTCAACGAGAAGGCCAAGCCTGTGGAGGAGGCCCTTGTGAAGGAGTATGGCATGAAAGATGGCATAGCTGAGGTTGGTGCCTATCAGCTTGCCTTTGTCCCGACGAAGATAGTTGCGAAGCCAAAGTCAACAGTTGGCATTGGAGACACCATCTCAAGCTCGGCCTTCGTCGGTGAGTTTGCACTTCGCTGATTTTTTTCCTTTCGCCAAAGTTAAAAACCAGTAAAACAAAACAGTGGGCAGAAGCTAAAAGGTGGTTACTATGAAGATGCTGATCTTGGCTGGGGGTAAGGGGACCCGCCTGTGGCCGCTCAGCAGGGAACTGATGCCCAAACAGTTCGTCCGCTTTCTTGACGATAGAAGCCTCTTCCAGAAGACCGTCGAGAGAGCGCTTAAGTTCTCAAGGCCGGCGGAAATATTCGTCGTTACCAACAAGGAGTACAAATTCAGGGTTCTCGACGACCTGGGGGAGCTCGGCGTTGAGCTTCCAGCCGAGAACATTCTCCTTGAACCGGTTGGCAAAAACACCCTTCCGGCCATCTACTGGGGGGTTAAGACGGTAGATGAAATCTTTGGCGACTCCGTCGTTGCGGTACTGCCCAGCGACCACCTCATCGAGGTGAACGGGGCCTACGAGACTGCCTTCGTTAGGGCAGAGAAGCTGGCCAGGAATTATCTGGTGACCTTCGGCATAAAGCCGACTAGGCCACACACCGGCTACGGCTACATAAGGCCGGGTGAGGCAATCAAGGAAGGTGAGAAGGTTCTCGGCTATACCGTTGCCGAGTTCAAGGAGAAGCCAGACCTTGAGACGGCTAAAAAATACGTTGAGAGCGGTTACTACTGGAACAGCGGGATGTTTGCCTTCTCGACGTCGCTCTTCCTTGAGGAGGCAGAGAGGCACGCGCCCGAGGTTGTAAAGGCCTTCGAGGAGGAGAGCATAGAGAAGGCCTACGAGCTGGCCCCGGATATAAGCATCGACTACGGAGTCATGGAGAAGACCGACAAGGCGGCGGTAGTCCCGCTCAACACCTATTGGAACGACCTTGGCAGTTTCGACGCGATATACGAGGTTTTGGAGAAGGACGAGGATGGGAACGCCATAAGGATAACGAGCAAAAACGCTTATCACATCGGGGTTGACTCAAAGAACAACCTCATAATATCCGAACGTCTCACCGCAACGGTGGGCGTTGAAGACCTCATCATAATTGACACCGACGATGCTCTCCTCGTGGCGAAGAAGGGCGAGAGCCAGAAGGTTAAGGAGATTTACAAGGTTCTAAAGGAGAAGAACGACGAGAGGGCAATTGTCCACAGAACGGCTTACAGACCATGGGGAAGCTACACAGTCCTTGAGGAAGGAGAGCGCTACAAGATAAAGCGCCTTACCGTTCTGCCGGGCAAGAAGCTTTCCCTCCAGATGCACTACCATCGTTCGGAGCACTGGGTCGTGGTGAGGGGAACAGCCAAAGTCCGCGTCGGGGACGAGGAGATACTCCTAAGGCCCGGCGAGAGCACTTTCATCCCGGCCGGAGTCATCCACCGCCTTGAAAACCCTGGAAAGGTTGTTCTTGAGGTTATCGAGACCCAGATAGGAGAATACCTCGGTGAGGATGACATAGTCCGCTTTGAGGACGATTTCGGGAGGGATTGAAATGGGAAAGCTCTTTGGGACCTTCGGAGTCCGCGGAATAGCGAACGAGAAGATAACGCCGGAGTTCGCCCTTAAGATGGGCATGGCCTTTGGGACGATGCTCAAGAGGGAGGGAAGGAAAAGACCGCTCGTCGTTGTCGGCAGGGACACCAGGGTAAGCGGTGAAATGCTGAAGGACGCTTTAATCAGCGGCCTGCTGAGTGTAGGCTGTGATGTTATCGACGTCGGCATAGCTCCAACTCCTGCAATACAGTGGGCCACCAACCACTTCAAGGCCGACGGTGGAGCGGTCATAACAGCCAGCCACAACCCACCCGAGTACAACGGGATAAAGCTCCTCGAGCCAAACGGCATGGGTCTGAAGAAGGAGCGCGAGGCAGTCGTCGAGGAAATATTCTTCAACGAGGACTTTGACAGGGCCAGATGGGACGAGATAGGCGAGGTTCGCGAGGAGAACATCATAAAGCCCTACATCGAGGCAATAAAGAGCAGAGTGGACGTCGAGGCGATAAAGGCCAGAAGGCCCTTTGTCGTTGTCGACACCTCCAACGGCGCCGGCTCGCTTACGCTTCCCTACCTTCTCAGAGAGCTCGGCTGTAAAGTCGTCAGTGTTAACGCCCACCCGGACGGCCACTTCCCGGCCAGAAACCCTGAACCAAACGAAGAGAACCTGAAGGAGTTCAAGGAGATAGTCAAAGCCCTTGGTGCTGACTTCGGCGTTGCCCAAGACGGCGACGCTGACAGGGCGGTCTTCATAGACGAGAACGGCCGCTTTATACAGGGAGACAAGACCTTTGCGCTCGTTGCCGACGCCGTGCTGAGGGAGAAAAGCGGTGGGCTTCTCGTTACCACCATAGCTACTTCAAACCTGCTCGATGACATAGCGAAGCGTAACGGGGCAAAAGTGATGAGAACCAAGGTAGGTGACCTTATCGTTGCCAGAGCCCTTCTGGAGAACAACGGCACCATCGGCGGCGAAGAGAACGGCGGCGTTATCTTCCCGGACTTCGTTCTCGGCAGGGACGGTGCGATGACTACTGCCAAGATAGTTGAGATATTTGCCAAATCGGGCAAGAAGTTCAGCGAGCTGATTGATGAACTCCCCAAGTACTACCAGTTTAAGACAAAGAGGCACGTTGGGGGCGACAGGAAGGCCATAGTGGCCAAGGTTGCCGAGCTCGCTGAAAAGAGGGGCTACAAGACGGACACGACAGACGGAACCAAGATAATCTTCGACGACGGCTGGGTTCTCGTGAGGGCAAGCGGAACGGAGCCGATAATAAGGGTCTTCAGCGAAGCCAAAAGTGAGGAGAAGGCGAGGGAATACCTTGAGCTGGGACTGAAGTTGTTAGAGGAAGTTCTCAGGAGCTGATTTCTCGCTTTTCTGTTTTTTGTTTCAAAGTTGAGTAAAGAGAGGAGAACTTAAGTCAGAGGTAGCCCCTGTCCTCTTCCTCCTGCTGTGGGGGCATGCTCTGCTCAAGCATCGCCCTCTGCATCTCCTGAACCTTCCTGAGTATCTCTTCGGTTTCCTTTGCCCTTTCATCGAGGGCGGACATGTCGAGTTCTATGCCCAGTATCTTTGTGACAGCCGAGAGAACGGCTTTAGCCGCTTTAGGATCAACGATGTACCCAAGGCTCTCGCCGAGCAGGCTTATACCGTACATCGAGCGGAGCTTGCCCATTCCAAGGAGTAGACCGGCGGCGCCGACTATAGCTCCACCCTCGTCCTCCCTCCAGATAACTTCAACCTGGCAGCCTTCGAGTTTTGCTTTGTAGTGCTCTATGAGTTCCTCGTGTGTTACAGCAGCGAGAACCTTTGGCTCTCCCTGGAGCTCTGGAACCTGGTAGCCGCCCATGGTGATTATCTCCCTCACACCGAGCTCCTGAACGAAGTCGAGCATCTTGCCGACAACTTCATAGTGGCCCGGGCTGTCCGTGGGCGGAACCTGCTGGTCGCCAGTGATGATTATCAGGTCCCTTCCGTTCTCGTCTGGATTCTTCCAGTAATAGAATTCGTTCTTCATGAGCTCGACAACTGAGTTCTTCCTGATGAGAACCTGGTGCATGAAATGAGGCGAGTAAAGCTCCGCAAACTTGACCGCGTTGAGCTCCTGAATGAGATGATCCGCTGCCAGCTTTCCAACCAAACCTATTCCAGGGAGCCCCTCGATGAACACGGGGTCCCTGAGCTTGGGCCTTTCAAGGAGGTAAATCATGGTTTCTTTCATCTCACTCCCTCCTGGTTATCCCTAAAAGCTCACGCTTCAGCCTTCTCCGATATTCGCCGTAGGGGTCCTCCGGCGAGAAGCGCGGCGGGTGTGCTACCTTGGTCTTGGTTCCGCAGACCGGGCAGATTTCCTTGAGCGTGTATCTGCCGCAGTTGGGGCACTTCCTTATCCTGAAGTTCATCACTTACCCCTCTTCTTGACTTTCTTTATCCTCTTCTCCTTCCTGATCAGCGTGGCCTCTCCGCCCGCTTCTTTAATCACCCTTAGTATCTCCTCGGCTATGTCTTCCAGCACTTCCTCAGCCTTATAGTAGTCTGGGGCCGTGATGTCTATTCTGTACCTCGGTGCTCCCTGGTAGGAGAACTTTACTTCGATGTCCTTTTCCTGATTTGCCCTGTCCCTGGCCTTTATCAGGGCCTCTTTGATTATCTCGATTCCATTGGGTTTTGGAACCGTTATCTCAAACTCGGCGTCGATGGTAACTGTCGGTATCTCAACGTAGGCCTCGATTATGGGCTTGAGGGCCTTGAGCCACTCGTCGGGAATGAGTCCCTTGAGAACCTCTATTCCGTTCTGGGCGGCATCTTCGAAGGCTGCGTAAACTTCCCCGTACTCCTCCTCAAGCGGAACCCAGACCTCCCGCCAGGCGGTCTCAAAGTCCTTTCCTATCTTCTCGGCCGCCATCTTGAGCAGGTTCTCGGCCTTCTGGGCTCTCTTGTACTCCTGGAGCTTGGCCTTTCTCTGCTGCTGGTTGACGCGCTTTAAACTCAGATCAATATGTCCCTTGCTGGGATCGACCCTTATGACCTTCGCCACTATCTTCTGCCCCTCTTTGATGTAGTCCCTTATGTTCTTGACCCAGGTGGGAGCGACCTCGCTTATGTGCATGAAGCCCTCTTTGCCGGGGTACTCATCCAGCGTGAGGAACGCACCGTAAGGGTGAATATTTTTAACCGTGGCAACAACGAACTCCCCTTCCTCAGGATACTCCTTGGCTTTCCTTGGCATGAGAATCACCTCTCCTTTTACTCCTCAAGCACATAGGAGAAAGGCCTTTTTAAGCTTGTTGAATGGGGGAGTTGAATTCCCCGCGAATTAAAGTACAGCAAAAAAAGAATCAGGCAGGTTTGGCACTCTGCTTTATGACGCGAATCAGTTTGGCCTCCTCGGCAAGAACTCTGAACTTTTCTTTCTTGACCTTTTCAAGCTTCTTGGCCACGTCCTTCCTCTGACGTGCCATCCTCACAAGCTTTGCCTCCTCGAGAATGAGCAACTCCTTCTGCTTTTTAACGACGTTTAATTTCCTCCTGAGCAGGTTTATCCCGTTCATACAGTTCACCTGGAGAATGGTAGGTATCCAAAAGTTTAAAAGGTTTTCGCTTACTGCCAATGTGGCTTTCGTCAATAGGCGAAATAACTACCCGCCGGAGACCACGGGTATTACCTCAACGTTGGCCCCGTCTTCAACGGCTTCATCCTCAAGGGCTACCCTTCCGTTCACCCTCGCTATTGCGCTCTCGGTGTTGAAGCCAATCTCTCTGAGCACGTCCTTGACGAGCATGCCTTTTTTCCATTCTATCTCCCTCTCTATTCCCCTTCCGAGCACTTTTACCCTGATCATCCTTACCACCGGTTTGATCTGAGAAAGAAACCTTATAAACCCGACTGGGTTTCCCCTATGCAAAGGTTTATAAAACGTCCCCGAAAAAACCCAACAGTCGTGAAAACAGGTTGATAATTAGGGGTGATGCTCATGGGAAGAACCACAAAGGTCGGTTCCGCCGGAAGGTTTGGTCCCAGGTACGGTCTCAAGATAAGAAGAAGAGTGGCCGCCGTTGAAGCCAAGATGAAGCAGAAGCACGTCTGCCCGGTCTGCGGAAGGAAGGCCGTCAGGAGAATAAGCACCGGAATCTGGCAGTGCCAGAAGTGTGGTGCCACTTTCGCCGGCGGCGCATACCTGCCGACCACTCCGGCCGGAAAGGTCGCAAAGCGTGTTGTTGTCTCCAAGGCGTGAGGCCCTTCTTCTTTTTTCGCAGGGTGATGACCATGGTAAAGGCAATCTACCGCTGTGCCAAGTGTGGTAGGGAGGTTGAGCTTGACCTCGCCACAGCCAGAGAAGTTCGCTGCCCGTACTGCGGCAGTAAGATACTCTACAAGCCGAGGCCAAAGGTTGCAAGAAGGGTTAAAGCCATCTGACCTCTATATTTCGATTTCAAGCTCGGGCCTCTCAAGGACGATGCCCTTTCCTGGAATTAGGGAGATACTTAGGGCGTGGATCTCAACGCCAGCTTTTCTCGCTTCCCTCAAAAGCCTCGCTATCTCTGGGTCACCTTTCTCGTAGGGTTTAAACTTCTCCACGCCCGGCATGGCACCGATGAAGAATATCATCGCCCGTTTCCCGCTTCTTCTTAGCTCTATCAGCTCCCTTATATGCTTCTGACCTCTCGTTGAAGGGCAGTCCGGGTACATTGCGTATTCCCCGCGCTCTCCACCCCTCAGAACCGCGCTCTTCATCTCGGCGTAGACCTCTTCATTGGGACACCCGAATAGGTAGTCGAGGCGGGATTTCCCTACAGTTACCTCTTTCCTCTTTATAAAGCAGTCCTTTAGCCATGGGATTAGACCCAGCTCAACAGCCCTCTCAAAAGCCTTGGCTTGAGTTCTCGTGTCTATCACAGCTCCTTTTCCTCCCAAGTCTTCGAAGGCGACCAAAATGAAGTCCGTCTTTCCGCCTGTTTTTGGGACACAGAAAACCTTCCTCCCCGGAACCATGAACTCCTCCAGCCTTCCAGTGTTCGTGACGAGGGCCCTTTTGGTTTCCCCTTTAACTTCCACCAAAGCGACGAAGCGGTTGAGCCTCTCGATGAAGGTGCACGGGACGGTGTCTAGTTCGAGTAGTCCTGGCTTTTTCATGGACGATATTAGACCGAAAGACGTTTTTAACTTTGGGGGTGAACTCTGAAAGGTGGTCCAATGATACCGGAGGAGTTCATCCGTTACGCCTTTGAGGAGAGGGTTGAGGGAATAAGAAAGCTAGCGGAGGGAAAGTTTGGCCCTGATGATGTTAATAGGCTTCACCCGGCACAATGCCGCCATAATAACCTGCGGAAAAGCCGGGGTAAACGGTTCAATAAAGGGGATTGGCTTCGTCCACCGCGAGGAGTTTTTGTCCGAAACGATAGAGAAGCTGAGAGAAGAGCTGAGAAAACCCTACAATCCAAGGAAAGCCCTTGAGTTCCTCCTGAACGAGATATACGTCCGCGAAAAGATAGACTTCACGAAGTTCGTCTCCCTTGAGCTCGCGAAGAAGCACACATGGGAAAACGTCATCTCGGGGAGCAGGGAAGCGACTATACTGTTCTTCACTCCTCCGAGCACTTCATACGAGGTGCGTTGTGAGGTCGAAGTTCACGCTGGGGATGAGATTTGGGAGTACACCAACGCCGTCCACGACGTATTCCACAGGCCGAAAAAGCCAAGGGACTGGAGTAGAACGCCAGCGTACCTATTCAGAATCCGCGAGATTTATGACAACAGCGAGGATGCCATGGGGGTGAGGATCTACCCATGAGGAGGATTTTTTATGAGATTAGCGACTGTTAGCCTCTGGGAACTAGTCTCGATTTTGGAAAACCTTAAATATCTCGCGAACAACATTTAGACGGAAATCTAAACGGAAGGTGATGAGAATGGTGGACTTTGAACTTCTCAAGAAAATCGTCGAAGCCCCGGGGGTTTCCGGCTACGAGTTTCTTGGAGTAAGGGACGTTGTTATAGAGGCCTTCAAGCCCTACGTTGACGAGATAAAGGTCGATAAGCTCGGCAACGTTATAGCGCACAAAAAGGGAAGTGGGCCAAAGGTAATGCTTGCGGCTCACATGGACCAGATAGGCCTTATGGTAACGCACATCGAGAAGAACGGATTCCTCCGCGTCGCCCCGGTCGGCGGTGTTGACCCAAGAACCCTGATAGCCCAGAGGTTTAAAGTCTGGATCGGACCGAACGAGTACATCTACGGTGTCGGCGGAAGCGTCCCGCCACACATCCAGAAGCCCGAGGAGAGGAGCAAGGCCCCGACCTGGGATCAGGTCTTCCTTGACATCGGGGCAGAGAGCAAGGAAGAGGCCGAGGAGATGGGAGTTAAGGTAGGCACCATTATCACCTGGGACGGCAGGCTTGAGCGCCTCGGAAAGCACAGGCTCGTTAGCATCGCCTTCGACGACAGGATAGCGGTTTACACCCTCGTTAAGGCCGCCCAGGAGCTTGAGAAGAGCGACGCTGATATATACTTCGTCGCAACCGTCCAAGAAGAGGTTGGCCTCCGCGGTGCCAGGGTTTCGGCCTTTGGAATCGACCCCGACTACGGCTTTGCCATCGATGTCACCATAGCGGCCGATGTTCCAGGTACGCCTGAGCACAAACAGGTAACCCAGCTCGGAAAGGGAACGGCGATAAAGATTATGGACCGCTCGGTGATCTGCCACCCGACGATAGTCAGATGGATGGAGGAGCTCGCTAAGAAGTACGAGATACCCTACCAGTGGGACATTCTCCTCGGCGGTGGAACCGACGCCGGGGCGATACACCTTAACAAGGCTGGCGTTCCAACGGGAGCGATAAGCGTTCCAGCGCGCTACATACACTCGAACGCTGAAGTTGTGGATGAAAGGGATGTAGACGCTGGGGTTAAGCTCATGGTTAAAGTCCTTGAGCATATAGGCGAGCTCAAGGTCTGATTTTTCTTTCTCTTTTCTGCGCCTTTCCTCAGAAACTCTTTTAACGGCATACCTTTATGTACTCAGAGAGTAAAAGACGAAGGGGGATTTGGTCATGTGTGGAATAATAGGGTACATTGGCGATAGAAATGCGGCTGAAGTCATATTGAAAGGTCTAAAGAGACTCGAATACAGAGGTTATGATTCTGCAGGCGTTGTAATTGACGACGGCGGGAAGCTTGATGTTAGAAAGGGCGCCGGGAGGATAGATGACCTCGCAGAGAGGCTTGGCTTCCTTGAAATGAATGGCAACAGGGGGATCGGCCACACAAGATGGGCAACTCACGGCGTTCCCAACGATATTAACGCTCACCCCCAGAAGGACTGCACTGGAAAAATAGTCCTCGTGCACAATGGAATAATTGAGAATTTTGCCGAGCTGAAGGAAGAGCTCTTGAAAAAGGGCCACAGATTCGAGAGCGACACCGATACCGAGGTGATCGCCCACCTTATAGAGGAGGAACTCAAAAACTCGGAAAACTTTGAGGAAGCCCTTAGGAGGGCCTTAAAGAGGCTCAAGGGCTCTTTTGCACTTGCCATAGTGTATGCTGATGAACCCGACAGGCTCTATGTTGTCAGAAACGAGAGCCCCCTTGTCCTCGGAATCGGGGACGGCGAGATGTTCGCCGCCAGCGACGTTCCCGCTTTTCTGGAGTACACAAACAAAGCCGTTTTTCTGGACGATGGTGAGTACGCTGTTATAACTAAGGACTCCTACGTCGTGAAGCGGATTGACACCGGTGAAATAGTCGAGAAACCAATCCACGAGATAGAGTGGACGCTGGAGATGGCCGAAAAGGCCGGCTTTCCTCACTTCATGCTGAAGGAAATTTACGAGCAGCCAGGGGCCATAAGGGATGCCATACACGGCAACAGGGAAGTGATAAAGTCGGTTGCTGAGGAGATAGCGAAGTATGAAAAGGTCATCTTTGTGGCCATGGGGACTTCCTATCACGCTGCCCTCGCGGGCAAATACCTCCTCCAGCGGCTCGCTAAGAAAGCCCCCCTCGTTGAAGAAGCGAGCGAGTTCAGGTACGAGTTCGAGGACCTCATAGATGAGAACACGCTCGTAATAGCCATAACCCAGAGCGGGGAAACCGCTGACACGCTCGCGGCGATGAAGCTCGCTAAGAGGAAAGGGGCCAAAGTACTCGCTATCGTCAACGTTGTTGGCAGTATGGCGACGAGGATAGCGGATTTAACCCTCTACACCCATGCAGGACCTGAGATAGGTGTTGCGGCAACAAAGACCTACACCACTCAGCTCACGGTTCTCACAATGCTCGCCATAGAGCTGGCCAGGATTCTTGGAACGGCCGATGAAAAGTATCTGGAAGAGCTTGAGAGGACACTTGAAAGGGCCCCAGAACTGGTGGAGCAGGTTCTTGGCTATAACAGCTCCCTCAGGGAGCTTGCTGAAACACTAAAGGACAGGAAGGACTTCTTCTACATCGGCAGGGGGATAAGCGTCCCCACAGCCCTTGAAGGTGCTCTCAAGCTAAAGGAGATAAGCTACATCCACGCCGAAGGCATTTCCGCAGGCGAGCTCAAACACGGCCCGCTGGCCCTCCTTGAGGACGGTGTTCCCGTGATCGCGATAAATCCAAGCGGCAGAGTTTTCGAAAAGATGGTCAGCAACATGGAGGAGGCCAGGGCAAGGGGGGCCATGATAATAGCTCTCTCCGACAGGAAAGAACTTGAAAGGGTTTCCGACGTTCTAATAGAGATGCCTCCTGTCGATGAGCTTTTGACCCCTATAATTTACGTTGTCCCCCTCCAGCTTCTCGCTTACCATCTGGCCGTGTTGAGGGGCAACGATCCCGATAAACCGAGAAATCTTGCCAAGTCCGTCACAGTTGAGTAAAGGGGGTTGCTGAAATGGTGAAGAACGTTGATAAGAAGAAAAAGAAGGAAAAGATAAAACAAACCAAAACCCCCCAGAAAGAGTCGGAATTCCTTAAAAAGCTCGCAGGGATTTATCCTAAGCTTAAAGCCTACGGGCTAGCACTTATTGTCCTGCTGGTTGCTTACTACGGATACATCATAAGAATGAAAACGGCGAAACTGAAGTATCTGGTTGATCCGGACACTTTCTATCACTTCGAGATCTTTAAGGAGGCCGTGAAGCACGGCATACCAAGCTACTTCGCCTATGCAGATCCCCCGACCGGAATAAAACTCGGCGGCTCGCTCGGTCTTTACGTCATCCCGGCTAAAGTCTACAACCTTGTATTCAGCCATCTGGGCTACTCAGAGCTCGACTTCTTCAAGATGTGGACTCCGCTGGTTGGCGCCATAACCATAATAGGAGTGTACCTCCTGGGAAGGAAGCTCCACTCCGATTGGGCAGGCTTCTGGGCAGCGGTGTTCCTTGCTTTCTCCTACTCCAACTATACCAAGACCTACTCGGGCAACGCCAGGGGTGAGGCGCCGTTCCTCATGTTCTTCGTCTTCGCTGTCCTGGCTATGGCGTACTACCTTGATGAGAGGGCTGACTTGAGGGATCTCCGGAAGGCCTGGAAGAAACTCCTCTGGGGAGTGCTCTTCATACTCTTCAGCTGGCTCTTTATGATGAGCTGGGATGGAAGCCAGTTCGGTCTTGGTGTGCTCATAGCCTTCATGGGGATCCACCCGATAATCCTGTTCACCTTTGGAAGGATCAAAGAGCTCAAGAGGTTCGCCTACGAGTTTTACCCGCTGATGCTCATAGTCCTCCTAGGCGCCCTGCCTATGACGGGCATTCCCCTAATTGGCTACAGACCGTTTATAATCTTCGCTCTTGAAGTCTACCTTTTCATAGTGGCACTGACTGCGGTGATGCTCTTCGGAGAAAAGGTAGGCCTCAACTACTCCGATAAGAAGCATAGGTTTGGGACGGTCTTAGGGATCGGCCTCCTCGGCCTCATAGCGGCGTACGTCTACTTCGGAAGAGACCTCTGGAAGTTCCTGAGAGGTGCGTACCAGTCGAACCCGCTCTACCAGACCGTTGCGGAACTCGCCAGACCTAACTGGGCCTACGTAAAGAACGTCTTCAGCATCCACTACGTCAACGGGACCGGTCAGGACGGCATTCTGTACATATTCTCGCTGGTCGGCTTCCTCATTCTCCTGTCCAGGATGGGCTGGAAGCTCTACAGAGGTGACATAACCGGCTACAAGGAGGTCTTCCTAGCTACTTACTACGCAGCGGCCACCTATTTCCTCTGGACTGCCGTTAGGTTCAGCTTCCAGGCCTCGGGTGCGGTGATACTCCTTGCAGGTCTTCTCCTTGGGGAGTTCATAGTGGCCATCGAGAGGATGGATGAGAGACTTGGAACCAAGGCAATGTACGCCCTCGTCCTGATACTGCTCTTCCTGCCCCTCCCAGTAATAGGCGCGAGGGACATGGGCAAGATGGCCGACAGTATGGCCGCGGGCGAACAGGTTCCCGAGAGCTGGCAGAACACACTCCTCTGGATGAAGGACAACACGAACCCCCTCGACAGCGCGACCAGCTGGTGGGACTACGGCTACTGGATTGAGTCGAGCCTTCTTTCACACAGGAGGGCATCAACGGACGGTGGTCATGCCTACGACAGGAGGTACATCCTCGCGGACTTCTTCTCGCACAGCGGAAACGAAGCGGAACAGGACTTTGAGGCCTGGGGCCTGAACTACCTCATAACTTGGCAGAGTGACATATACAAGTTCAACGCCATAAGCTATCTCGGCGGTGCCATAACCTACGGTGAGTACGAGCACAACCCGATGTTCATGCCCGTCGGGCCCCAGTACGGCTCCACCATGGTCTTCGACAACCAGAGCAAGACCTACTACGTTAGGGTGGTGAACAGGAACGGCCAGGTGCTCCAGTACGTGCCCGACACCATAGTCGACCTCTCTACGGGTTCTGTCTACCAGAACAAGCAGCCCAACGTTCCTTACGTCCTCTACAGGTTCTCCCCGAACTTTGGACTACTCGCCTACGACAAGATAGCCTTCAGCAACTTCGTCCAGCTCGCCTTCAACTACCTCGACCCGAGGAACATAACCGACTCCATGAAGCTCAGGGCCAACTTCAAGCTCGTTAAAGCCGAGGGCGGGGTTAACACTTACCGGTTCCAGCCCTTCGCCGTCTACAGGATAGACATGCTGACCAACGGAACCGTCGAGAACGGGACGTGGCAGCAGGTTTACTCAACGTTCCTGCCCACGAAGCTTCCGGTCGGCAACCACACCTTCAGGATCTACATATCGGCCTTCGGAAGGGACGTTAAGGACGGGACGCTAATATTCGAGGCCTACAACAACGGAAGCCTTATAGAGAGGGAAACGCTTGCAACCGGGCTTTACATCAACCACCTCAACGAGACTCCGATCACACTCAGCATCGACGTTCCCAACGCCACCGATTACAGGCTGGTGCTTGTTCAGGAGGGCCCCGTTGGCGTTTTGGACGGGCCGGTGAAGGTGAACGGTAAGGAAGTCAATCCGAGCTTTCCAGTGGCTCCAGGCGAGAGCGGAGACATGGAGCTTACAGCGGCATTTAGGAAAGACTACGCCAATGTGACCCTCGCCCTGAGGGCCAGCATCGTCTACTACCTCACTCCGAACGGCAACGACATTTACAAGGATGATTTCTACCTCGATCCTTATCAGGAGATCGTGGCGTACATTCCGGTCAAGGAGGGTCTTGCCGTTAAGGCAGGGAACAACAACGTGATAAAAGCCCACGTCAGCGTCCCTGAAGACGTCTTCTCGACATACATAGAGAAGCTCAAGGAGAAGTACGGTGACAACTTCGTGGTCTACAGGAAGAGGCTCGAGCCGGTATTCTTGGCCCAAAAAGAGTACACGATATGGGAGGGCAGCTGACCCTCCATATTACTCGTGTTCTTTTCTCTTTTCCTCTCTGGATCTGATGTAGTCGAGCAACGGTTTTATCCTTTTCCAGACCTCCTCTATTGACCCGTCTCCATCGACGCGAACGTAAATGCCTTTTCCGCGGTAGAACTTTATTATGGGTTCCATATTCTTCGTGTAAATCCTGTAGCGCTTTCTAACGACGTCTTCCCTGTCGTCCGGCCTCTGGATGAGCTTTGACCCACAGAGGTCGCAGACCCCCGGCACCTTGGGTGGGTTATATTTCACGTGATAAACGGCGCCGCAGTTTGGACATATCCTTCTCCCTGAAATCCTTTCAATGCTTGTCTCTTCGTCGATGAAGATCTCTAGAGCGAGATCCAACTTTATACCGTGGTCGTAGAGGTAGTTTTCGAGGGCTATTACCTGTTCGGGCGTTCGTGGATAGCCGTCGAGGATGAAGTTTTCCCTCTGCCTTCTGAGTTTCGATATTATCAGGGTGTTGACTATCGTGTCCGGTATCAGGTCGCCCCTGCTGAGGTAAGCTTCCATCTCAAGGCCCAGGGAGCTTTTTCGCTCTATCTCATGCCTTATCAGATCGCCCGAGGATATGTAGGTCAGGCCGTAGTCCTCGACGATTCTCCTCGAGTGAGTGCTCTTTCCGGAACCCGGAGGTCCGAAGATCAATATGTTCACCGGTGACCACCAATAAGGATTTATGTACCTAGGTAGAATAAATTTTTGGTGATGTCCATGAAGCTGAGTACCGGCTACGTTCGAGCCTCAGGCTACGCCCACAAAGTTAGAAGGGTTCTCTTTGCACTAACGCGAGGAAAGGTTGAGCCCAAGGAGGTGGTTAGGGCCGCCGGAGAGCTCAACCAGAGAATATTCGAGAAGCTCCAGGAACTCAGTGTTGAGAAGAGCGACGTTGTCAGGATTACCGTGCCGTTCAAAATTGAAG
The DNA here is from genome assembly GCF_002214385.1 of Thermococcus gorgonarius. NCBI lineage: Archaea > Methanobacteriati > Methanobacteriota > Thermococci > Thermococcales > Thermococcaceae > Thermococcus > Thermococcus gorgonarius. Next base: position 1,015,976 of record NZ_CP014855.1, on the reverse strand, counting down.
ACGGGAGAATAGCGTGGGACTACGAAAACCTTCACGTTGAGGTTTACAGAAAGAGCGAGGAAGAAAAGCTTGCCAAGGCTATGGAGGAGGTTGAAGAAAGGGAAAAGCAGCTGGAGGAGAGAATCAAGGAACTTGAGGACGTGGCAGTCCGGCTCAAAGCCCTCTCTGAGGAACTGATAGAAAAGCTTGAGCGCCTTAAGGAAGAGCACACCTCACTGAAGCTAAGGGCTGAGGAGTGAACTATTTCCTTTTGTTTCTAAATTTCCCGCTAGGCTTTCTATCAAAAGGCTCTGGTTGGAGGGTTGAGGATGGATGTTTACAAGGCCAAGTTCGGAACCCCTGAAAGGGGCTGGGTCATTTTAGTTCACGGCCTCGGAGAGCACAGCGGGAGGTATGGAAAGCTGATAGGGATGCTGAACGATGCCGGCTTCGCCGTCTACACCTTCGACTGGCCCGGACACGGGAAAAGCCCGGGCAAGAGGGGGCACACAAGCGTCGAAGAGGCTATGGAAATAATTGATTCCATAATTGAAGAATTAGGTGAAAAACCCTTCCTCTTCGGCCACAGCCTCGGCGGTTTGACGGTTGTAAGGTACGCCGAGACGAGGCCCGACAAAATCAGAGGTGTAGTGGCTTCTTCACCGGCCCTCGCCAAGAGTCCTGAAACGCCGGGCTTCATGGTGGCTCTGGCAAAGTTCCTCGGGAGGGTTGCTCCAGGCCTGACGCTCTCTAACGGCATAAAGCCAGAACTCCTCTCAAGGAACCCAGAGGCCGTTAAGGCCTACGTGGAGGACCCGCTTGTCCACGACAGAGTCTCGGCCAAGCTTGGGAGGAGCATCTTCGAGAACATGGAGCTTGCCCACAGGGAGGCGGGGAGAATAAAAGTCCCGGTTCTACTCCTCGTTGGGACTGGGGATGTTATCACTCCACCAGAAGGCTCGAGGAGGCTCTTCGAGGAGCTCAAGGTAGAAGACAAAGAGCTAAAGGAGTTTCCAGGAGCTTACCACGAGATATTCGAGGACCCCGAGTGGGGGGAGGAGTTCCACAGGAAGATAGTTGAGTGGCTCCTCCAGAGGTCTTGAGAATGGTTGAGGTGATCGTGGGAAAACCCTCAAAGGGCAACATTATCGGGCCATTCATAATAATTGGCGCCGTTGCAGGGATATTCGTTTACAAGGGACTTGAGATATCCCTTCACATCTCCCAGAATGTTCTCTTGGCGCTTGGAATCACAGCGGTCTTTGTTGTTGCTTCTTTCGTTCTTGGTTTAGCCATTGTCAAGCGCCGCCTTGCCCACCTTGATGCCTTCCTCTCAAAAGCCCGGATAGAGGATGATGGAATCTACCTCCAGGAGGAAGTTGACTATGAAACCGGGGTTTACTCCGCTAAGGGCTACTGGAGCAGCTCGGGAAGGAACAGGACGTACCGTGTGTACTCAAAGTTTCAGGAAAACGAGAAGGGCAAGGCCTCAAGGGTTCCACTTCCCTCCGGGAAGTTCGTGGTCAGTGTGAAACGCGATGACGAGGGTTACATCTCCGCTCCGGCAGTTAAGCTGGGAGGTAAGTATGAAGGGGTTATCGTAATGGTTCTCGAGCCCAGAGGGGCCGTTAGGGGGAGTGGAACTTTAACCGTAACCTATGGAGATGACTATGCCACATTAAATTTTGAAGGAAAGGGAAACATCCTTGAGGGAAAGGTAAGTTCATTCATTAGAAAGGCCAGGAAGAGCAAGGTGGAGCTTTATCATGAGGATTACCCCTCCAATCGCTTTAAAATAGCTGAGGGACTGAACTATGCTTTTTCATTCAACCCATTCAGATGGCTGAAGCCGGGTGAAAAGACCGTTATTGTGACCCTCCAAGATTTCTCTCCAAAGGATTTCAGAAGGCTCTTCGGCATGGGTGAGTACTTGATGGGACATGGAAAGTACGGGATAAGGCTCGTCATCGACGTTCCCATGCACAGAGACATTGGTAAAGAGGCTCACTTTGAGGTTGTCCTCGTTAATTCCCGAGATCATGAAGAATGAAGAGTAATAATCTTGCCTAGTTGATTATTGAATTGGAATGAATGACTAAACGTTCTCCCTCCTGTCTATTATGTGCTCCAGCTCTGGCCCGGTCTTGATTAAAGCCACTGGAACGCCAACCCTTTCTTCTATTTCCTCCACGAACTCCTTTGCCTTCTTTGGGAGCTTATCGTAGTCAGTGACGCCGAAAGCCCTTTTGTCGTACTTGTCGAGCATCGTCAAAGCGAGCATCGTCGCCCCGTTGAGCCTGGCGGAGTAGCGGGCAAACTCGAAGTTAAACCAGCCGACGCGGCGCCTCCTCCCTGTAACTGTCCCGTACTCAACCAAGCCGAGCTTTTCAGCCTCTTCCTGGCTCATCTCTGTCGGGAACGGGCCGGCTCCAACCCTTGTCGGAAAACTCTTGAAGACGACTATGACGTCATCAACCCTCGTCGGACCAATTCCAACGTCGCTCGCAATGGCTGAAGCGGTCGTATCCTTTGATGTTACGTAGGGGTAAGTTCCGTAGTAGAGGCTCAGCCCGAAGCCCTGGGTCCCCTCAACTAGGACGAGCTTGCCTTCATCCAGGGCGTCGTTGACCTCGGCGGCAACGTCTGTCAGGTAAGGCTCAAGTTCCGGGATATCTCTCGCGAGCTTTGCCCTTCTCATTACCCTATCTGCGTTCGCCGGCCCGCAACCGCTTCCTGTTGTTCCTATCTTATCGTGGAGGTGTCCGTTCGTTCTATCAAGCTGTTTGTGCTTCTCCTCGATTATTGCACAGCGGTAGTCAATGCCGACCCTCTCAGCAACTTTAAAGTCCTTAAGCGCTTCGAGCTCTTGGAAAAACACTTCGGGATCAACCAGAACGCCTGCACCAACTAAAAGCCGCGCCTTCGTCTGCATGAAGCCCGTTGGAAGCTGCCTCACTGCGTATTTTCTGCCGTTTATAAAAACGCTGTGTCCTGCGTTCGTTCCGACTCCACCGCGTGCTATAACGTCCGGTTTGTCCTTCAGGGCGAGGTAAGCTATTATTGACCCCTTGCCCTCGTCACCCCATTGGCCGCCAACAACGATGTAGCTCGGCATGGCTCCTTACCCATATTTAAGTCAAGAAGGGGTTTATAATGGTTTCGAGTTTGGCATGAAAATGTTAAAATAAAACAGACCAGATTCCAAAAGGTTAAAACTTGCGACAAAAACCAAAGGTGGGGGATTAAAGGTGAAAAACAAGCTGGTAGTCGTTACTGGCGGTGCAGGCTTCATAGGCTCCCACATAGCCTGGGAGCTCGTCAAGGACAACGAGGTCATAGTGATCGACAACCTCTACACCGGGAAGGAGGAGAACGTCCCGCCCGGGGCGAAACTGATAAAGGCGGACATAAGGGACTATCAGAGCATAGCCGAGCTGATAAGCAACGCGGACTACGTCTTCCACGAGGCGGCTCAGGTCAGCGTCGTCGAGAGCGTTCGCGATCCGATCTTTACCGAGGAGGTCAACGTTTTGGGGACGCTCAACATCCTCAAGGCCCTTATTGAGGGCCACGGGAAGCTGATATTTGCCTCTTCTGCGGCAGTCTACGGAGACAACCCCAACCTGCCGCTTAAAGAAACAGAGAGACCGAGGCCCCTCTCACCCTACGGCGTCACGAAGGCAACTGCTGAGGAATACCTCAGGGTCTTCCACGAGCTCTATGGTTTGCCCGTTGTGGCCCTCCGCTACTTCAACGTCTTCGGCCCGAGGCAGGGGTTTAACCAGTACGCTGGAGTAATAAGCATCTTCATAAACCGGGCCCTGGCTGGGGAACCCCTTGTAATTTTCGGCGATGGAAAGCAGACGCGCGATTTCATCTACGTTAGGGACGTCGTTAAGGCGAACCTTCTCGCCGCGGAGAGCAGGAAGGCGAACGGCAGGGTTTTCAACGTGGCTACGGGCAAGCAGACAAGTATTCTTGAGCTGGCAATGAAGGTGATCGAGATAACGGGAACTACGAGCTCGATAATCTTCGATAAGCCAAGGCCTGGCGACATAAGGCACAGCCTCGCGGACATAAGTGAGATAAGGAAGCTTGGCTTCGAGCCGGAGTGGTCGCTGGAGGAAGGCCTCAAGAAGACGGTGGAGTGGTACGCTAGGACCCATTCTCAGCGGGAGTGAAGTTGGAGACCAGTTTTTATCTTTTTCTCTTGGAACCCTTGCCTTATACGGAGGAAGGTCAGGGCATAGCACAGGAGGAACAAATCGCTGAGGATCTTCTCCAGAGTACGATAAGATCAGCCGGCTGATTTTCATAATCTGGTTGACGTATCTTCACTTCATCAAAGCCCTTCCGAGCTAAGGTTTATTAACCTCAGTGATCCTGATATAACCGGTGGTAGTTACGGTCGTGATACCCCGTCCAATTGATCCCTCAATCATCAGGAAGATACGCCAGGAACTCGGGATAACCCAAGACGAGCTGGCCAGAAAGGCAGGGGTTACACAGGCTTATATAGCCAAACTCGAGAACGGTAAAGTTGATCCGAGGCTTTCGACCTTTAACAGGATTCTTCAGGCTCTTCTGGAGTGTAAAAAGGCCCTGCCTAAGGCTGCTGACGTAATGTCTTCCCCCGTTATCTCAGTTAAGCCCTATGAGAAAGTCGAAGACGTTATAAAACTCATGAATGCCCATAATATTTCCCAGATACCGGTAATAAGCGGCAATAAGGTCGTGGGCTCGGTAACAGAACGATCCCTGGTGAGGCGCAGCCTGGAGTACGAAGATATCTACGACAGGAAGGTCATCGAGGTTATGGACGAGCCTTTCCCGATAGTAAATGAGGATGAAGACTTAGAGGTTGTCAAATACCTCCTTGAAGAACATCCGGCAGTGCTTGTTCAGGATAAAAACGGAAAGATTGTTGGCATAATCACGAGGGTTGATATCTTTAAAAGAAAGGGGTGAAAAACCCTTTAAAGGGTTGGGAGTATGGCAGCGTGGTGATGATAATGGCAGAGAGAAACGAGAAGCTTGAGCGTTTGGCTTACGAGTATCAGCTTCTCCAGGCACAGGCACAGCTGCTGGCCCAGAACTTGGAACTTTTGACGCTGGGAAGAAACGAGTTCCTAGCTGTCAAGGAGACCCTGGAGAAGCTTGAAAAAGTGGAAGATGAAAAACCCGAGATTCTTGTTCCAGTCGGGGCGGGATCGTTTCTTAAGGGGGTCGTAGTGGATAAAGAACACGCCATAATCAGCGTTGGGGCAGGTTATGCTGTGGAGAAGGAAATAAGGGATGCAGTGTCCTACCTGGAGAGAAGAATCCGGGAGTACGATGAGGCCATAGCGAGAACTCAAGAAGCCCTCAAGAAGCTTGAGCTTCAGCTTCAGGAGCTCGCTAAAAAAGCCCAGGAACTTCAGAAGTGACTCTGGGCGTTTACTTTGACCCATTTATTGATTTTCCGAGATGTTTAACTCTTGTTTACATAATTCACAATGCTCCAGTTTTTTCGTGAAAACATTTTGGATGTCTAATAGGTCATCACCAATGTCCTAAGATGATCTTTGCGGAATTCAAATGAAAAAACTTAAATAGGGGTTCTTGAATGTTTTAATGCCTGAGTAATCGGCTCAAATCCAAATAAAGCTTAACTTGCAGCCATGATATAAATCACGTCATGAATGGTTTAAATAGGCCTCTTCGTGGGTTGAAATCAAAGCGGGTCCGGTGGGCTTGAGGCCCGCCTTCTTAATTTCTCTACAGCTCAATCCTTCCAATGTACGTTCCCTCAGGGAGGAACAAATCTGCGTTCTTGGCTTCTCTTAAAAATGGGACTAATTTTATTCCACTTCTTATATCGAATCCCTCTAGGAAGGGGTTTATCGTGGGGAATATCAGGAACTTCCCGATACGGACGAATACCTTGATTTTCTTCGCGGTTACCCCTTTAAAGGTGTAAGCAGGATGAACGTGGCCCAAATAACCCTCGAAAAACTCCACGCTTGGCAACTGCTTGTGTCCATGTAAAAAAAGAAGACCATCCAGCAGAAAGTGGTCGACAACCTTCACATTGGGGAACTTTGAGGTAACCTCCTCCAGTCTTCCGTCGTGATTTCCCTTTGTCATCACCACGTTAAAATCTCTGATCTTCTCGAAAAAACGGTTGAGAATTGATTTCATTTCGAAGCTCAATCCAAGGGGCTCTTTTAGATCGCCCAGGATTATCACCAAATCGGGATCCTCTAAAAGGATGAACTCGGACAGGATTTCCTCAAAATGGGTTCTTATCCTGAGGCCCCGGGAGAGCTCAAACCCGAGGTGAGGATCGGCCATTATAAGGGTCTTGCCAAGGGAAGTGTTCAAAGAAAGCGAAAACTTTCTGAGTTCCATAAAGTCCATCTTGGAATCACCAAAAAAGAGAATGAATGGAATCAAATCAGGCCGCGCTCTTTTCTGCGCTGCCTCTTAAGGCGCCTTATTCTCTTCTTAATCCACTTCCACCTCATTCTCCCTTTTTTCTTCCACTTCCTTGGTCTCCTCTTCATGATCGTCACCTCCTATTCCTGGAGAAGTTTAGAGGCATGTTTTTAAGTTTTTCCCAAGAGATTGCCTGCCAGTGCTAGTGAGCGGATTTTGAAGGTGGTTTTAGATAAAACCTGCTAACTGGAAAAGTTTTGCCCTGCAAAAAATTACTGTGGCTTTGGGTTTCTTTTCCAGTTATATGTGATTTAAAGGTTAATTTGACTTGATGCGTTAGTTATAAAAAAGCATTGACAAAAAACAGTTTTCAAATCGTGCAATTCTTAAATAACGCCTGGTTAATCCCGTAAAAATCGCCTGCGTTGAACGATAATACTTATGTACCTTTGTTGCATGTTCCCAGTTAGGTGGAACACGTGATCAGGGTTGCCTTCGGGCAGATGTACCCAAAACTGCTGGAGCCTGAAGAGAACTACCTAAAGGCAGAAAGCCTAATCGAGAAGGCCGCGGAGAATGGTGCCAAGCTTATAGTCCTTCCTGAGCTCTTCGATACGGGATACAACTTTGAGAACAGAGAGGAAGTCGAATCGGTTGCCCAGCCCATTCCAAACGGAAAAACCACCAGATTTCTTGTTAAGGTGGCAAAAAAATACAGCATTTCCATAGTTGCCGGGACTGCAGAAAAGGACAACCTGGGAAGGCTTTACAACTCCGCAGTCGTCGTCGGGCCGCAAGGTTACGTGGGCAAGTACCGTAAGATACATCTCTTTGCCCGAGAAAAAGAGTTCTTTGAACCCGGTAACCTTGGCTTCGAGGTGTTTCAACTTGGCTTCGCAAGGATTGGAGTGATGATATGCTTCGACTGGTTCTTCCCCGAAAGCGCGAGAACGCTGGCCCTCAAGGGAGCCGAGATCATAGCCCATCCCGCTAACCTGGTCATGCCCTACGCTCCAAGGGCCATGCCGATAAGGGCTCTTGAGAACAGGGTGTACACGATAACGGCCGACCGCGTCGGCGAGGAGAGGGGCCTGAGGTTCATAGGGAGGAGCCAGATAAACTCCCCCCTGGCCGAGACCCTGGTGGAAGGGAGCGAAGACGGAGAGGAGGTTGGAACAGCGGAGATAGATCTAAGCCTTGCGCGGAACAAACGGCTTAACGACTACAACGATATTTTCAGGGATAGACGGCCCCAGTACTATGCCCGTTGAGTTTTTGGTTCCCTGAAATAGAGAATATCGCCAACGCCGGCATTGCCGTGCTCTTTTCTTGGTATTATCCTCACCCTCTCAAAAACGAGTTTTCCCATGCCCGCCAGTCCGGCGAGATCCCAATAACGGGTTTCTATCTCTCCTATTTTTTCCCAGCCAGGAAGCCGGTAGTAGCCCCTAATGATGACTCCCCTCAGCGGGTCGTAGCCCTCATCGAGGGAAACTACCGTGTAGTTTTCTCCTTTGACTTCGGGAACTATCTCCCGATATGCCTTCCTGTAGAAGAACGTACCGAAGCGGTCCATTTCTTCGATCATGAAGACTCCGGAGGGCGTGAGAATCCTCGAAACGTTCGTGAAGAGGTCTGCCGCTTGATACGGATCGAAGTGAGGCATTGTGTAGCCCCACAAGAGGACAACGTCGAATTCCCCGAGCTTACTCAGATCGTCGAGGCAATCCATAACGGCCCCGTAAACTTCCCTCTCGCCGTTAAGCCAGCTCTCAACTTTTAGGATGTCCTCTTTTCGTTTGTCCACTAAGGTAAGAGAAGCCTCGACGCCCCACTCTGTTAGGACCTCGAGAAGAGCCGCCCCAGCTATTCCAGTGCCGGCGCATAGATCCAGTATCCTCAGCCTTCTTCCATCGGGGAGAAGGGTTTTCTTGACGGTCCAGTTGAAGAAGGCTTTCAGCGCCATGTACCTTTTCCTGGCGGTTTCGCTATCGGGATCCATATAACTCCTAAGGTACGAGTAGAGCTCCTCCAGGGACATTTTATCACCCGTGTTATTGTGGTAGAGGTTTTTAAGAGGTTAACGGAGTTACCCGGGCAGTTTGAGTGCAAGCAGAAAAGCCAGTCCTAGAGGAATCAACGTGCTCACGAAATTGAGCTGGAAGCTTATGCCGGACAGGTAGCCGCCGATGAGCGGGCCAACAACCCATCCGAGGCTCATCATGGCGTTTAGCAGGCCCATCCCCTGCGCCCTCTCGCTAACCTTAACGTTCTGGGCGACGTAGGCTGATGTCGAGTTTATCGTTAGAATCCACTTCACACCTGAGAGGAAAGCCACTCCAAAGACCAGCCAGACGTTTTTAACGAAGGCGTAGAGCAGGAAGGCCAGGCCGTAGCCCGCTATGGCCAGTAGGTAGAACCTCTTGGCACCGTACCTGTCTATTAGCCTTCCAAGGAAGTAGCCGGTTAAGGCCGCGGCAAGGCTTTCAACCCCAAAAATAACTCCAACGCTCCACTCGCCGAAGGCCTCCTTGAAGTAAACCGATGAGACGCTGTAGAACTGCCCGCTCGCTATCATGACAAGAAAAACCGTAACGTAGAAAAGGCCGAGGTGGCCGCGCATGAGTTTTTTAAAGGCCGAGCCCTTAACGGTCGCGCGCCAGCTTTCCCTGCCCTCTTGGACGAGTATCATGCCGAAGATGGAACGCTTTCCGGTCGGCCTCTCTCTTATCAAAAGAACCAAACCCGCGGAGAGGAAGAGCAGAAAGCCAGCGATGACGAAAACGCTTTTTATGCCGAAGTACTCGACGACGAAGGACCCCAAAAAGTTGCCCACCATATAACCGGCGTTCTCTATCGAGTTGAAGAGGCCGAATATCGAGCCAGCTCTCGTTGAAAGCTCCGAAATGAGGGCCGAGTGAGCGGGCGTCATTGCCGAGCCGAAAATGCCCTGGAGGGTTCTCAGAATCAAAACGCCGGTTGCAGAGTTGACGAAGGCTATTGCAGTGTAGAAAACTCCGATCGAGGCTACGCCAAAGGCTATGAAGGCCTTTCTGTTGCCGGTTGAGTCGGAAAGCCAGCCGAAGGGGTACTGGAAGACGGTAGAGGTTAGGTTGAAGGCGACACTGAGAAGGCCGACCATGAACATGCTCGCGCCGAGGAGGCTCATATAAACGCTCAGATAGGGAAAGGCCATGCCAAAGGCGACGTTTGCGATAAACATCGCTATGGCCAGGATTAAAATATTTCTCCGCTTAACCCGGAGCTTTTTGAGTTTTAGAGTCCTCTCGCGCTTTCCCTGGATGACGACCCTTTCACGCTTCGGCATCAGCCGAAAGAACGATGGAGGCTTTATAAAATTTCCGTCGAAAGGATAAGAAAAGGGTTGAAGTCAGCCCATCTGGAGGGCCTGACCGCGAAGTTCGCCGCGCTCGAAGCGGTACGGGTCGTACCATTCAACCGGGAGGTCTGTCCTGCCCTTCGTTATCAAGTCGGCAACCATCTCAGCAACTGCCGGCGCCATCATAAAGCCGTGGCCGGAGAAGCCAGCCGCTATGTAGTAGTCGCTCAGCTCCTTGATTTTGCCTATGGCCGGGTTGCTGTCCGGTGTTTTGGCGTAGTAGCCTGCCCACGTCCTCAGGATGAGGAGCTCCCTCAGGGCGGGAATTATCTTGGTGAAGTAGTAGCTCACCTGGCGCATGAACTCGTAGGTTGGGTTCAGGTCGTATGTCGGCCCCTCCTCGTAACCGACGCCGCCTATTATTCCGCCGTGGTTCGTCTGGGTGAGGTATGCATGGCTGTAGCGGAATGAGATTACCATCGGCTTAACCGAGCCCCTCTTTATGGGCTGAGTTATAACCGCCTGGTGTTTGTAGGGCTCTATCGGGATTTTTGTCCTTATACCCGCCATAGCGTTGATGAGCTTGGCCCAGGCGTTGGTGGCGTTGATGACTATTCCTGTCTTTATCGTTCCCCTGTTCGTCTTGAGGCCCTTAATCTCGCCGTTTTCTATGATGAAGTCCTTCACTTCCGTGTACTCTACTAACTTGGCTCCAAACTCTTCAGCATGGAGGGCAAATGCCGCCGTTGAATGGAACGGGCTGGCCTTTCCGTCTGTGGGGTTCCAGGATGCGGCAACGACCTCGCTGATGTCCAAAAGCGGGACTATCTCTTTGGCCTCCTCTGGCGTTATGAGCCTAGTAGGAACACCGAACTTGTTCTGTATCGCGATGTTCCTCTTGAAGGTCTCGACTTCGTCATCGTCGTAGAGAAGGAAGAGGTAGCCCGTCTGCTCGAAGGGGAAGCCATACTCCTCGCTGTACTTCTTCCAGAGCTCGACCGAGCGCTTCATGACCTGAACGTTGGCCTCGTCGTTGAACTGCTGCCTTATCCCCGTCCCGCAGCGGAAGGTGGAACCCGAGCCGATAAAGCGCTTCTCGATGACTGTAACTTCCTCTCCGCGCTTAGCTAACTCGTGGGCTATCGTAACTCCAACTATTCCCCCACCGATGACCGTTATCTCACTCTTTTCTGGGAGAGTTTTCGTCGGCATATTCACTCCCTCCCGGCAACGACCTTCATCTTGACGTTCTTTATGGGCGGCCTCGCAACGGGTATGTCGAGCCTGTCCATCGGCGTTCCACTTCTCTGAGAGACAAGTAAAGCTCCGTTGAAGAGGCAGAAGCGTCCTTGGCAGAAGCCCATCGCAAGGTGAGTGAGCCTCTTTATGATCTGCAGGTCTGTTATGCCGCTCTTTACAACGTCGTCCACTTTCTTCAGCGTGACCCCACAGCCGCATATCTGGACGTCTTCGCCGTTGAAGCCGTCGAGCGGAAGCTTTGGAACCGGCCTCGCCACCGGTTCGTAGTCCTTAAGTTTGCCCTCGTAAATGCAGGGTTCTGCCTCAAGACCGAACTCGCTGAGGATGTAGGCACCAACCAGCTTGCCCTCTAGGTAGTTCGCGTAGTGGGGCTTTATGCTAACCGCGCTTCCGGCGACGTAGATTCCCTCGCGGATTCTGTGGTTTGAGTCTATGACGGGCCTGTAGTAGCCGCGCTTGAAGTACAGTTTTCCTCCTGCCTGAGTTATCGGGTTTATGTCGGGAATCCTGCCGTCGGCCATAATCACCGCGTCAACTTCGTAAACGTTGCCGTTCTCGTCTATGAGGCGCTCAACCTTGTCGTTACCCTCAACCCTCTTCGGATTGGGAACGACCACATACTCTATGCCCCAGCGGTCGAGTTCGGCCGTTATCTCCTCCGGGAAGGCCCCAACTACAGCGACCTTCCTTCCGGGCGCGACGCCCCAGACGTTCATGACTTCGAGGGCGTCACTCCTCCTGAAGACTCCAGGCCAATCGTTGTTCTCGAAGAGCATTATCGAATCAACCGCCCCAGTAGCAAGAACAACGCGCTTGGCCATGAACTCTATCAGCTGGTCGTTTCTAACTGCCGGAACGAGGAAGTACTCCCCCTTGTCGAAAACTCCCAGCGCAGTGGTCTTGAGGAAAACCCTGACGTTCTCCGGGAAGTTCGTGAGCCTTTCTATCGCCTCCCTCGGGTTTCCAAAGTCCTCCTGCTCGACTCCCTTGAGCCACATGTCGCCACCGAGCCAGTCCTTTTCCTCAATGAGCGCAACGGTGAGCTTTCCTCCAATCTCTTCGACTACGCCAAGTCCAGCTGGGCCAGCACCGACAACAGCGACGTCAACGACATAGCGGAGAACGGGCTTCCCCTCGTCTATCTCAACTTGCTCCTGAAACTCATCGTAGCGCTGCCTCTCGATTTTCATACCGTCCTTGAGCTTTAGCTTCCTGCCGTTAACGTTCTTGACGCCGTTTACCTTAACGGGAACCGGGCCGAAGGTGAAGGCTCCCCTGTGCCTTCCCTCGGTGCTTGTGGTGAGCCAGTAGACGCCGTTGGCGAGCATGGCAACGGGGAACTTCTCGCCCTCATAAGCTTCGTAGGGCTTCCCCTCAAAATAAATCGTGACTTTCTTAGAAGGGTCCTTCTCGGTCAGGTCGAGCGGTCTCATGCTCCCACCTCGAAAATTTTACAATCGGCGCTCTTCCTTATACACCGATGTTTATAAATGTTAAGCTGACCAAAGATGGTTTAGAACCTTTGGTTCAGTATCTCGATGACTCAAAACACCGGACAGAAGACGGCCGGGGAAACCAAAAATAAGGAGGGGCAAAAATCAGGCGAGTCCCTTTGCCATGACGAACTCGGCGACGTTCTCGACCTGGCTCTTGGCCCTGGTCTCGGTGATGCTCTTCCTGCCGGTCTCGATGGGCACCTTTCTGAATAACTCCTCGTGGAGCTTGACCACATCTTCCGGCGGCTTAGTGAGGAGGCTGACGATTATGATGATGAAGAGCGTTATGAAGAAGTTGATGAAGAACACTGGAACTCCGTTGAACCAGCCACCGATCGTGCCCCAGATACTCGGTGCGTCGGGGTTGAAGGCCCAGCCGTATATCTTGGCCTCGAAGATGACCTCGCTGACCAGACCGTAGGCCATTCCTACGATTCCGCCCTCCTTGGTAACGCGCTTCCACCAGAGGCTGAGCGTGAGTATCGGGCCAAAGCCGACTGCTAAGCCTCCCCAGGCCGTTGCCACCATCTGATAGATGATTCCCGGACCGCTTATGGCAAACCAGAGGCCGAAGAGTGCTACGATGGCAACTACAACCCTCGAGATGTTGACCATCTGCTTCTTACCAAGCTCCTTGCCGAGAACCTTGTGGTAGAAGTCCCTCGCTATGGCCGAGGAAGCCACGAGGAGCTGGGAATCGGCGGTGCTCATGACGGCCGAGATGATGCCAGCTATGACGAATCCCGCGAGCCAGCTGGGCATGAGCTCAACCGCAATTGCCGGGATAACCCTCTCGGGGTCGCTGACATTGAGCATCCCTGCTTGGTAGAGCGCAAAGCCGAGGAACCCAGCGAAGAAGGCACCCCACAGGACGATGGTTGTCCAGATACCGCTGATGAAGATACCCGGCCTTCTGAGCTTCCTCGGGTCCTCAACGCTCATGTAACGGGTTACTATGTGCGGCTGTCCGAGGTAGCCGACTATCCATGAAGCATAGCCGATGGCGAAGATTATAGCCGCCCAGCCGGTAGCCCCTCCGAAGGGATGAAGCTTGGTGGGGTCGGCGGAGGCTATTATTTCCGTAGCTTTATCTAGCCCACCGATCTTCGCGAGGGCGAGGAATGGCACCACTATAAGCGTCAGCAGCATGAAGAGGGCCTGAACGACGTCCGTCCAGACGACAGCAAAGAATCCCCCGGTAATAACGTATGCCGTGAGGACGATGACGGTTACGAGTATTCCCGTGTTGACGCTTACGCCAAAGCCCTCCGCAAAGGTCTTTCCTCCCGCTGTAAATTGTGCCGCGACGTAGGCGGTCATGAAGATTATGATTATCAGGGCGCTCAGAATTCTTATCAGCTTGGTGTCGTCTTTAAGACGGGCCTCAAGGTAGTCCGGGACTGTGATTGCCCTGAATTTACCTGCGTATATTCTAAGTCTCGGGCCTATGAGGACGTAGTCAGCCAGCGTACCGAAGAGACAGCCTATTCCAGCCCAGAATGCCCCCAAACCGGCTTTAAAGGCGCTTCCAGGATAGCCGAGCATCAGCCAGCCGGAGAAGTCGCTCGCCTTGTCTGAGAGGGCCGCGGCTAAGACGTTAACCTTTCTACCCCCAACGAAGTACTGGTCCTCGGTCTTGGTGTACTTGTTGGCCCACCAGCCGATGTAAGCCAGGAGGGCGAGGTACACCAGAAAACCAAAGAGCACTCCCGCGTTCATAGCTTACCCTCCTTCCTCAGCTCTTCAACCAGGTCTTCGTCGTATGCGAGAATCTCTTCGTCAACATAGTATTCCTTTCCCGTTATTATGTCCCAGAAACCGTAGAGGAGCATCGTCAAAAAACCCAAAATCGTTGGAACCAACAGAGTTGCCCAAGCTGCACCGCTAAGCCCCATCTTGAACCCCCCTGAATATATATGCTGGCCAATGGTCAGCACTGTATATTGTTGCCAAAAAGTTATAAACCTATCGTTTTAAACTAAATGTGAAAACTTTGGCTGAAGTCAGAAAAACATCCAATTAAAACAATTTGTAACGGTGTTTGAAATGATTAAGGTTAAAGTAATGCGCCCAATATTCTATCCCGACACAGAGGAGAAAGATTTCGTGCTCTACCCGTACCACATCTTTCACCTAAGGCTCTTCTACAGGCGCCTTGGCATGAAGGACAGGGTTATGGACTACTTTGCCTACGTTGACCTCTACCGTTTGGGGGCAGAGAGAGGTGACGATTTCATACCCCTTGAAGAGTGGAACGTTGATGAGCGGAAACTCATGGAACCCCTTGTCGGCTACGAGGAGGCTGAAAAGAAGGCCTTTGAGAGCGCCATAACGTGGGGGAACTCAAGGGTAATCTCTTGGTGGCTCCCCAGGATAGAGGTCGTGAGGCAGGAGATGGCCTACAAGGTCTTCTGGATATACGAAAGGAACGGGGAGAAGCTGATCATGGACAGCCTCGACGGGAAGGAGTATTCCCTGAGCGCAATTGTTGGAAAGAACGGGAGAAGCTGTAAGGGGCCGTTCTGCCGCTAACGTGCATGGATTTCAACTATATCGCCGTCTTCCAGCACGTGGTCGGCTCCGACCCTCTGGCCGGGGAACTTGACGCTCTTGCCCCAGACGCGAGCGTATCTGAAGTTCTTGGCGAAGTCCTTGTGGATTCTCTCCGCCAAATCCATAACGGTTGAGCCCTTCTTGAGGGCAACCGGCGGATAAGCAGGCTCTTCGCCGGGGCTCTTCGTAAAAACTCTGATTATTCCAGCCAGCTCGTAGAGCTCGTCCTTGAGCTTGTCGAGGTTTATTTTCCTCCTTGCCGAGACGGGAACTATCTTAAATCGGTCACCGTAGGCTTTGACGAGCTTCTCGTAGTTCTCCTTACTGCCGGGGGCATCGCCCTTGTTGGCTATGATTATCGCTCTCCTCCACACCAGACTGTCATCTATTGCATCGGCAAACTCCTCTAAGGTTACTGGCTCTTTGACCGTTATCTCCGCGGAGTGAATCCTCTCCTCCCGGAGCATCTTCATGACTTCCTGGATATCGCCTTTGATGTTCTCCTGGCCGTTGATCACAATCCCACCGCTGGCCGTTCTCTTGATTTCGACCCTGGGTTTTCTCTTGTTAACCTTAATTCCTGCCCTCTCAAACTCCCTTAGAAGGATTTCCATCTGCCTTACCGGGTCCTGCGAGAGATCAACCACTATCGCTATGGCATCGGCGTTCCTTATGACGCTCAGGAGCTGAGGTCCCATTCCCTTCCCGAGGGCAGCACCTTCAACCAGGCCGGGAACCTCGACCAGCTGTATCTGAACGTCCTTGTGGTGCATCATACCCGGGATGGGCTCCACAGTCGTGAAAGCGTAGTCGGCCACGTCTGCATCAACGTTCGTGAGGGCCCTCAGGAGGGAGCTTTTGCCGACGTTTGGAAGGCCTGCTAAGACTATCTGCGCCGCTCCTTCCTTTCTAACGGCCATCGAGGGCCCGCCACCACCCTTCTTCATCTGGCGCTGCTTCTCAAGCTCCTTTCTGAGCTCTGCCAGCTTTCTCTTTATCTGCAATCTGAGCTTTTCCGTTCCCTTGTGCTTTGGAACGGTGGCATACATTTTTTCAAGTGCCCGTATCTTCTCCGGGATCGTTTTGGCGTTTCTATACTCCTCCTCTGCGGCAAGGTACTCAGCGGTTACGTTCGTTGGCATCCTGCACCACCCTCTGCTCCCAGAATATGCACGGGGGATGAGTTTTATAAAAGTATGGTGGAGTTTGCATTCTATGTTCTGTCACAACACGAGTAATCGGCAGGTTTATATACTGGTTCGAAAATTTTTAGTGGTGGTGGCGTTGAAGGGTGGGTCGCTGGATGCCACTGATAAGAAGATTCTGATGATTCTTCAGAAGGATAGCAGAACTCCACTGAGAGAGATATCCAAGGAAGTTGACCTCGCGGAGTCTACGGTCTATGAGAGGATAAAGAAAATGCGGGAGAAGGGAATAATAAAGAGGTTCAGCGTCGTTCTCAACCCCAACGCCCTCGGTCTCAACATGCTGGCTTTCGTCCTGATAAAGGCCAAGGCGGGTATGTACTCTAAAGTTGCCGAGGAGCTTAAAAAGAATCCAAAAATCGTCGAAGTTTACGAGACCACTGGGGACTACGATATGGTGGTTAAAATCCGCGCCAGGGACAGTGAAGAGCTCAACGAATTTCTAGACAAGATCGGTGACGTGGAAGGCGTTGAATCCACCCATACCATGGTGGTTCTCAAGGTACACAAGGAGGGGGTTGACCTTCCAATTGAGTGACCTCCATTTTTTTAAACTCGGTTTTCCTATTATTCATGCCGACAGCGAGGGGACAATACAGTCTCCTCGCACGGGCTCGGTTTTCCCGCCTCCGCAAGGTTGTCGGGTTCAATGAGCGGAGTGTGCTCACGCCGAGCCCACAGGGCCGGGAGCATCCACCCGCGCGAGCAAATGAACGCGGGCCTCTGTGCCCGGCCCACACTTTGCGTCCTCTTTGGGGCATAAGGCTCGATCACAAGACTTTTAAATACCTATGAAGATAATAGTTCAGAGGGAGGAATTAATGGCTTCAGGCGAGGAGCTCTACGAAAAGCTGGAGGGCTTCCTTCGGAACCTTGGACTCAAAAAAACTGAGCTGAGGGTATACCGTCTCCTTTTGGAAAAGAAACGACCCATGAGAATTACGGAAATCCAGAAGGAACTTGGGATGAGTGAAAGATCGGTTAGGGAGTACGTTCTTAGCCTCTATCGTAAGGGTATTCTCAGAAGAAAGCTTATTGAGAGAGGATGGCTTGGATACGCCTACACCGCCGTTTCTCCCGTGGAACTGCTTGAGCGTATAAAGGAGAACATACTACAAAAGATAGACGAGCTCGAAAAAGAGATAATGAAATCCGGCTAGACAGTTTCAATGATCTTCGCCTTTTCCAGGAGGGTAATAAGTACCTCCAGCTTACTCTTTTCGATTCCTCCGTATTCCTCTGAAAGGGCTTTGTAGGCTTCGTCCCTCGGGAGGAGTTCGCCCAGCATAACGAGCTCGTGGAGGTGGAGAAGAGTTTTTCTGTCCTCCGTTAACTTTTCGAACTCATCAAGCTTCCTTGGGGCTTTGTTTTTTATTACGTCCTCACTAATCCTTCCCCTCAGCCTCCACCTGAGCCATGGAGTTTTTTCAAATTCGTATCCGATGTCCATTCCTATGAACTTTGAATCCCTGGAAAGGCCGAGCATAACGAGCCTTTCTGCCGTCTCCGTCTCCCGTTCCATAGCAAGTTCGCCGAGGTATTTGAGGGAGTATCCTCTTGCAAACCGCCTGAGTTTCTTCTCATCCTCACTTGCCAGGAAGATAACGGACGAGAGAACTGATCTCCCTATTATCGCCAAAGACTCCATGCTCAGTTTCTCAGGCGTGTCCATATTTGAGTGATAAAATCTGTCCGGCCAGGTTATTGGCATCACTGCGGGAATTCCGAAAAAGTTGAAAACGTCGTGATCGCTTCCCATCTCGTAAGGATAAGCTCTGACTTTCACTGCCGGGATTCCTGAACCGGAAAGGCTCTTTTTGCTTGAGACGTTGTGTCTCTGGAGAAAGTATTCCAATACGCCGGAAACAATAGAGAACCTTGAAAGGGGTGTCCTTACTAGCATTATAGTGGAACCTGAGCGGTCTTCGCTCCCACCAACCATGTCGAGGTTTATCGCCGAGTAGTAGTCATTGGACTCTCCTTTCCTCCCGATAAACGCTTGGCTTCCATAGTACTCTGGGATCCACAGGAAGGCAAATCCAAAGCGGAAATCGCTCTTATAGACCTTTGAAAGTATTTCAGCGAGCTCAACCAGCATCGCACTACCGCTTGCGTTGTCGTTTGCCCCGGGTTTTGGGTGGCAGACATGGGCAGTGAGCAATATAAAAGGCGGTTCCCCGATTTCAGTGTACAAAATTGGAAGTTTTTCCGAGCTTTTTATCTCAGTTACAGCTCTAAAACTAAGCCGGGGTTTCTTTCCTGAGAGGTAGTCTGAGATCATCTTCTTGGCCCAGCTCTCGGGAACAGCAAATGCGGGAATTTTCGCCCATTTTAGATCCTCTTTAGTGAGAAAGAGACCTATGTACGGGACTGCATTGTCGGTTCCTTCCCTGTATGAGACAAAAGCGACGGCACCGATCTCGTTGGCTTTTCTGTAGGCTTTTCTCCAGTTCTTCCCCACAAGAACGACCTTTTCGTGGGCCTGCTCCCAGTCGGAGTCATTCAGAATCGGCACTATCTCGGCTTCCCCTTCCCCCGGCGGGGAGTGCGCCATAACGACAAGAGGGGTTTCCTCCGAGCTAAGAGTTTTTTCGTTGAACCTCACCTCTCCTTCAAGGAGATCCCAGGCTATTGGGCTCTGAAGGGTTAGATACCAGCTCTTTCCGTCGTATTTTTCGTAGTGTGTTTTAGGGGACAGTCCAATGTTTGAAAGCTCGTCTCGGAGATACTCAACGGCATCGACTAATCCTCTGGATCCTTGAATCCTGTGGAACTGGGTTAGCTCCTCAACCCGGTGGAGAATCCTCTCCGGCTTAAGTTTTTCTGCGGACTCGTACATTCACATTTCACCCATCTTGAGCATTTTTGGAATTTCCAGATGCTTCAGAGTGTCTAAGAACTCTGGGGGAAGGAGGAGTTTAGTGGTCTGGAGAAAGCGTGCGAACTCGACTTCAAATCTTTCACCCTCTTCCTGCGGTGGCGTCTCTACCCTGAGCTTTTCTTCTACCTCTATTCTTCCCTTTTCGATAAGTCCCAGGTTTATTTCCTCCTCCCTTTTCTTGGCTCCTTCTTCTCTCCCCCGTCTGTATGCGCTCCTCACCAGGTCATACACGCCCAGCTTTTCCGCCTTTCGATATAGTTCTTCCTTTCTTTCTCTGACCCATCCAACCCATTCACTGTGTCCTCTGTAGCCAACAAAATAACCGAAGGAGTAAGCGTCCTCAAGAAGGGCTTTTATCTCCTTCTTCACATCTTCACTGGATTTTTTCTCTCCCATAACCACCACCTCAGAAGGGGGCTTCTGGGTAGACCTGTATGCCGTCCTCGGTGAAGTGTATTCTCTTCAGGTTGCTGTCGTGGGGGACACCACGCATTTTCAGCACTTGGAGGGCGCGGATCATCTGGTAGTTCCTCATGAAGTGGTGGATCACTATGACGCCATCGGCTAGGTAGTGCTCGTCCGTGTAGGAGTCGCCTTGGAGCATTTCGGCGGTTATTATGGTTGTTACTTCAAGCTCCTGGAGTGCGCGGATGAATCTTCCAAGTGCCCATCGTTTGTTTTCGGAATCCTTGACGAGATGCTCTAGGGAGGTGAACGAGTCTATCACAACTCTCTTTATCTCTTCCTCATTTATAGCCTTTAGAATGGCGTTGAAGAGCTCGGTCCAGCTCATCTTGTACTCAGCCCTTAGCAGGTAGCTCCCAAGGTCGTGAAACGTTATCATCTTGGATTTCACGTATCCCAGAAGGCCAAAGTTGTACCTGAGCATGTCCTGGATTATTATTTTCGGGTTTTCAACCAGGGAGATGAAGGCCCCTTTTTCTCCGTTTTTTGCACCTTCAACGAGAAACTGTATTCCGATGGTAGTCTTTCCACTTCCCGGAGGGCCAGTTACAAGGTAGACCCTTCCGGGCAGGAATCCCCCGCCTATGATGTCGTCGAGTCCCGGAACACCGGAGGGAACTCTGTCAAGGCTCTTGAGGAGCTCACCAACGTACATCTAATTCACCCTGACTTTTAATTCTGAAATTTTTGTATTTAAAGTTGCCTCTCCAGCAACATTTTTATTGATGCATTTAATCTGGTTGGTGGTGGGTGTTATGGTAAGGCTGGCCGCTTTTGACCTCGAGGGAACGCTGGTAAAATCAGTTTCCGGCTGGGTTGAACTTCACAAAAAGTTCGGAACTTGGGAAAAGGGAAAGGAATACGCCGAAATGTTCTTTGAGGGTAGGATAGACTACGCCACTTGGGCTGAACTGGATGCATCCCTCTGGAAGGGACACACAAAGGAAGAGATCCTCGAGTGGGTTGAATCAGTGGAGCTCATGGAAGGGGCGTATGAACTTTTTGATTTCCTGCGGGAGAACAATTTTAAAATGGCCATCTTGAGCAGTGGTCTTATGTGTCTGGCCAGAAAAATCGCGGACGATCTTGGGGCAGATTATGTGTTCGCCAACGAGCTAGTTTTCGACGAGAACGGCGTCATAACAGGAAAAGTTATCCCCAGGGTGGATTTTGTTGGAAAGGGGTCGATCCTGAGGGCCCTCAAGAAAGAACTCTCTCCTGAACTAACCGTGGCTGTCGGAGATGGGTACAACGATCTTTCAATGTTTGCAGAGGCAGATGTTAGTATAGCAATAAACCCTCACGAAGGGGTTGAGGGAGATCATGTTGTTGAGAACCTGTACGAAGTGATCGAAATAATCAGGGGCCTGATAGAGGAGTGAGGTTTTTAATGGGTTCCTCCAAACCCTCCTGGGTTCGGCCTCCCGCCCTCCCCGCAGAAACATGAAGCGGGGCTTCCTGCCGAACCCACAGGGGGGATGAGGAGCTTTTGCTTTGCTGAAAGTTGATGACCACGCCCTTCACTGACCCCCGCTACAGTCCCGCCGTCTTTAGGACAAGCCACCAGAACACGTCCCCCCAGAGGGCCGCGATTAGGAACCCCAGAAAGATGCTTGGTGCGAAGGGCATCGCTTTCTTCCTCAGGAATCTGTTGTCCAGTTTTCCTTCCCTCACGAGTTCCTTCAGCTTCTCTATCTGCTCCTTCTTGAGTCCTTCTGCCGTTGGGGATGCTATTATCTCGCCTCTATAGACGTTCTGGGATTTGATGCTTCCGGTTCTTATGGCATCTCTGAGAACCTCAAAGAAGCCTCTCCTGTCCCTCTTAACAACATCCCTCTCAATGTATATGGTCTCCCCCAGTATGTCCCATTCCCTCAACTCCTCAACGGGAACTTCCTCAACAAGGGCTTCCTCCCTAAGAACCCGAACTACGGAGAAGAATACTTTGAATGAATACATCACAGCCAGTAGTTTGACAAATGCATAAAGGGCGTCTGTTCCTACGAGGTAAACCAGGTAGGCAAGAGAGACAAGACCCGCAACGTCTCCAGCTTTTCTGTACTTTCCAAAGACCACAAAAAGAACAATCGTGAGGACGTACTGGTAAATTCTCCCCACTGAAAAGCCGATCTGATTTAGAAAGACGGCCAGGGCAGTTCCAACCAAAAGCCAGAGGGTTACCTCAACTGAGAGATATGCCTTCTCCGAGAAGACGTCCTTAAGTCTCTTGGTGTTTTTTCTAACCAGGAGCACGCCCAGGGCGTAGACGAAAAGAAACGGAAAAACGGCGAGTACGCTGTTAAAGAGGATTGCTATAGGATAGAGGGGGTAAGAAGTTTCGTAAGGGGCAACAACCTTGGCTAAGCTTAGTGGGTACGGCAGGAGAGCTGAGAATGCGGCCAAAATCAGGACATCTCCAGAAGCCCACGCTCCCGTGTAATACAGAATCAGCCCAAGAACCAGCCCGATGAAAAAGCCCAGGATTCCGGAAATTGCCAGCAGATAGTCTCCTTTGATGAGCCCGAGGTAGAGGTAGACTATAAAACCGATCTCCGTTGCAGGGATTATTATTTTTTCCATCCATTTCGGAAGCTGGACTTCTTCCTCTTCGTTTTCCAGTCCTTTTGCCTTTTCCACAAGAAAAAGGGTGGGGAAGACATGATTATCGAATATGAACCCAGTTTTGATGTCAGTGTATGAAGTAAAAATCCCCATCAGTGATCCAACTAGGATAATGAGTACACTGTACCACTCCATTCCTTTCCCTCCAGTATCAAAGGTTTTCCAGAACCCTCTCTCTAACGGTCTTTGTGTAGTTGGAAATCGTAGTCTCGAGCTGTTTGCTTGTGTCAATAACGGTTTTCATTGCTATACTCACAAGAATCAGGGCAGCTGCGAGCATGAAGAGATACTCTATGGCAGTTTGAGCCCGCTTCATCATCATCCACCTACATCTATCTCTGGCGTTCCCATGATTTAAGGGTTTCCCTGCCAATCTTTTTAAATCATTCCCACCTCTAAACTGTGAGGGACCATGAGGGTTTATCGATTAAAGGTGCACGAGGAGTATCTCGAGTTTATACGCTCTGGTGAGAAGAGAATTGAGGTCAGGGTAGCGTACCCCCAGCTGAGGGGCATCAAACCAGGAGACAGAATAATATTCAACGACTCCATCCCAGCCGTTGTTACAGAGGTTAAGAGGTACGAAACCTTCAGGCAGGTGCTGAGGGAAGAGCCCATAAAAAAGATCTTTCCAGACGAGCCCAGCTTTGAGAGGGCCCTGAAGCGTTTCCACGGAATGTACCCAAAGTGGAAGGAGAACCGGTATGGGGTGATGGCCATAAAGTTCAAGCTCATCGGTGGTGAAAAATGAAGCACCTTGAGTTCGACGGAAAATACGCCGGGGCTATCTTGAAGGGGAAGAAGCGGGCAACCGTTAGGCTCGGTAAAAGGCCCAACCTGAAAGAAGGGGACGTGGTTCTCATTCACTCGGGCGGCTACGTCCTGGGAAAGGCTATTATAGAGCGTATCGAGAGCAAGACCGTTGGAGAGCTGACCGATGAGGACGCCTTTTTAGATGGTTTTTCCAGCAGGGAGGAACTCATAAATGCCCTCAAAGAACACTACAAGTGGGTAAACGAAGACTCAAAGGCCCATGTGGTGGTCTTTAGGTTGATAGAGAAGTTCGATAAGCCCGTTACGAGTTCTGACTACGCATACGAGGGGAACCTCCCGGTTGAGATAGCTGAGAAAGCCCTGAAATACCTGGATCTTCCGGAGGAAGATAGAAAGCTGATAGAGCTCTTTTTGAAAACCGGGAGCCTTAGAAAGGCTGCCTATCGGCTGGGTGGGTTAAACAAAAGGTATCTCATAAGAAACGCCCTGCGAAGGGCCTACGAGGAGCTCAGAAAGAGGGGACTGATAGAGCCGAAGGTTTGATCAGAGGGAAAGCCTATCCTTTACAACCTTGAGGAGCTCCCCGAAGGCCTTGCCAAGGGCCTCTTTTCTTCGGTAGGGGTGGAGAACGTCCTCCTCAAAGTTCTCAATGAGGATTCTAACGCATTCTTCAATCGTTATGACTCCTTCGAGCCACGCGTAGGCCATTATTGCCTCTGCTATATCGCCCTTGCCGTGCTTGTCCGTCCTCGGCGGAACAAGGTGCCTTAACCCTGCTCTCTCGAGGGCGATTGCCAGCGAAGCGTTTGGAACCCTTCCACCGGTTGGCTTTCCGGTGTATCCGCTGAGAGCTATGGAGTAAATGAAGTTCACGAGCGAATCACCGAGGGTTGAGAGTCCCTTGTCTCTGAAATCCCTTGAGTAATTTATCCTGGGTCTTTCCTTCAACCGTTGCACCTCCTCAGTTCGAACGAAATTGCGAGCATCCAGACCATTAGGGCAAAGAGCGAAAGCGTGAATAAAACCGATATCACCACAAAGGGCCCCGTCTCAAAGATCATGAAGGTTAGCCTGTCCACCATCTTAACCATGTCCCAGTTTGGATGTTCAATGTGAACGTGGAACCAGAAGCTGGTGGGGAAGGCTATGGGCCAGATGGTGGGGGGTATTATCGGGAGGAACATTACTACCCTCGACGGCCAGTCAAGTTCAGGCAGGGCAAGAAGGAGGAACGCTATTAGTGGAAGGGTGTACTGGGTGTTAACCCTCCAGTAGGTGAGGAGGAACGCTGCATAGGCAAGGGCGATAGAAACTCGCAGGTTTCTTAGCCTGTAGTGGATGAAAAGAACGACTGTTAGGGCTAAAACTGAGAAAATAACCCAGTGCTTCATGTAGAAAAGCGTGTCCAGGTTTCCAATTTCGTGAATGAAGGTCAGGAGGGAAACTATTCCGTTGAGGTTGTAAGCTATTGGGTAGGTGTAGTCCGGCTTCATACCCTGAAGCAGATCGGGTATCTCAAGCAAAGATGATGGTTTGAGGAGGAAGGGCAGGAACGGAATAACTATCCCGGCCACAAAACTCCTGAGGGATTTTTTGAGTGCCTCCGGGTTTTTCCAGCTGTCGAGTAGTTCATCCCAGAGAACTATCAGGGCTGGAAAAATTAGCGTATGCTTGACCGCCAGGCCGAAGCCAATCAGGCCATAACCAAGGTTTTTCCTTCCTTTCTCAACAAAATAAAGCCCGAGCAGGAAGGGAAGAAGTGCAAGCCCATCGAACATGCCGTATACCGAGGAGACGTAGATAACCATGGGGTTGAAAAGGTACAGCGAGGAAACAACCAGAGCAAGCTTTTCCGATTTTTTCCTCAGGAGGATATAAAGAAGGATTCCTGTCCCTGCATCAGCGAGGATGAACAGTGATTTTACGGCCATAATCCACGATCTGGAGGCGAAGACATGATAGCCGGAGGCGTCCCAGAAGAACTTAACGGCTCCCTCGCCCACGATAATCCTCAGAAGGGCCAGCAAATATGCCAAAACCGGACCGTAGACGTAGGGCCAGTTGTAGGGCCATCCTTCTTCTTGCCAGTGTTCCCCATCGGCGTAGGAATAGAAGTCAAGGGGGTGGTGGAGCATCGTTCCGGCGAAGCCATAGAACTGGGTAATATCGCTTCCGGTCGAGTGGGGCGCTATATAAAGCCTGATCGAGAGTGACAGGAGTAGTATAACCAAGAGAATGTAAAACGAACGCTCTTTCCCCTGGCTTAATTTTAACTTTCTCATGGTGAGTGGTATACTTTAAGAATTTAAAAAATTGTCGCCAGAAACTCAAGAGGAAATTGCGCTCTTCCAGGCCTCAAGAACTTCCCTGGCCCTGTCGAATATCTTCTGGGCAGCTTTTTCAAGTGCTTCCTCGGGACTTTCATTGCCGTCCGTTACAACCTTGAACCTCGGTTTTCTGGCCATGAGAATTGGGTGATCTATTGAGTAAGCCGCGAATTTAACGTGTTCGTCCTCGTGGAGAACCTCGACCAGTAGGTTGGCGAAGGTGTGATCCTCACCCTCTAGGTAAAACTCAAGTTTGTTGTCTTCCCTTTTGATGACCTCAATCTTCATCTTCCTCACCCTCTTTGGAGAGGTGTTTGATGACCTCTTCTAAGGCCTGCTCCTTGTTCTTTATAAGTTCGTATTTAAACTTATCCTCCTTCCACTCTGCCAGGCCAAGCTCTACCAAGAGTTCAAGAACGTCTTCCGCCGGGATACCGTAGACCACAGACACAGGGAGGACTACCTCTCTTATCTGGCGGGTTGTTTGGAGGGATATCTCTGCCAGAGCTTGCCCCAGCTCTCTAACTAGCCTTAGGGCTTCTGTCCAGGGGAGCGATGTTACGAGCTCTTTCTTGTCTTCATCGAAAATCACGGTTTCTCCCTTTAGCCGGAGTGTCCTGAGGAGAACCGGCAGAGAGACGCTGGTTCCCGCTTCCCTGAACAGGTCATCGGGAGAGTAGTGGTAGAGTCCCCTCTTATCCGGGTAGAGCTTCGCCCTGACCCTATTGTGGATGGCCCTTATTTTTCCTATGGCTTCTCTTATCTCATCTTTTGTTCCCTGGACGTTTATCTTGATTGAATCCAGCTTTCCGTGAACGTATATGAAAGCCGGCAGTCTGAGCTTCTGAATCTCCTTAAGCAGTTCCTCCTTCTCCTCCTCGCTCCTCACGTGTATTGTTATAACCCTCTTTGCCCTGGACATTCAGATCACCAGCTTGCGGTAGAGCCTTGAGAGCTTTCTTGTTTCAACGTTTCCGCACTTGGGGCAGATCAGTTTGTCCCCTCTTCTTATGAGAGGCGTTCTGCATTTGGAGCAGAATGCGTAAACTACTCCCAAGTCTGGATCTTTTGTAGTAAGCTGAATTGGGCTCTTTTCGTTAGAGATTACCCTAGCGCGGACTATATCGCCTATTTTGAACTCGTTGCTTATGTCCTCGACAAAACCGTTTTTGATCTGGGAGACATGGATTCCGGCCAGTTTTGAAGTAGCGATTTCTCTTCCGCCTTCTCCCTCTATTCTAAGAAGATGGGCTATAACCGCCTGGGGCTTAACATCAATGACCTGTGCCAGAACTATGTCCCCAACTTTTGGAAGGGGTGGTATATCCGTCACGGGCTCGACGTGGATTTCCATTTTCTCCTTATCTATTCTAACCCTTCCTGCTCTTGTAGCTATTAACTCGCCGTTTTCTTCTTTCACGCCCTCACCCGGGAGATACTCTTCAATAACTCCCAGGTGATCCCCGGGGAGCACTAAATCGCCTTCTTTTGGTGTCTTTTTAACCTCCATCCCCTCACCCACTTAGGAAATTTCTGGGAGATTTTTTAAGCCTTTGCCAGGGCGATACTTTTAAATTTATATTGGATGAATAGACCTTTGCCATGTTTGGAGAACATGAACTAAAAACAGGGTTCATAAAAATCGGCGATAAAAAGATACACCTGCTTGAGGACAAAAGTGGTATCATCAGGTACAGGCGGGATGAAATTGAAAAACTCATCAAGAGCAACGGGGAAAAACTCAAAATTCTGCCTTCCCCAGCGGTGGGTTATGGAGTCAGGCTCCTCATGGTGAAGTTCAGGGAACCCGTTGTGGTTCCCCCTCGGGATTCTCTGGTGGGGTTTATTGAAGCCCCAGTGGAGATTGATGTTAAGGTTGGTGATCTGAGCGTAGATCACTTTATTGTCGGAAAGGAAAAATACGCCCTCTACGGAACGCTTGAGGCGGGGGTTATATGCCGCTATCATGTGAGCCCGTTCTACCTGGAAGAGCCCGAGAGTTTAGGCGTGGTTAAGCTGATCATCTCGAATCCCTCAAGCGAGTGGAAATCCCTTGAGAAGGTTATAGTCCCAATAAAAGGGAGCCCAATGTATTATACGGAGGATAAGGCGTATTATCCCCTGCTTGTTGTTACAATTAAAAACCACATTCCGGAGGTCAACAACACGGGGAAACCACCCAAGGAGGGGCTGAACGCCTTGGGCAACCAGCTTTCGCTTCCAAACTTTCTGATGAGGTGGTGAGGATGAACTCTACAGTGGTTCAGAACACGACTTCATTCTGGGAGCAGGGTGCTTTTGGCCAGACCCTAATCCTCGGTATAACCATCGGAGAGATCACCAAAGCACTGCTCATACTCATCGCGGGTTTCATAATTGCAAGGCTGGTAAGGAGGTATCTCCTCAACCTCTCCAGGAGTACCAAGTACGTCTGGATAATCAACGAGGACACTGCATCAACGCTCCACAACCTGATAGTGGTTATAACCCTCGTTTATGCCTTTGATGCCCTTGGGGTTACGTCCTTTAAGATTGGGGGAGTAAATATAAGCAACCTCCTCACGGCCTTCCTCGTGTTCTATTTCTCTTACCTCCTTGCCAAGAAGTCAAAAGACTACATGATAATGCGTTCTTCAACGAAAAATCTTCCGGAGGTTCAGGTCAAGGCGAAGCTCTTCTACTACACCCTCGTTACCCTTGCGTTCTTCATAGCCCTCAACATTGCTGGCTTCACGGGCAGGCTGACAACGCTCCTCGCGGCGGCTGGTATAACAGGTATCGTCCTCGGTTTTGCCTCTCAAACTGTCGTGTCCAACTTCATCTCGGGCATATTCATGTACTTTGATAAGCCCCTCAGGATAGGCGACCCCGTTGAGGTGGCCGGCTATTCCGGAATAGTGCACGACATCAGAATCCTCTCAACCAGGATAAGGACGTGGGACGGCCTTCTCGTGAGGATTCCAAACGAGAAGCTCTTCAACAGCGAGATAAAAAACCTGCAAAAGTACCCGGCGAGGAGAGTTGATATTATAGTTGGCATAGCCTACAAAGAGGATGCGGGGAAAGCGATAGACGTGATAAAGAAAACCCTTGACGAGATGCCCTACGTTTTGGCAGAGCCAGAGCCTCTTGTTTTCGTGGACAATCTCGGGGACAACAGCGTCAACATAGCCGTTAGGGCATGGGTGCCCAGCGAGAAGTGGTTTGACGTGAGGACTCAGATAGTCCAGAGGGTCAAAGAAGCCCTTGACAGAGAGGGCATAGAGATACCGTTCCCGCAGAGGGTCAACTGGTTCGCGGAGCCCATAAGGATAAAGGTCGAGGGGGAGGGGGAAAGCTGAGCAACATTTTTCCTCCTCTTTGGACAGGTTTATAAGCCAAAGGGAAAACTTTTAGTAATTTACCTCCAGCTATGGGTGGTGGTTGAGGATGAGAATGCTTCTAATACACTCAGACTACCTCGAATACGAGGTCAAGGACAAGGCCCTGAAGAACCCCGAGCCAATAAGTGAAGAGCAGAAGAAGGGAAGACTTGACGAAGTTCTGGCGGTTTTCATAAGCGTCGAGAAGGTCGATGAGTCAAACCCGGACGAGGTCGTTGAGAAAGCCGTGAAGGAGATCAAGGACGTAGCAGAGCAGGTCAAAGCCGAGAGGGTCTTTGTCTATCCCTTCGCTCACCTGAGCAGTGAGCTGGCAAAGCCGGACGTTGCACTCAAGGTTCTCCAGAAGATCGAAGAGAAGCTCAAGGAAGAGGGCTTCGAGGTTAAGAGAGCGCCCTTCGGCTACTACAAGGCCTTCAAGCTGAGCTGCAAGGGACACCCACTCGCTGAGCTCAGCAGGACGGTAGTCCCGAGCGGGGAAGAGGTGAGCAAGGAGGAACGCAACATAGCCCTTGAGAAGGAGGAAGAGCTGAAGAGCTACTGGTACATCCTCACTCCTGAAGGTGAGCTCATCGAGGTTGACAAGTTCGACTTCACCGGCCACGAGAACCTCAAGAAGTTCGCCAACTACGAGATAAGCAAGAACAGGGTTGCCGACAGGGAGCCTCCGCACGTTAAGCTCATGCTGGAACACGAGCTCGTTGATTATGAGCCCGGAAGCGATCAGGGCAACCTCAGGTATTATCCAAAGGGCAGACTGATAAAGGGCCTCCTTGAGCAGTACGTAACTGAGAAAGTCGTTGAGTACGGTGCAATGGAAGTGGAAACGCCGATCATGTACGACTTCGAGCACCCGGCGCTTGAGAAGTATCTCAACCGCTTCCCAGCGAGGCAGTACATAGTTAAGAGCGGCGACAAGAAGTTCTTCCTTAGGTTTGCCGCGTGCTTCGGTCAGTTCCTCATAAAGAAGGACGCGACCATAAGCTACCGCAACCTGCCGCTCAGGATGTACGAGCTTACGCGCTACTCCTTCAGGCGCGAAAAGAGTGGTGAGCTCAGCGGTCTGAGAAGGTTAAGGGCCTTCACGATGCCCGATATGCACACCGTAGCGAAGGACCTCAAGCAGGCCATGGACGAGTTCAAGAAGCAGTACAAGCTCAGCATGGAAGTCCTTAAGGGAGTTGGCCTAACGCCAGATGACTACGAGGTCGCTATACGCTTTACCAGAGACTTCTGGGAGGAGAACAGAGACTTCATCGTCGAGCTGGCCAAGATCATAGGCAAGCCCGTCCTCATTGAGATGTGGGACCAGAGGTTCTTCTACTTCATCCTCAAGTTTGAGTTCAACTTCGTCGACAACCTCGACAAAGCTGCAGCTCTGAGCACCGTCCAGATCGACGTCGAGAACGCCGAGCGCTTCGGAATAACCTACTACGACGAGGAGGGCAAGGAGCGCTACCCGCTCATACTCCACTGCTCCCCGAGCGGTGCCATTGAGCGCGTGATGTACGCGATACTCGAGAAGCAGGCAAAGCTGCAGGCTCAGGGCAAGAAACCGATGTTCCCGCTCTGGCTCAGCCCGATACAGGTTAGGGTTATACCGGTCAGCGACGATGTAATGGACTACGCCCTCTACGTCGCCGGCAAGCTCGAAGGCGCTAAGATAAGGGTGGACGTTGACGACACCAACGACAGGCTCAACAAGAAGATAAGGAAGGCCGAGAAGGAGTGGATTCCCTACATCATCGTCGTCGGCAAGAACGAGAGGGAGCAGAACACCGTGACGGTGAGAAGAAGAGAGGACGGCAAACAACTCGAGATGCAGCTGGAAGACCTGATAAGGGAGATAAGGCAAAAAACCGAGGGCTTCCCATACAAACCAAGGCCCCTACCGCTTCTCATCAGCAGGAGGCCGAAGTTCAGGGGATGATTCCCCCACCTTCTTTATTCTGAACATTCCACTTCCCCTTTTTCCAGTCTTTATCAGACGGTATTCTTTGGGTTTAAATCCTGGAACCGGTGCCTTCAGGAAGTAAAGATGTTCCTCAATGGCCCCCTTCCCAAGGAAGACCTTTGATAAGAAGACGTAGTCGCTTAGTTCTACTGTCCATGCCGTGAAGTTTTTCGAAACGGTGTCCCTGTTGAAGACCAGTACCATGGTGCTGTTTGGGAGGTTCAAAGAGTATTTGGCTATTACCTGACTCATTATCTTGATTGTGGGTTCCTCTCCGGCAAAGTGAACAACACCATGGAGGGGATATATGACCCGTAGAAGCCATTTGTCTTTGATTCTGGGTATAATGTTTTCCTCGTAAATACGCCAGATTTTGGGGTTTAGAGTTTCTGGCTCCACACTGTCAAGGTAGAAGATGTTTTTTCCGCCCTCTATTATACGATGTCTTGAACCAAAAACATCAATTATGAATAGCCTGTCCTCTTTAATAACCTCTTTTACGTTCATCCCAAGGATTTTTAAATCTCTGAAAAGGTGCCCGACAGGCCGTGAATAGTTTGAGATCACGGCGGCGTTTCCATTTTCTATGTGATATTTTATCAGAACAAGTGGGAGCTCCCAGCTCATTGAGTACGTTTCATAGATGAACGAGACCGTTGTTCCAGGGGTTATAGTCTTAAACAAGTCTTCAATTTTCTCCACGTTCACTGGAACCACTACTATATTTTAGCAACTCGATCTATAAAAAAGTTAAGGTTTTGAACATAAAAAGTTTGTCTTAGGTCATGAGCATGTTTTCAATGATCTTGATAGCTTCTGCTATTTTCTTTTCAGGTTTTTCATCGTCTTTGGGGATCTCGAGGTTTATTACAAGGCGCTCTTCACGGCTGTCTTCCAAGTCGTAGACCTCAAGTTCCTCAACTTCAACTTCCCCAAATATACTCTCCAGCTCGGGACTGATGACCTTTCTGTCGTTTCCGTAGACCTCAACCCGAACCACGTTGTCTGTTGTTGAGACAACGACTACTATTTCATACGACCCTATCTTTTTTGTGAAGCGAAGAGCGCTTCCATACCCCACAACCTCTTCCTTGAAACCCAGCTGAAGCATAGTACCTCTTATTGAATCGGTTTTGGCTTTTATCCTGCGCATTATTCTCTCCCTTAACTTCGAGCTCTCCTCGAGGGCTTTTTTAATGCCCTCACCGGCTTTCTCAATGGGACCTTCCCATATCCCGATTATCTTTATCCCGGACGAGCTGGGCCTGAATTCTAGCCTAATTGAATCAATGTCGAAGTCCCGGAAGTCTTCAACTTTAAGCTCGCCCAGAGTCATTATGTCAAATTCAATCCTTGCGGTTGAGCCGAAGGCCCAGCCTTTAAACTTCACCTCCACCACCTGGGGCCCTCTCTTTCACTCCATTTAAAAACCTTCCCTCTCCACCATAAACTGAAGTACCGAAACTCAAAATTGAGAAATTCACCCAGATATCCAGCTTCTCTCCCTATAGCGTCCCCTGCTCTCTATTTCCCGTATCTTTTCTTCCACTTCGTCCCTGAGGTCTTCGCCCATAATCTCAGCATAGCCCTCTAAGACAGCCTCAAAGCCCTTTTCGAACCAGTTGTAGTGGGTGCTCTCCATTGCCCTTTTCAGGAGGTGGAGGTCAACACCCCTAGCTTCGAGAGTTGAATCAAAATCCGCCAGACCAAAGTCGATTAGATAGACTTTACCATTCCTAAGTATCATGTTGCTTGTCGTTAAGTCGCCGTGGACTATCCCTGCCTTGTGAAGCCTTCCTATCTGCCTCCCGATTTCCCTGCAAAGGCTCAGCCTCTCTTCCATTTCGACTTTTTCCAGCAGCTCTTTAAGGCGATGTCCCTCTATGAATTCCATTATAATCTTCATGTCTCTAAGGTCAACTTCGTACACGTGGGGGCAGTTTACGCCGAATTCTTTTGCCCTGTGGAGTATCCTTGCCTCCCTTACAGTTCTCTCTTTTCTCAGCTTGAGGTCTATCTCCCTTATCCTGTAACGCTTTGGGATCCTGTGCTTGACTATTACCCTCTCCTTTAGCAGAGGCGCACCGAACACCTCTTCAAAAGTGGCCTCGTAGATCTTTGCCTCGGCTCCTTGAGCTATGAGTTTCACGATATCACCCCTTTCTCTCTCCTCCATTAGAACTTCCTGGAAAGGGTTTTAGTCCTTTCCCCCATAATTCCTAGAATTTTTGTCATTATTACAATTTTAAAGCTTTTTTTTGAAATTTTTGAACCAAAACTTTTTATAGAACGCTGACGAAGCGTTTCTGCAAAAAGGAATCTGATAGGAGGAATGTCAAATGGCACAGCTTAGTGGACAGCCGGTTGTTATTCTGCCCGAGGGGACCCAGAGGTACGTCGGAAGGGACGCCCAGAGGCTCAACATTCTGGCCGCAAGGATAATAGCCGAGACAGTGAGAACCACCCTCGGCCCGAAGGGCATGGACAAGATGCTCGTCGACAGCCTCGGAGATATAGTTGTTACGAACGATGGTGCCACAATTCTTGATAAGATCGATCTCCAGCACCCGGCCGCTAAAATGATGGTTGAGGTTGCGAAGACTCAGGACAAGGAGGCCGGTGATGGAACCACCACTGCCGTTGTCATCGCTGGAGAACTCCTCAGGAAGGCTGAAGAGTTGCTCGACCAGAACATCCACCCGAGCATAATCATCAAGGGTTATGAACTGGCCGCGGAGAAGGCCCAGGAAATACTCGATGAGATAGCCATTGAGGTTGATCCGGACGATGAGGAGACCCTCATGAAGATAGCCATGACCTCAATAACGGGCAAGAACGCCGAGAGCCACAAGGAACTCTTTGCAAGGCTTGCCGTTGAGGCCGTCAAGCAGGTTGCCGAGAAGAAGGACGGTAGATACATGGTTGACATCGACAACATCAAGATCGAGAAGAAGGCCGGCGAGAGCGTGGAGGAGAGCGAGCTCATCCGCGGTGTCGTCATCGACAAGGAGGTCGTCCACCCGAGGATGCCCAAGAGGGTTGAAAACGCCAAGATAGCCCTCATCAACGAGGCCCTTGAGGTTAAGAAGACCGAGACCGATGCGAAGATAAACATCACCAGCCCGGACCAGCTCATGAGCTTCATAGAGCAGGAGGAGAAGATGCTCAAGGAAATGGTCGAGAAAATAGCAGAAACGGGTGCCAACGTCGTCTTCGTTCAGAAGGGTATTGACGACCTCGCCCAGCACTACCTGGCCAAGAAGGGCATAATGGCAGTTAGAAGGGTCAAGAAGAGCGACATGGAGAAGCTCGCGAAAGCTACGGGAGCAAAGATCGTTACCAACGTCAAGGATCTCACCCCTGAAGATCTCGGCTATGCCGAGCTCGTTGAGGAGCGCAAGATCGCCGGCGAGAGCATGATCTTTGTCGAGGGCTGCAAGAACCCGAAGGCCGTGACCATACTCATCCGCGGCGGCACCGAGCACGTCATCGATGAAGTCGAGAGAGCCCTTGAGGATGCCCTCAAGGTCGTCAAGGATGTCATGGAAGACGGCTACATACTTCCAGCGGGCGGTGCCCCGGAGATCGAGCTGGCCATCAAGCTCGACGAGTATGCTAAAGCCGTTGGCGGAAAGGAGGCCCTCGCTATAGAGGCCTTTGCAGACGCCCTCAAGATAATCCCGAAGACTCTCGCTGAAAACGCCGGTCTCGACACCGTCGAGATGCTCGTCAAAGTTATCAGCGAGCACAAGAACAAGGGCGTTGGGATAGGCATCGACGTCTTCGAGGGCAAGCCTGCAGACATGCTCGAAAAGGGCATCATCGAGCCGCTGAGGGTTAAGAAGCAGGCCATCAAGAGCGCCAGCGAGGCCGCCATAATGATCCTCCGCATAGACGACGTTATTGCCGCCAAAGCAAGCAAGCCCGAGAAGGGCGAGGGCGGAATGCCTGGCGGCATGGGTGGAATGGGCGGTATGGACATGGGCATGTGATGCCCCTTCCACTTCCCTTTTCTGTCCAGAGAGTCTTATAAGTCGTTTCTACAAGCGTTGATTGGGTGATGAAATGTATCAAGTAAAGAAGAGCTCTGCTGGCTACATCTTCGACCTCCCCCGGGAGAGAATAGCGTTTATGTTCCTTAAGGACGGCACCTACCTGATGTACCACGATGAAAAGACGCTCTGCTATTCATTAAAGCCTGTGGACGTTTCTAAGGAGGAGATAGAGCGGTTTGAAGAGATTGGAGAGCTTCCGGATTTGATAAAGGCCATTAAGTCCGGGAATTATCCGGAGTCCTGCGTCGTCAAGAAACTTCCCCCGATAGAGGAAGACCTGAAACCGCTCAACCCTTCAAGGAAATGCGTTGTGGTATTCACCGGCTTTCAGGACACTGTTATAGACTACGTCGAGTGTGGAAAAGAAGTCCTGGCAGTTGCAAGGCTTGTCGATGAGCCCGAAAAGGCCTGTCGCTTCTTTGGAAAGGGCAACTACAAGGTGGCGGCGGTGAAGCTAAAACGCGGTCAGGAATGTCTAACCAGAGAGGAGTTCATGGAAAAGATCGAGGAGTGCAGGAAAAAACTTTCAGTATAAAATCAACCAAAAAGTTTTAGTATCAATCGGTGATTTTAAGTTGGAGGTGAGAGGGTATGGGACTCGTAATGTGGCTCAGAACTGGCCTGCTTATGGCCATACTCACGGGCCTGCTGATGGGGATAGGCTACCTCTTCGGCGGCCCCAATGTGGCGTTCATCATGTTCCTATTCTCCATGTTCTTCAACTTCATCACTTACTGGTACAGTGACAAAATCGTGCTGAGCTGGTACAACGCGAGGCTGGTTGACGAGTACGAGGCGCCTGAGCTCTACGCTATAGTCAGGAAGCTCGCGGAGAGGGCAGGCCTTCCAACGCCCAGGGTTGCGATAATCCCAACGGACACACCAAACGCCTTCGCAACGGGGAGGGATCCCAAACATGCAGTCGTTGCGGTAACCCAAGGCCTCCTCAGGATACTCAACAGGGACGAGCTTGAGGGTGTCATCGGCCACGAGCTGACCCACATCAAGAACAGGGACATACTGATAGGCACGGTAGCCGCGGCTATGGCTGGCGCGATAATGCAGCTCGCATACTGGGCGAGATGGATAGCCATCTTCGGCGGCTTCAGCAGGGACAGGGACGAGGGTGGTGATGTCATAGCGGCGGTACTCGTGGCGATTTTAGCTCCAATAGCGGCAATGCTCATCCAAGCGGCAATAAGCCGCTCAAGGGAGTTCTTAGCTGATGAAGGAGGTGCAAAGATCAGCGGCAAGCCACACGCCCTCGCCAGCGCTCTGATGAAGATAGAGCAGGCGGTTCGCTACAGGCCGATGAGAAACGGCAACCCCGCGACAGCCCACATGTTCATTGTAAACCCATTCAGAGGAATGAGCATAGTGAACCTCTTTTCAACTCACCCGCCGACCGAGGCAAGAATAGAGAGGCTCAGGAAGATAGCCGAGGAGATGGGGATTTACTTCTGATTCCCCCTATTTTTCCTGCTTTTGGTAGGTTTCTCTTAAATTCTCAGAGGAAAACGCCCCTCGTCATCGCCCCATCGATAACAACCGTCGAACCGAGCATGTATTCGGCTTCATTGCTCAGAAGAAACGCTATCAGAGAACCCAGCTCGTCCCACTTTCCAGTCCTGTGTAGCGGAGTCCTGCCGAGAACCTCCTGTTCCCAGACTTTTTCAAAGAGTTCTCTTCTCTCTTCAGCTACCTTTCTCAGGTTCTCCCTTGCGCCGGGGGTATCAAAGCTCCCCAGCAGAACTGAATAGGCCCTTATCCCGAACTTCCCGTAGGTTCTCGAAACGCTCTTTGCCAGCTGAACCAGTCCAGCCCTCGTAACGTCCGCCAGAACCAGCGGAGGCATCGGCTCTTTTATCGAGACGGAGTTGAGGTAAACCAGAACTCCGGCCATCTTTTTTTCCAGCCACTTCTTAACGAGCAGGGTCGTGATGTAGCCCGGGGCGACGGTGTGTAGCAGGGAAGCTTCTAGCCAGTCGTTATAGCGAGCATCGTGGAGAAGGCAGGGTTCGCAGGGCACGTTCGGGGCGTTCCAGACGAGGGCGTCAATACCGCCTAAAAGATTCCACGCCTCTCTGATGAGGTTTTCCAGGTCTTCTCTCTCTTTAAGGTTTGCCTTCACTCCATAAACTTCCCCAAACCGGGAGAGGTCTTCCCCGGCCTTCTGGAGGTTTCCTTCTCTGGAGGAGCTTATAACAACCCTCGCGTTTCTCTTCAAAAGCTCCCTCGCGACGTTGAAGCCTACCCCTCGGGAGGAAGCTGTTACGAGGACTCCCATTCCGTTCAGGTCTATCTCGATCATGGATTTCAGTTATTTAATCAGCTAATAACTTTTGTCCCGTTGACGAATTAGGCTTCCCGAATTTGGAGAATCCATGTCGTTTTGCCAAAAACTTCAGGAAAAGAAACTTAAAGTGTAAAACCTTCGGTTTTAAACAGGTTTCTCAAAAAACTTTGGGGGTGATGAGGTGAAGTTCTACATCTGCAGGGAGAAGGCCGAACCAAAGCCGTTCAAGATAGCGATCATCGGCGCTGGTCCAGCTGGATTAACGGCCGCTGGCTACCTTGCCTGCAGGGGCTACGAGGTTCATGTCTATGAGAAGATGCCCGAAGGCGGTGGGATGGTGGCCTTTGCCATTCCAGAGGTTAGAATTCCAATAAAAGCGGTTAGGGAAGGCGTGAAAGACCTTGAAAGGCTCGGCGTGCACTTCCACTTCAGGACGAAGGTGGTCTACGATTCACCCAGAGAGCTCGGTGACGAGTGGGCGGAGCACTTCGTCTCCCTTGAGAGGCTTCTGAGCGAGTTTGATGCGCTCCTCATCGCAACTGGCGCATGGAAGCCGAGGAAGCTCAAGGTTCCTGGCGTTGAACTGCCCGGCGTTTACGACGCCTTAACACTCCTCCACCACATAAAGATGGCCAGAATAGGCTACTACCCATGGGAGAGGGTTCCTGACCTCAAGGGACGGCACGTCGTGATAATCGGCGCTGGCTATACCGCCGTTGACGTGGCCATCGAAGCGAGGCTCCTCGGGGCTGAGAAGGTCACGATGGCCTACCGCCGTTCCCTTGAGCACAGCTACGCGAAGACTGAAATCAGAAAGCTGATCAGTGAGGGCGTGGAATTTATAGAGTACGCGACTCCAGTCAGAATACTCGGAGAGAAAAGAGCCCAGGGGGTTGAGTTCGCGAAGACAAGAATAGTCGAGGGGAGCGTCGTAACCACCGACGAGCGCTTTATCCTCGATGCCGACGTAGTTGCCTATGCCATTGGTCAGCTACCGACGAGCCCAATAAGGGAGGTCGTCTGCGCCAACGAGGAAATACTGAAGGAGGCGGGTATATTCTTTGCAGGTGACGTTGTTGCTCCGAGGAACATCGGCACCGCCATGAGGGAAGGCAGGGCAAAAGCGAAGGAAATCGAGGAGTGGCTCTTCAACAAAGCTCCGAGAAGGGTCTTCCCCGTCCCAGTAACGGCAAAGCTGATAAGCTCAGTTGTCAACGGCAAGTGCTGACGAAAGCTTTAAACGCCTCTCCCTAAAACTTTCCTCCATGACCGAGCCGAAAGACATCGTCCTTAAGGAGAGCGAAGAGGTCGAGGGAACGCCGATAGAGGGGCCGTGGTTGGATGAAGTTTCGAGCCTTGAGGAGGTTTTGGATTATTACGAGAGAATAGGCTTTCAAGCTACCCACCTCGGGAAGGCGATAGAGATTTGGAGGAAAGTCGAGCGGAAGCGCACCGAAGGGACGGAAGTCCGCGTCTTCCTCGGCTATACCTCCAACATAGTCTCCTCCGGCCTGCGCGAACTGATCGCGTGGCTCGTGAAGGAGGGCAAGGTTGACGTAATCGTAACCACGGCCGGAGGAGTTGAGGAAGACTTCATAAAGGCCCTCAAGCCCTTCATTCTGGGCGACTGGAACGTTAACGACGCCTTAATGCGCGAGAAGGGGATAAACAGGATAGGCAACATTTTCGTGCCCAATGATAGGTATATCGAGTTCGAGAAGTACATGATACCCTTCTTCGAGTGGGTTCTGGAGATGGAGCGTGAAAGAGGCAAACCGCTCACGGCAAGCGAGTTCATCTATGAGATGGGCCGCTACATGGACGAGAAGCTCGGAGAGGAGAAAGAGCGCTCAATCATCTACTGGGCCTACAAGCGGAACGTGCCGATATTCTGTCCAGCTATAACAGACGGCTCGATAGGAGACATGCTCTACTTCTTCAAGGAGGAGAGAGGAGATAGAGAGCTGATCATAGACATCGCCAACGACATAGTGAAGCTCAACAACCTCGCGGTTACGGCAAAGGAGACGGCATCAATAATCCTCGGCGGTTCACTACCGAAGCACGCGATAATCAACGCCAACCTCTTCCGTGGAGGGACGGACTACGCGATTTACGTTACCACTGCCATTCCCTGGGACGGCTCGCTGAGCGGCGCGCCGCCGAGCGAAGGTGTCAGCTGGGGCAAGATAAGGGCCAAAGCCGATTACGTCGAGATATGGGCCGATGCGACATTGGTGTTCCCGATATTGGTTTGGAAGGTGATGAAAAGCTGATTCTACTCCTATCTTTGTTTATTCTTACAGTGCACATAAGAGAAAAAGGGGATAAACGGATTAAACCTTAATCCCGCCCATGACGAGGGCCATAACGGCCTTCTGAGCGTGAAGCCTGTTCTCGGCCTGGTCAAAGACGACGCTGTTGGGGCTGTCTATGACGTCGTCGGTGACCTCTTCTCCGCGGTGGGCTGGGAGGCAGTGCATGAAGATGTAGTCAGGTTTAGCGTGCTTGACGAGTTCCTTGTTGACCTGGAAGGGCATGAATATCTTTCTCCTCTCCTCGGCCTCGGCTTCCTGACCCATGCTCGCCCAGACGTCAGTGTAGATGACGTCCGCATCTTTGACGGCCTTAACGGGGTCGTGGAGGAGCTCGAAGCTTCCGCCGCTCTCGGCCGCGTTCTGCTCCGCCCACTTAATGACCTTCGGATCGGGCTCGTAGCCTTCCGGTGTGGCGACAACAACGTTAGCTCCAAGCTTGGTTCCCGCTATCATGAGGGAGTGGGCGACGTTGTTTCCGTCACCGACGTAGACGATCTTGAGGCCGGCAATCCTGCCCTTCTTTTCGAGTATGGTCTGATAGTCGGCCAGAGCCTGGCACGGGTGGGAGAAGTCGCTCAGACCGTTTATGACCGGGACGCTCGCATACTTGGCGAGGTCTTCCACGTCCTTGTGGGCATAAACCCTCGCCATTATCCCGTCGACGTATCTGCTGAGAACCCTGGCGGTGTCGGCGATGGTCTCACCGCGCCTGAGCTGAAGGTCCTGGGCGTTGAGGTAGAGGCCGTAGCCTCCGAGCTGATAAATGCCGACCTCGAAGGAAATCCTCGTCCTCGTAGAGGGCTTCTGGAATATCATGGCGAGGGTCTTGCCCTCGAGAACGCGGTGGGGCTTTCCAATCTTGTTCCATATCTTCATCATCTCGGCCGTCTTGAGAATAGTTTCAATTTCCTCCCTCGTGAAGTCCTGGAGGCAGAGAACATCCCTTCCTGCGAGGCTAACCACCATGTGCATCACCGTCTAAAGCTGTCTTCTGAATTTAATAACCCTTTCGTCGGCAAAATAACCTTGGCACTGGAGAGTTTTAAGTCAAAGGTTCGATAATGTTTCCAAACGTAAGGGCAGTACGGCAAGTTTTAGGTGATGGTTTTGCACATCAGATCCGATTGTACGGATACTCCTGCCAGCGGTTCAAAAATGGAAGCGGAAATCATAATAAGGGGGAGGGGCCCCTTGAGATGAGGTGAAAAATATGAACGATAAAATCCGCGTGACTCTTGTCAACTATACAAAAAAACCGCTCGAAACTGTCACATGGTCAGCCCTGATAAGCTACTGGGAGAGCTGGGAAACAGAGGCCTTTGAGCGGATGACCACGAATGACGTCGAGATGCACCTGCCAAGGGTTCTTGGCTACGGCCATGAGTCAATTCTTGAGCACGCGACGCTAACCTTTGCAATTGAGGGCTGTTCTCGTGTTTGTAGTCATCAACTAGTCCGCCACAGGCTTGCGAGCTATACCCAGCAGTCACAGCGCTATATCAAATTAAACCCAAATGATGTGGAAGAGACCTTTGTAATCCCTGAGAGCGTTAAGGAAAAGCCCGAGCTCTACCAAAAGTGGAAGGAATTCCTGAAAAACTCCATCGAGCTCTACGAGGAGAGTTATAAGGCCGGTGTTCACCAGGAGGACGCCCGCTTCATCCTGCCTCAAGCAGTAAGAACGAAGATTGTCGTCACGATGAACCTCCGCGAGCTCAAGCACTTCCTCGGTTTAAGAGCCTGCGAGAGGGCCCAGTGGGAGATAAGGGAAGTCGCTTGGAAGATGCTGGAGGAGATAGCGAAGAACGAGGAGCTGAGGCCGATTATAAAGTGGGCGAAGCTGGGACCGCGGTGTATCCAAATCGGTTACTGTCCGGAGGGCGAGCTCATGCCGCCTGGCTGCTGGAAGAGGACGAGGGAGAAGTGGAAGATGCTGATTTCCACAGCAAAAAAAGGTTGACGATTTTTGTCACATCATCAAAATTTTCTGAAGTTTTCTGTCTTATTTGACACTTGTTCAGCATTTCCAGCAGAAGATTGATAAACTCCTCTCTCAAACTTGATACAGTGATCAGCTATGGTTGAGACACTCGATGTAGAACTCTTGGTAAACTTGACAAATTTCGAGTTGATGTATACAATAGTAAAGAAAAATCTGGGGGAGGGCTCATAGGTAGGGCTCTGTATAGAGGGGCCTAAGGAAGAGCTCAAAGCCCGCGACGGGCATCTCTAGACCCCAGTTTTCCAGCACCGCAGGATGTATCTCCCCTATAACTCCTATCGCTTTCCCTCCAACGACTATTTTCCCAGCCCTGCCCGGGATGAAGCTCGGATGTTCGACTTCTTCCAGCTCGTACTCAAAGCCGAGATGTCTCATTACCGAGTCAAGTATCTCCTTGGCCTCGGTGAAGGTGACGCGCGGATGTGCCAGAGCAACCGCTAATTTGCTCTCGCTTACCGTTTTGGTCTCCCTGCTCTCATCTATCAGTGTAGCCTTGCCCACTTCAAAGATCCTCTGCGGATACTCCTCGTGGGTGTTCTGGCTCAGGAAGTCGAGCAGACTCGGAAGCAACCAGTTCCTAAGGGCTGACCACTTGGGGCTTATCGGGTTCGCTATCTCGACGAGCTCAGCGGGGGGATGGTTGAAGTAATCGTTGCCGTATTTGAGATTCATTTTATCATACTGGGCCTCCTTGTTGGTGAGGTTGAAGGTCATTACCTCCTGCAAACCAAAGCCGACCATGAGTTCCCTCACGGCATCTTCGAACTCAACGAACTTGTCGCCCCTGCCCTGGACGGCAATCTTCGGCTCCTCCGGCTCAATCTCGTTGTAGCCGTAGGCTATGAGAACGTCCTCCAGAACGTCCCTTGCGTGCATTATGTCGTCGCGGAAGGCCGGATAGAGGAGCTTTGCCTTTCCACCTTCGAGCTCAACCTCGTACATCATCCTCTCGAGGAGGTCTTTGATTTCTTCGTCGCTCAGCTCAAGGCCGGCCAGTTTCCTTATGTAATTCAGCTCGACTTCAAAGGGCTTTGGAGTTAGGTCTGGCGTCTCGATTTCAAAGTCAGGATAAACCACCTTGACGCTCTTTATCTTCCCACCGCGCTCGGCTAGGGCTGTAACGACGACGTTGAGGGCCAGCATAATCTTTCTCAAGTCCCAGCCGGTCACGTCAACGAAGACGTTCCTCGTCTCGGTCGTTACTCGTCCAGTTATCTCTGAGTTTATGATCGGTGGCATCGAGAGGACCTTACCCTCGCTGTCGACG
Source organism: Thermococcus gorgonarius (assembly GCF_002214385.1). NCBI lineage: Archaea > Methanobacteriati > Methanobacteriota > Thermococci > Thermococcales > Thermococcaceae > Thermococcus > Thermococcus gorgonarius. Next base: position 973,385 of record NZ_CP014855.1, on the reverse strand, counting down.
AGGAGCGGGTAATAGGGCTTGTCCTTTATCAGGTGCCCGTATTCTTTCCCTTTTTCATGCTTTTCGAGGATTTCCTCGAGCGTTAGCTCCTCGGTGAAGCCGAGGGGGACGAACTTCTCAGTCTTCTCGGCGGCGCGGTAGTAGATCGGCGGTTTAACCTTGTCGAAGTCGAAGATACCAATGGCCACTTCCCTTCTGCGCCTTCCAAAGGTTAAGGCCACTTTCTCCTGGAGGTTTATCATCTGCTTGAGAGCCTCTTCATCGAGGTGAAGGCCCTCAACTATGGCGTAGACACCGTAGGGACGGATGTCCTTCAGCTTCTCGTCAACGTAAACCACAACGTCGCTTTTCTCAACTTCGTACTTCGGCAGGCCCCTCCCCATTCCAAGCGCCCACTTAATCTGCCTTGCTATCCCCTCGGCGCTCCAGAGGTCGGGCCTGTTTGTGTCCTTGGAATCTGCCTTGAAGTAGATTTCACCGTTCTCCTCCCAGACGTCGTCGAGCTCACATTTCGCATAGAGGAAGAGGTCCTCCCACTCCTCGACGGTGAAGCTCTTCCCGATGAGCCTCTCAAGGTCAGACTTTGAAACGTCGAACTTCGGCATGGTATCACCTCACCAGACCAGCTTCGCTTCCCTCAACCAGCGTAGGTCGTAGCTGAAGAGGTAGCGGATGTCGTCTATTCCGAGCTTGAACATGGCTAATCTGTCGATTCCTATTCCCCAAGCTATAACCGGTGCGTCTATTCCAAGGGCCTTTGTCATCTCCTCGCGGAATATTCCAGCTCCGCCGAACTCGACCCATCCGAGCTCTGGGTGGTAGGCGCTCATCTGGACACTCGGCTCAGTGAACGGGTAGTAATCAGGCAGGAACTTGACCTTCTTTGCTCCAGCTATCTCAACGGCGAAGCGCTTGAGGATCCCAAGGAGGTGCCTGAAGTTTAGGTCTTCACCGACAACGAAGCCGTCCACCTGGTTGAACTCGATGAGGTGTGTCCTGTCGAGGACGTCTGGACGGAAGACGCGCTGAATCGTGAAGTACTTGCCCGGTATCTCGACGCCTTTAGCCAGCTGTCTCCCGCTGAGGGCTGTTCCATGGGCACGGGGCATCAGGAGCATCGCCCTCTCCGGCGACCAGACGTAGCCCCAGCCGCGCGAGCCAGCTAAACCCCTCTCATGTGCTTCTTTGACCCTCTCGACTAGCTCTTTCTCTGGCAAGTAGCCGCTCTTCGGGTACTTGAGCTGGTAGGTGTCGGTCCACTCACGAGCCGGGTGGTTCTGGGGCTGGAAGAGCGCGTCGAAGTTCCAGAACTGGGTCTCTATGAGGCTCTCGACGGTCATCTCGATGAAGCCCATCTCGATGAGCCTTCTCCTTATCTTGTCGAGGAAAGCGCGGTAAGGCTGCTTCTTACCCGGGTAGATCCTCCTCACGGGGGTCTTGATGTCAAAGCGCCTGAACTCGACCTCGCGCCATTTTCCCGACTTTATGAGCTCGGGCGTTAGAACGGAAACTTCCCTCTTCAGCTCGATGCCCTTCCTTACCAGCTCCTCTCCAGAGGGGGTTATCTTAACTTCCCTCTCGGTGACGGTTTCTTCCTCGGCTATCTTCCTTCTCTTGAGTTCTTTGGCCGGGATAAGCTTTTCAATATCCCTCACTGGGACGCTTCCCCTCTCGGCCAGAAGTTTTAGTGCTTTATCAATGGGCCTCTCCTCGGCGTTAAGGCCTTTCTCAGTAATCTCAAGGATTAACTTTCCTTCTTCCTTCCTCACGTTTGCCCAGCCTTCCTTCCGGAGAAGGCCAACGATGGGCTTGAGTTCGTCCTCGCTGAGAACCTCCGAAAGGTCGTCGAGCGTAACCTTTTTCTTCTCCTTCAGAACCTTCAGGGCTCTCCACTCGGGAAGACCGATTCTGGCGTATTCCTTCCCGGTCTCGGTGAGTCTAACGACCTTCTCGCTCCTCTCGTGGAGCTTTGCCAGACCCTTAGCCTGCAGACCTAGGACGGAGCGCATAACGGCGACCTGGTCGAGGCCCGTCTTCTCCACCAGCTCCTCGAATTTAGCCTTCTTGAGCTCTCCAAGTTTTATGAGCGTGAGTTTTTCCTGATAGCTAAGCTCCATAGTGCCACCTCCCGGTGTGGGTGGGTAAGGGAGCTTAAGAGAATTGCGGTGATTAAGTCTTTCGTGAAATTCTATGGGAGGTGTTGTTTTACCTCTTGTACGCGGTTTCCCGTGGTTTCAGGTCGTTACGATGATAATTTTTTCGTCCCAGTACACGGTATAGAAAAGCCTGTAGTCGCCAATTCTAAGGCGATAGGTGTTGGTTTGTTCCGTTCTCTCCCCTCTTACAGGTTTCAAGTCGTATGGGGGCTTTGGATAGGGATTTGTTTTAAGGGTCTCAATGAACTCGGCCAGTTTTTGTCGCTGGGCTGGCTTGAGATATTTCTTGGCCTTCTTGATGACTCTCTTGTCCACGATGACCGTGTACAATCTCCCCACCTAACCCATGAGTTCTCGAATGGCCTCATCTGCGGTTAGTCCTTCCGAGGGGTTGTTTTTGAGGTGTTCGGCTTTTCGTTTCAGTTCCTGATACTCTTCTTCTGGAATAATTTCGGCTTCCTCTTTTTCCGCCTTGAGTTTGAGGAGCTCTTGTTTTAGGTCTTCGAGTTCTTTCTCTATCCTCTCGATGCGACTGATGAGCACGTGAATGCTCTCTGCCATGTTCTCACCGCTTAGCTTATTCGTTCTTCATGCTAAAAAAGGTTGCGAGGTAAAGGAAGACTTCAACCCTTGTGCGGGAAGAAGACGACCTTTCCGGTCTTGCCAGCGCGCATGAGCTCGAAGGCTTCCTCAAACTTGTCGAAGCCCTTGTACTTGTGGGTGATTATCGGGTCGAGGTTGAGCTTTCCGCTCTGTATGAGGCTTGAGACAGTATACCAGGTCTCCCAGAGGTGCCTTCCGGTGATGCCGTGGACTTCAAGGGCCTTGAAGATGATGAGGTTGTTGAAGTCTATCGTCACTTCCCTCGGGAAGAGGCCGAGCAGGGAGACCCTTCCGCCAGAAGTTACTGCCTTGAGGCCCTGTTCAAGGGCTTTGGGAGCGCCACTGAACTCGAGGAAGACCTCAACGCCTGCACCATCGGTTATGCTCATGACCACCTCAACGGGGTCCTCCTCGAAGGGGTTGATGACGTAGTCGGCGCCGACCTTCTTGGCCAGCTTCCTCCTGAAGTCGCTCGGCTCGCTCACGATGACGGGGTAAGCTCCCGAAGCTTTTGCAACCGCTATTCCGAGGAGTCCGAGCGGGCCCGCTCCGGTGATGAGCGTGCTCCTCCCCGCTATTGGGCCGGCTAAAACTGTATCAACGGCGTTTCCGAGGGGTTCCTGAAGGGTTGCGTATTCCGGCGGCATGTCCTTTGGGTTCTTCCAGGCGTTTTTGGCCGGAACTATGGCATAGTGGGCAAAAACACCATCCATGTCAACGCCGAATATCTTCGTGTTCTGGCAGACGTGGTAGCGGTTGTGCTTGCAAGCGTAGCACTTGCCGCAGACGATGTGGGTTTCAACGCTGATGTAGTCGCCCTCCTGAAGGTCTTCAACGCCGGGACCGACTTCAACGACCTCCCCGGCCACTTCATGGCCCATTATCTGGGGCGGTTTGATTCTGCTCTGCGCCCACTCGTTCCACTCGTAGATGTGCAAGTCGGTTCCACAGATGCTTGTTGCGAGAACCTTTATGAGAACCTCGCCCGGACCTGGCTTTGGAACGTCAACCTCGACGAGCTCGGCTCCGTAAGCCGGCTTCGTCTTCATAATGGCCTGCATCTTTTCGGTCATGGCTATCATCTCCTACACTGATGCATAGATTTGTCGTGGATATAAACTTTTTTACGGTTGAACTCTGTTGGACATCGCCCTTAAGATTTTATCGAGATTCGAACTTTCAATTAAAATTAAGTTTGAATTTCGTCTATTTCTGCCTTTTCTCATTCATTAGTCTGACATAGACGTTAAATACCCTTCTTTCTCTATCTTAAGAGACATCGCTTGGGTGGTGTCTAAGTTGGAGAGGAGTGGATTCCAAAGCAGGAAGCCCCCTGTTAAGAGGGGGGAGCACTACAGGGTTCGGATTGAATCCCTCGGCAGGGGAGGAGATGGCATCGCCAGGATTAAAGGCTTTGTGATATTCGTTCCCAAAACCAACGTTGGGGACGAGGTGGAGATTGAGATAAAGAACGTGAAAGAGCGTTTTGCCTTTGCCGAGGTTGTTGGATGAATTTTTTAAGTTTTATTCTCTTTTTTCTATCTGTTCCCGGACAGTTTTTGCATTGAGTTGGGTAAGGCAGAGGAAAAGTTAATAAAAACGAATTTCAAAAACCTAAGGGGTGGAGGGGAGCAGATGGCAGTAATAGTCATGACCGGGAGAGGCGGGGCAGGGAAGACGACCACAACCGCCAATCTAAGCACATACCTGGCTCAAAGGGAGTATCGTGTTCTGGCAATTGATGGTGATCTCTATCTGCCCAATCTCGGCTTCCATTTTGGGATGGACAACGTTAAGTACACTGTTCATTCAATTCTTAGAGACCCAAGTCTGAATCCGGAATGGGCTATATACAGGCACCAGGAAACTGGTGTTTACGTAATGCCCGGGAGTACTAACCTTAAGGATGTAGTTGGCATTTCTCCTCAAAGACTCAGGGATCTTGTTGAGGAAATAAAGTACAAGTTCGGTGTTGTCTTCGTTGATTCTCCAACAGGGGTCCCGTTTGATACCCTTCCAACTTTTGAGGTTGCTGATTATCAGATAATAGTGGTTGAAATCGAGAGGTCTCCGATATATTCCTTTGAAGTCATGGTTGAGAACGAAGTGAACAAACTAAAGGCCCTCGGCGAGGAGTATGGCCTTAAAATCGGTGTGGTACTAAACAAAGTTAGGGAAAGTGCTGACTTTGTCGACAAGATAATCGACATCATCGAAAACGAGCTGGGGGTTCCTGTTTTGAGCTGGATTCCCTTTGACGAGGCCGTTCCAGAGTCAATTAACGTCGGAATTCCAGTTCTCGCGTACAAACCGAAAAGTGACGCCGCTTTGGCTTTTGCCGAAGCCGGAGAAGTTCTCGAAAGCTGGATCTTCGGATGATCACTTCTGGGGGTGTTGTAATGGAGTTTGAAGAGCTTGTTGAGAAAGTTGCAAATGGCGAAATAAAACTGCACCAGGTTGAGAAGTACACCAACGGCGACAAGAAGCTCGCCACTGAAATAAGGAGAAAAGCCCTCGAGAAGAAGCTTGGGGTGAAGCTTGACAACATCGGACACTACTCCCTAGATCCAAACCAGCTCATAGGTAAGAACATCGAAAACATGATCGGTGTCGTTCAGATACCAATGGGCGTCGCCGGACCGCTTAAAATTAATGGTGAATACGCGAAGGGAGAGTTCTACATCCCACTTGCCACAACTGAAGGAGCGCTCGTCGCCAGTGTAAACCGCGGCTGTTCCGCTTTAACTGAAGCCGGTGGGGTTAAGACGACGCTCATAGATGACAAAATGACTCGCGCTCCTTTACTCAAGTGCCCAGACGCAAGAAGGGCAAGGGAAGTAGCGGAGTGGGTTAAGAACAACCTCGACTACCTCCAGGAGAAGGCGGTAAGCAAGGTTACCAGGCACGGAAAGCTCCGCGGCGTTAAACCCTTCATAGTCGGCAACAACCTCTACCTCCGCTTTGAATTCGAAACGGGCGATGCAATGGGCATGAACATGGTGACGATAGCGAGCGAGGAGATAATGAAGGTCATAGAGGAAGAGTTTCCGGACGTGAAGTACCTTGCCCTCTCGGGCAACCTCTGCGTGGACAAGAAACCGAACGCAGCCAACTTCATCCTTGGAAGGGGCAAGACCGTCATAGCCGAGGCGATAGTACCGAGGGAGATAGTTGAGAGGAAGCTCAAGACAACGCCGGAGCTCATAGCCGAAGTCAACTATCGCAAAAACCTCGTCGGCTCGGCCCAGGCCGGTTCCTACGGCTTCAACGCCCACTTCGGCAACATAGTTGGGGCCATTTTCTTAGCTACGGGCCAGGACGAGGCCCAGATAACCGAGGGCTCGCACGGTATAACTTTGGCGGAAGTTACTCCAGAGGGGGACCTCTACATAAGCGTAACCATGCCGAGCCTTGAGATAGGAACCGTGGGCGGTGGAACGAGAGTCCCAACGCAGAGGGAGGCTTTGAGCATTATGGGCGTCGCCGGCGGAGGGGACCCGCCTGGAACAAACGCCAAAAAATTCGCCGAGATAGTCGCAGGTGCGGTCCTCGCTGGGGAACTCTCGCTCCTCGCGGCGATAGCGGCGAAGCACCTAGCCAAGGCCCACAAGGAACTGGGCAGATGATTATGTCCTTTTATTGTTCATTTTGCCGGTTTCTGTTTCTTCTTTAATTGCTCAACAACTCGTGCTGAACTCAACCAATGTTGGGGCCGCAATCTTTTTAAACAAACTTGAGCTGAACAATGTGGACTGAGACTATATAGATTATTTATTGACAAGTGAACTATAGTGATAGCTTATGCTCGTGTTATTGACAGCTGCCTTCATGGCCTGGGCGATAGGGGCCAACGACAGTGCAAAGGCAGTTGGAACAGCCGTTGGTTCGGGAATAATCGGATTTAAAAGGGCAGTCCTGCTGATCTGGGCCTTTGTTACCGTAGGAGCCCTTATCGGCAGTTCCAGCGTTTCAAACACGGTGGCCGGGTTAGCCAGTGGCATGGGCTGGTCTAGGATTGGGCTCGTTCTCTTCAGCGCCGCCTCTGCCGTAACCCTTGCCAGCCTGTGGGGCAATCCCATATCAACGACCCAGGCCATAATAGGAGCCCTCGTTGGGGCTTCCCTGGCGTCAGGGCTCCCCGTAAACTGGGGAGTAACTGGTAAAATAACTCTGACCTGGGTTGTATCACCTGTACTGGCGGGGGCGTTTTCAATTGCAATATACATCGCCTACAAAAGAGTTCTCAACAGAATAAAGCATCTGGGAGTGCTGGAACTGACGCAAAAGTGGCTGGCGTTTACAGCGGCGGCTTACGCCTCCTTCAACCTCGGAACGAACGAGCTTGCCAACGTTATTGGCCTTATAGACGGAGGGTTTTCCAGCAGGGTCTTTTTGGCTCTTTCCCTGGGACTGGGGACGTTGACTTTTAGCTATAAGGTCATGATGACCGTCGGTAAGGATCTGGCACCACTGGATCCAACTTCGGGCTTTTCCGCCCAGATGGGCGCCTCACTAGCAGTTACAATGGCCAATTTCTTTGGAATACCTGTGAGTTCGGGCCAGGCCATTGTTGGGGCTATATCTGGGGTGAGCGTTTACAAGGGAGAACCGGTTAACAAAAAGGCCCTAGAGGGGATCCTGAGAGGTTGGGTAACGGCTCCCCTAGGAGCTGGCCTTCTGGCTTTTGCCCTGATAAGGCTCTTTTCCAGCCTTTGAAGCTTTTTAAACAAAAGGTGCCAACTCCCCTGGAGGTGAGAAAAATGACCGACTTCAGGTTCGAGATCCGGGCGAGAGACGCGGCTGGAAGAATTGGAAAGCTGACCGTTAACGGGAAGACGATAGAGACGCCGGCCATAATGCCGGTCATCAACCCGAAACAGCTCATCGTGACGCCGAAAGAGCTTAAGGAAATGGGCTTTGGTATGATCATCACGAACTCCTACATAATTTACAAGACGCCCGAGCTGAGGGAGAGAGCCCTTGAGGTTGGAATCCATAAGCTGCTCGACTACGACGGAATAATCGAGGTTGATTCCGGCTCTTTCCAGCTTATGCGCTACGGTGATGTTGAGGTCACCAACCGCGAGATAGTCCAGTTCCAGCACGACATAGGCGTTGATGTAGGGACTTTTCTCGACATACCTACTCCGCCAGGCGCCTCGAGGGAAAAGGCAGAGGAAGACCTTAGGATAACGCTGGAAAGGGCAAAGGAGGCGGAGGAGATAAAGAAAATAGCAATGAACGCGGCGGTGCAGGGTTCTACCTACCCGGACCTTAGAACCTACGCGGCAAAGAAGCTGAGCGAGATGAACTTCGAAATTCACCCCATCGGTGCCGTCGTCCCGCTGATGGAGAGCTACCGCTACCGCGACTTGGTTGACGTCGTAATCGCTTCAAAGCGGGGTCTCAGGCCGGACAGACCCGTTCACCTCTTTGGTGCTGGTCACCCCATGATTTTTGCGCTGGCGGTGGCAATGGGAGTAGACCTCTTCGATTCTGCCAGCTACGCCCTGTATGCCAAAGACGACCGCTATCTAACGCCAGAGGGAACGAAACGCTTGGACGAGCTTGAGTACTTCCCCTGCTCCTGTCCAGTCTGTTCGCGCTACACTCCCCAGGAGCTCAGGGAGATGCCGAAGGAAGAGAGAACGAGACTGCTCGCAATTCACAACCTCTGGGTCATAAGAGAGGAGCTCAACAGAGTAAAGCAGGCCATAAAGGAGGGAACCCTCTGGGAGCTGGTGGACGAGAGGGCGAGGAGTCATCCGAAGCTCTTCGCTGCTTACAAGCGCTTGCTTGAGTACAGGGACTACCTTGAGAAGAACGAGCCGGTAACAAAGGCTTCCGCTTTCTTCAAGGTGAGCGAGGAATCCCTGAGGTGGCCGACGGCGGTGAGAGCTAAGGAGAGGGCGGAGCGCGTTAAGGGTAAGTTCCCTGAGACGGTAGAGCACCCGATATTCGATGAAGTGCCTAAGTACCTGAGCCTGAGCTACCCCTTCGCCCAGAGCGAGGGCGAGGAGGACTTTACGATAGAAAAGCCGCGGAAGGATGAGGCTAAAAAGTACGTAATGGCCGTTGCGGAATACCAGTTCGGTGAGGGGGCTGGTGAGGCCTTCAAAGACGCCTTTGTCGAGCTCTCGAGGAAAACTGGCATGCCAAGGCAGGTTAAGGCGAAGGGGAAGCACCTCGCCACCTTCAGGGCCGAGGATGGCCTATTAACGCTCGGAATAGAAGGGGCGAGAAGGCTTCGTGAACTCCTGCCATTTCCACGGATGCGCGTCGTGGTCAATGAGGATGCCGAACCCTTCGCGAGGAAGGGAAAGAACGTCTTCGCCAAGTTCGTGGTAGATGCCGACCCGGAGATAAGGCCCTACGACGAGGTTTTGGTTGTGAACGAGAAGGATGAGCTCTTAGCAACGGGCCAGACGCTCCTTAACGGCGAGGAGCTTAAGGTCTTCCAGAGTGGTTTAGCTGTGAAGGTGAGGAGGGGAGTGGAGAAATCATAAGTACTTTCCGTACCCTTTTCTTTTGAGCCACTTCTTTACATCTTTTTCAAGCCACTCACTTGGGACTGGGTTGTCTGGTTCGAGTCCGTATCCTCTAAAGAGTGCCTCACATTGCTGTGGAAACCTCTCGCATAGGTAAGCGTAGCTGATTACGACGAGGAGAAGATAAAAACGACGCATGAACCAGGGGCCTTTTTTACAGGCCTCTTTTTCATTATTACCGAGGCCGTCTTTTTCACACTCAGCTGAATCACGGAGTGCCTTGAGGTACTCCTTCATGGCCAGGAAGGAATCGAGTACTAACCCGGCGTACTGTTCTTGGATGAACCAATCTCCAATGAACTCCCTGTAGACAAAGTATCCAATCCTGTTGAGTGTTTTACTGGCTTCTCTCACGGTTTTCGTTTTCTCTGAATCTCTCAGGAACTCCTCGACGGAAAGTTTTTTTAGTTTCCAGGATTTTATTTCTCCTAGCTGTTTCTTCAGTTTCTCATCCATCATCTCGTAGGTTTTTGAGACTGTTTCAAAGTTGAGCTCTTTGATGGCTATGTCGAGTTCGTATATCGTGACTGCCATCATCACCGTGGCTATCGTTGAAGCCAACGTTAACACGGCCAGCGTGATATTGATGTCAGCCGTGATCAGCCACACTATTCCCGTTGATATGATTATTAAAAATGCGGAGACAATCGCCAGAACTTTTATTCTATTCATGAGATCACCGGGGGTTGTTTATCTCCCAAACCTTCTCTGCCTCTTCTGGTACTCCCTTATTATCCTCAGGAAATCTATCTTCCTGAACTCGGGGAAGTAGACGTCGACGAAGAAGAGCTCACTGTAGGCTATCTGGTACAGGAGGAAGTTGCTTATCCTCACTTCTCCCCCGGTTCGGATCACGATGTCGGGATCTGGCATGTTGGGATGGTAGAGGTAGCGCTTTATCAGGTCTTCGTCTATCTCGTCAGGGCTTAGTTTCCCCTCAAGTGCGTCTCGAACGATCTCCCTCACCGCATCGGTTATCTCGCTCCTTCCCCCGTAGGCTATTGCCAGGTTGAGAGTGTAATTGTTGTATTTTTTGGTAACTCTCTCTGCTTCTTCTGCTGCTTTTCTCACGTTCTCCGGTAGGAGCTCTTTTCTGCCTATCACGTTGACTCTGATACCGTACCTGTGTACCCTCTCGTCTTTGATAAGCTCCTTAAACTTCTGCTCGAAGAGGTTCATGAGGGCGTTAACCTCTTCCGGGGAGCGTTTGAAGTTCTCTGTGGAGAAGGCGTAGGCTGTCAGCGTTCTTATGCCCAGTTCTCTGCACCACTCCAGTATCTCTTCCAGTTTGTTTGAACCAAACAGGTGGCCGTACCAGGGGGGCTTCTCCAGCTTTCTGGCCCATCTCCTGTTTCCGTCCATAATTATGGCCACGTGCTTCGGGATCTCACCAGATTTGACCTTCTCAAGTAGGTAGGACTCGTAAAGGTCATAGACAGGCTTAAAAATAATGGGAGGAACCTTGGATATTAACCTGTAGAGCATTGGGATCACTCTAGTTTCGTTCTCTTTTCCCGGTGCAGCTTGGCCAGCTCCATATAGATTTCGGCGTTCTTCTTCGTCCACTCGATTTCCTCCTCGCTCAGCTGCCTGACTACCTTTCCAGGAACGCCGACGACGAGGCTGTAGTCTGGTATCTCCTTGCCCGGCGGGACGAGCGCTCCCGCTCCTATGATGACGTGTTTTCCAATCTTTGCCCCGTCGAGGATTATCGCGCCCATGCCGATGATGGTGTAGTCGCCGATGGTCGCTCCGTGGACAACGGCGTTGTGGCCTATCGTCACGTACTTGCCAATCTTTGTCGGAAGGCCGTGGGAGGTGTGTATGCTCACGTTATCCTGGACGTTGGAGCAGCAACCGATGTATATCTGCTCGATGTCTCCCCTTAGAACCGCGGAGGGCCAAACGCTCGTGTTCTCTTCAAGAACAACGTCCCCTATAACAGATGCACTCTCGTCAATGTAAGCGGTCTCGTGTATCTTCGGCTTTTTATCGCCTAGAGAGTATATCGCCATTCATCATCACCAATTTAAAGTTGAAGGGCCCTTTTATAAAAGTTAACCCGACGAACTCTGATGCTTCGGCCACCGTGAACGACAGGAAAAGATAAATACAGGCCTGCAAAGTTACGAGGGGTTGGGACTATGAGGTACCACAGGGGAGCGAGCGCTGAAAGGGAGCTGATAAAAGCCCTTGAGGAGAAGGGCTTCGCAGTCGTTAGGTCGGCAGGAAGCAAAAAGGTTGACGTGATTGCGGGCAACGGAAAGCTCTACCTCTGCATCGAGGTTAAGAGTACCCACTCCGACAGGGTTTACCTCGGTGATGAAGACGTCAGAAAACTTGCCGAGTTCTCCAAAAGATTCGGCGGAAAGGCCGTCCTGGCCGTTAAGTTCATAAATCGAGGGTGGCGCTTTTTTGACTTGGACAATCTGGTAAAATCTGGAAAAAACTACAAGATAACGTACTCAAACAGCGGAATGACTCTTGAAGAACTTCTGGGAGTCCAGAGAAACCTGCTGGAGGTGTTGAAGGATGAAAGTGACTAGGATCCTGATGATCGTTGTTCTCATAGGGGCATTCTTTAGTTCTCCCGGATTTGCTGAAGAGTCTCCCCCCTTCAGCATGGCCCCTGTTATCGGTGTTTTTGATGCTTTCCCCGGCGAGGAACTTGATGTTCCGGTCAACGTCACCAACCTCCTTAACGAGAGCCTCTCTGGCTTGACCGTAAGCCTTGTATGGAAAGCGGGGGATGTGGCTTTAACGGCCAATGAAACGCTATCCCTGGGCCCCTCGGAGAGCACTATAGTACATCTCAGGGTGAAGGTTCCCCTTTTACCTCCGGGGGAGTACCCGGTCAAGATCGAGGGGAAGTTTGGAAACTTCACCCTTGAGCGCAGTGTTGCTGTAAGGGTTGAAAAGCTCATCCGTTACTCCCTAAGCTCAGATATCGGTGGATTCTACACTGCTGGCTGGGATATAATCTCCCACATCCAGGTGATCTCGAAGTCCAACGTGCCCATCCAAGGCACAGTCAGGGTTTTTGTTCTCAACGGAAACGAGTCCGTGGTAAGCTCCTGGAACTTCACAGTTTCCATTGATCCGGGAATGAAGTGGAGCGAGATGATAAGGATACCGAGCCTTGACGCGGGGAATTATACTCTGGTTATACTCGCGGATCTCTCAAACGTTTCCCAGAGACTGGAGAAAAGCTTCAAGGTCATGGCCAGGAAGTACAGCTACTCGGCGGAATTTAAGGGAGGGGTGATCCTCGTTAAGGTCTCTTTCGCTGACGGAAGGCCAGCCAAAGACATTGAAATCTGGATCAACGGGACAACGCTCTACACCGATGAAAACGGTGAGGCGGTTTTTGTTCCTCCCAGGCAGGGAGTTTATCTGGTCAGATTAAACCTGGATGGGGTGATCGTTACAAAGCTCGTCGATGTTAAATGCTCCTACTCCTACCGGGCCTGGTACGAGAACGGGAGTGTCTGGATCAGGGTGACCGATGAGAACGGAAGCCCGGTTTCGGGGATCCGGATCAATCTTCTTGGCCAGACGCTGTTCACTGATGAAAATGGCCTGGCTGCCTTTAGAGTCAACCAAACGGGCGTTTACGAAGCCGAGCTATATCTCAATCACTGCACTGAAAAGGTTTCGGTTAAGGTGGATAAACTGCTGGTGGTCCACGAAGTAAGCGCGGATGTCCTCGTCCTAACGGTCATCAATTCCAGCGGAAGCCCCCTTCCAAACGTCACCGTTGTTATTGAAACATTCTCCAACGGGACACTTTCCTTCAGAACCAATGATGACGGCAAAATCTTCATCCCACTCGATAAGCTGGGCTCCAAGAAGTTCGTCCTGACCGCTGAGGCCAAGGGCTACCTGAAGTACAGCAGGATAATTGACCTCTCAACCCTCGGAAAAACTTCGACAAGTCCCGGAAAAAACACCACTTCAACTTCAACTCTCCCTGGAGGAGGCGGTGAAAAATCCCAACTGCCAGATTTAAAGACGATTCTCGTGGTTGTACTCTCTCTTATGGGCTTGGCAGGCAGTTCTTATCTGGCCCTTGCTAGACCCCACGTTGTGGAGGAAGAACTTGACAGGTACTATTTCGTCAAGCTGAAAGCGCCGAGGATGAGGCCGCTCCTGAACTTCAGGTGGGAGAGGGGCATGAACGCCGTCGAGGTCAGGGCGAAGAGGGGTAAAGTCCGGATTGAGGGTTCCAGAGTGATATGGGAAGTGGATGAGCTGAAGCCGGGTGAGGAAGCAATCCTTCAGGTCCTCCTCGGCTGACTTTTCTCTTTTTCAGAACACCCTCGCGTAGCCCCACTTCTTGACGCTCGTGAGGATAGACGTTTCAGTGCTCTTTATTCCATCAATCTTGCCGAGCTTTTCTATCAGGAAGTTCTCAAGCTCTTGGAGATCCTTAACTGTAACCTGCATTAGAATGTCGTGAGCACCCGTGGCTATGCCGAGGACGTCAACCTCTGGCAACTCCTTTAGCTTTTCAACGGCCTCCTTGATTTTATTCGGCTCGACGTCAACTGCTATGAAGGCCACTATTGAATAGCCGGCTTTGAAGGGGTTTATAAGTGCGGCGAACTTCCTTATGATTCCCTTCTCCACGAGCTTCTTCACCCTTAGCCTGACCGTTGACTCGGGCACTTTCAGGCGCCTTGCTATTTCAGAGTAACTCGCCCTGCCATCCTCCTGGAGTATGTGCAGTATCGCCCTGTCGAGCTCGTCCAGCTTTTCTATTTCCGCCATTTTAATCCACCAATTTTCAGTTTTTAGCATGTTATTTTTAAAATTTTCTAAAAAATCAGCAGAAATTAACCGAAATATCTATTAATTTCAAACGCAAATAAGCAACGGTGGTCCCATGTTGCCCCGAAAGGAGGAGGTCATCGAAGGGTACTCCCTCTACATTTCAAGGGCCTCGCATGTTACCTATGCCCCAATAGTGCCCTACAAAGCTCGGAACGCCCTTGTATGGGACGTTGAGGGGAGGGAGTACATAGACTTCCTGAGCGATGCTGCCGTTCAGAACGTCGGACACAACAACCCGCGCGTTGTGGAGGCCGTGAAGGGAACGGCAGAGAGATTGCTCCACTTCACTTTCATCTACGGCTTTCCCGTTGAGCCCTACCTCCTGGCGAAAAAGCTGGCCGAAATAGCGCCCATAGAAAGCTCAAAGGTGGCTTTTGGGCTGAGCGGAAGCGATGCAAACGATGGGGCCATAAAGTTCGCGAGGGCCTACACCGGCAGGAGAGCGGTAATCGGCTACCTGCGGAGCTACTACGGTTCAACCTACGGTGCGATGAGCGTTACCGGGCTCGACTTCGAGGTTCGCTCCAAGGTCGGCCAGCTCAGCGACGTGCACTTCATCCCGTATCCAAACTGCTACCGCTGTCCCTTTGGCAAGGAACCTGGAAAGTGCAGAATGGAGTGTTTGGAATACCTCAAAGAGAAGTTTGAAGGGGAAGTTCACGCTGAAGGTGTAGCTTTGCTCCTCGCGGAGCCTATACAGGGCGATGCGGGGATGGTCGTTCCCCCCGAAGGCTACTTTAGGAGGCTAAAGAAAATCTTAGACGAGCACGGTATTCTCCTAGCCGTGGATGAAGTCCAGAGCGGTCTCGGAAGGACGGGAAAATGGTTCGCCATAGAACACTTTGGAGTTGAGCCCGACATAATAACCCTGGCCAAGCCCCTTGGCGGTGGGTTGCCCATAAGCGCCGTCGTCGGAAGAGGCGAGATAATGGATTCCCTGCCGCCTCTCGGCCACGCCTTCACCCTGAGCGGGAACCCGGTTGCGAGTGCCGCGGCCTTGGCTGTTATCGAGGAAATCGAGGAGCGAAACCTCTTAGAGCGCGCCGAAAGGCTCGGCAAGAAAGCCAAGGGCAGGCTGGAGAAAATGAAGAAGAGGCACGAGCTCATCGGCGACGTTAGGGGACTTGGATTGATGCTCGGCGTTGAGCTTGTGAAGGACAGGGAGACCAAGGAGAGGGCCTACGACGAGGCCAAGAAGGTCGTCTGGAGGGCCTACGAGCTGGGCCTCATAGTTGCCTTCCTGCAGGGCAACGTCCTGAGGATTCAGCCACCGCTAACGATAGAGGAGGAACTACTGGAGGAAGGCCTTGACAGGCTTGAGGAGGCAATAGAAGACGTCGAGGAGGGGAAGGTTCCGGACAGCGTTCTGGAGAAGGTTCAGGGCTGGTAAGCAGCTCGTTTTTAACATTTTTCTGTTAATCTTACCCTCTATCGAAAACTTTTTAAACAAACTTTTACACAGGTTGAGCGGGCTTTAATGGAGAACGTCGAGGTAGTGGAAAATCCAGTTTTGAAGGTTGGAATTGAGGAAAAGGTTGAGCCCGCGAAGGCTTTGGTTTTTGGCCTTCAGCACGTTCTTGCGATGTTTGGAGCGACCGTGACAGTGCCACTCGTTGTCGGAGGGGCCATAGGACTGAGCGGCGACCAGATTGCCCTCATGATACAGGCGGTTCTGCTGGCGATGGGCATAGCGACGCTGCTCCAGACGACGATAGGTTCCCGCTATCCAATAGTCCAGGGGTCGAGCTTTGCCTTCATCCCGGGGCTTATATCGATAGGCTCTTCCCTCGGGATGGCCGCCGTCCAGGGTGCACTACTCATTGGCGGTCTAATTGAGGCTATGATCGGCTGGCTCGGGATAATAGGAAAGGTCAGGAAGCTCTTCACTCCCCTGGTTACAGGCGTAACGATAACCCTCATCGGCTTCAGCTTGGCAGACGTTGCGATAAAGAACTTCTTCAACTTCTACGCCGATCCGGCCGGCGAAACACTTGTGAAGTCCAGTGCTGTGGCCCTGGTAACATTCCTCACCACTGTCTTCGTAGCGCTCAGGGCTAGGGGAAGCCTGAAGGCCATGCCCGTAGTGGTGGGTGCTCTCGTCGGCTACCTTATCAGCGTCCCGCTCGGCCTAACCGACTTCGACCTTGTGAAGAGCCTGCCGGTTCTTGGTGTTCCCTCTATCTTCCCGTGGGGGACACCGGTCTTCAATGCCAGCGCCATAGTCCTACTCCTGTTTGCCTTCATGGTGAGCATCATCGAGAGCGTTGGAGACTACCATGCTATAGCCGCGGTAACGGGTTCAGAGATAACAGAAAAACACATCGCAAGGGGTATAAGTGCAGAGGGTCTGGCCTGCTCGGTAGCTGGTCTCCTTGGCGCCTGTGGAACGACAAGCTACTCCGAGAACATAGGAGTCGTTGCACTCACAAAGATTGGCAGCAGGCACGTAGTGCAAGCGGGTGCGGTGATACTGATATTCCTCTCCCTCTTGCCGAAGTTCGCCGGAATACTCGCCTCGATGCCGGCTCCCGTCCTCGGTGGGCTGACGCTTGCCCTCTACGGCATGATAAGCGTCACGGGGCTGAGATTGATAAAGGAGAAAGTCGAGTTCACCGACAGGAACACGCTCATCTTGGCTGCGGCGCTGATAGCGGGCCTCGGGGCACCACAACTTCCGCAGGAGTTCTTGGAGCACTTTCCAAAACTCATAGCCAGCATTCTTGAGTCGGGGATGGCCGTTGGAGCTTTAACGGCTATAATCCTCGACAGGCTCCTCTGAACTTCTCTTTATTTTCCCTCAAAAACTCTGGGAAAGTAAGTTAAAAAAGGAAAAGGTTCACTCCTTCTTTTCCTCGGCCTTGGGCTCTTCTTTCTTCTCGGTCGGCTTTTCGGCTGGCTTCTCAGTCTTGGCTTCTTTCTTCTCAGCTGGCTTGGGGGCAGTTTTTGCCGCGGGCTTTGCAGCGGGCTTGGGCTTGGCGGCGGCAGGGGGTTTGAGGCCGTAGCCCAGGATCTTGAACTTAAACTCCGTTCCGTCCCTGAGGTAGTACGTTACCTCCCTGGTCTCCCTGTTGAACTTTATCCTCTCGACAGGGAAGCGATAGTCTCCAAAGCGCTCGTTGAGCTCCCTAACCTTCTGAGGATCGATGGGAACCCAGTCGTAAAGCTCAAGGTCTTCCTCCAGGCCACCCGTGGTCAGGTAGAAGTTCTCGCTGAAGCCGAGCGCTCCCGTCGGGCACACATCTACGCAGAACTGGCAGAAGGTGCATCTTCCATAGTCCACCTTCGGGTGTGGCCTCTTCTCGCCCTCTATCCACGTCATCTCTATTGCTCTAGCAGGACATATCTGGCCGCAGAAGTTACAGCCAATGCATTTCTTCCAGTCGAGGGTGTGGAAACCCCTGTACTTCGGCGCGGGCTCTATCTTCTCGAAGGGTATCTTGATTGTTACCGGCTTCTTGAACAGGTACTTGATGCCCATCCAGGGCTTGATGAAGGACTTCTTGAGCTTGACCTTTTCCTCGCCAACAACTCTCGCGGGCATCTTCATCACCTGTCTATGTCAGGCGGGCAGTTGTCGAGGGTCTTCAATATGACCGGCACATCTGCAAGGCGCGCTCCCTTCAGGAGCTCCTCAAGTACGGTAACGCCGTGGCTCTGGCTCGGGCCCCTTATGTGAACCCTGTACGGCTTGTGAGTTCCATCACTGACAACGTAGGCTCCAAAGTCACCCTTCGTGCTCTCGACATGAGCGTAGGCATCACCCTTGGGCGGCTTGAACCTCGGGAGGGCCTTGAGTCTGGCGTCCTGAACCATGTAGGGCCCACTTGGCGGTCCCATATCGAGCAGCTGCTCGAGTATGTAGAGGTCCTGCTCCATCTCGTACCTCCTGACGAGAACTCTTGCGAGGCTGTCGCCCTCTTTGAGGACAGGAACCTCGAAGTCGAGCTCTGGATAGAGGTAATACGGGTCGTCCTTCCTGACATCGTAGGGGACACCGACGG
The DNA here is from genome assembly GCF_002214385.1 of Thermococcus gorgonarius. Lineage (NCBI taxonomy): Archaea > Methanobacteriati > Methanobacteriota > Thermococci > Thermococcales > Thermococcaceae > Thermococcus > Thermococcus gorgonarius. Next base: position 955,244 of record NZ_CP014855.1, on the reverse strand, counting down.
CCCTGAGGTTTGGACCGGTTACCGCGTGCTTGAGGGCGAACTTCTTGTCCATAACGCCAACTCCCTCAGTCCTCTCGAACATGACGTAGTTGTCGAAGAGTATCTCGTCGAAGTCCTTGAGCTTTGACTTCAGATACTCGACGGTGTCGCGGAGCTGGCGAAGCCAGCGGTCGCCTGGTATGTCCCTTCTGACTCCACCGGGGACGGTGTAGATGTGATAGACCCTTCCACCGGTTAACTCCTCGAAGAGACGCATGAACCTCTCACGATAAGCGGCAGCCCACTGACCGGCTGTGTAGAGACCTATCTCGTTTCCAAAGCCCATTATCCAGAACATCCAGGCACTTAACCTCGCCATCTCAAGGACGACGTTCCTTATCCATATAGCCCTCTCAGGTACTTCCCATCCGACGATCTCATCGACGGCCATTGAGTAGATGTTCTCGGGAACGTCGCTCTCGGGGACACAGATACGCAGGAGCAAAGCAATGTTGGTGAAGTAGGGCCTCTGCTCGGCGAGCTTCTCGAAACCTCTGTGGAGGAAGCCGGGGTTGACTATGGCCTTCTCCACCCTGTTGCCGTCCATCTTGAGGATTATGCTAAAGTTCTCCGTTGCCATGTGCTGTGGACCGAAGAACAGCTCGTAGGTGTCCTTGGCTATGGGGTGGAGATACATGTCATGCTTCTTTGCCTCTTCCCTCAATTCCTTTGGGACTTCAAGGTTAGCCATGATCATCACCTCATATCACGTAGTTCGTCTTACTCTCATCGTACCTGTCGAAGTCCTCGCCGTAGATGGTCTTGACGTAGCTGAGCGTGTTGAAGTCCTTCCTGAGCGGGTGCTTCTCGTACTCCCTCGGCTCGAGGATGAAGGGTCCAAGGCGTGGATTGCCCTCAAAGATTATCCCGAAGAACTCGTGGGCTTCCCTCTCGTAGGTCTCCGCGACCGGCCATATGTCCATGACCGTCGGGAGTTTCGCGTTCTCCCTTGGTACCCTCGTCCTGACGAAGGCGTGGACGCCCTCACTGACGCTCCAGAGCTGGTAGACGAGCTCGAACTCGCCCTCCTTGAGCCAGTCAACGGTGCTTATCTGCATGAGCATCTCAAACTTCTCGCTTGCCAGCTCCAGGAACTCGTGTATCCTCTCGGCCGGAACTTTAAACTCGACGCGCCTCTCGCGCCTGACGTTGCCTTCAGCGTAGGGGGCCTTCTCAAGGATGAGCTTTACGAGCCTTCCCTCCTTGGTGTCAGGAAGGGTCGGCTTCTCCTCAACTGGCTGAGCGTTCTCTATCTTTTCTTCAACCTTTTTCTCGTTCATATCCATGCCAACCACCTCTTGGCTTCCTTCTCGCGCCATCCTTCACCAAACAGTTCGTCCTGATTCTTCTTGTAATACTCGTAGTTCTCCCTGTAGCGCTTCCAGCCGTCGGCTTCACCGCTCTCTATCTTGCGCATTATCTCCATTATGCCGTCCATTACCGCCTCTGGCCTCGGCATACAGCCGGCTATGGCAACATCGATGGGTATGTACTTGTCGAGCTGTTTGACCACGTTGTAGGAGTCCCAGTAAACACCGCCGTTGATCGGGCAGGAACCGTGGGCCAGGACATACTTGGGGTCCTGCATCATCTCGTAGGTTATTATTATCCTCTTGAGCGTCTTCGGCGTCACGTAGCCCGTGATGAGGAACAGGTCGGCCATCCTCGGAGCGGGGTTGGGCATTATTCCGAAGCGCTCGAAGTCGTACCTGGCAGTGGCTAGAGGCGGCATCTCGATACCGCCACAGCCTGTACAGAACGCCACTATCCAGAGGCTCTTTTTCCGGGCCCATCTAAAGAGGGGCTCGAAGAGCTTGAACTCCTTGAGCTCGTAGCTTATGATTCCGTCGTTCTCGTTTCTCATTTCATTCATCTCGCTCATCCCCACCACCTCACATCGTCAGGAGCACGGCTATTATTCCGAGTATGGTCGGCCACTTCCAGAAGAACTTCGCGGCTTGATCGATGGTAAACCTCGGGTAGATGCTGGCCACGAATATCGCTATGAAGAGCACGGCTATCTGCTTGATGAGTAGCTCGAGGAGGTTGCTTGCCCCACCAAGGAAGAGCACGGCGAAGAAGGCCGTCTCGGCGAAGAGCTGTACCGCGTGCTGGGTGAAGAGTAAAGCCGCGTGCTTTCCGCCGTACTCGACCATCGGACCCATGGAGATTTCTGCAGGTGCAGTTATGATGTCGAAGGGCTCGAGGCCTAGCATTGCCTGGAAGACTATGTCGAAGACTATCATAGCTATGAGCAGGGCCGGAACGAGTATGCTCCACCCGTGGAGTTGCTGGAGGGCCACTATTTCGCTCAGCTTGAAGGTTCCCCAGTGCTGGACGAGTGCTATTATCGCCAGACCGTAGGGAAGCTGCATGGCAACCATGGTGAGAAGGCCACGCTGGACACCTAAAGCCGAGTAGGGGTTGCCCGAGCTCATGGCACCGAGCATTATTCCAAGCATTGGCACCTCAAGGAGGTACGCAACAACGATTAAGTCCGCGCTGCTGCTGAAGAGCTGGAAGTTTGCTATCGGGATGAAGAGGAGCGCCGCTATGCTGGCTCCGAGAGCAAAGACCGGTCCGAAGTCGTAGATGAAGCCGTGGCTGACGCTTTCCTTCTTTCCGAGTAGTTTTAGGGTATCGATGAGGGGCTGGTAGATTGGAGGTCCTACCCTCCTCTGGATTCTCGCCATTGCCTTTCTCTCGATACCCATGAAGATGAAGCCCATTAACGTGGCATAAATGAGTATTCCTATGGCTTCAAGGATGAGTTTCCATGCCACCATTCACAACACCCCCCACAGAGCTAGGATTAGGAGTACTATTGCAAGGTACCAGGAGTATGCCTGCACGTTTCCGTTGTAGAATCCCTCTCTTAGCCAGTCGGCGAAGTCTTCAGCTATGCCGGCTAGTCTCTCGTAGAACCTGTCGAAGCTGTACTTGAGCCAGAACTCGAGGGCTTCCGCCAGAGGCCTGTAGAAGTTCCTCCTTATGGAGAGGTTGTAGTCCTCTGTAACCGGGTTACCCGACTGGTAGGTGTTGGTTACGGGTATTCTTCTGGCCTTAGCACCGTATATGTAGATCAATCCGGCTATGGCGAGGCCAACGACCAGCATGAGGGTAACGGTGAGGGCGTTGTAGGTTCCAGTTGGAGTGACCAGCTTATAGTAGCTTCCGGTGACGATGCTTACGTCGACTTTTCTCTCCCCGAAAAGGAAGAGCATGTATGAGAGCACCTTGTTTATGTACTTCGTAACTAGGCCGGGTGCGACTCCAAAGACTACGTTTGGTATGGCCAGTATAGCCATTCCTATGAGGAGCGGTAGCGGGGCCTCCTGGACGTCCTCGAGGTCGCTCGGTCTCTGTCCGAACCATACGGCATAGAGGAACCTGACGACGTAGGCGAATGCCAGTGCACTTCCGAGGAATATTGCACCGGCAACCAGCGGCATGTGTGCCTGTATAGCTGCCTCGTAGATGAGCCACTTGCTGGCGAAGCCCGCCATCGGGGGTATTCCAGCCAGACTGAGCACCGCTATAAGGGACATTGCAAACGTTATTGGCATCTTCTCAGCTAATCCACCAAAGTCCTCAAAGCGGGTCTTTCCAGTCTGGAGTATTATTGCAGCAGTTACAAGCCAGAAGAGTCCCTTGAATACCGCGTGACTGAGGACGTGGAAGAGTCCACCCGCGAATCCCATCCATGTGCCCACTCCAAAGGCCAGCAGAATGTAGCCGACCTGTCCGATGGAGGAGTAGGCAAAGAGCTTTCTGATGTCTTCTTGAAGGACTGCCAGGAAGCTTGCAACTACAACTGTTATGGCCCCTATCCATGCTATGATGTACGCGAAGGTCAGGTGACCGTGGAAGGGTCCCATGACGTAGTATAGCTTCACCATCATCAGGATGTAGAGCAGGAGAAAGCCGTAGGCTCCAGCTTTGCTGAGGGCGCCGCTGAAAAAGGCTGTGTAGCTCTGGTCGTTCTCGCTGTAAGCTCCAGGCGCCCAGACGTGGAGGGGCCAGGCACCTGCCTTAACGCCAAAGGCCGTCAAAAACAGGGCGAAGATGAGTATCGTTTCGCTCTTGCTCATTCCTCCCATTATGGCGTCGAGGTACATGGCGTGTCTTATGTCATCGAAGTTTAAAGCGCCTGTCTTGGCGTATATGAGCGCTATCGCCAGGAGCATGGCGTAGGCTCCTATGACGCTGAGGACGAAGTACTTGAGGGATTCGTGCCTGTTCCTCTTGAGCACCATCATGAAGCTGGCAAAGGTCATGAGCTCCCAGAGAAGGAAGAAGCTCACAAAGTCCCAGCTGAGGAAGACTCCCAGGACACCGGTGTAGCTCATCATGGCGAAGAGCCAGTCGTAGCTGTTTCTGCTTGTCGAGATCATTCCGAAGGCCATGGCAACTCCTACCAAGGAAGCCACCGCGGCAAAGTACCAGTTGAGGGTTCCCAGCTTGAAGGTTATGTTAAAGCCACTTACCGTCAGCTGGTATGTTGGTGGATTGTAGAGGTTGTTGACTACTGTGGAGTATTCCTTCACCAGGAGGGCAAAAGGCACGAGTGCTCCCAAAACTCCTATCGTTTCCCTAATTCCTTTGACGTTTATTATCCAAGCGAGTATTCCAGCTATGAGTGGAGTGAAGAGCATAACCGCAATCTCGTTCATGATCCCACCCCCATTAAGGGAACGTGGCTAATGTAGTTTGCCACGTTGAAGATGTCCTGACCGGCTTTTTGTACAAGGGTCCACAGGTCGTTAGGGTAAATGCCTATTACAACTATCAAAGCTGCTAGGAATATCGCAATGACCCCTATCGCGAAGTTCTCCCTGATCCTTTCTCCATTTCCAACGAACCACATGGTGTGAATGAGCCTGAGGTAATAGACGGCCTCGACAACACTGGCTCCAAGGATTAATGCGACGCTCCACGAATAGCCCGCCTCGACACCTGCCAGCAGGATTCTGACCTTGCTCCAGAAGATGTTGAACAGCGGTATCCCCACCGCGGCCAGAGAGCCTATTGTCAGCGTTAGTGCCGTTAGGGGCATTCTCTTGCCCAGCCCAGCGAAGTTCTCAATTTTAGTTCCTCCAAGGGTTATCCCAACGTAGCCAACGGTGAGGAAAAGGAGAGCCTTGACTATGGCATGGTTCACCATGTGGAAGACTCCTGCGCTGATTCCTGCCTGTGTTCCTAGGGCCAGGGCAAAGGCTATCATACCCACCTGGCTTATCGATGAATATGCTATCATCCTCTTGACGTCTCTCTGTCTGAGTGCCGAGAACTCAGCGACGACAACGGTCAAAGTGGCTAGGGCTATGACGAGCTTTAAAATATCGCTCCAGCCGTTTGCATTCTGGAGGATGTAAATAAGCCTGGCCATTGCGTATAGACCAGCTTTGACCACAAATGCTGAGAACATGGCCGTTATCGGGTGTGGAGCGGCTTGATAAGCATCGGGCGCCCACGCGTTGAGCGGGAACAGCTCGGCCTCGACAGCCAGACCAAAGATAACCAGGGCCAGCCCAACCTGAGCGGCAGTGGCGTTCATTGTTCCGGCGAGCTGGGCTATGTGGCCCATGTTAAGGGTTCCCGTTGCACCGTAAATCAGGGCAACACCAATCAGGAAGAAGCTTGAGCCGATTCCACCAAGAACGATGTACTTCATTGAGGCCTCTGCTGCCTCACCGGTTTTGTTATAGGCCGTGAGTGCATAAGCGGTTATTGAGGTTATCTCCATGAAGACGAAGAGGTTGAAGATGTCTCCCGTCGCTATCATTCCAGTTGCTCCGAGCATGAGGAGCAGGAACAGCATGGCGTACTTATCGATGGGTTCAACTGTAACTGCTTTGTAACTGAATATTGCCATGAAAAAGCTGACTATAGCCACTATTAAAACGAAGAGCGCAGCGAAGTGGCCGATGTAGAGGTTGATTCCAACCGGTGGTTTCCAGCCGCCGGCCATGACTATTATTGGCTTTCCGGTGGAGTATACTTCGCTGAATACCCAGCCAGCTATTCCCGTTTGAATGGCAGTTATCAGCACGAGATATCCCATTACAGCCTTTCTTCCCAGCCCTTTTATCAGAGGGACAAAGAAAGCGCTTATGAGGGGTAAGGCTATGAGGAGTGAAGCGTACTGCCCGTTCATCCTCTCAACCTCCTTATCTCTTCGATATTGAGGGTGCCGTACTTCTCATAGATTATCATGGCGGTGCTAAGGGCGAGGGCCGTTGTTGCGACGCCTATAACTATTGCGGTAAGGACTAGCGCCTGTGGGATGGGATCAACTGCTTGAGCTGGCCCTATTCCTTCGCTGAGTATTGGAGCGCTCTTTCCTGAAACGTAGCCTATGCTTATGAGAAGAAGATTCACGCCGGTTTCCATAATGCTCAGACTGATGAGTATCTTCATTAGGTTCTTCTTTACCAGAACGCCGTAGAGGCCTATGAGAACCAGCGATATTGCCCCGAAGTAGTAAACGCTTATGCTGGGAAGGCTCATTCTCCCACCTCCTCCTTGAGCATGTTATCAACGATGCCGCTGAGCTCTGTGCCGACTTTAATGCCGATTATTGTATAGATTACTGGTATGAATCCGCCGCTGAAGAGCCTACCGAGGTTGCTGGTGCCCCAGTGCCAGGTCTGCCATATCCAGTCGAAGAGGAAGTAACCGCCGATGGCAAGGCCTATGAGGCCAACGAGGACGTAACTCATTCCAGCAATGCCCTCGAGATTCTCAAAGAGTCTGTGCGGAATTTCGTAGCTGATGAAGGCCATGTACAGCAACAGGAATGCCGTCGCTATGGTGGCTCCGCCCGGAAAGCCTCCACCCGGTGTCAGGTGTCCGTGGATGAAGATGTAGCTTCCGAACATCACTATGAACGGGAAGAGAAGCTCGACGCCGGTGGTGAGGACTACCGAACCCTCAGTTTTAGCAGTCCGTTCTCTCTTCTTTCTCCAGAGGAGTGCTCCAACGCCAGTTGATGCTATGAACAGAACGGTGACCTCACCAAGGGTATCGAATCCACGGTAGTTTACAACTATAGCGGTGACGGCGTTGACTGCTCCGGTCTGTTCTTTGACGTGCTGGAGGTAATAGTGACCAACCAACATCTTATCCTGCCCGAAGGGTACTCCAGCCAATCCCTGGGCGAGCCAGTACCCTATTATCAGGATTGAGATTATCGCGAGTGATCTCTTGAGTAAGCTCACCATCTCACCCACCACCCGGGCTTCTCCTCTTCCTCGGTTTCGAATCTCCTAGTCCGTTTAATGGCAAAAACAACAACTGCACCGCTTAGGGCTGCCCCTATGGCCGCTTCCGTCATTGCAACGTCTGGTGCCTGGAGGATGAAGAACAGGATGGAGGCGAATAAACTAACCGCGGCCATTCCAACGGCTGCCGCCAGGAGGTCTCTCCACTCCACTGCAAAAATCGCTGAAGCTACCATGAGCGCCACTATAATGTATTCAATGCAGGCAACGCAGTTCATTCCTCACCACCCTCCTCAGTACTTTCACTCTCAGCGGCCCCGGGAGAGGCCTTGGCTTCAATGTGCTCGCGGTACTTGTCAACAACGCTGCCCTGCCAGAGGGGAATGCCGCTCTTGTAGGCTGCCCTTATGAGCGCGTGGGCGCTGATTGGGTTTGTCAGCAGAAGGAAAACCGCGATGACCGTAGCCTTTACGAACCATGCCCACGAGAGGCCGTCTCCAACAGCCCAGAGCCCGGTTCCCACGAGAACTCCCAGCGAACCAAGGGTGGCGCTCTTTGTTGAGGTCTGCATTCTGTTGTAGACGTCGGGCATCCTGATTAAACCTAATGCAGAGAGAAAGTAGAAGAACGTTCCTATGAGTACGAGTGCTTCACCTAAAGCAGCGAGCGCGTTCATAGGCCTCCCTCCATGTAGCGTGCGAAGGCTATAACTCCACCAAAGGCTAGTATTGCGTAGACGAGTGCAACATCGAGGAATATCATGCGCCTGTAGTAGAGGGCAAAGAGTACCATTAGCCCCGTCGTTATCGTTGTCATTATGTCCACCGCTACCAGTCTGTCTGGTGTCGTTGGCCCGACCATGAACCGATACATGCTTAGCAGGGTTGCTATCGCTATTAGAGCCAGATAAACCCCAATCCCTATCATCCGAAGATCACCTTCAGGAATTTTTCAAAGGGTCTAGTTATGTTTTCAGAAGCCCTTTCAACGTGTTCCTCCTCGCTTTTAGCTGAAAGAACCTCGTCTGGAACCCAGATCCAGTGTATGAAGTAGTCGTCACCGTCGACGTCGAGGGTTATGGTACCTGGTGTTAGAGTTATTGAATTGGCTAAAGAGAGTTTTCCTGGATTGGTTTTGAGAACCGTCTTGCAGTGGACCACTCCAGGCCTTATGGGCTTTTTGGGATGGAGAACCCTGTAGGCAACGTCAAGGTTAGCCATTATCATTGCCCAGAGGAAATATGGCACGTAGGCTATTGCGTAGGTAACCCTCTTTGGATGGAGGTTTGCCAGTCCCCTGGTGGTAAAGATTGGGTAGGTTATAGCTGCCACTATCGCCGATAAAATGAGGCCAAAGGTTAGCTCCTGAGGATCTAGGCTCGCTGTTAGGGCCAGCCATATCAAAAACAGTACTATAAGAGTGTAGAGGTACCTGCTAACGTTGCTTGCTTCCTCCATTCATCAACCCTCCAGAGAGTCTCAGCAGTTCTAGACTGCTAACTGGAGGTTCCCAACGATACCTTATAAACGTTATCTGCAAAGAAAAAAGGTTCAGAACTTTTGGTTAAAATGGAGGGGCCTAATTTGTCCATCACTCCAAAAAAGACAGCATTAGGGAATTCTTGTGGGGTTGGTTTCCCAAAAATCTTTAAAAATGAAGAGGTACAAGCAGAAAAAATTCGACTAATAGATCGATATCCTTTTGACTCCTTCGAGTTTCGAGAGCTCGTTGATGAGGTCACCCGGAATTGGCTTCTCTGTGATTATTGTCAGGGTAGCCTCGGGGTATAGTTCGGGATCCTCCGCAACGACCTGGACGATGTTTATGTTCCTGTCGGCTATCTTCTGAGCTATCTTTGCCAATATTCCAACTGCCCTTGGTTCAGGCTCGATCTCAATTACACCGTACCCAACGTGTCTCCCCACGTACTTCATGTGGACAGTCGGTTCAAGGTTGGTGTAGATCTCCCTTAGCTCCGGTATCTTGAGAATCATCCCAACGGTTTCTTTCACGACTCTCCTGTCGACGTCGAGGGCCTTGGCTATCTTGGTGTAAGGAACCTCTATGTCTCCGGCCTTTATCTTCATGTCATCGGAGACCCTGAGGCCGTACTTGAGAAGGGTCTTAGCTATGAGCTTTCTGACCGGGTATTCGTCGAAGTAGTGTTCAATCTTACCCCACATGATCCATCACCCACTTAAGTCCATCACTAGACGTTTTGCATCACTAATATTAAAATGTTTCCATGCCCGCATGGGGACAGTTAATATTCTTTAAAAAGCTTAAGATGGATAAAATCTCCATCGGCGAATTTTTAAGAGATTTCAAAAAATCACTGGGCATGATAGAAGTTTCTCTTCCCAATGTAAAGTTTGAGGAAACGGATGAAAGCGTGAGACTCATCTGGAGGGAGACTCTTTACGCTGATTTCGACAAGAAAGAGCTTCAAAGGATTTTGAGGAGAAAGTATCGGGTTAAACCTGAGATAATCGTTAGGGACGGGAGACTCTTCATTGATACCGACTATCCAGGCGTCGAGAAGTACCTGGCTATCTATATCCAGAACAACCTCGGCGCACTTTTGAGGAACCGCTACACCGGCAGAAAGGTCCTCTACATCCATGAGGGCATGGACGTTCCTCTTCTCGGCTATAACGCCTTTGGATTGATTGACAGGGGGACAAACCTTATCCAGGTGAGGGGCGTCAGCGGCTGCAACCTGAGCTGCGTCTTCTGCTCCGTCGATGAGGGCCCCTATTCGCGAACAAGGAAGCTTGACTACGTAGTGGACATCGACTACCTGATGAAGTGGTTTGATGACGTGGCCAGGATAAAGGGCAAAGGCCTTGAGGCTCACCTCGACGGTCAGGGCGAGCCTCTCATCTACCCCTTCCGCGTCGAGCTCGTTCAGGCCCTCCGCGAGCACCCGAACGTCTCCGTCATCTCGATGCAGAGCAACGGGACTCTCTTGAATGACAAGCTGGTTGAGGAGCTGGCGGAGGCTGGCCTCGACAGGGTGAACCTCTCGATACACTCCCTCGACCCAGACAAGGCCAAGATGCTCATGGGGATGAAGAGCTACGACCTTGAGCACGTTCTCGAGATGGCCGAAGCCTTAGTAAACGCGGGAATCGACGTTCTCATAGCCCCTGTCATAATCTTCGGGGTCAACGACGATGAGGCCGAAGCTTTCATAGAGTTCGCAAGGAAGATTGGGGCAGGAAAGCGCTGGCCCGCCCTTGGCTTCCAGAACTACGTCCCCTACAAGTTCGGCAGAAACCCGACGATAGCAAAGGTGGTTCCCTTCAAGGAGTTCTACGCGTGGCTAAGGGCCCTTGAAGAGAAAACTGGCATGAGGCCCCTAGTTCTCAAGCCGAGCCACTTCGGAATGGAGAAGAGGGAATTCATACCCCTCGTCTTCAGGCCGGGTGAAGTCGTCAAGGCCGAGGTTGTTCTGCCCGGGAGGATAGAGGGAGAAATGCTGGCCAAGGCTAGGAACAGGCTCATTGAAGTAATAGGCACGAAGGCAGAAGTGGGGGACAGAATAAAGGTCAGGATAGTCAGGACGAGGCACGGGATTTACATAGGGACTGAGGTTTAACCATTTTAAAGGTAATCTTCCAATATCTCATTTTAGGTGAGAACATGGGGCGCGTGATCCCGGTCCTCGGCTTCTCAGTTGTGATCGTTCTTTCGCTCGTTGCGGCGGCATTGGCCAGTGAACTCGGTGTTTTCTCGGACCTTTCGGGGGAACATCAGTACTCCTCCGCTATTCTGAGTGATTCCGGCTGGAAAAGTGCCCCAGAGGATCCCAAAACCGTTTACATATCAATTGTCGTCCCAAACCTCAAACTCAGGGAAGCCATTAAAAGCGCCCTCGACAACGTAACCCGCTCCCACGGTCTGAAGCCGGTTTACGTAAACGGATCGATAGCCGACTACGACCTTAAGGGAAGGATCGTGATCGTTTATCTCCCCATGGACTTTTCGGAAGACGGGTTCCTCCGCAGTGAGTACGGCGTCTCGGGAATCCTTTACTACTCCTACCCCGGCGACGCCAAAACCTTTGCCGAGCTTATGCGCAGCAGAAACGTTCCCGAGGAAACCAGGGAAACAATCGAAAAACTGGCCCTCGAACTCAGTTCTTCAAGCGTTGAGAGGCTGAAGGAGGAACGCGTTTTAAACCAGTCGATGTCGGTTGCCTACTGGTGGAACCTGAGGGCCGTGATAGGAAAGCTCAGAAAGGGAGATTCCTATAGGATGATAGCTAAGGAAATAGCGACCCAGCTTAACGAGTTCCTGGAAGGCTCATAACCCTCACCCGATACCAGCAACTGCTGGGGTTATGAAGGCCTCTATAAATGCCGCTAGGAGCAGGATTGCCGCCGAGAGGGCATAGAGTCTTAGGGAGAAGTAGACTACGTCTAAACCCTCTTTTTTGAGTACTCCTCTGTAGAGCATTATGCCCGCCGTTGCCGAGAGAAGTATGGCAGGTATTTCAAATATCCCGTGGGGAACTATGGCGAGAAGGGCCTGGACCGGGCTCATGAGTCCTTGGGAAATCACCAAGGTTACGACAAGACCGAGAATGAAGCCGTTGAACATAACTACAAGCCAGGGGACGATACCGAAGAATACTCCGAGGGCATACGCCGAGGTCGCAACGCCTAGGTTGTTGAGGTATATCGAAAGAAACGTGTGAAACTGGCTCTTGATGTCGATTTTTCCGGCTATGGACCTTCCGATGTTCTCAAAAATCCCTAGTGCTCTCTGGGGTACGGTCAGGGCAGTTATCACACCAAAGACCATCGCTATAGTAAACCCCAGCGTGAGTAAAACAAAGTACTCCTTTGCTTTATCTTTGGTCCGATGGGAGGCGAAAGGCAACTTCTTCACCCTTCCAGTGCCTTCTTGAGGGCTACCTTAAAATCTTCGACGTTAACGTAGGGCATCTCAATGTCCATCCTCATCGCAAAGAACTCGTCTATCAGGTGCTCCAGCTCGTCCAGCCTGTGCCCCTCAAGTTTCTTCTCCAGCTCGTGAACCGCCTCCTCGGGATGCATGAAGAAGTCTCCCGTTATCTTAACGTGCTCAGCGATACCGTTCTTCTCGTCGAACTCAATCCTTATGAGTCCCTTCTTGGCCTTGTGCTCACCTATGTGGTGTTTCACGTTCTCACCCCCTTAGTAACTCTGCGGGAGAACTTTTTAAAGGTTCGGTGCTAGTTTGGCCGGTGGTGAGAATGGCCTACACAGACGTTCTGGAAAGGGTAAAGTCCGCCCTTCGGGATGCTCTTGAGGAAATGCTTATCGAGGCTGGAAAAGAGTGGGACGGCGAGATAACCTTTGACGATACCCCAAGCCTTGAGCTCGGAGACTTCGGAACTGCAGTTGCTTTCCAGCTGGCCAGAGTCTTCAGGAAGGCCCCCAAGCTCATCGCGGAAGAGATCGTGGAGAGGCTTAAAGGAACGCTCCCCGACGAGATTGCAGAGGTCAAGGCCGTGAACGGCTACATAAACTTCTATCTCGACTACGACCGCTTTGGAAAAGCCCTCGTTGAGGAAATCCTTGGGAAGGGAGAGGCCTATGGTGAGAGCGATATCGGGAAGGGCAAGAAGGTCATCGTCGAGCACACCTCTGTAAACCCGACCAAGCCCCTCCACATGGGACACGCGAGGAACTCTGTTTTGGGCGACACGATGGCGAGGATAATGAGAAAGCTCGGCTACACCGTCGAGGTTCAGAACTACATAGACGACCTTGGCGTTCAGTTTGCCCAAGTCCTCTGGGGCTACCTCAACCTGAAGGAGGAGTTCGAGAGGATTGAGGCCGAGTTGAGGGAGAAGGGCCTCAAGGAGGACTTCATAGACCACATGATGGGCCTGCTCTACGTTGAAGTGAACAAGCACATAGAGGAGAATCCAGACGTGGACAGGCAAGTCCGCGAGCTCATGAAGAAGCTGGAAGAGGGGGACAACGAGATAGCAGAAATGGGCAGGAAGCTGGCCGAAAGGGTTGTTAAGGCCCAGATGCTCACAACCTACCGCATGGGAATAGCCTACGACCTGCTCAGCTGGGAGAGTGACATAATGAAGAGCGGGATTTTCAACGAGGCCTACGAGCTTATAGAGGCCAACGAGAACTTCTTCTGGGCTGAGGAGGGCAAATATAAGGGTGCCTTCGTGATGGATTTGAGGAAGCTTTTCCCCGACATGAAGAACCCGTTTTTGGTGCTCAGGAGGAGCGACGGAACTGCAACTTACACGGGCAAGGACATAGCCTATCACCTCTGGAAGTTCGGCAAGGTTAAAGCCGACATGCTCTATAAGCTCTGGGATAAGCTGGAGAACCACGAGACCTGGACGACCGCTCCAGATGGAAAAGAGATGCCCGGTAAGTTCGGGAGGGCAGATATAGTCATAAACGTGATCGGAGCAGAACAGAGGCATCCGCAGATGGCGATAAAGTACGCCCTCCAGCTCCTCGGCTTTGAGGATTCGGCGAAGAACTTCCACCACTTGGCTTACGAGCACGTGGTAAGGCCGGAGGGTTCATTCTCGGGCAGGAAGGGAACGTGGGTCGGCTTCACCGTTGACGAGGTGCTCAACGAGGCAGTGCAGAGGGCAAGGGAGCTGGTAGAGCAGAAGAACCCGAACCTGAGCGAGGAAGAGAAGGACGAGATAGCGGAAGCGGTTGGCGTTGGCGCTGTCCGCTTCAACCTCGTCAAGTACAGTCCCGACAAGATAATCACCTTCCGCTGGGACGACGTTCTGAACTTCGAGGGAGAGAGCGCACCATACATCCAGTACGCCCACGCGCGCTGTGCCTCAATTATGAGGAAGGCCGAGGAGAGCGGCATAGACACAGACTGGAAGAACCTCCTTGAGAAAGCCGACTTTTCGAAGCTCACCAACCGCGAGAAGGAACTAATAAAGCTCCTCGCCAAGTTCCCAACGGTCATAGAGCAAGCAGGAAGAGACATCAAGCCCCACCTGATCCCAGCCTACCTCAACGAGCTGGCAAGCCTCTTCAACAGGTTCTACATGGACCACCCAGTCCTCAAGGCCGAGGAGGGAATCAGGGAGGAGCGTCTGCTGCTCGTCCTGGCCGTCAAGCAGGTTCTCAGGAATGGACTGGAGTTACTTGGAATCGAGGCACCGGAGAGGATGTGAGCTACTCCTTCAGCACTTTTTCCACAATGGGGTCTATAATCCGGTATTTTCCTTCTTCCTTGGTTATCCATCCCATTTTTTCCAGGTTCCTCAAAAGTTCACTCAGCCGTGCATTGGTTATGGGGCCTGCCCTGGCCTCTACGTAGTCTTTAATGGAACTCCAGCTGGTCAGCCCCATCGCCACGGCATGGAGTATGAGCTTGTATCTCCCGCTCCTTTTCTCAAGCTCTAGGAGTTCCTCCCTGATGAGGGCCCTGGCCTTTCTCATCGTCATGTCGAGGGCCCGCTCGAAGTCCCCCCTCTTCCAGTAATGGAAGCCGAACTCGACCAGCCAGCCGGGGATTCCGTCAAGCTCCTCGACGGCGGCTTCTATTTCCTCCGCGGGGACTCTCATGTTAACCTCCTCAAAGCCCCTCCTGAGGAACTCCCTAGAAAGCTCCCTTCGGAAAGGTTTGACCTCGACTTCCTCGTATATTCGCCCATAGAGCGGGCTGGAGTAGTCCTCGAGGCCCAGGAAGTCGTGAAGAAGTCCAACTTCGGAACCAGTGAAAACGAAGCCCAGGCTCTCAAGGGAGTCGTACGCATACGCTATGGCAGCTAAAAGTTCCTTTCCTCCCCTTGAACCGTAGAACCTTAAATACTGGGCCTCATCGAAGGCTATGATGACTTTTTTGCCGGCTTTCCTTCCCAGGGAGTTAAGGAACTCCAAGAGGTCAACGAAGGTGGTCTCCCTTGGTTTGAGTTGCACTCCCGCGATGGTTACCCTTTCCACAGAGATTCCCCGCAAAAAACCCACGTGTCCCTTTCCTGCAAGAATGTTTCTTATCTCCCCTACCAATGCGGCCTGGCTCACGCTTCCACCTGTGGAATAGAGCCTTCTAGCGTCGATGTAAATTCCAATCCCCTCGCACTCGTTTAGGGCCACTCTGAGAATGGAGCTTTTGCCAACTCGTCGTATTCCAATGAGGAGTGTTATTGGGTAGTTTTTCATACCCTCTAGCAGAGCCTTTATTTCTTCATCCCTGTCAAATATCTCACTCCTCCTCTCCTTCGGTCTCGGATCGAACAGCACAGGTATCGCCCCCGATACTAAGTATCGGTACCGATACTTAAGGCTTTCCATGGACAACCCTAAAATACATCCTTCGCCTAAATCCTCCGGTGGTCCCATGCGCGGTGTTACAGTTCCCCTTGTTACCCCCTTCAACGAGGACTACTCCATAGACGTCCCGGCACTTGAGGAGCACGTTGAGTACCTTCAGAAGGCTGGCGTCCACGGGATATTCATCAACGCGACAACCGGAGAGTTCACGAGCCTTAGCACGGAGGAAAGGAAGTTTCTCGCTGAGAAAGGCCGTGAGCTGGTCACTTCCACCTTCTACCTCGTGGGAACGGCATCCTCAAACACCTTTGAGGTCATCGAGCTCACCAAGCACGCTCAAGACATAGGCGCGGACTACGCGGTCATAGCACCGCCCTACTACTGTTCTCTGAGCGAAGAGGCGCTATTCAAACACTACTCAATGGTGGCCGAGAAAACGGACATCCCCATCATACTCTACAACATCCCCTCCTGCGCCAACCCCCTGAGCGTCCCGCTTATCAAACGCCTTGCCCTTGAGTACTCCAACATCGCGGGCGTGAAGGAGACAATAGACAGTGTAAACCACATCAGGGATGTCATCCTTGAGGTTAAAGGCGAGAGAAAGGATTTCAAGGTCTTCACGGGCCTTGACCAGCACTTCCTCAACACGCTCATCCTCGGCGGCGACGGCGGGATAATGGCCTGCGCCAACTTCGCCCCCGAGATACACCTCGCGGTGTGGAAGGCCTTCCAGGAGAAGCGCTTTGAAGAGGCCTTCGAAGGGGCGAGAAGGCTGGCGAAGCTCTCAAAGGTTTACGACCTCGCTTCGTCCTTCGGCTCGGCTATAAAGCTGGCAATGTCTCTGCGGGGCTTCTCGATAAAACCCGTCCTGAGACCGCCTTACACCATGGACGGCGAGGCCGTTAGGGAAAAGATAAAGGAATTGTTGAACGAGGTGTTGGGCTGAGCGTCTTACTTCTTTTTTAGCCTTTCAGCCCCCGTAAACAACCGGGAGCACCTTAACGACGTCCCCGTCTTTGAGCCTGCAGTCATTGACCTTCCTCTCGTTCACCAAGATGTGGTGCTCGGCCGGGCTTACCCCAAGCTCCCGCAGCAGCTCTCTGACGCTCTTCCCCTCTTCCACCTCAAGCTCCTTTCGCGGGCCGTGTTTTAGGGCATGCTCGCCGTAGAGTATCAAAGTTATCTTCATGAGAACCACCAAAAGGAAAATCAGAGGCCGAGGCGCTTTCTTATACGCTTCACCTCGCGCTTCGCCTCACCCAGGCCGAGTTCCTCCAAGACGTCCTCCCTTGGGATCCCGTGCTCGTCGTAGCCGACCTCTTCATAGTACTGGCGAACCTTCTCCCTTATCTCCTCCTTGGTAGGCGCACCCCCCTTAACCGGGCCGCTGGGCAGTGGTTCGTAGAACCTGGGCGGGTTGTCATCGTCCTTTCTTGGGTTCCAGTAAACGTCGGGCCCTCCGAGGAGGAGAAGGATCCTCTGCAGGTGGATTATTCTCAAACCCACCTCGTTGAACCACTTCTCCGGCGTCAGCTCAAAGCCCGTAACCGCGTTTCCGAACTCTATGATGCGCTCGAAGCCCGGTCTCGTCGTGAACATGCATATAACGGCAGAGTCGTAGAAGGCATTCACCAGCTCACCCTCGTAGCTCCTCGCGGGCAGGCCGGCGGTTGCAGTGTGGTCGCCTCCCTGGACCGAGACGGCGTAGCTTATGTCCCTAGTGTAGTCAAGGCCGCTCCTGACACCGTGGGCACCCACTCCAATCCCCTTGACGTGGACAGCGTAGCGCATAGCATCCACGCCCTTCATCTCCGAGATGCGCTTCGCCGCGCGGTAGGTCCCTTCGGCGAGGACTTTTCCGATGCCCTCTCCCCTGACTATCAGCTCAAGGAGCCTCGCGAAGGCCTTCTCGTCACCCCATTCGAGCTTGAAGCCGAGGTCTTCCTCCGTGAGGATTCCCCTCTGGTAGAGCTCCGCGGCGAAGCCGAGGACGTTGCCCGCGTTTATCCCGTCGAGGCCGAGCTCATCAACTAGGTAGGAGAGGTAAACAATCTTTTCGGGCTCGAATATCCCGAGGTTGGTCCCCATGTATGCCATGAGCTCGTAGTCGGGCGCGTCTGTTATTGCGCCTTTATACGGCCCGTAGCGGAGGTAGGATATCTTCATGCAGTTGACGGGACAGCCGTAGTCGGCCCAGTACTTCTTCACCCAGGCCTTGAGCTCAAAGTTCACCACGCTTATCCTCTCGTCGTCGTGGTACTCCTCCTGCCAGTTTCTGATCGGCTGGCTTGAGTGGTCTTTACCGACGCTGTAACCGCCTGCCCCTGTCCCCCACTGGCGGAAGGTGGTGAGGGTCAAAAGCTCCCTCTGGAACTCGCGGAGCATTGCCTTGAACCTCTCCGGGTCGTGGACTTCAGGCAACGGCCCGTTGCCTTTAGCCACAATCGCCTTGAGGTTCTTGCTCCCCATGACAGCCCCAAAGCCGCCGTAACCAGCGGCGTGCATCAGCTTGCTCATTATCGCCGCGAACCTCACTTTCCCCTCTCCGCCTCTTCCAATGTACATCATCGCCGGCTCCTTCGGGACTCCCTTCAGTTTGCCCTTTTTCCTCAGCTCCTCGTGGACTTCCCTAAGCAGGGTCTTGTGGAGCTCAAGGCCCCCCATGCCCCAGTACTTTGAGGCGTCCCTGATTTCCACCTCGTCGTCGTTGATGAAAAGGTAAACCGGCTCACTGGCCTTTCCGCGGATTATTATCCCGTCGTAGCCCGCGCTCTTGAGCTCTATCCCCACCTCGCTGCTCAGGACGCTTCCCACCACACCGTTGCTCTCCGGGGACTTTGAAACCACTGTGGTTTTCATTCCAGGATAGTAGCCGGTCAGCGGGCCGGTGAGGATCAGGAGGAGGTTCTCCTCGCCGAGCGGGTCAATACTCTCCCACCTCTCGCCGAGCTCCCTCCAGAGGAGGTAAGTGCCGAGCCCCCTGCCGCCGTAGAAGCGGAGCATGTCCTCGTCGAGCTCGACGGTTTTCACCTTCCCCGTGCTCAGATTAACATCAAGGAGCTTTCCAGCGTAGCCCTTCATTCCCATCACCCCAGAAACTCTTCCCCGTACATTTTTCTCGCAAGCTCGGCGCTCTTCTCGACCGGATCCTTCGCGAATGTCCTGTAGATCGAGCGATAGTTGCCCTTAACGAGCGTTAAAGCGTCGTGACCGGCCTCGTGGCAGACCTCCACGCACTTCGGCTCCCCGCCGCAGAGGTCGCATATCACGACGCTCCCCTTTCCTGCTGGAATCCTCGGGACGTTGCCGGGACATGCCAGAACGCAGGCTCCGCACTCGGTGCACTTCTCCTCGTTCACCAGCACGGCACCGGTCACTTCGTCCACGCTCAGCGCATCGAAGTTGCACGCGTTCACGCACGGATAATCCGGGCACTGGACGCAGGTGTGGGGGATGTTGACTCCGGGGAGGAACTCGTATACCCTGATGCGGGAAGCCTCGGGCCATATTATTCCCTCGTGCTCCAGGGAACAGGCTATCTCGCAGAGTCTGCAGCCGCTGCACTTGTCAGGGGTTACCAGAATCCACAATCTTTCCTCATCGCCCATAGGGAACACCTAAACTATGAAACCGTTTTCAAACTATATAACTGTTGCGATAACGTGAAGATTTGAATCTTAATGAAATGCTGGCCAAAAACAAGTGGTTCATGCTGATTTTGGCACCCAAAGAAAAGAGGGGTAGAGGGCAGTGGTGTCACCTTATCTTATACCTCAAAAACGCTCCAAGGCCACCGAAGGCCTTGTAGAACTGCTGGCCTTCCTCAGTATCGAGGGATATTATCTCAACGTTCGAGCCTGCCTCCTCGGCCATTTTTATGAGCTCCTCGGCAACATCCCACTTCTCGAAGGTGAGGTTCTGGCTGCCGCATTTGGGACAGTGAGTGAGCTTCTTTCTGTAGACGTGGAACTCCTGCTCGCTCATGGTCTTCTCCTCACTCCAGCCACAGTTGTTGCACTTCACCCTCACGCGAACCTTGTCGTAGCCCTCGCTGATCAGGAGAGTATCTACTGCTCCAAGCTCAAGGGCCTGCCTGACCTCTTTCTCACCGTAGGTTATCATGCCCGTATCTTTTACGAGATGCCTGAAGAAGTCCTGGATAAGCTTCCTCTCCTTAACAGCCTCGTGATCTTTGAGGATATCGCTCGCCTTCTCGACAAGCTCTCTGAGGCCGTACTCACCGCTGTAGCTTATGTCAACGACACCAATAATCTTCTTCTTCAGCTCGTGGTGGAGGTAGTCCCCCTCAACGAACTCCTCCTTGGTCGGCCCGGGACCGCCGACTATTATACCCTTGAGCTCGCCCTTCTCAAGGAGCGGGAGAAAGGCCTTGTTGGCGTGCTCGCCTATGCGCTTCATGAACTCATGGGTCTCCTGCTCCCTAATGCGCTCGTAACGCCTCGCCGACTGACCACCGGCCCTTGTCTTGCCCGGAACGTTTGATGTGAGCTCGTCGATTACCTCAATCCTCTTCCCTCGGAGCAGGCCTATGGTCGCTTCGTTCTTCTCGACCGTGATGAGGCCGTAAGCATCTTTAACTCGGAGCATCTCTTCCAGAGGTTCAGTGACAAAGGTCTGGTCGCATCGGTAAAGTCTGACGTTGAGCGGCTCGGGCGGGACTATAGCCCAGAGTCTTATGTCGCTAACCCCCTCCTGCTCGCTGACGTTGCCGACGAACAGAGCAAGACCGTTCTCTGGAGTCTGCTTGTAAAGTTTAAGGTGTTGCATGGCCCTTTCGAGGGCGCCGAGGACGTTCTTTCGCGTTGACTTGCTCTTGATGTTCTGGGCCGTTCCGTACTCCTCGCGGAGCTGCTGCATGACCTTGTTTATGTCGTATCCGGCTGGAATGTAGAGGCTCACCAGTTCCGTTGCGCGACCTCGATAGCTTTTGAGCTCCTCGACCTTCTTTTTGAGTTCGTACATCTCAGCGGATTTATGAGACATGAGCATCACCTCTAAATTCTCTCGCCGTAAAAGCATGAAAAGGCGAATTTATAAAGGTTTGGAGTTTAAATGAGGGAGAGCAGGATCAGGATGAAAACCCCGACAACGCCTCCAACGGCTATTATCAGGAAGTTGATTAGGTTGAGCTGAATGTGGGTGATTCCAAGGAAGTTCAGTATCCCGATGAGCAGAAGCCCGGTTATCGCGTTGACGGCTAACCACTTGAGAACCGCCAGTGTCAGCTTTAGGACTACGTAGCCAACCGCCACCAGTAGGGTGAGAAGGATCAAGAGTTCCAGCACTTTCATGCCTCCGATAGTTTCTCAAGGGTTTCGCTGGCTATGTCCCCCAGCTTCACCCACTTCCTGCCCTCGAAGGGGAGTATGACCTTGTCCTCCACGCCGACCAGTTCCTTGACCCTGGATTCGAGCTCCTTCAGGCCGAGTTCGCCTATGAGGATCAAGATAAAGCCCTTCTGGTTTTTGTCGCCGCTTTCAAGGACCCTTTCGGCCTCTTCTATTATAAGACCGCGGTACTTTGACGCCAGGTCGGGGAGACTCTTCGCTAGGCTGTAGAGGAGTATCATTGCGTTTTCCCTGACGTAGGGGTTCTTCGACTCCACGAGGCTCAGAAGCTTTTTGATGGCCCCCCCGTTCAGGTGGGGCCTGATTGCATCGGGGTTAGTGTCCATCAGTGTGACCATTGTGAGAAGGGCATCACCGACAACACCGGGGTTATCGTCCTGGAGGAGCTCGAAGAGAGCCTCTCTCGTCTTTTTGTCCTTTGCTGCCTCCTCCACCACAAGCTGGAGCTGGTCGCTCTCGAGCATCTTTCTGACTTTACCCTTTTTGGGGCCAAATGATAGGAAGGACATTGTGGTCACCATCAGAATGCTTCAATGTTAACACTTAAAAGGTTCTCCTTCCTTAACCTCACGCCATGGTCGCACGTGAAACACTGAAAAAGTCACCGGGATCACTTGCGGTCAGTTTTCTTCTAGTGATTTCTATGGTAGCTCTCTCTCGCTTTCTTTGCCCTTGCTGGGCGGTTGTCTTGGTCTGGCTTCTTGGTTTGTCTTTGGTGGACTGTTTTTTCCCTGAGTTTCCAGTGACTATCAAGCTTTCAGTTGCACCGGCCGTCGGAATATCGATTTTGGCAATAACCTTCCATATCTTCAGTCTGTTTGGAGCTGGAATAAAAACGGGGACTGTTTTTTTGGTTATACTGGCCATCATACTTTTGGCTCGTTCGTGGTCGGAGCTTTTGGAATTGGTGACGAGTTCAGTTCGCGAAAAGGGTGATATTCTCAGGTGGGCTGTTCCAATACTGATTATTGTGCTTGTACACTGGGCTGTTTATACTTATCCAACGGACAACGTTGACAACTTCTTCCACGCAACCAAAATCGAGTACATGCTGAGGTACGACACTACTTATCCTCCAGTGGTTCCCATTTTCAATGTTCTAACATATCCGGCGGGTTATCATTCTCTGGCGTCTTTTGTAATGATTCTAAGTGGAGAGGAGGTAATACCCAAGATCATGCTGGAGCTGAGGCTCTGGGCGTGGGCTTTTCTGGCCATGGGTATTTACGCCCTCTCGTACATCTGGCTCGGACGAAAGGTTGCCAATTACACCCTTTTAGCCATGCTCGGTGTGAACTTGCTTCACTACTACCTTCTC
Source organism: Thermococcus gorgonarius (assembly GCF_002214385.1). NCBI lineage: Archaea > Methanobacteriati > Methanobacteriota > Thermococci > Thermococcales > Thermococcaceae > Thermococcus > Thermococcus gorgonarius. The sequence continues at coordinate 933,019 of NZ_CP014855.1, read as the reverse complement.
GTTTACATAGCGCCGAACTTTCTGGGATTCTACTTCTTCGCAGTTCTCCTTGCTCTTTTCGTCAAGATGGGTGAAAAGCTCGATATGAAAAAATACCTCATATTGGTTCTCATAAGCGTGGGTGCCGTCTTGGTTCATCCTTACAGTTACCAAAATTACGTTTTCGTTGCTTTGGTGTACCTTGTCCTGAGGCTTCTCTCTGAAAGTTTAAGTGTTCGCAGGTTCATCTTCCTATTGAAACGTGCTTTCATTCTTTTTGTCATCCCGCTTTTCATCCACGCGGTCATTAATCCCTACGTTTGGTTCCCCTCATTGGCTCATGTCAAACTGGAGTATCCATGGGCTTCTTCCGTTAGTGTCGTTGTCTCTAAACTTTCTGTATTCCGAGGCAAGAACCCTAGAGACACATGGTGGTACTTCGAGCTCTTTACCAGATGGGCAACGGTCAGAAACGACAACTACCTTGGAGTGCTCTTCATGATCCTAGGTGGAACTTATCTTGTGTACAAAAGAGAGTTCAGGAGAAAGGGACTCTCGCTCGTGGTCTTTTTCGCTTTTGTTATGTTTCTAATACTTGACAGACTGACAATAAACGTCCCCGTACCTTTCTACAGCACCGCGGCCATTGAGAGGATGTTCCTCTGGCTGGTCCCTGTGTTTCCCCTTTTCGTCGGGGCGGGCCTTTTTTGGTTTGGGGAGATTGTATCCAAACCCGCAGTTAGAGAGATAAGCAAGAAAATTCTGTATTTAAGCATTGTAGGGGCCTTTTTCCTGATCCCCGCAGTTGGCACTGCTCATGACCTCCTCGCGGCGGAGGCTAACTTTTACGTCAGGGCCGACAACCTCGAGGACTTCCGCTGGATTTCCATCAACTTTCCCAACGTGACCGTGTTGAACTCCTGCACCCTTGATTCAGCACAGTGGATGCCCTTCTTTGAGCCCCAGGGCAACATAACAGTGATGTTCAACAGCAGGATTAAAAGATGCCGGATTTGGAATATGACCCCTTCAAAATTTGCAGCAAAGCTGTTGAACGAAAGTCAAATCCTTCCTGGCTATATAGCGTACATAGACACCAACGCCCCCAGTTTGAACCCTCTTGACTTCTTTCAAAAATATCGGCTTCTAAGAGTAAACGGAAACAACTGGATTTTTGATCTCTCATCTTTAGACACATCTATGAACGAGAAAACTGCGGCTTTGGCTCTGAGACTCTGTGAGGATTCCATACCAGGTAATACTGAGAGATACGGAAAGTACTTCGTCTACGGCTTTAAAAAGAAGTACTTTGGTGTGAGAAGTATGTATCTGGAAGGCCTTGAATATGCCTGGATGGGTGGTAGAAAAGGTATCGTGGGATTCGCCCCCTGTAAAGACTATCGGGGTCTGTTGATAGAACTTTACTCCTTCACAGAGCAGGCCATAAACGTTACCGTAAATGGAAAACCCGTGCTAAAGGATTTTGAACTTAAGGCCGGAGAAAACCGTCTGGAGATTCCCGTTACCTTGCCTGAGGACAGGCTTACCTTCGTATCGCTCTCGGTTGAAAGTGGCCCCCTGTTGATAAGGGAAATCAAACTATTGGCCGATTCGTAAGTTTGGAAAAAGTTTATTATTCTCCGATATCAGATTCTTGGGGGTATCAGATGGGCAGGAGGCAATCAAGCATAGAGGGCAAAAACAAGATAAACGGTGTCCACCTCCATGAGGACGACTTCCCATGTGCGCTCTACATCACGGTGTGGAGGAGATGAAATGAAGGACAGGAAAAAGAGTGCGATGCTCCTTTCAATTCTTCTAGCCTACTACCTCGTGACCCGCCTCTGGGGAATCTCGTCTGCTATGAACGAGTATTTCGACTACGACGAGGGCACATACCTAATGATAGCCAGGTTCATCAACCACGGAGTGCTGCCTTACCGCGATATTTACGCTGTTCATCCACCTTTTTATTACTACCTTCTCGCCCTCTGGCTCCGCATTTTTGGAGACAGCTACGTCGTTGGAAGACTCCTCTCCGTTTTTCTGGGACTTCTGGCTGCTTTAGTCGCCTACCTTGTCGGCCGGGAGCTTCGCGATTGGAAAACTGGAATTCTCTTCTCGGCCGTTGTTACTATGGATCCCATAATGGTTCATATGAACGGCCTCGTGTTTCACGAGACCACGATTGAGCTTTTCACTCTGCTTTCCCTCTACTACTTCGTCAGGTACGTAAAGCATAGAAACAGAAAGGATGCCCTCTGGTCACTCTTCTGGGCGGGAGTTGGAAGTACTTCCAAGTTTACGATACTGCCCTATGCAGCGGCCCTTTACGTTGTTCTCGTGTTCTTCATTGACGCCGAGACCGAATCCTACCTCGATGGCCTCGGCAGGGTTCTGCTCAACAGGGTTCAGGTTTTTCTTGTTCTCGTTACCTACGGCATCATGTCCCTCCTCGTCGTGGGCGCGGTAATGCTTTATCCATCGGATGAGCTGAGACACATCCTGATACTCCCCGGGGTGCATGGAATAGACGTTGTTGGACACGTCATTCCGGCTGGGATCTTTTTGATACTCTGGGGCTTTCTGACCCTCTACATCTTCAGGATATCTTACCTCAGAAAAATTGTGCGCTCTGTCTATCTGATTCTCAGGAACTTAAAAACGGCCCTTCAGTACCTTCTGGCCTTTCTGCTCCCTAAAGCTGTGATAGAGGGCATCCTGGGATTCGGTGTGAGTGCAGATTACTTTAACCAGACGTATCTTGCCCAAGGTTCCAGGTACATTCCCCTGGCCGGATTCTTTGACCTCCTTTCAACTATCCTTAGAAAATTCACGAACGAAAAGCCGGACTTCGTTGTTTTTTACGTGCCCTTGATCTTTATCTTCACGGTTTTACTCTTTTACTTCAGCAGAGGGGAGAAAATAGGAAGGCCGTCTGTTGCAGGCCCACTCCTCGTAGTCTCCTCCGTTATGTATCTTCTCCTTTTCCCCGTAATTCCGAACATACGGTTCCTTTATCCAATGGTGCTAACGGCATACCTGGCGTTTTTTGAATCTCTCCCGGGCAGGTTTGAAGGGAGAAAGCTCCTTGCTTTAGCTTTTGCAATTGTTCTGGTTTTTGGGGTGGCGGATTATGGGATCGCCTACAACTACCGGAATGGAAAACTGCTCATCGCCTGGGCGAGCCACAGTAAAGACCTCAGGGACGATCTTGGTGAGTATATTCAAAACACGAACCTGCACGGGACGTATCTCTCGGTCAACCCCTTTAACGCCTACTACTTAAACCTCCGGGTCGATCCCTACTGCCTTGACACCTTCGGGATTGTCTATATGGGGAACTCTAGCCGGCTTTGGGAGACTGCAAACAAAAGCGATTACATGCTTTTCAGTACGTGGATGTACGCAATGAGCAGGGAATCCAAAGTTTTTGAGAAAACCTTCGGAAAACTAAAGGAACGCGCAGTCGTGAACGGCTCGCTCCTCTACGCCGAAAGCTATGGCAGAGGAGACGTTATAGAGCTCTTTAACAACTCTGAGGAAAAATCTCACGTGATAGGGTTCTCATCCTTCTTCGGGAAGCTTCAGCTGTGGGTAAATGGGAGTGAGGTTGCCTACGTTTATCCTTCAGTTGGCAACGTCACATACTCGTGGAGGGCAATCATCAAGAGGAACCCCAACGGAGAGTATGACCTCGCTTATTACTCCCGGAATGGAAATTCAATTGCAGTTCGTCTTTCCCAGGATGGAAATTCTTTAACACTGTCTTTCCCTGTGGTCGTGAACCTGACTATAGAGTTTAAGGAGAACGCAGTGGCCATTCAGAACGGAAAGCTCCTCAGGGAAGGCACCCGTGGTAAGTTTACGGTTTTCTATCCCGAAGGGAGCTTTTCAGTGGGAGGCAACAGCACGGTAACGCTGGTAACTTCATCCAAGGTCGTTATACAATGCAGAGAGGTCAGAATCGAGGCGGAAAATTAATCAGCTGGAGTTCAGGTTTGAGGATATTTCACTCCTTATTTTTTCGTTTAAGCGGCTCTCAGAAGACGAGAGAGACTCTGCAAGATTTCCATGTTCTCCTTTGGCTATCCTTAAGTAGTGGAAACCCCAGACAAGAATAATCAGAACCAACGCCGCCATAAGGAGGTATTCCACGGCCCCCTGGGCCCTTAATCTTCTCATAACTTTGCCCTCCAGGAATAAAAAGGAAAAACGTTTGAAATCAGCTGCCAAGAGCACTGCTGAGCTCCTCATTGACTTTGGAGTTCAATTGCTCCTGCCCGCTGCTGATTGTCTCCCCGGTCTTCTGACCTGAGCTCCTAAGGTACCTTATGACAACGGCTATGATTATCAGGGCCGCTGCAATCATAAACAGGTACTCGATTGCACCCTGAGCCTTCCTCTTCATTTCAAACCACCTCCGTGTGGGTTCTTCATGATATCTTGCATTACTCTGCCTTATATAGATTTCTCATCACATTTGTGGGATATCCCGGCAAATCTGGGTATAGACAGTGAACCTTTAACTACTCAGTAAATCTGCTGGAAGAAGAACAAGCTAACCCAGTTATTGTTGGTCTCTATTCAATGCGCTCTGATTATTAGGTGGGCAGTGACTAACTCCAAGTTCAAAAACTTTTATATAACTTTTTCGCCAGATTAACGAGGAGTGTAGAGTATGAAACTGGTGTACATCTCCGCCGAATCAGCGAGCGTTGAAGATGGGGTAAATCATTTCATGGAGAAACTTAAAACCGCTAAAGACAGAACCGGGTGGTATATAGTCTCTGCACAACTTAACCTAACGTTCGGTGCGTTTATGCACCTATCTGCACTTCTCCTTGTTGATGAGTCAAAGACGGGCGGTGATTTGGCCGTTGTCTATTCTACCGGGGGCGGAAGAGAGGCCGCTGTTCTTGGTGTTATTGATAAGCTAAACCCCATTATACAGAACGCGGACGTTGTATCCTTCAGGGTCGGGTCCTATACAACGCCCGTAACCAGGAGAACGTATGCTGTTGGAATGGTCGCCTACAACAGGCCCGCACTTCAGGCCTCAGAGGTTTTACAGACCCAGGACCGGAGGGAGCTTTTGGCCCACGTTCTTTCCCTCTTCGATTACAATCCCAAAGTTCTCAACATCTCTGAACTTGCCAGGGTCTTTGGCGTTTCCAGGGATACCATATACTATGACATCCAGCAGATATTAAAGGAAAAAAAGCTGGATTAGCCCGTGTAAAATGGGACCGGCGTGGCAGTCAGTACAAAGAGAATTGCCGCCAGGAGGGCCAGAAGTTTTCTGCTTGTTGGTATCGGTGAGACCTCGTCCAAAGCCCCCGGGTTTCCGGCGCTTCCGATGAAAAGGATCAGCAGGGCCCAGAGGAACCACCCGACCCAGAAGTAGCTCATGACCACCAGGAAGAGCCCCATCCCCCAGGTGAACTGGCGGTGAAGCCTTTCGCTCATGAAAGCCCTGGCTACGTGCCCCCCGTCGAGCTGTGCCGCGGGGATCAGGTTCAGGAAAGTAACGAGAACCCCGACCCAGCCGGCTATGGCTACCGGATGCAGAAGGAGCACGTAGTCTCCTGAGGGCGGGTTGAGGATGGCCCTCTGGAGGATCTCAAATAGGAGGTTGGTGCCAAAGTATATTCCTTCCCCCGGCAACGACTGGAAAGCGCTGACGGGAACGAAGGTGGAAAGCCTCAGACCTATCGCCGTAACGGGTATTGCGACCAGAATCCCGGCCAGAGGCCCGCTAACTCCCAGGTCGATCGCGGCTTTTCTTGTCGGAATGGGGGACTTTACCCTTATGACCGCCCCAAGAGTTCCGAGCAGGTTGGGAAAGGGTATGAAGTAAGGAAACGTCGCCTTGACGTTGTGGAGGGAGGCAGCTATCTTGTGCCCCAGCTCGTGGGTTCCAAGTATTCCCAAAACGCTCATGGAGAATGCTAGGCTTATCACGTATGGATTTCTGTAACCGGGTAAGCCGAACTCGTCGAGGGTCCCGATGTAGTTAAGGGCAAGAACATATCCCGCCCACAGCGTTGAGAGAAGCGTCGCTATGAAGAGCAGCACACCTATCCAGGGGTTGTCCCGTTTGATTTCCCCTGCGGGGAAGAGGTAAAGGACGACTCTTCCGTTGGATTTTTTCAAAGCTGCCCAGTAGCCATAGTCCTCTATCTCACCCAAAAACCTCTCAAAGTCGTCGTTAATGATTTCCCTAACCTCAAATGTGAAAACTCCCTCCCTGACTTCGAGAGGTTCGACGGAGTAAAACTCCCGGATCTTCTCCTCTACCTCCGCCGGAAGCGTGGGGCGGGAGGTAATCGTTTCCCCTACCTCCACCGAAAAGCCCACTAGTACCATGTCCCCCCCGCACTTGGGGCAGGCTTTTTCCAGAAGTGGTTCTGTTGAGTCGAGTACTTCCCGATGTCCGCAGTTAACGCACTCGTATACTCCCTTTGTCATCGTTCTTCCCCCGGATATTTGAACTGGTGGGTTAAAAAACTAGTCCTCGAGTAGTTCCACCTCCCCTTCATCGGCGTTAACGCGGACCCTCATGCCCGTTTTCAGCTTTGACACGTCTATACCATCCACCATCGGGATTTCCGCTATTATTGCCCCTGTTGAAACAATCGTCTCAGCCTCACCAACTATAATTGCCTTTGGTGCCTTTCCGTTCTTTTTAAGGGCGTAGATAATGTAGGAGCCAACTGTCGAACCCTTTCCGCGCGGGAAGGCGAGTATCTTCCCCGCTATGCTCTCGCCCCTTATGTCGCTCTCAGCATCGGTTACAATGCCAGTTTCAGGGTCGACGCCGCCCAAAAAGGAGAGGGGTTTTTGAGAAACTATTAGCTCTCCCTCCGCCTTTCCCCCGACTATCTTCCTTCCTTTAAACTTCATCCTCTCACCTCACGGGGCTTCTTTGATGAGGTTCTCTGTATCGTCAAGTCTCACGTTAAAACCGAAGGAGCGGAAGTAGAAAGCCGACTTACCGCTGTTTGTTGCTATTCCTTTGTACCAGCCTTTTATTGGAGAAACAACAAAGCATGAATCCGCCATGATCTTCCCGTTGTAGCGCTCTATTACCTCAGTATAGCCGAGGCTATCGGCAAGTGCCTTGACTGCCCTGCTGGCGGTTATGAAGAGTGGTATTTTCAGGGGTCTTCCCCGCATCACCAGAAGCTCCGCGATCTCCTTGACTTCCATGAGGGAAGCGTGCGGACAGCCAATGAGTATCATATCGATATCGCTCCAGTCGTCGCTGAACTGCTCCTTAACGGCTTTGATGTCACTGTCTTCAACGGTTAGCTTTTCCAGTTTGTCCACTATTGCCCCTTTGTACTCCGGCGTCTCACCCTCGACGTGGTAGAGGGCTATTGAACCGCTCGCGGCCATTGCCGCGCCCATCTCTTTGAGAAACTCTGTCCTCTCGGGCTTTATCTTCCTGAGATACAGCACGTCGTTTCCGAGGGTTCTCCCGAGGTGGTAGCCAAGGGCCGCATAATCGACGAACGTTCTCACCTTTGCCTGGACATCAACTATAACGGTGGCTTTTCTGTTCTCGTCCAGATGAAGCCCATAATTTGGGGTTTTCCCGACTATTGCAGCGGCCAGACTTGACGGCCCGCCTTCCCTGTTTGTCCTTGCCCCTATTATTGAGTTGGCAAATATTACAGCCGAGCTCTCGCTCCAGGCTATATGGTCGCCGAACTTCGGCAGGTTGGCTCCGTAGTATGGAGTGCACGTTGATGTCGTCTCGATTCCCATCTCTCTGTAGAGCTCAAGCACTTCTCTCTGCTTTTCCATGAACTCTTCATCGCCGATTCCCGCAGGATTCAACGTTGTGTAAACGCTAACCTTCGCTCCGGCTCTCACAAAATCCCTCAGGAACTCTATTCCGGCGTCGCCTATGTTCTTGTACGAAACCCCCGCAACCTGGGCGCTTTTGATTGGAATCAGCCGGTCTGCTCCGTAAATATCGCCGAGGGCAACTAGAATTTCCATTGCTTTCTGGAGAGCATAGCCATACTCCCCGGCCAGGATGAGTTCCTCTTCCTTCGTCAGGTACATTTTACCACCCTAACCATTACGTTAGCCTAGGTTATAAAACCGCCTCCGCAAAATTTATAAACCCAGGCGGGTTCACTAACTACGGGTCGAGCAGCGGGGTGGGGCAGCTAGGAGTGCCCGCCGGGCTCATAACCCGGAGGTCGGAGGTTCAAATCCTCCCCCCGCTACCAAACGTTTTCTGAGAGCTTTCTTGTGCAGTTCTCTATGAACCGTTCCTTCCAGTTACGAAAAGGCTTAAATATTTCTTTGACTCAATATACCTCGAAGTTCGATACATCGAGGTGAGTGATATGGAGACCGTTGAAGGTGTCATTGTCGTCACCACCGAAGGAATCCCCGGCTACAGAATAGTCGAGGTCAAGGGCATTGCCAGAGGAGGTATCGTGAAGGCAACCCATATCGGGAGGGACATAATGGCCATTCTCAGGAACATCAAGGGCGGCGAGGTTAAAGAGTACACGGAGATGATGGCTGAGGCGAGGGAAGAAGCTTTGAGAAGAATGGTGCTCCACGCCAAGGAGATGGGGGCCAACGCAGTCGTTAACGTCCGTTTTGCCACATCAAACGTCGGTTCGAGCGTCGCGGAGGTCTATGCCTACGGAACGGCCGTCGTCGTCGAGAAGGAGTGATGGCCATGTACCCGTTTCCATTTATCATCCTGGGGGCCTTGCTCGCCTGGGTGACGGTTTATGCCGTCGGCTTCAGGAAGCAGAGGTGGGCTGAGCTTCTCCTGGGCCTTGCGGCGTTCTTTATAGCCATGATAGTCCAGAACCCGGTTCAGCAGCTCCCTCTCATGGGGATCGGCATCAGGTCAAACGCGGACGTTGTGGCGAGGGGGACGACCTTCACGGTGGCCGTTGCACTCTGGCTTGGCTTAGCCGCTGGCTTTGTCCAGGAGGGCGTTAAGTACTCCCTCGTCAGGGAGAGAAAGCTCCGCGAGGCTGTCTTCGTCGGCTTAGGCTTTGGTGTGACTGAAGCGGTTGTGATAGCTGTCGCTCCAGTGATTATTACTCGCGGACTCTCACCGGAAGTGTCCCTCCTGAACGCCCTCGTTTCCATGGGCGAGCGCTATTTCACGATCCTCTTCCACGTCGGAACTACGGTTCTTTTAGCCTATTACGCCCAAAAAGGCCTGGGAAAGAGGGGACTCCTCTACATGATTGGCCTGCACACGATACTTGATACGGGTGCAGCTTACTATCAGCTGGCATTCTTTATGGATCCCCGGCCAATTCACACGTTAAACATCCTGGCCTACTTCCTTGAGGCCGCCGTTGCGGTTGTTGGAATCCTGGTGTTTGCCTACGGGGCGTTAAAGGCACTCAGCGAGCCAGAAGTGGAAGAAAGGCCCATATGGTGAGAAAGCTTGCTTGGAAACCCGAAGGAGAAGGCCCTCAAGAAGCTCCGAAAGGAACTCCGCTCCGGCCTCTACTCCTACCTAATTCTTTCCATTCTAGAAAGGGAGGGCGAACTGCACGGCTACGCGATAAGGAAGAGGCTCGGCGAGCTAAGCGGTGGAAGGCTCGTGCCGAGTGAAGGGGCCCTGTACGACATCCTGAAGGGGCTTAAGAAGCTCGGCCTTGTGGAGGACGAGTGGGCCGAAGCGGGTGGAAGGCCGAAGAAGTACTACCGTCTCACTGAACTCGGAAGGGAGGTTTTGGGAGAGCTGAGGGATGAGATTGGGGGCATAATTAAGGTTCTGGAGGAGATGGGCTGACCTTTCTTTAAATCCCGGACCGCCGGGGGAGTAATGGTAAAACTTTAATAAGTATCTGCGTAACCAATGGTGGTGAGTGAGATGGAAGGCCAAAAACGGCTCGTGCGTTCAAAGAAGAACCGCATGCTCCTGGGTGTTCTCGGGGGCATAGCTGAGTATCTTGACGTTGATCCAACCCTTGTAAGACTGATCTTCGTTGTCCTCCTGGTCTTTCAGCCGGTTGCGATGACCCTCCTCTACTTCCTCGCCGCCCTCGTGATTCCCGAGGAGAGCGGGGAGGAGAAACCCGTGGAGGAGAGGTTTAACGATATCATCAGAGAGACTGAGAAAGTGTTTTCAGGCGAGGAAAAGAACGACCTCGTTAAGGCCCTTGCTGTGATTCTCATACTAGTTGGGGTTCTCTATCTGCTTGCGTTTACATTCCCAATATTCTTCGTCCTCAGGGTTCCGTCGGTTAACGTCCTTTTGGCGATCTTGCTTCTCGTACTGGGCATCGTCCTGCTCCTTAGGGGTGGTTGAGATGGGGAGAACCGCTGGCGTTATCCTCATATTCCTCGGCGTGCTGCTCCTGATGAAGGAGTTCAGGCCGGCCTTCATCATCTGGCTTGAGCCATACAGGGAGGTTATACGAAATTCCCTGGGAGGAGTAACTCTTATCGCGGCCGGTTCCTACCTTCTCGCGCGGGGATCCATTAGGCGGATTATTGCTCTCCTCTACGTTATCTACCTTGCACTTTATCTGGTGGTGTGAATGAGCAGGTGGGGAATAGTCCGGGCATTCCTCTTAGGCCCGCTGCTTGAAGCGGCCGTTCCAAAACCCGGTAACGTCAGCAGGCTGAGGGATTTCGATGACCTGACTTTTTATCATTTCCTCTTCGCGGACACGGCGGTTGTTGGGGTTTATTACGAAGCGGCAAAGGTTGGTGAGCTCATCGGAAGAGGCCTCCTTAAGCCGAGCGATGCCGGAATCGGCGAACTCATCAGAAGGGCCGTTGAATCTTCGAGAACTTTCCAGGACGCAAACCCCAACTTTGGTGTTGTAACGCTTTCCGTGCCGCTTATAATTGCCCTTTCCATGTCAGGGGACATCCTTGAGGCCAGGAAGAGAATCCCTCTGCTAATAGGTGAATCAACCGTCAGGGACACGGTAGAGCTTTACAGGGCCATCAGAATAGCGAACCCCAAGGGGATTCCAAGCGGGGTTAAGTACGACGTTTACAGCGACGATTCCTTTAGGGAGCTCTTCGATGATAACGTGAACCTTTTAAAGCTCGCCGAGATAAGCTGCGAACGGGAGCTGATATTCTGCGAGTGGCTCAGCGAATATGAGGTGACGTATTCCATGTTTTCCCGCCTTTATGAGCTTTTGCCCGAGCTTCCCCTCGAAGAGGCCGTGAGAAGGGCTTTTCTTGAGCTCCTTGCGAGCAGGATTGACACCCTGATAGAGCGGAAAGCTGGCAGGGATGAAGCAGTCCTCGTTATGAAAAAAGCCGGTGAAGTACTTGAAGGCAAGCTAAGCGAGAAGGAGTTCGACGAGTTCATGAGGGCCAGGGGAGATCTGAGGAACCCCGGTAGTTTAGCCGATGTGATGGCAGTATCGTTGAGCCTGCTGGCTTTCAAAGGGTTGAAGCTTGAAACAAGGGATGGAAAGGTCTGGGGCGTTATCTGACAACTTTTATTCTCCTGATTGCTCTGGCCTCAAAGCCTGCCGCCTGGCTGTCCATTATCAGCGCGTCCCCTCCAAGCTCGTCAACTATTCTGACCTTTAACCCGGATAGCTCCAGCAGTTCCTCGTCTCCGCCAAACTCTTCGTTTGCCTGGGTTTTCACGAACTCGTAGGCCTCTCTGCCCATTATGACGACGTCCGGCTTATAGCCGTCCAGTTTGAGCTCGCTGGCCTTTTCTTCGATTTCACTCAGAACCCTGATAAGTTCACCGCGCATTTTCGACCCCTAACAAAGTTGGGTTCCGGCGTTAAAAGGATTGTCATTGCCTTCGAGGGCAACATTTTTAACCCCCTGTCTAAGCCCCACCCGATGGCCATGAAGACTCTCGCCGATGTCTTCAGGGAAGCGCTCAGGGAGAAGGGCATAGAGAGTATCGGAACCCTCTCAAAGAGGTTTAGAAAGTCAAAGAACAAGCTCCAGGACATAGCGATTGAGATAGTCCACGGAAAGGGGGCAATCTTCAGGGTTCCGGAAAAGACTGCAGTAGCCTGGGACCTCAGCGGAAGGCGCGTCGAGGGCTCTTACTACGCCTACGCCCCGCTCTGCATGATGGAGAAGTTCGAGCCGGTTCTCACGCCAGAAGAGCTTCGCTCAAAATTGCCTGACTGGCCGTACTTCATAGTTGACCTCCAGCTCTGGGACAAGCACACCCAGAAGGAGAAGGGCAAAGTTTGCCTCCAGATTAACCAGTGCTACGGTCTGCTGAGGGACTACTTCACGGGGAGCGAGTTAGCTGTTACCTGGGCCGGCGAGGAATTCAGAAAGATGTTCCACGGCCCGCTCGACAGGATAACCGTTTACGATGGCCCAACCGCCGAGTTTCTAAAGGAGAAAAAAATAGACGAGGTCGTCCTCCTCGACCCCTGGGCCGACGAGGTTTTGAGCGAAAAGGACTTCGACGTTAAGGCCTTCATAATCGGGGGAATAGTGGACACCGGCGGAGAGAAAAAGCTGACCCCCAAGATAGGAGAGGAGCTGGAGAAAGCCGGAATAAAGGTTCGTCGGCGGAAGATTGTTCTCAAAGGCGACATCCTAGGCGTCCCTGACAGGATAAACAGGATTCTCGGCATAATCCTCAAAATGATGGTTGAAGGAAAGAGCATGGACGAGGCTGTATATGAGATGCAGGAGCCTCTGCACGCGCGCTGGCGCCTCAGAAAGGAGCTTCCGAAAAGGGCAATCCGCTACAAGGTGGACGGGAAGACCTACCGCGTCGTTGAGAAGGAGCTCTTCGACTACTACTCCAGCTGGCTCAAAATCCGCTGGGAGGACTTCGTGAAAGTCTTGAGAGAACTCGACCTCATAGCCCTCGAGCGGAAGAGGATACACCACCTCAACAAGATATCCAACGCGCGGATAATCAACGGCAAGCTTTACCGCATCCTACTCCTCAAAAAGGCCGCGATGCTGTGTTACAACTGCTGACTTTTTCTCCCTACTTCTCGTGCACTTCGAAAGCCTTATAACTTATGCCCCCGTAAGTAACTTACGGTGGCGTAAGTGCTGTTCGACCTCAGGCCCAAAACCCGGAGAGAAGAGATATTCGACAGGGAAAGGGAATTCAATGAACTTGAGAAGAGCCTTGAAACTTACCCGATAACACTCCTGCTCGGGATAAGGCGCGTTGGGAAGAGCTCAATTTTGAGGGCTTACCTAAACGAGAGACCGGGTGTCCTAATAGATTGTAGGGAGCTCTATGCCGAGAGAGGCCACCTAACGAGGGACGAACTCGTAAAGGAGCTTCAGTCAAGGGTCAGCCTTCTCGGAAAGCTGACGTCGAGGTTTAAGGTCTCGCTCAACCTCAAGTTCTTGACCCTGGAGCCTAGGGAGCTCTCCCTGAGGGAAGTCTTCAGGGAGTTAAACGACCTCGGCGAGAAGCTCGGAGGGTTCATAATGGCCTTTGATGAAGCCCAGTACCTGCGCTTTTACGGCTCAAGGGGTGGAAAAGAACTTTTGGCCCTGTTTGCCTACGCCTACGACAGCCTTCCAAATTTAAGGATAGTACTCACCGGCTCTGAAGTTGGGCTCCTCCACGATTTTCTGAAGATAACCGATTACGAGAGCCCGCTCTACGGTCGGATTGCTGGCGAGGTCGTAGTGGAGCCCTTTGATAGAAAGACCTCCATTGAGTTCCTAAGGCAGGGTTTCAGGGAAGCAGGCCTCAACGTGTCCGAGACGGAAATAAAAGAAGCTGTAAAGCTTTTAGATGGAGTTCCGGGCTGGCTCGTGGTCTTTGGCGTCGAATACCTTAGGGAGAGAAACTTCCAGAGGGCAATGGAGAGAACTCTCAGGATAGCCAAGGGGCTTGTCATGGGCGAGCTTGAAGAGCTGAGACGGAGAAGCCCGAGATACGTTGATATTCTAAGGGCAATAGCCCTTGGCTACAACCGGTGGAGCCTCATAAGGGACTACCTCGCCGTCAGGGGGACCAGGGTCCCTGACCCGCGCCTCTATGCCCTCCTGGAAAACCTGAAAAAGATGAGCTGGGTCACAGAGGAGGGAGACACCTACAGGATAACTGACCCCGTCGTTGCCACTGTACTGAAGGACTAGCTTCCTGGGGCGTAAGTTACTTACGGTACCGTAAGTTCACCCACAACAAAAAAATATACTGAAAAGGCTCAGAAGAAGAGAACAACCGCGTCTCCAACGACGGCTGTCTCTACCTCCTCGCCCTCGCTGAACACCGCCTTCCTGAGGACGATGTCGTCCTTGGTAAGCTCTACCTTCTGCCCATCAACCTCGAACTCGACCTTTCCGTTCTCCTTGAGGGCCTTAGCCACTTCGTCCGCGTTCTCCTTGAGGTAAGCGGTAATCTTGGGCACGAGCTTGCCGTAGCGCGGCCCGACCGTCCTGAAGTTCGGCTTGATTTCGATAATCCTCTCCTCAAGCTCGGGCTCGCCTTTGATGATTTCAAGCCTCTCGATGTTCATCGTTCCGGCTATGTCCTTCTCGATGGTCTTGAGCAGCTCATAGGAGTCAGTGGCATAGATGGCAACGTGCTTGAGCTTGGCGTTCAAAGCGAGGCCGTGGCTGTTCTTGTAGCGCCTCATGGCGCCGACTATTTCGCGGGCGAGCTCGCCGAGCTTCTCAGCCTTTTCGTCTATCTTTCCTTCGTCGTACTTCGGCCACTCGAGGAGGTGCACGCTCTTGGCCCCGGCGTACTTCTTGAACATCTCCTGGTAGAGCTCCTCAGTGATGTGCGGGACGAAGGGAGCGAGCAGGAGCATGACGTTGTAGAGCAGCTCGTAGAGGGCCGCTTTGGCCTTGAGCTTGCTCTCCTCGTCGTCGCCGTAGAGGCGGTACTTGATCATCTCGATGTAGTCATCGGCCACCTCGTGCCACACGAAGGTTATCAGCTCGCGCGTGAGCAGGTTGAAGCGGTAGCGCTCCATCTCCTCGGTGGCGAACTTTATGAGCCTGTGGAGCCTGCTGAGGATCCAGCGGTCGAGGGGTTCGAGCTCGGCTGGAGCATTGGCCGGGTCGAAGTCCTCAAGGTGCCTCTCGGCGAAGCGGTAGATGTTCCAGACCTTCTGGAGGAAGCGGTAGTTATAATCGACAGTCTCCCACTTGAACGGGTGGTCTTCTCCGGGCGGCGCTAAAGCCGTCCAGAGCCTCAAAGCGTCGGCGCCGTACTTCGGGATAACCTCGTCTGGTGCTACTACGTTGCCGTAGCTCTTGCTCATCTTCCTGCCGTCGGGCCCGGCCACCATACCGTTGATGAGGATGTCGTGCCAGGGCTTCTCTCCGGTCAGAACCCACGTCCTGAATATAGTGTAGAATGCCCACGTCCTTATAATGTCCGTTCCCTGCGGCCTCAGAGCGGTCGGGAAGTTGTGCTCGAACCAGCGCTTGGCTTCTTCATTGCCCTTTATGGCTTCGTGCCACCTGCTTATTATCAGTGGGGTTATGCTCGAATCGACCCAGCAGTCGAGAACATCGGTTACCGGCTTCGGTTCGCTTCCGTCGGAGCACTTCCTCGGCGGCTTGTCGAAGCGCGGGTCAACCGGTAAATCCTCCTCGTTGGGCAGGATTACCTCCCCGTTGTCGCAGACCCAGAAGGGAATCGGCGTTCCGAAGACACGCTGCCTGCTTATGACCCAGTCCCAGTCCATTGACTCTGCCCAGTCCTTCAGGCGGAGGAACATATCCTCGGGATACCAGTTTATCTGCTCGGCAACCTTGACTATCTCGTCGGTGAAGTCCTTGACCTTTATGAACCACTGCTTCTTTGGCAGCAGCTCGATCGGGGCCATACAGGAGCTCCTCTCGGTGTGCCTGAGAACGCGGTGCTTGATTTTCTCCTTCTTGTAAAGCAGGCCCATCTTCTCAAGGTCTTCGGCGATCTTCTTTCTCGCTTCCTCGGTCTTGAGGCCTGCGTAGGGGCCGGCCCTCTCGTTCATGGTTCCGTCTTCGTTGATGGCAATGATCACCGGCAGGTTGTAGCGCTTCTGCCAGACGACGTCCTGCTCGTCACCGTAGGTACAGTTGTAGACCGCTCCGGTTCCGAAGGTTGGGTCAACGTCCTCATCAGCCAAAACAGGCACTTCCCTTTCGAATATCGGGAGCTTGACCTTCTTTCCTACGACGTCCTTGTAGCGCTCGTCATCCGGGTGGACGAAGACGGCAACACAGGCGGGCATGAGCTCGGGCCTGGTGGTTGCTATCGGGACGTAACCGGAACCATCAGCGAGCGGGAGCTTGATGTAGTAGAGGAAGCCCTCCTCCTCAACGTAGCCAACCTCTGCTTTGGCCAAACTCGTCCTACAGCGCGGGCACCAGTAAACGGGGTGCTTGGCCTGATAGAGGAGCCCCTTCTTGTAGAACTCGATGAGGGACTTTTGCACGGCAGCTTTATACCAGTCGTCCATCGTGTGGTATTCTAAATCCCAGTCGGCTGAATAGCCTATCCTGATGAACTGGTTGCGCATTGCTTCAATAGCCTGCCACGTCCACTCGATACACTTCTGGAGAAAGAGCTCGGGCTGGTCCTTGCTTATTCCAAACTCCTTCTCGACCTTAAGCTCCGTCGGAAGTCCGTGGTTGTCGAAGCCCTGTGGGAAGAGAACGTTGTAGCCGGTCATTCTCTTGTAGCGCGCCACGATGTCGATCCAGGTGTGACTTAAAACGTGGCCGAGGTGGAGCGTTCCGCTTGTGAACGGCGGAGGGGTGTCTATTGCGTAAGCGGGTCTCTTTTCGTCCAGCTCGTACTTGTAGATTTTCTCATCGAGCCAGAACTTCTGCCACTTGGGCTCAATCTCGTTGGGGTCGTAGTTCTTGGGAAGCATAGCCATCACCTTTTCGGTTTTTTGAAGATGGAATACCCTCAGAAGGGTGGCTTAAAAACTTTGACGGTGGCGCCAGAGCCGAGACTAATCCAGAAGGGCGGAACACCTGGAGTTCAGGGGTTGAAATCGTTCCTACGGTGGACGATAGGCACCACCGGAGTATAGAGGTGGACAGAGGTTTAAAAAAGTTTTGGGCGGTTTTGTGATCCTCAGATTGATGTTTAAGTAATCATGTAATTCATGAATTGCAGAATTATTTAACAAGGAATGTAAAAAGAAAAGAAAGTTCACTTTCTCCTCCTGATGATCAGCGGGACCAGACCGATCAGGAGAAGCCCCGCTGGTCCACAGATTCCACTTCCGCCGGTCTTTTCATATTTGAACTCGACGTTCTCCGGTATTTGGGCCATGAGATCCCTGTAGTCCTTTGATGGGGCTCCATAGGTCAGGTAGACGTTGCTGGAGATAACAACCTCTCTGTCGCTGACCTTGTTTATAGTCATCTTTACACTTCCCGCTTTCGTCTCTACGCTGATGTTTTGAGGTATGGAAGTGAACTTGTATCCTTCTGGGAGAATTATGCGGGTGGTCTTGGTTTCATTGATGGCAACTGTGAGGCGGTAAGGAAAAGTTAGGTTCCCCAATTCGAGTCTGGGATCGTAGGTATAGATGTAGTTTCCGTTGGCTGTTCCAATAAGCCCCTGAAGAATCCAGTGGTACTTTACCATCAGTGGTTCCGTCGAGTTCAGGTTGAGAAGTTTAACGTTCCCGTTGATGACCTTTATCCCGTTCGTCTGGAACTGTTCCAGACGGTTTTGGTAGATAGACTGCTCAGCCGTCTGGACTCCACCAATGAGAAACTGCATTTTGAGGGAGTTCACGTAGCTCTCGGGTTCTTCGTATTTCTCGAGGGTGTCTACGATCGTTTCGTTACTCCTTATGGTAATGTTGGTCTCTGTTGTCATCTTCCAGGTTGAGTAAACCTCGTTTCCGCTCTGGCCGGTGTAGGTAATAATAACCGGCTGGAGCTTAGCGTATAGTGTCTTCAGATCGTCCCTTGAGACACCGTTTTTGAGGTAGATTATCGAGTGGACTGTAACTTTCCCGCCATCTTCCTTAGTTTCGAGCTTGATGTAGCTTCCGTTGGATTCAACGTCGAATCCTTTTGTGATGTTCGTGACTTTAGCTCCCGAGGGGAGCGTGACGGTGAAATAGTTTTCCAGATAGATGGAGCTGTTTATGACCGTGGGGTTTATATTGGCCAGATCCGATATTCTCAGGGCGTCCAGGGTTATTTCCCAAACCCCATCGTAGGAGTAGTACTTTGCCAGATTTGTGATTCTGCCGGTTATAACAGTTTCAAGTGGATCCGTGGTGTTGTACCCGATTATCTTCCCGGTGGCATTTTCTAAGTTTAATCCCAGATTTTTTAGAGACTGTACCTTCTGATTAACAAAAAGTTTCGTGGCGTTTTCGAGTCCCATCTGGATTATGGTCTCTTTGGTCTTGTTCAGCATATCCTCCGGCCCATAGAGAATCGTTCTAAAAGTAACCTCTGCGCTTCCGTCCCAGTGAACCTGGTAGCTGTTCTCCTGAACCTCTTTATAATCGTTGTCGGCCAGCACTTCGCCTGCCAGAATTCCAGAGAGGACCAGAAAAACAAGAAAAACACCCAACTTCTTCATGTCTTAACCTCCAGTTAACGTTCCTAGCTGGTTGAATGATTGGGGGTATATTAACCTTTGCCCTAATAGTCGATTTTCAACCGTATCGAATGGGCCTGATGGAGACGTCCCCGTAAACCACCCTCACCTTTCCTTCACCCGTATCGATAAGAAGCGAACCATCTTCGAGAATGTCTACTGCGGTTCCCGAGATTTCGCCATCACTGTGGATTACCTTGACTTCCCTGTTTATGAGTATAGTCCTCTCTTTTACCGCTTCGATGACTTTCAGAGGGTTCCTTTGGAAGATCTTATACCACCTTCCCAAATGATCAAGCACCCGGTTAGTGACCTCATTGAGCTCCAGACGCTTCCCCAGGATGGCTCTCATAGAGGTGGCCGTTTCTCTGAGGTCAGAAGGTATCTCGTTGTTCACATTGAGGCCAATCCCCATTACCACGAACTTTCCTGCTTTTCCTTCCGTTAAAATCCCAGCTATTTTCTTTCCCCCGACCCAAACGTCGTTGGGCCACTTAATCCAGCCTCTTATTCCGAAATCTGCAAGGGCATCAACTACTGCCAGAGCTCCGACGAAGACGAGCCTCGGGTCTGATCTGTTAGGTTTCAAAATGACGCTGACCCAGAGTCCCCCCTCAGGGGAGGCCCAGAAGCGGCCCTTTCGTCCCTTTCCGGCGGTCTGGCGCTTCGCAACGACCACAGTTCCTTCGGGGGATGACGGGGCTATTCCTTTAGCATACTCATTGGTGGAATCAACTTCGTCAAGCCGAATTATTTTCCACTCCAAAACCCTCACCTGAAAGTGCTGGAAAAGGACTCTTAAAACAGTATCCCAAGAAAGAAAAACAGAAGGGGCGTTACCATTTGCTCTCGTCCAGCTCGCCCTCGGTCTTGGCCACTATCGTCGTTCCGGCAAGGTCACCGGTGACGTTGACCATTGTCCTGCCCATATCGAGGATGGCGTCGATTCCGAGTATCATAGCATACGCCAGAGCCACGGGGCTTCCTGCGGTAAGCTCAAGACCGACGCTCTGGAGAACCATCGCGAGCATTATTGCTCCAGCACCGGGAACGCCGGCGGTTCCTATTGAAGCTAGAACCGCTGTGAGAACAACCGTAAGCTGCTGGCCGAGCGTGAGCGGGTGACCTATGGCGTTCGCCACGAAGAGTACGGTGACGCCCTGGTAGAGTGCCGTTCCGTCCATGTTTATCGTCGCACCGAGGGGCAGGGTGAATGAATAGATTCCCTTGTCAACCCCCATCTCCTCATCGGCGACACGCATCGTAACCGGCAGGGTTCCGCTCGAACTCCTGGTGACAAAAGCGGTTATCATCGCATCCTTGGCCTTCTTGATGAACTTAAGCGGGTCAATGCCAAACACCTTGAGAAGGACGAAGTAAACCAAGAGTACCTGAAGGGTAAGACCAACGTAGACCGCTAGAACCACCTTGGCGAGCGGCCCGACGACGTTGACTCCATACTCAGCCATGACGTAGGCTATGAGCGCGAAGACACCTATCGGTGCATACTGCATTACTCCCGCAACTATGATGTACATAGCCTCGGCAAGGCCGTCAAAGAACCTGAGGAGCGTTGTGCCCGCCGCCTTAAGCCTCTCGTCGTTCTTGTTTATAAGGTACGTTATCGCTATTCCGAGGATTATTGCAAAGAATATCACCGGCAGAACCTCGCCCTTGGCAAGGGATGCGAACGGGTTAGTGGGGACTATGTTGAGCAGCGTCTGTACGAGGGAAGGTGGGTTTGCTTCTATGGCCTTGCCCTCACCGGTTCCTAGGTGGATGCCTGTTCCAACAGCAAAGATCCTGCCCACTATGAGGCCGAAGAAGACTGCGAAGGCCGAGGTTACCAGGTAGTAGACCACTATCTTGACGCCGACCCTTCCAAGCCTTGCCGGGCTTATGCTCGCCGCACCGACGACGAGAGAGGCAAGGACTATTGGCATCACTAACATCTTCAACAGGCGCACAAAGAGGTCACCGAAGGGCTTTATGTAGGTCTTAACGGCACCGGCATAGCCGTAGTGGCCCGCTATCAGGCCGAAGATTGCACCAAGAATCAAACCCCAGAGGATTTTCCAGAGAACTGGGTAGTCCAGGTATCGCCTCCACAAGCTCTTGCCCATTTTAGTACACCTCCAAATAGCTGTGCATCAATACACTTTATCCGTGAACAGAAAGCAATATTAACCTTTTGATTCCAATTTATGTCGTTATGACAATTACCTGAACCTCAGTGATACGTCGCCGTGTAGTACCCTTAGAGAGCCTTCTTATGGTCTCCAGAGGGAGAGAACCGTCATCCAGTGTGTCCGCAACCTTCCGAAGATAACGCCTTCATCAGTTATCACTTTGACAAATTTTCCAAGCATTAACGTCCCCCTTCTTGTTTCGTCTATAACTTTCAGGGGGGCTTTCCTTATCTTCTCTAGCTTCAGGATGATGCTCATCCAGAGGCCACCTTCCGGGGAGGCCCAGAAACGACCTTTTCAGTCTTTACCGGCGGCTGATCCTTCGCTATTACAACCGTTCCCTTGGGGGATTTTTCAGCGATGCTCCTCGTGTAGTCATTGGTCAAGCTAACATCTTCGAGGCGTATGGTTCTCCACTCCATATCCGTTCCTCCCCCGTGTTTCTTTAAACGGTTAACGGGAAAAACCTTAAATTCCCAACTGATATATCACCCACGGTGATTAGTATGGATGCGTACCAGAGCGTTGGCATTAGGAGAAGACTGAAGAGGTTCTTCCGCAGGGACGGGAGGGCTTTAATCTTTGCAATGGACCACGGCTTCGAGCACGGGCCGACGGATTTCGAGCCCGTCTGGGAGCACGTTGACCCGAGGGTAATCATAAGGAAGGTCGTCAGGGCGGGCATAGACGGCGTTATGATGCTTCCGGGAGTTGCCAGGCTGGCCGTCGATGAGCTCAAGCCCGACACGGGGCTCATGATAAAGCTCACCAGCAAGACGGAGCTCAGGCCGAAGGATGACCAGCTCCTTCAGAGCCAGCTGGGCTTCGTTGAAGACGCGGTAAAGCTCGGCGCCGACGCGATAGCGGCAACCGTCTACTGGGGTAGCCCGGCTGAAGACGTCATGATGCGCCAGTTCGCGGAGATAGCGAGCTACGCCCATGATTTAGGCTTCCCGGTTGTCCAGTTCGCCTACCCAAGGGGCCCATACATCAACGAGAAGTACGGCAAGAAAGAGGACTACAGGGTTGTTATGTATGGAGCGAGAGCCGCTGTGGAGAGCGGGGCGGACATGATAAAGACCTACTGGACTGGTTCAAAGGAGACCTTTGCAAAGGTGGTCGAAGCCGCCGCCGGAGTTCCCGTCCTCCTCAGCGGTGGAGCGAAGACTGACAATCCGGTTGACTTCCTCAAGCTCGTCTGGGAGGTCATAGAGGCTGGAGGCGCTGGGGCTGTCGTCGGTAGAAACATCTTCCAGCGCGAGAACCCGGAGCCCTTCATAAAGGCCCTCCTCAAGGTCGTCCACAGGAACGAGGATCCGGAGGAGGCCGCCAAAGCCGAGGGGCTTCTTTGAGCCACCAACTTTTTATCAAGCGTTAGAGCCTCTTCAGCTCTGCTGAGGCTTTTCCGTTTTCTATCCTTATCTCCGAGTAGTAGCCCCTAAAGAGAGGGCCCGGATTGACTATTAGAGTCTCCCCCAGCATGTCCACTGACCTTGCCTCGTGGATATGTCCGGTCAAGACGAGTGGGGGCTGTTCTTCTTCGATGAATTTTCTAAGGGCTTTACTTCCAACGTGAAGACCGGAACTTATTCTGTCTGCCTTGGTGCCGTAAGGCGGAACGTGGCTGAGTATCAGGTCTCCCGTCATGTAATTCTGCCTGAGGATTTTGTCTATCTCCTCCTCGCTAAGTTCCCACACCGTGTTGAAGGGGGTTATGTTGGATCCGCCTATACCGACGATGCCCAACCCCTTAACCTCTATTCTTCTGTTGTGTGCCCCTATTCCGAGCTCATCCAGCAGCTCTGGAACATCCCTTCCGTCGCAGTTCCCGAAGACGGCAACTGTTGGTACCTCAAGGGATAGAATTGGATCTAGAACCCTAAGGGCTGCTTCTCTGCCCTGAAAGTTTGTTAAATCCCCTGCTATCATGATGAGGTCGGGCGGTTCTTTTTCAAAGCTCTTTGCGAGCTTTTCAACAACGCTTATCCTCCCGTGAATGTCTGTTATTCCAAGTATTCTCATACGCTACCCCTCCTAGTTTCTGTTGCTTGGATTGAACTTTTTTTGCAATCTAGGATAACTTGGAGTTTCCATAACTCTTTTATATTTTCGCGTGTTCGTCAGTAATTAGATATAACCCGGGGGGATGCAAATGAGGAAAATCTCAATACTTATGACACTTTTAATAACCGGATACATTCTCAGAATATGGAACTTCCTGCTGATGCCTAAATACTACATAATCTTTGGTCTTAAGGGATTTTTGGTCTCCCTGCTCGTGCTCGGTTTTGGGTTGCTGCTTATCCACTCAGAGATCAACGCGACTAGGACTACACGCTATCTTGCCCACGAGTTCATGTTCAAGGTCTCAAAATTGCCTGCCGTAACGCTTGTGCTCTTGATGTTCCTGATGCTTTCTGGGGGCGTAATTCTTTACTACTCTGCAAGGGCTATCTTGCCGATATTCGATCTCCCCGACAACCTTTTAATCCCAATCATGGCCGGAGTTATCGCTTCAATAATTATTCTCCTGGTGACCCTAAAGGGGAGGAGTGTTGAGTTCTTGGGGGCTATGGCGGTTCTCTTGATAGTTTTCACCCCCCTGGCGACGTTGCTCCTCAGGAGTAAGGTTTACGGCTTTGTCACAAGTCCAAAAGCTGTGAGCTATCTGAATTCCTACAGACAGTCTGTGTTTTCGCTTTCGTCCAGTCTGAACTTAAACGGTCTCGTTCTCATGGGCTTAACGGTTATTCTTGCCCTTGGCCTTGGTGCTGGAGTCTACTACGTCCTGGGAAGCTTTCTTCCAGGGGGAATAAACATTAAGAGAATTCTTGCCTTTGTTGTTACCCTTCAGATCTTTCTAAGCTTTTCTGCTGCCATGACCACTGTTTACTCGATTGGGGTTGCATACCAGGGTTACGAAAACGCTCAGGCCAAGTACGATGGGGTTCTCCACAGGATAGAGGTGTACTCAAAGGACAGTCTTCAGAACCCGATAACGGCAGTGGAGACTTTTTATCTGATCCCCGCTGTGATCAGGGACAGCGGGGTTCCCGGTGGAAGGTTGGTCATAGCCCTTCTCATGGGGTCTCTCTTCCTAGCAGGTTTTACAAGTTTGATGGTTCTTGTTGAAATCGGGGGTCAGATATCGGGAGAAGTCTTCCAGACAAGGAGGATTCAAGGAATACTGTTTGTGGGTTTGACGATGGCAGTTTTGGGTGGCATCATGGTAATCGATAGTGTCAGGATAATGCTGGTGGCATCTTTAATCGGCTTCGTGGCGTTTATGGCGGTGGTCGAAGCCTTCCCCCTACTTAGGGGCATCGCTCCCGTAAACCGGGGAGCTGTAATACTGGGAATTTCAGTTTCCTTGCTCTTGGGCGTTCTAGGGGTGGCCTATCTACTCAAACTGGGAGGAACTTACCTGAGGCTGGGTCTTCTCGTAGGCCTCCTGCTCCTGGCTCCTCTCCTGTTTAACGGTTACCTCCTGGCCTCGGCCAGGGGCAGGTAGTATTTTCAAAAATTTTTTAAACGCCCCTTCTGATTTCGTGTAGAACGTTTTGGGAGGTATGAGAGATGGGAGACAAGACAAAGGTTCAGGTCAGCAAGCTCAAGCCCGGTAGGTACATCATAATAGATGGAGAGCCCTGCAGGATAACCAACATAACGGTTTCCTCCCCGGGGAAGCATGGGTCTGCCAAGGCCAGAATTGAAGCAGTAGGCGTTTTTGATAAGAAAGTCAGAAGCATCGTAAAGCCCACGAGCGCTGAAGTTGAGGTTCCGATCATCGACAAAAGGGTCGGCCAGATAATCGCTATAACCCCGGACACCGTTCAGCTCATGGACATGGAGACCTACGAGACCTTCGACGTTCCAATTGAAACCGGTGTCGAGGACGACATCAAGGATCAGCTCACAGAGGGCATAACCGTTGAGTACTGGGAGACCCTCGGCAGGATAAAGATCATGAGGCTCAGGGGCGAGTGAGCCCCTCTGTTCTCTTCTTTCTGTCTTGATGTTTCCAAAGAAAAACCCTTAAATATCAGATTGCTTTTTTATCGTTTAGATTGGTGTCTAACAGGTTGAGTGATGACCATGGACGATCTCAGAAAGAGACTTTGGTCCCTGGCATGGCCAGCGATAATGGGGAACATCTCTCAAACGCTGCTCAACCTAGTGGACACGCTGATGGTCGGCCATGTCAGTTCTCTAGCCGTCGCCGCCGTTGGTCTTGGCGGCCAGGTCAGCTGGTTCATGTTTCCGATAATGATGGCAGTATCGGTCGGAACTCTGGCCCTCGTTGCCAGGTTCGTTGGGGCAAAGGACATCAAGAAAGCGGAACTCGTCCTGGAGCAGAGCATTTACCTCTCATTTCTCCTTGGCATTCCAGTTTTCCTCTTCGGCTGGTTCTTCGGCGACGACCTGCTCAGAATAATGGGTGCCAAGGGCGAGCTGCTGAACCTGGCCTATTCCTATCTCAGGGTTGTCTTCCTGTTCTACCCGATCCGCTTTGCTGGTTTTGCAATGTTCTCTGCTTTGAGAGGGGCTGGAGACACCAAAACGCCAATGAAGCTGGGCATAGCGATGAACGTTATCAACGCGGCCCTCGACTACCTGCTCATCTACGGAAAGTTCGGCTTTCCAAGGCTGGGTCCCGTCGGTGCGGCCTGGGCCTCTGGAGTAGGGATAACCTTCTCCTTCCTGGCCGGAGCATACCTTCTCCTCAGCGGAAGGCTCATCCTCCGCTTTGAGCCGAGCTGGAGGTTTGAAGTTGAGATGGTCAGGCGGATCCTTAGGATAGGCGTTCCTGCATTGGTAGAACGGGGCCTCTTCAGCTTTTACAACTTCCTCTACATGAGCATAGTTACCCGCTTCGGCGACGTTGCCCTTAGTGCTCACCAGATTGGCCTGAGGATAGAGAGTATAGCCTACATGCCGGCATTTGGCTTCAACGTTGCTTCTTCTGCCCTGGTAGGTCAGAACCTCGGCGCAAACAGGCCCGATCTAGCTGAAAAGACCGTCAAAGAGGCCCTGAAAATGGTCACGGCCTTCATGGGGGTTATGGCCTTCGTCCTTGTTGCCTTCCCGCGCTACCTCGTCATGCCCTTCCTAACGCCAAACGACCCCCACTACCACGAGGTTCTCCGCCTGGCGAGCATCTACCTAATAATAGTTGGGATAAGCGAGATCCCACTCGGGTGGGTCTTCGTGCTGAGCGGTTCACTTAGGGGGGCCGGGGACACCAAGAGCCCGATGTACGTTACAGCGGTGAGTAAGCTCCTCTTCAGGATTCTTCCCTCGTACCTCTTGGGCTTTGGCTTTAGGATTCCACCGGTTCACATCGACGGAGTCAGCTTTAAGGGCTTCACCTTCCGCGGACTTGGAGTCATAGCGGCATGGCTTGCGATGACCCTGGAGACTTTTACGAGCGCGGCCATGTACTGGTGGATCTTTAGAAAAGGGAAGTGGAAGACCGTAAAAGTATGATTAGTCCTTTTTGAACGCTTTTAGAATCCTCTCAAAGATCTCCTTCTCCTTTCCCCGTTTCTTCCTTGCGAGTCTTTCCACTATCAGTTCGGGTGTGCTCCTTCCGACTTTTCCAAAAACCGGCTGTCTGTCGACGATCAGATTAAGCCTCTCATCGAGACCCCTGGCCTCTATGCCGTCAACCCTGGCGAAGGGGAGCTCCTTCTTCAGGTCTTCGCCGAGATGAGAAACGATGACGACGTAAAAGCCCCTTTCGTGGGCGACCTTCAGCAGTTCGCCGATTATCTTGACTGCGGCACCGGGCTCGGTTATGGCCTCGAATTCGTCTATGAGGATTAGCTTTCGTCCTTCGTTCTTCAGGGCTTTAACAAACCCATTTAGAGCTGTTTCAAATGCCCCCGCTCCATAGGTGCTCCTCTTTCTCCTGAAGAAGAAGATTTCATCGAGGACGCTTACCCCTGCCCTCTCGGCGGGCACGGGAAGGCCCATGTGGGTTAGAATAGCTATCTGAGTCACGAGCTCGAGAAGGCTGGTTTTTCCTCCACTGTTGGCTCCGGTCAGGATGACAACGTTCTCATCTAGAACCCGTTCCGATCCCTCGACATCGAACCACTCTGGTTTTTTCCCGATTACGTAGCTCACAGGCTGGGGATTCTCGATGAAGATGTGTCTTCCCTTTAGAAAAGCTATTCCATTATCACCCAGCTCGGGGAAGGAGAACCCCTCGGTAAACAGCTTAACTGCCCTCAGGAAGTCGAGGCGGTAAACGTTCCTGATTTCCTGCTTTAACCTCGGTATTAACGGCCGTATTTTCTCGGCCAGTTCTCTGCTTTTGAGGTACATTTCAACTTTGAAATCCCTGGTTAGTTCCTCCCTGATGAGTTCAATCCTCTCCGGGGGCACGGAGACGGGATACAGTTCCTCCCTTGAGAAAATCTCAACGGATGTTCCCAGGCTTTCCTCCAGCTCTTCCTCGACTTCCCTTATCATCTCGAGGATCTCGTTCTCAACTGAAGAGAAGTGCCTGAATATTGCCCCGTAATCACCGCTTTTGAGCTCGGAAAGAAATTCCAGAAGTTCCTTCCCTTTAAGTGTCAGAGAAAACTGCTCGAGTCTTTTTGAGATCTTTTCGTTGAGTTCTAGCTCTTTCTCGTGTAGTATCTCTTCAAGCTGTTCTATTGTTGAAAGTCTATCCATGGTGGTCTTGATATCGTTGATCTGCTTCAACAGTTCAGGAGCAATGCTTTTTTCGCCGGTGAGTTCCGCGATCTTGGCTAGGGCTTCCAGGGTATCTCTGTTTTCCCACAGCGGCTGGACGTATAGCTCTGGAGTTATCTGGGTGGGGGTTAGCTCAACATCTATTCCGTATCCCACTGTGCTCAGAACCAGGGGGTAATCCTCTGCGTCGGCTGGATCCGTTGAGACTGCGCACAAACCGAGGGCTTCCGCCTTCTCAACTTCGCTCTCGTCCACTATGAGTATTCTGTCGTGGAGGTACTCCCTCCGGAAGTGGATGGGCTGGACTTTTTCGATGAACTCCCCGATTTCAGGTTTTATCCTCTGCAGGTTCTCCCGCAGGTAAGCTTGCCTTCTGGCTATCTCTTCGGGGTTAGTGGTGGGAGAAAACTCGTCGAGGAATGCCTCGCTTCCCCTGAGTAGCAGCTTTTTGGCTATTTCATCTCTTATCGACCTGTAGATTGCTCTGGCTTCGGGATTAAGCTTCAGGCTCATCAAAGGACTGGAAGGGGAAGTGCCTAAAAAGCTTACTGGATTAGCCTGCCGGCACGTTTATCACTATCTCGACGTACTTCTGAATAACCTCGTAGAGGAACAGAGAAGCAGCGTAGGAGGACAGGATTATCAGCTCGTTCATCTCGAAGATGTGCCTGGCAACTTCCCTTGCCCACGGCGAGTTTGAAACAACGACATCCATGTACTTTCTCTTCAGGAATTTGTTAAGCTCAACGCCCAGAACCATCAGAAAAACCCCCAGCAGGCCCCACATCTTTCCGAATACAAGCATGACGATTAGAGTAGTGACGGCAATGAACCAGCCGCCGATGACCCCGAGCAGTATGACGAATTCTATCATCCTCCCACCGGTGGAAAATTGAAAGGGAAGGATAAAAACGTTTGGCTCAGAGGAACTTCAAGACTTCTTCAATTCCTTTCCGCCTCTTCCGCGGCTTTACCTCCCCCCTCGGATAGCCCACAGGGATGAGGCCGACGAGGTAGTAGTTATCGTCGAGGCCAGCTAGCTCACGGACTTTCTCCTCTATCGCTTGAAAGTTCGTCACGCCGATGTACACCGTACCGAGGCCGAGCTCTACCGCTTTCAGCATGAGGTTTTGAATAGCCATCGCCGCGCTCTCCACGCTCCACATAAACTCGACCTCGTCGAACTCTCTGCCTTTGAGGAAGCGGACGCGCCTGTCGATGAAGACAGCGATGTAAACCGGCGCCCGGTACATACCCTCCTCATATATCCGGTTTTTGAGCTTCTCTATCTTCTCCTCAGGCAGGTTCACCGCCTTGTAATACTCCACCATGCCCTCTGCTATCAGGTCGAAGACTTTCTTCCTTGCTTCTTCGCTCCGGAACACTACAAAGAGCCAGTTTTCCAGGCCGCTCGCGGTCGGCGCCCTTATGGCGGCTTTTACTAGCTCCCTAATGGCATCATCGCTCACCGGTTCGTCCGAGAAGTACCTGATCGAAGTCCTCTTTGCTATTGCCTCATCCAGCTCCATACTCTCACCGGACAGGTATTGCCGCGGGACTTAATCAACTTTTCCAGAACCAAAGGTTTAATAGTACCTCCCCTAAACCCTCTAAAGGTGAAAACATGTACGGATGGAGAGGAAGGTTGGGCCTTATCGTCCCATCATCGAACACCACCATGGAGATGGAGCTTCACAATTACCTCCCTGAGGGGGTTTCGCTCCACACCGCGAGGGTTCCGCTCAGGAACGTCAACGAGGAAGAGCTGATAAAGATGAACGCCCTGGCCGTTGAGGCTGCCAAACTCCTTAGGGACGCCGGCGTCGAGCTGATCCTCTATGGGTGCACAAGCGGCTCCTTCATAGGCGGTAAGGACTACGAGAAGGAGCTGGAGGCGAAGATAGAAGATGAAGTGAAGGTGCCAGTAATCAGCACGAGCACCGCCGTTGTCGAGGCCCTAAAGATGCTCGACGCCCAGTCGATTCTGGTGATAACTCCCTACACCGACGAGATAAACCAGAGGGAAAAGGAGTTTCTCGAGGCGAACGAATTTGAGGTTCTCGACATCAGGGGGCTTGGAATTGAGGATAACGCCAAGATAGGGAAGCTTGAGCCGTATGAAGCGTACCGCCTTGCCAAGGCCAGCTTCATGGACGAAGCTGATGCAATCTTCATAAGCTGCACCAACTGGAGAACCTTCGAGATAATCGAGGCTCTGGAAGAAGACCTGGGCGTTCCTGTGGTCACGAGCAATCAGGCTTCACTTTGGCTGGCTTTGAGGGAAATGGACGTCATGGAGAAGATTCCGGAGCTCGGAAGGCTGTTCACAGAGTATTAGAATTTTTTTGGTTTTAGTCAGATCTCGGTGGGCAGTTTACTGAGGCCTCTGCACTCTATAACTCTCTCTTTTTTTGGCCGGGGATGTAAGGATTCAGCGGTGGGCTTTTCGTTTTTGGGATTCCCACCAGCCTGTAAGCTCCCTCTGCCGGGGAGAGCTGGTGGTAAGTGTAGGCGTTGTAAGCGAAAAAGGAAAAGAGGAGAAGCAAGATTCCAACAGTTAAGGCCTTCCTCATTCCCACTTCACCCCCATAAAGTAACCAACGCCAGTGTACGGACTTGTTTTTGGAGTGTAATATGGGGGAAGTTCTCTATCGCGTATCCCATCAAAGTTGGGATTCATGCAGGGATTTATACCGGGGTCTCTAACTAAGTTGTCTGTTACTGTATGTATTGCCGCACTGATCTTCCCGAGCTTGTCGGGACCTTTCCCACCCCATACGCTCTTAGGTTCTTTACGTGTATCAACTCTTTTGCAAGTGGCACTTCACTTTTCCATTTTAATAGTACTACAAACCACTGTCACTTTTAAGACTTTTCCAACACTTTATGTGATAACCAGCCCGAAACCCTTTTAAAATCTCGGCCTTTCATACCATTGTTAATCACTACAGGTGATACACATGGTCAGGGAGCTCCTGGAGAATGCGAGGAAACTTTCAATATACACTGCCTACAATACCAACGTTGATGCCATAGTGTACCTGAACGGAGAGATGGTGCAGAAGCTGATAGATGAGTTCGGCGCCGATGCCGTGAAGAAGAGAATGGACGAGTACCCGAGGGAGATAAACGAGCCCCTTGACTTCGTGGCGAGACTTGTTCATGCCCTTAAGACTGGAAAGCCGATGGCCGTTCCTCTGGTTAACGAGGAGCTCCACACCTGGTTTGACTCCCACTTCAAGTACGATGTGGAGAGAATGGGCGGGCAGGCCGGTATAATAGCCAACCTCCTGAGCAACCTCGATTTTAAGAAGGTCATTGTATACACCCCACACCTGGCAAAGAAACAGGCCGAGATGTTCGTAAGAAAGCCTAACCTTTTCTATCCTGTTGTTGAAGGCGGAAAACTTGTCTTAAAGCACCCATGGGAGGCCTACCGCGAGAACGATCCGATAAAGGTCAACCGCATCTTTGAATTCCGCGCCGGGACGACTTTTAAGCTTGGGGATGAGACGATAACAGTCCCCTTCTCGGGTCGCTTTATCGTTTCGGCGAGGTTTGAGAGCATAAGGATCTATACCGAGCCCGAGCTTAAGCCGTTCCTTCCGGAAATCGGTGAGAGAGTTGATGGAGCTATTTTATCTGGCTATCAGGGGATAAAGCTCCGCTATTCTGATGGAAAAGACGCAAACCACTACCTTCGCGAGGCGAAAAAGGACATTCTTCTCCTAAAGCGCGAGAAGGACGTGAAGGTTCACCTGGAGTTCGCCTCGATACAGAACCGCGAGCTTAGAAAGAAAGTCATCTACAACCTCTTCCCGCTTGTCGACAGCGTTGGCATGGATGAGTCAGAGATAGCGTACGTGCTGAGTGCCCTGGGTTATGACAAGCTAGCCGAAAGGATATTCACCTACAACCGCATAGAGGACACTGTCCTGGGAGGAAAGATCCTCATAGACGAGATGAACCTTGAAATCCTCCAGATACACACGATATACTACATCATGTACATCGCTCATGCAGACAACCCCCTGAGTGAGGAAGAGCTCAGGCAGAGCCTCGAGCTTGCAACAACCCTTGCAGCATCGAGGGCTTCCCTCGGGGACGTAACCTCGCCGGACCAGATCAATGTCGGCCTGAAGGTTCCCTACAACGAGAGGGGAGAATACGTTAAGCTCCGCTTTGAAGAGGCCAAGAGAAAGCTGAGAACCAGGGAGTACAAGCTGGTCATAATCCCGACTAGACTTGTCCAGAACCCCGTTTCAACGGTTGGTCTAGGAGATACAATATCAACGGGTGCCTTCACGAGCTATCTGGCGATGCTGAAGGAGAAGGGAGAACTCTGAGTCCGGTTAGCATCTTATGGAATTGTTCGCTAATTTTCACTTTACCTTTTCGCTCCACGCCAGGTGGGCAATTCCCTTCATCAGTTTGGCTTCCCGTAGTATGGCTTTCAGGTTTCTGAATCGGGAGCGCATGACGAAGAGCTCGTAGAAGCCCTCGAGGTTGCCCCAGTGGCCGTAGGCGGAAAGGGCCAGATACATGACGTCTTTTGGTTTCAACTTCCTCCCAAGGTTCTCGTTTAGGGCTTTTAACCCCGGTCTGATCCTTTCAAGCAGGCCCTCCTTGGCCAGGAGATGGAGCATGAGATCCTCAACGGTGGGCTTTTTCCAGTCAATGAGCTCGTCCCGGAAGGGGAGGCCTATGAAGAGTGGAACGACCTCGGTTTCGCCTACAAGATAGCCGTAATCGGTTTTTTCGTAGTCGAACCTAGAAAGTGTGCCCTCTATCGAGGCAATGGCACTTTTCTCGTCTTCGTCGATGTCAACGGCAACGCCTATTCTATGAACATTGAAGCCGAAGACGTCCATAGCGCGCAGAAAGTTGCCCAGGTTTCTTATAACACCCGAATTGCCCTCGCTCGGGATAATCGCCAGGTACACTCCATCCTCACGCTTCAGTAGGTCGAAGTTGTCCCTCTCAAAAACCCTTTCGATAAACCTGAGGTTTCCCGGGGAACTTCTGCTTTCCCTGAACTCGAAGAGCTTTTTGAAGACAGCTTTAAAGAACTTGGAGTCTGTTTTCCCTTCCACGAAAAGCACCGTGGTTCTGGCGTTTTCCTTTGGGAATCCGCCTCTAACGTCGAAATCAAGGTATTTTCTGAGTTCGTATACCTCTTTGAGCGTTAGCGACTTACCTGTCTCGGAGTAAATAAGAACGTTGTCTTCTCCTTTTTTGAAGTTGGAGGCAATCAGGTCGACGAGTTCCAGGCTGGAGGTAATAATCGTTTCGTCTCCTCTCAGATTTTTCACGAACCCAACAAGCTCTTCCCTGTTTTTTCTGCACTCAGGAAAGGGGATAGCGCCCTCGTCCATGAACTTTTCGTAGTCCTTTCCGGTTATAATCCTCATTCACTTCACCATATCAACGGCTATGGCCCCTATCACGGCAAATGTACTGACTATAACCGTGGCGTTTACGTATTGAAGTGGGCTGAAGTGGGCGACGTGGTTTATCCCGTAGAGGTAGATCAGTCCGGCGGATATAGTGTACGATATCAGCGAGACTGTTATGAGTCTCTTGGGAACGTGGAAGAGGTTTTCGTGCTTGAGGTTGCCGATTTTGGATTTGGTTATGAAGATATATGCAATACCCAGCGTTAGAAGGAATATCGCAAAGGAGCGCTCGATCGAGATGTCCTTTGCCACGTCCCAGAGCTCTCCGGTGAAGAGAAAGGGGAGGGCAAAGGTTATCGCCCCCACTAGCTCCTGGGCTATGTCATCCCATCCCAGTTTGTCGGGGGTCTTTTCTAGCTCTCGCTCCTTCTGGAGCTCGTCTAACTGCCTCCTGATGGAATCGAGGTTTTCGTTTATCTCCTTTAGGTCAACGCTTTTGAGCTCAGGCTCGGGGCTCATCATCCTGTCAGCATTGGATTCACTCATCATTGCTCTCTCACCTTCTGCATTCCAGTTATAAACCTTAGCCGGCAAAGTTATAAGTCTGCTTCACTAGGTGGGGCGGAGAGAGAAAGGGGGTATGGAAATGGCTGTGAAGGAGTGCCCCGAATGCCATGGGACGGGCAAGGTAAAGGTTGGCGAGAAGGAATGCCCGGTGTGCGGTGGCTGGGGTTACGTTCCTGCCGATTTTAAACTCGAAGACAAGCTCAAAGGTTACCGCAACCTGGACTACTTTGGCGTTGATGAGGAAGTCGATGAAGTCCCCTGTCCAGAGTGTCACGGGAAGGGAACCGTTCCAGTTTACGATACCTGCCCGACCTGTGGCGGAACGGGAAAGGTTCTCGCCTGCGACATCTGTGGAAAAATCAAGGGGCCCTGGGAGCCCGGCATGGAAACCACTTGGGTCTGTCCGGACTGCCTGAGGAAGTATAAGGTCGTTTACATCCTCGACAAGACCTGCGACTACGAAGACGTTGAGGTGGGAAACGTTTACAAAGGTACAATCGACAGAGTCGAGCGCTTTGGAGTCTTTGTCAAGCTTAATCCTCACGTCGTTGGCCTGATAAAGCGTAAAGACCTCCTGGGTGGAAGAGAGTACAAACCGGGCGAAGAGATACTCGTTCAGGTTCTCGACGTTAGACCCGATAAGAGGGAGATAGACCTCATAGAATCTGCCCTTAAGCACTACAAAGAAGTTGTTGTCAGAAAGGAGATACCTGTAACGCCCATAGCTGAGCTAAGCAAGGACATGGCAGGTAAAACGGTAAGGATACAGGGGAGAGTAACGCAGATACAGGTCACCGGCGGCCCAACCGTCTTCACAATAACGGACGGAACCGGCATAACCTGGGCGGCCGCCTTCGAGGCACCGGGCGTTAGGGCGTATCCCAACATCAACGTCGGTGACATCGTTGAGATAATAGGCAAAATAGCCTTCCACTCGGGCGAGATACAGATAGAAGTCAGCGACATGGCTAGGCTCTGGGGACCGGATGCAGCGAGGGTCAAACAGCAGATAGAGGCAGAGCTTGACAAGCGCGCCCAGCCAGAGGATGTGGGCTTCCTCGTCGAGAGTGAAGTTCTTGAGAAGCTCAAGCCCAAGATAATGAAGGCGGCCTTCATGATTAGAAGAGCAATCTTTGAGGGAAGGCCAATACTCCTCAGGCACCATGCCGATGCCGACGGCTACACCTCCGGCCTGGCTTTGGAGTACGCTATAGTCCCACTCATAGAGCAGATCTCACCGGACCCGCAGGCCAGGTGGAAGCTCTTTAAGAGGAGGCCAAGCAGGGCGCCCTTCTACGAGCTCGAAGATGTTCTCAAGGACATCATATTCATGATCGAGGATCACGAGAAGTTTGGCGACCCGCTCCCGCTCGTTGTTATAGTTGACAACGGAGGAACGAGCGAGGACATTCCGGCCTACAAGCGTATAAGGGCCTATGGAGTTCCCATCGTCGTTATAGACCACCACGACCCGCGCGAGTGGGTGAGCGAGGACAAGGCCAAGGTTGATGAATACGTCGATGTGCACGTCAATCCCCACCACGTCAAGCGCGGCTACTACGAGCTTACCGCTGGAATGCTCGCCACCGAAGTGGCCCGCTTCATCAACCCCGAGGTTGAGGACAAGATAAAGCACCTGCCGGCAATAGCGGGAACCGGCGACAGGAGCAAGGCACCAGAGTTCTACCAGTACCTTGAGATAGCCAAGAAGGCCAAAGGCCTGACCGAGGAAGACCTGAAGAAGATAGCCGAGGTGATAGACCACGAGGCCTTCTACTGGAAGTTCATGGACGGGCACGGCATCATCGACGAGATACTACTCCTCACCGGCAACCTCCAGAGACACCGTGAGCTCATAAACGCGATCTATCCAGAAGTAAAGGAGAAGCAGGAGAAGGCCCTCAAAGCATCCCTGCCGCACGTCAAGAGCGTCGTCCTTCCAAACGGCATAAGGTTCAACACGATAGACGTGGAACTCTTCGCGCCGAAGTTCAGCTATCCCTCACCAGGCAAGCTGAGCGGACTCATCCACGACCACTTCAAAGAGAAGTACGGCGAGGACTCGCCAATACTAACGCTCGCCTACGGCCCGGACTTCGCCGTTGTGAGGGCCAGCGACGGAATGGCAGCTTACGGCTTCGACCTCAACGAGATAATTCCAAAACTGCAGGAGAAACTGCCGAGTGCCGGAATAGAGGGCGGCGGCCACAGCTACGCGGGCTCGATAAAGTTCTTCGAGGGCATGAGGAAGGAAGTTTTAGAGGAGTTCGCGAAGCAGGTTGTCAAGCTGAAGAAGAAAGCATGATTTACCTCCTGCCAACCTTTTTAACCTTCTAAGAGAACCTATTCCGAAGAAAGATATGGAGGAATGGTGGATGAAAATCGTTCTTGAGGTTACCTTCCGCATGGGCGGCGTCTCCTACCGCGGCCACCGCTGGGAGGATGATGCACTCGTTTTTGAGTTTGAAAGGCTGGGGGATGCCTTTATACAGGTTCTCAGCACCAGAAAGGTAGAGGTTGAAGTGGAAAAGACCCCGAAGAGAGTCCTCGTTGAGCTCAAAACGAAGGATGGCGGAAAGGTCTTCGAAGCCTTTGAGAGGGACGGAGTATACCTCGCGGCCGAGCCGTGAAATTTTAAATTCTTCTTTTGATATTCCCTTCGGTGGTTCCCATGAAGCTGGTGTCATTCGACGTCTGGAACACTCTCCTCGATATAAACGTCATGCTCGACGCAATGGCAGTTGAGCTCTCAAAGCTTATGGGAGCGTGCATAGTGGATGTAGTTGAGGGCATGATGCTCACGAGGGAGAGGATAAAGGCAATGCGCTCTAAGGAGGCCGGCGACCCATCCCGGGCTCTGGAGGAGAGCCAGGAGATGCTGGCCGAGCTCCTCGGGATTGACGTCGAACTCGTTAGGAGGGCCGCTGCGAGGGCAGTTCTGAGGGTTGGGGACGAGATAGTCCTGCCAGGAGCTAGAGAGGCCCTCGAAGGTGTTAAAAAGAAAGGCCTAAAGGTTACAGTTACGGGCAACGTGATGTTCTGGCCCGGTTCCTACACAAGGCTTTTGCTCGAAAGGTTTGGACTCATGGAGTACATCGACAGGACATTCTTCGCGGACGAAGTCAGGGCCTTCAAGCCCATGAAGGAGATGTTCGAGAAGCCTCTCAAAGCTTTCAACGTGAAGCCGGAGGAAGCAATACACATCGGTGACACGAAGGCGGAAGACTTCGAGGGAGCTTTAAAGGCTGGAATGTGGGCCGTCTGGATAAATCCAGAGGCAGAAGAAGTAAGGCAGATCCACGAGAGGGGCTTCGAGGTTCCCAGCGTCGAGGGAATCCTTGAGGTCCTGGAGTTACTTCGGAGGTAAATTTAAGTTGGGGGGCTAAGCCCCCTTCTCCAGCTCACTCGGGAACTTTATGGCGTCGAACGGGCACGTCTGGTTGCAGACGCCGCAACCGGTGCAGAGGAGTTCATCTATTCTGACCTTCTTCGTCTCGGGGTCATAGACCAATGCTGGACAGCCGGTCAGGAGAATGCACGCCTTACAGCCTGTGCACTTGTCCTCGATGACAACTGGCTTCTCTCCGATCTCGCCGCGCCTTATGACTGGTATGACGCACTCGCGCTTCGCGATGATAACTGCAGGCCCCTCAATCTGCATGGCCTCTTTAATGGCCTCTCTGGTTGCCTTGAGGTCGTAGGGGTCAACGGTCTTGACGTACTTCACTCCCAGCGCCTTAACGAGGGCCTCAATGTCAATCTCGTTGAACTTCCTGCCCGTTTCGCTTCCTCCTGTTCCCGGGTGCGGCTGGTGGCCGGTCATTGCCGTCGTCCTGTTGTCGAGTATCATGACGAGTACATTCAGGTTCTTGTAGATGGCGTCAATTAAAGGCTGAATTCCATTGTGGAAGAACGTGGAGTCTCCGATGGTTGCTATTATCTTCTTGTCCATGACGACGCTCTGGCCGTTGGCCAAGCTTATGCTCGCGCCCATGACGTATTCCGTCCAGATTGCTTCAAGCGGCGGGAGGAGAGATAACGCGTAGCAACCTATGTCACCGTGTATGGGAACCTTGTAGCGGCCGAGCTTTAAATCCCTCAGTGCGTCGAGAACTGCCCTATAAGAACCACGGTGCGGACAGCCGGGGCACATCACCGGAGGCCTCTTCGGTGCTAAACTTTCGGCGTAGGCGACTTCCTCAGGCTTCTCGTATGTTTCACTTTCCTCGCCGATGAGCCTCAGCAGGGCGTTTCTGACCAGCGAAGGCGTAAGCTCTCCCTCAAGGGGCAAATGCCCTGTCCTCTTGCCGTATATCGGGACGTTTAGGGCGGATTCGTAGGCCGCTATCTTGACCTCTTCCTCGAGGAAGGGCGCGCCGTCCTCGATTACTATCGCGTAGTCAACCGTCTTCAGGAAGTCAGTAACCAGCTTCCTCGGGAGCGGGTGGGGCGTTGAGAGCTTGAGAACCTTGAAGTCCGCGTTGATCTTCGGGAGCACTTCCCTCACGTAGTTGTAGGGCGCCCCCTCGACGATTATTCCGATTCTGGCGCCTTCCTTTCCCTCAATCCAGTTGAAGGACATTGAGTTGAACTCCTCCTCGATTTTAGCGAGAGTCTCGTTGAGCCACTTATGCCTCTTCCTGTTGCCCTCCATGCTGGCCCTAACGTATCTCTCGATGTCCTTCTTGAAGACGGGCTTCCTGTCCAGCTCGACGAACTCGCCAACTTCAACATCGGCCGTCGTGTGGTTAACCCTTGTTGTGGTGCGGAAGATCACCGGAACCTTGTAGCGCTCGCTCAGCTCGTAGGCGTACTTTATGAGGTCGTGGGCTTCCTGGGGATCTGCAGGTTCAAGAACAGGAAGGAGGGAAATTTTACCGTAATAGCGGTCGTCCTGCTCCGTCTGGCTGGTATGCGGCCCCGGGTCGTCCGCCACGAGGACAACGAGACCTCCCTCAACTCCAGAATAAGCCAGGCTCATTAGCGGGTCGGCGGCGACGTTCAGGCCGACGCACTTCATCGTTACGAGCGCCCTTAATCCGGTGTAGGCAACTCCAGCGGCTTCCTCCAAGGCTACTTTCTCGTTGGGTGCCCACTCGGCGAAAACCTCTGGTTTAAGCTTCGCGATGGTTTCAACGACTTCCGTTGAAGGCGTTCCAGGATAGCCCGTCGCAAAAACAACGCCACTCTCAAGGGCCCCATAGGCTATGGCCTCGTTGCCCATTAAGAGCTTCTTTTCGCGCTTTTCAGCCCTCTCTTCAGAGGAGTTAGAAGGGTAAGCCTCAACTGCCCCCACTATGATCACCTTCAGAATGTGGGCCTGAGAGTATAAAACTTGTGGCTCGGAAAATATGGACGTGGTGCGAAGGATATTCGAAAAAGCTCAGCGTTTTTTGCCATACTTGGGGTCGTAGAAGTACTTGCCGTGTGCTTCAGCCTGTGCGTCCAGAACTCTCCTCTGGACGATGAACGCGTACAGCGCGTAGCCGAGTATCACAACAGCCGCTATGGCCCCAAGGAACCTGAACATGGCGTACACCCACAGGCCGAGGAAAGCGAAGAAGCCCACTATGATCAGGGCAAAGAGGCCGAGCAGTATTTTGTAACCGTACCTCTCCATGAAGAGGGCGAAGTCCACGGGATCACCCTGGGATTATACCTCGTTGTTCATAAAAGCGTTTCGGAGGCCTTAAATACCATCCAACAATACCCCTGATAGTGAGCGCTATGAAAGTTGAAGAACTGCTTTCGATCGTTGAGGAAACCATAGGTGAGCTTAAGATAGCCCTGACAGCCAACCAGCAGAGGGCGTTTGAGACTCCATACACCAGCTTTGAGTTCCTTCAGAGGGCCTCCGAACTGGACGAGGACTTGAGAGACCTGGAGAAGCTCAGGGATTACTTAGCTTCCCTGGATCCCGAGGATGATTTGGGCAAGTACTTCACGGAGGAAGAACTTGAAGAACTTCTAAGACTTTTGGAGCTTCTCCGGAAAAGCAGGCCCCATGAGTATTGAGGTGAGAGCATGTCCCTGCGGGAAATTGAGAGGGAACTCGTCAGGTTTAGAGACGAAAGGAACTGGAAGAGATACCACACCCCGAAAAATCTGGCCATTTCTATAGCGGTTGAACTCGGCGAGCTGCTGGAGCACTTCCAGTGGAGGGAGAACGAAGAAATACTGGCTTCGATGAATGATCCTGTGGAAAGGGAAAACCTTGAAGACGAGCTGGCGGACGTTTTAATCTACCTGGTTCTCCTGGCCCATGAACTTGGAATTGACCTTGAGAATGCTGCCCTGAAGAAGATAGCAAAGAACGCCAGAAAATATCCTGTGGAGGGACGGGAATGAAACTGGCCTTTGGGACGCTGAAGGTGACCGCGATAGTCCTTTTGATACAGGCCATCTTAAACGGTATCAGCGTTTTCTCAAGCCCTTTCATCTACGGTCCCTTTGTTGTACTCGACCTGATCCTGGCCTACGGCGTCTACGTTGAAAACAGGAACGCGGTGAAGGTGGCTCTCATATACCTCGGTCTCGACCTGTTTCTGGCGATATTCTATCTCATAGCCGGTGTCATCCTCAAGGGGGTCGTGGCCTTCCTCGACTTCCTGGCCATCCACGACATGGTGTCCTACATAGAGGCCGTAGCCCGGGAAGATGCTGAGGAAACCGGCGACGTTTCTGTTTAATTGTTTCTTTATGTAATTCTTTAATTATGGCTCTATGTTTTTATGCAGCAAGGCTTATAAGGATGTAAAGGAAACTTTACGTAAAAGAAACTTTACATCGGTGGGGAAAATGGGACGGAAGCTTTCCCTGTTGCCGGCCCTTCTGGCGGTTTTGGCCCTGGGATGGGTGGTAGGCTGGGCGGTCAGCTCGGGAAAGGGGGAAATCTCCCTAGTTGCTTTTGCGCTGTCGGCTTTCTTCGTAAACAGGTATTTCGCTTACCTGGAGGGCAGGGGTTTTGTCCTCGAAGACGAGAGATCGTTGAGGATAAACGAAGTCGCCTCCAGGAGAACGCTCCAAGTTACCATGATCACCCTGGCGGTGGTAATGCTCCTCCTATCGGGCAGAACCTCAGAGCCCGAGGTTAGAGGAGCCTTTATCGCAATAAGCTTAACGCTGGCCGGAATGGGACTGGTTCACCTTCTCCTCAGGCACTACTACGCGAGGGTGATGTGAATGAACTGGGCGGCTTTCGTGGTACTCCTCGCCGGCTTCATAGGTGGTATCCTCGGCTATCTGCTCACCCGGGGAGTTGTAAAGAACATTGGAGTTCCAATGGACGAAAGGGGCAACGAGATAGCCAAGCTCGCCGCCGCAAGAACACTGGAACTGGTTCTTCTGGCGGATGTTGTCCTTCTTTATTACTCCCTCATCGTGGCAAAAGATGCCCTATGCGCTGGAATTCTCTCCACCCTGTTGACCCTGATATTCTTCGGGAACCTTGCACTCAGGCTGTACTATTCAAGGAAGATGTGAGGTGTCGCCATGAAAAACCGTCTCCGAGAGCTCAGGGAGGAATGGGGCTTAACCCAGGAAGAGCTCGCAAAGGCACTGGGTGTTACAAGGCAGACGATAATAGCGATAGAGAAGGGTCGCTATGACCCCTCCCTCAGGCTGGCCTTTAAGATGGCAAGGTTTTTCAACGTCAAGATTGAAGATATATTCATCTACGAAGGTGAGAACGATGAAAGTCAATGAGGGGATTCTAGGGGTACTTCTCTACACGGGCGGTATCTTGCTGGCTCTCTTCCGCCCGCCGGTGGACAGGGCAGCATGTATAACTTTCCCAGGAGGAAAAGGGGCCAGTGGCATCAACCCGTTTTTTCTGGCCCTTGAGCTCGGTATGGTGATAGTCGGGTCGGTGCTCCTCGCTCTAGAGCACGATTTCAAAAACAGCTACGCTAAAAACGGCTGGATAGGTGTCACAAGTGGGCTCGGAGCGGCTATCATCGGAGGTCACTCCAACATTACGGCCGTTTTTCTGTTTGGGGTCGCCCTTGCCACCCCTGGACTTATCGCCTATAAGGTCGGAGGTAGGGAAAATGCCGGCGGTTAAAGTTGAGAACCTTGAGAAAGACTACGGTAGGGTCAAGGCCCTGAAGGGGATAAGCTTTGAAGTGAAGGAAGGCGAGGTCTTTGGGCTAATCGGTCCGAACGGCGCTGGAAAGAGCACCACACTCAAGATACTCGCAACCCTTCTGAGACCGACCGGAGGAAAGGCTGAGGTCTTCGGCCACGATGTTGTTGATGAAGCCGAGGAGGTAAGGAAGATCATAAGCTACCTGCCCGAGGAAGCCGGTGCCTACAAGAACCTCACGGGCATTGAATACCTCCGCTTTATGGCCCGGCTCTACGCCAAGGATGAGGATAGGGCAGAGGAGATGGTAGAACTTGGCATCAAACTGGCGGATCTTGGCGAAAGACTTTACGACAAGGTCTCAACTTACTCAAAGGGAATGACGAGAAAGCTCCTCCTTGCGAGGGCGCTGATGGTCAAGCCAAAGCTGGCGATACTGGACGAACCCGCGAGCGGCCTCGATATAGTCAACGCCTACACCATAAGGAAGACGATAAAGCGCTTCGCAAGGGAGGAAGGTGTAACTTTCCTGGTTTCCAGCCACAACATGCTCGAAGTCGAGTTTCTCTGCGACCGTGTGGCCCTGATAAACCAGGGGAGAATAATCGAGAGCGGGACTCCAGCAGAGCTGAAGGAGAAATACCGTGCGGAGAACCTTGAAGAGGTCTTTATGAAGGCTGTAGGCTTTGAGACCGACGAGCCGGTTGGAGGGGATTGATCATGAGTGACCTCTGGGTGTTGCTTAAGAAAGAGCTGATGAACCTCCTGAGGGACAAGAAACTCCTCTTTGGGCTTGTAATAGTGCCCCTGATAATCTACCCCGCCATGGGGAAGGGAATCCAGCTGGGAATTCAAAAGGCCCAAGCAACTACGAGCGTGGCCGTTATGAACCTGGACGGTGGAAAGTACGGCATGATTTTGATAAAGACCATGAACGAAAGCCCGAACGTCAGTGTTGCCGTTATAAGTGCTCCTTCTATTGAAGACGCCCTCAAAAAGGCCTCGGAGGAAAAGCAAAACGTCCTGGTTGTTATTCCAGAGAACTTCAGCGAGAGCATAGAGAACAACCAGGTTGCAACCGTTTATATCTACGGGGTTTTTTCCTCGGTAAGCACGGGAATGAGGGAGAGCGTGAGCGAAGGGAGGATAAACGCGGTCATAGATGTTCTCTCTGAGAGTATAGCGAGAATCAAGGTGGAAAACCTTGGTGTGGATAATCCGGATGCAGTTCTCCATCCGATCCGGGCTGAGAGCAGGTCTTACATAAATGGCAGGGTGGTGAACGTCTCTCCTGCAGTGGTGTCCGCTATGCTGGCCTCCCAGTCATACAGCCTTCCACTCATCGTGTTCCTCATGGTAACGATCACCGCCCAGATGGCCGCGGGAGCGGTCGCGGCGGAGAAGGAAAACAAAACCCTTGAGACCCTGTTAACCCTCCCAGTGAAGAGGACTACCATCGTTGCGGCCAAAATAGGTGGAACCGCAGTCATGGGCCTCATAGCGGCTTTAGCTTATATGATCGGTCTAAGGAGTTACATGGGATCGTTCCAGGGAGATGTTGGGATCAGCC
Organism: Thermococcus gorgonarius; assembly: GCF_002214385.1. NCBI lineage: Archaea > Methanobacteriati > Methanobacteriota > Thermococci > Thermococcales > Thermococcaceae > Thermococcus > Thermococcus gorgonarius. The sequence goes on along the minus strand of NZ_CP014855.1, from coordinate 890,019 downwards.
CGGAGGATCTGGGAATCGGAATAACTCCGGCGGGAATGGTGGTGTTTGGCCTGATCGTGTTCCTGACGATAGTCTTTGCCCTCTCGCTTGCGATGCTACTGGCGGTCTATGCCGAAGACGTGCAGAGCGCCAACACAGTGGTGAGCTCGGTTGTACTTCCCCTGGCCTTTCCGGCTTTCCTCCTGATGTTCACAGACCTGGGCGAGATGCCAGTTGCTCTAAGGGCTGTCCTTCTGGCAGATCCTTTCACTCATCCAATAGCAGCCTACAGGTTTGCAATAGGCAGCGAATACTATATGCTGGCGTTGAGTGCCCTGTATCTTTTCATCGTTGCCGGGATTACCCTCTATCTCACGGCCAGGATGTTTTCCAGCGAGAAGATCCTGACGGCAAAGCTGAGGTGGGGAAAGAGAACTAGGGGCGGAGAGAAATAAGTTTTTCAACGAGTCCGCCAAAATACTCGTATAGCTCGTTCTTTTTCAATTTTTCAATCGTTTTCCAGAACTCTTCCAGACCCGAGAACCCGCTCTTTTCGTACTCCAGCGCCTGAAGGAGCATCTCGAGTCTGTCGGCGAACTTGACGAGCTTTCCCTCCAGTGTGCTTTCCTGCTCATACTCATCGAAAAGAGCCAGGTATTCACTTCCAACCATCTCGACAAGGGCTTTTCTTTCTCCCTCAACCTTGTTGAAATACCTCTGAGCCGGGAATGGAATGTCGGTTATCCTTGCCTCGCCGAGATCGTGAATGAGGGCAATCTTCAGGGCCCTCTCGAGATCCAGAGCAATCCCTTTTCTTCTCAGTTCCTCTCCCAAAAACAGAGTTATTAGTGCCGTTCTGAAGGAGTGATCCGCTATGCTTTCCGGATTGGGAATTCCCCGGAGGAGCCAGCCGGTTCGCCTCAGCCTTTTCAGGTTCCCTGCCTCAAGAAAAAATTCCAAAAGTTCCATACTCACTCCTCCGCCATGTAGATGGCTCCGTCAGTCTCGATGGCTGTAGCTATCAGATCGCCCGCCAGAAATCTGCCGTAGACCTTGACTCTGTCACCCCTCTTTATGCACGGACTTCCCGAGAACTCCACCCTGATTCCATCAACCGAAAAGGTTGTCCTGTAACTTGGGAGCTCCATGGGGAGGAACTCAACGACGGGTTTGTCCTGGATGATTCCTTCGAAGACGACGTTCTTACCCCTCATTTTACCCGATTTAAGGTCTTCCAGTGTCACAACGTGATAGAAATGGTGGCCAAGCTTCACTCTCTTTGACATGCTTCCACCTTCCACCACTTTTATATCATCGGGGATGTTATCTGTTGTGGAGATAAACCTTACGGAGGTGGCCGGATGATAAAGGTTGCCATAATAGGTGCTGAGAATGTGGGAAAATCAACGCTCATGAACGCCCTAATCGGAGGGAAGGTAAGCGAAGTAGAAAATCTCCCCGGAACAACGAAGGGGGTGATAAAGAAGCGCTTTGGAAAGCTCAAAATACCGAAGAGCATGAAAAACCCCCTGGGTGGGGCGGACGAGTTCGTTCTCATCGATACTGCCGGCCTCTTCGATCCGGAGAAGGAACTCAGGGGTAAAGTTCTCAGCGAGGAGAAGTTCAGGGAGATTTTAAACGAGATAATCTCGGCGGACGTAGTTATTCACATGGTCGATGCAACCGTTGGCCTTCACAGGGGCATGGAGAAGCTCCACCACCTGCTGAAGTTCAGGTACGACAAGCCCATAATAGTGGTGGTAAACAAGATCGACCTCGTCCCCAGGGAGAAGGTGGAGGAAATAAGAAAAGCAATCAAAAAGCGTCTTGAACAGGACGCGATTCCCCTGTCCCTAGTTACCTACGAGGGCTTCAACGACCTTCTGAAGGCGATAGCCTACTACGCTCAGTACGCGGAAAAGTGAGAGACTCACTGCCCCCTGACGACGCGGACCAGCTTGAACTTCTTCCCGTCGCACTCCACTTCGCCCACTATCTCCTCTATCTTGACCTGATCTCCTTCGAATAGTCCCTCCGGTCTTGCTAGGCTCTCTTTCTCCGGATCACTGCAATCCACGAACTTTAGAGTAACTTTAGACCCTAATATAGCACTCCGGGGATCCATCAGGATTTCAATGGGAGGTTCAACCACTTCCACTACCCTGACTTTTCCCTCGTGTAGGGGGCATGAGTGTTCTATGTTCCTGACCCTGACTATCTTGTATCTTCTCCCCGGTTCAAGGTTCCCAACACAGACCCTTGCCAGCCTGCAGCTCTTACAGGGTTCAGCGGGGCCATAGTAGATAAACTCAAGCCCGGGTTTTGCCAGTTTTTCTCCGACCAGCGTGATAACCATTCTCAACACCTCCGTGAGCGATGATAGTCAGATAACCCCAGTGATTTTAGCGGCCTTCTCCGCCGCCTCCCAGGTCAGGCCGTCCCTTCCGAGGATGGTGTACCTCTCGGGCCTTATGGTGTGGGCAATGGTGAGGGCTTTTATCACTACCTCTGGTTCGATCCCCAATCCGTACGCGTTAGTTGGTGCACCTACCTTCTTTAAGGTTTCCTTAACCCTTTCCCACTTTAACCCATGGAGATAGGCCATTATTATGGTTCCGACTCCGACCTGCTCGCCGTGGAGGGCGGGTTTCTCCAGGAGCATGTCAAGGGCGTGACTGAAGAGATGTTCCGCACCGCTCGCTGGCCTTGAAGAGCCCGCTATGCTCATGGCAACACCGCTGGATATGAGGCCTTTCACAACTTTTCTTACGCTTTCCTCGTTGCCGAGCCGTATTATGTCCGCGTTCTTGATCACCATCTTTGCACTCATCAGGCTGAGCGATGCCGCGTACTCGCTGTAGTACTCGCCCTTTATTCTGTGGGCCAGCTGCCAGTCTTTAACCGCAGTCAGGTTGCTTATTATGTCCCCCACTCCCGCCGCCAGGTAGCGGTAGGGGGCAGTTTTAATTATCTCCACATCGGCTATAACGGCTATTGGCGGCCTGGCTTTCACCGAGGTTTTTGCTCCCAGATCCTTTATTGAGGCGTTGGCGCTCGCTATCCCGTCGTGCGAAGCGGTTGTCGGAAAGCTGATGAACGGAATCCCCAATCTGTATGCGGACAGCTTGGCAACGTCTATTATGCTCCCCCCTCCCACGGCCACCATCCAGTCTGCATTAAAGTCGGAGGCCAGCTTCATTGTCTTCTCGACTTCCTCCATGGAGGCGCCTTTTATTGTCACTCCTTTGACATCAAACTCCTCGGAAAGGCTCTCCTCAACGTCTTTTCCTGCTATTTTCATGGTCTTTGGGCCGTAGAGGACAAGAGCTCTCCTGCCAAGCCTGAGCCTTCTGGCAACGTTGAGAACCTCCCCTGTAAGGTTTTCCCCGAGAAGCACTTCGCGGGGGAGCTCCATTAGGTGCACTTTTCTCTCACCTCCTCAACTTAGGGTGGGATACCTTAAAAAGTGATTGGAGCGGAAAAGCTTTAACAGTTAACCCCAACCTCAACCGGTGGTTCAATGGGTTTCCAGGAGTTCTTTCAGCGGTACTTTGTGGACCCGATAAAGTACAACCAGGGGTACAATCCCGTGAACACGACGGTCTACGCGATAATCCTCGGGATAGCGGTTCTTCTCCTCCACCGGATGCTGAAGAGGATGAAGATCAGGGTGGATGAGAGGTTTTTTGTTGCCCTTATACCCTACATCTTCCTGGGTCCGCTCATGAGGGCTATGACTGATGTTGGAATGCTGCCAAGGACGTATCTAACGGTGAGCCCCGGGGGATACTTTGTAATAGCGGGTTTTGCCATAGCTGCCCTTTTCATAGTCTGGAGACACGTTGGGCCGGGGGAGAAGCTCTATCCACTCTACCGGGACGTTGGACTTCTTCTCCTTGGGGGTCTGCTCTTTCTGCTACTGATAAACCTGGACAAGACAGATTTCAGATGGAAATACTTCGTCTATTTTATACCTTCTTTTCTGGCGGCCGAAGGGGTTATATGGATACTCTCAAGAAAGTTCGACCTGATAAAGAACAACGGTTTGCTGTTCTACACCCACTTCTACGACGCAACCACGACTTTCGTCGGGATACAGTTTTTCGGTTACTGGGAACAGCACGTACTTGCGAGAACCTTGATAGATTTGACTGGTACTCCCGCAGTGATTTATCTGGAAAAACTCGTGATACTGGTTCCCATAGTCTTGATACTGGACAGATACATGGAGGACGAAGACCCCGATTTGATAAACTTCGTGAAGCTGGCCATGTTCATTCTCGGCTTTGGGCCTGGAACCAGAAACCTGCTTATAGCTCTGATGGGGGCGTGATGTATGGAGATAAGCTGGAACGAAGTTGTTTTCTCCCTTGCCAAGGACGTTGAAAGGGCCGTGATGCCCCTCTTCGGAAAGCCCGAAGGCGGTAGAGAAGTCGGTAAGAACGTCAGCGGTGACGTTACGAAGTACGTTGACAAGGTTGCCGAGGACATTGTGGTGAAGAGGCTTGAGCCGCTTGGTATAAACATCGTCAGCGAAGAGATAGGTCTGGTTGATCAGGGAAGCGACCTTACCGCTGTAGTTGACCCTATAGACGGCTCGTATAATTTTTCTTCAGGAATACCGATCTTTGCCTTTAGCTTTGCCCTCTTCAAGGGTAAAAAACCCGTCTATTCAGCAATCTACGAGTTCCTCCTCGGGAACTACTATGAGGCCATACCTGGCAATGGTGCCTACCTCAACGGCAGGAGGATTCATGTGGTTCCGAGAGAGCCAGAAAAAGCCGCTATAAGCTTTTACACCAGGGGTGTGGGAGTGAGTATTATCGAGAGGGTAAAGCGCATAAGGGTTCTCGGTGCCATAGCCGTCGAGCTGGCCTACCTTGCCAGGGGCTCCCTCCAGGCGGCGGTGGACGTAAGGAACTATGTCCGGCCAACCGATGTCCTTGCCGGAGCTTTGCTTGTCAGGGAGGCAGGGGGAATTGTTGTGGACGAGAACGGCAAAGAGTTCGACCCAGCTCTCAGCGCTGAGGACAAAATGAACATCATAGCATCAAGCGATGAGAGGCTTTTGGAGCTAATACTCGAAGAGGTGAAGCGCTAATGGGTGTGGAGGACTTACTAAAGGCCGCCAAATACGCATGGCTAACTTACACTTTACTCCTCATAAACATAGCAGTCTTTGCCTATGAGCTCTATCTGAGCGGTGCTCTGACTGTCAAAACAGAAGCCCTTCTCAAGGTTGCGCTGGTAAACTTCTGCGTCACCGAGTGCCATGAATACTGGAGACTGGTAAGTGCCATGTTCGTTCACCTCGACTGGATTCACTTGGCGATGAACATGTTCTTTCTAATCTACCTCGGCAGCCAACTGGAGCTCTTCGTGGGAAAGATGAGGTACCTCGTGCTCTACCTCACCGCGGGTATATTGGGCAATGTGCTCACAGTTGCTCTGATGGATCCGTGGACAGTGAGCGGCGGTGCCAGCGGGGCACTGTTTGGAGTTGCTGGGGCCCTGATAATGATGGAGGGCATGTTGAAAAGGAACATCCAGATGGCCCTTGGCAACGCTTTCTTCCTATTCCTTATAAACAGCTGGCTCCCGGGGGTTAACTGGGTGGCTCATTTGGGCGGCCTCATCGTTGGCCTGGCTTTTGGTTATAACTATGGAATTTACGTCAGGAGGAAGATGGCCCGGATGGAGTACTGGGATCTGAGGTGGTGAAGATGAAGGCTGATGAAAGGTGGAGCGGGGTTTACTCCTTTGAGGACTCCCCCTTTATAATGGAGGTTCTTACCGAGCTCAGGGACAAGAACACCGACAGCATTGCCTTCAGGAAGGGTCTGGTCAAGCTCGGGAGGTACATGGGGTACGAGCTTACGAAAACCATGGACATTGAGGAGGTTGATGTCAAAACTCCGCTGGAGAAGACGAAGGGCGTGATCGTTAGGGACAGAAGGAACGTCGTCATTATAACAGTCCTCAGGGCGGCGATACCGCTGATGGAAGGGTTGATAAAGGTCTTTGAGCATGCTAGGGTTGGTATAGTCTCGGCCTCCAGAGGAAAAGCCCCGAAGTTCGAGATAGAGATGAACTACATCAAGATACCCGACCTTAGGCCGGAGGACACAGTGATCGTTGCTGACCCCATGATAGCGACGGGTTCAACCCTCATTAAAGTTCTTGGAGAGATTGAAAAGTACGGAAAGCCAAAGAGAAAGATAGTTCTTGGTGTTCTGGCTGCCCCGGAAGGCATCTCCAGGATCAAGGAGCAGTTTCCTGAAGTTGAGATCTTCGTTGCCAAGGTGGACAGGGAGCTCAACGAGAAGGGTTACATCCTTCCGGGCCTTGGTGATGCGGGAGACAGGGCCTTTGGCGCGCCTCTGAAGGTCTCCTGATGCGGATGTAATTTTTTGTTTTTCATTTCTCAATTGAATAACAATTGTCGAAACTCTTATTAAGAAGTTTGATGAGTATAATCTGGTTTTGAATAATAACTTCGGAGGGGCTATAATGAGAATTGAAATAAAGCTGCGCCCTGTGGGGGATAATCCAATATTGCCCTTCAATTACAACTACGAAGTGTACCGTCATATAGTGGATAAGGTATCGCTTGTAGATCCAGAGCTTGCCAGAAAAATAGAGGCAAGTAACGTTGACCTGCTAACGTTTTCGAGAATACTGGTCAGGAGGAGAGAGCTCCTTCCGGAAGTGGGCATAAGAATTCTAAGCGATACCGTTTCTCTCTACGTATCATCACACTCACCCAATATAATAACTGCGATGGTTGAGGGCTTCATAATAAACCCCGCGATGAGGATTGGAGAAACGGATTTTGTCGCTGAGGACGTTAAGCCCCTGCGGGAGCCGGAGATAAAGGACACTGTCATGTTCTCGACTCTTAGCCCAATAGTTGTGAGGACGGTTAAATTTTCCGACGGAAAAATGAAGATATGGGACCTCTACCCCAACGAACCCACTTTCTTTGACAAATTCAGGAAGATAGTCCTTCTCAGGTATACTGAGCTCTATGGCACCACTCCGGAAGACAGCTCCTTCTCGGTTGAGGTCATAAAGTTTAAGCCGGTTAGAATACTCGTTGCCGATACTTACTACCGTGGATCACTCATGGTGTTCAGGTACACCGGGTCAAAGGAGATAGCAAAGTTCGCCTATGACCTTGGCTTTGGGGAGAAAACAAAGTACGGCTTCGGAATGGTCAAAGTAATCGATGAGAAGTGAGCGTTTTTCACTTTTCTGAGCAGATACTGATGGTTTTTCTTGATTTTTGAGTCCTTTCAGTTCAAAACGTTTTTTTTGCTCAGTCCCTTGCCAGGACAGGGTGGTAAAATGTCGGGCGTGGAACTTCTTGGACTCATAGGGATGCTGCTCCTGGTTGGTTCGTGGATACCCCAGACCTGGGAGACAATAAAGACCAAGAACTGTCCGCTGAACCTTAAGTTCATTCTGGTTTACTTCACTGCATCAACGCTCCTTACGATCTACGCCTACGCCAGGAGGGACTGGATATTCACCGCTCTCAACGGTCTGGCGGCCCTTCAGAGCGGGATAAACCTCTACGTTAAGCTCAGATACTCCTAGCCAATTTACATTTTTCTGTAAAAGCTATCCAAAACGTTTAAATATCACTTTGCCTCCGCTCAGTTAAGGGAAATCCAATGAAGAAGTTTCCTGCAAGACTCGCTTCTTGGGAAGATATCGAAAGGTGGGCCAAGGAAGGTGCCTGGAAGGTTTTGGAGGAAAACTGGAGACCTGACGTCGTAGTCGGCCTCGCAAGGGGTGGCTGGGTCGCTGCTAGGCTCTACTGTGACTACTTGGGCGTTAAGGACTTAGTCAGCCTCAAGGTCGAGCACTGGGGTGTAACTGCAACTCCAGATGGAAAGGCAAAGCTCAAATACGGCAGCAGCTACGACCTGGGTGGCAAGAGAGTTCTCATTGTTGACGATATCAGCGATACTGGAGAAAGCCTAACCCTGGCGAAGAAGTACGTGGAAAGCCGGAACCCTGCCGAAGTTAGAACTGCGACCCTTCTGACAATCAAGGGTTCGCGCTTTAAGCCGGACTACTACGCCGAGGAGATTGAGTGGGCGTGGATAGTCTTTCCCTGGAATTTCGTCGAGGACATGATAAACCTCGTCGGAAACATCCTTGAGGAAAGGGAAGCCGTGAGCACCGACGAGATCGTCGAGCTCTTTAAGGAACTCCACGGCCTGGATGTTTCCAAGGGCAAACTGGAAGAAGCCCTGAGGATGGCGGAAAGGAGGAAGATTTTTAAGTTCAGGGAAGGGAAGTGGCTCAAAGCCTGAGGGAGTGGTAGCTTGAATAAGGAAAAGAAGGTTGAGGAGATACGGAACCACAGCGTTTACTCCCGCGAAATCTATGACATGCACAGTGAAAGCATAGATGATGTGATAGACAACTACGAAAACCTGAAGGAGAACTACCTCAACAGCCATTCCCGTGCAAGAATCGTCAGGATCGTCTTCAATGAGGACAACGGCCTTCCACTCGCGATAGAGTTCAACAGGAAGGACGACAGCTTCAAGGGCTTCACCATAGCCATCGGCAAGCCGCATATAAAGAGCAACGGTAACGGAGAAAACAGGAAGGAGACATCTGATTAAACGGCTGTTGCTCTTGCCTTTTCTTCAATGAATACTCTTAAAAGCCATTTCCCATAAATTTTTAGGGTGACCGAAATGAAGGCGAGGGTATTACTGCTCATACTCCTGCTCACTGGCATGATCCTGCCATTTTCAGGGGCCTCAGAAGAGAAACCCCTCGTGGTGGCAAGCATAGGGCCGATAGCGTCGATAGTGGGCGAGGCCTTCGGGGACTCAGTTGAGGTCGTTACGTTGATTCCTCTCGGGGCCGACCCCCACGAATACCAGCTAACCGCTGAACAGGTCGAGCTCCTTAAAAAGGCAGACGTCATAGTGACAACCGGCGGCCACCTCCCTGTCGAGGGTAAGATGGCAGATCTGAAGAAGGAAGGCGTGATCACGGGTGAACTGCTCCTTATAGACGATTACAAGCGGGAGGGCTTCCACTATCTTCCCGAGCGGTGGTACAGCGGCAAGGACAACCCCCACGGCACCTGGCTAGATCCCGATAATGCAGTAGCGATTGCCGCGGCAACCGAGAAAGCTTTGGAGAAGGCCGACCCAGCCAACGCCCAGGAATACAGCCCAAGGTTCGAGAAATTCAGGGAGAAGGTTGAGGCGATAAAATACGCTTATTCGGGCTTTGTTGAGGAAAACAGGAGTGCGGTGATAAACATGCCCCCCGTCCAGTACGCCATAGAGTGGCTTGGGATAAAGGCAGTTGCCTCGATAAAGCCCGAGGAGGAGGTTCCCGCCCTCGGCATTGATGAGGTTCTTTCCAAGGCCAATGAGTTCGATATTATAGTCTACTCCCTTCAGAGCCCGGATCAGCTGAAAAAGGCTGCTCTTGAGCTCTCGGAGAAGAGCAGAAAGCCCGCTGCCGGGGTAACGGTTTTCTGGGAGGGGAAGCCTTACACGGAAGTCCTGAGGGAGAACACGGTTAGCGTGCTGAGGGTCAGTGAAAAAGAGATCGTCAGCATAAACAGGAGCTCTGGGGGCTTTGACCTGGCGTATTTGATTTCTGCCCTGTTAGCAGGGCTTTCCCTTGGAACTGCGTTGGGTTACATCTTAAAAAGCTGAAAGGGGAGGGATTCACTCCCTCCTGTACGGTTTCCCGTCCCACTTTGGCGGCCTCGCCCTTCCTATTATTCCGGCAACCACTATTAGGGTCACCACGTACGGCAGGGTCGCTATGAACTGCCACGGTATCGTTCCGGCCAGCCATGGATTGTTCTGTATGTAGATGGCGAGGTTATCGAAGAACCCGAAGAGGAACGCACCACCAAGGGCTATCAAGGGGTTCCAGCCGCTGAACACCATGTTGGCCAGTGCTATGAAGCCCCTTCCTGCGGATATTGTTTTTGTCACCGTTCCCAGCCAGTCAACGCTTAGGTATGCACCTGCAATGCCGGCCAGAGCGCTCGCTATTAAAACTGCCGTGAAACGGTAGAGCTCAACGTTTATTCCCAGGGCATCGGCTGCCTCTGGGTTTTCACCGACGGCGCGGATTCTCAGTCCAAAGGGCGTCTTGAACAGCACCCACCAGGCAATTATCGCCACCGCGATTGTTATTGGCACGAGGGGACTGAGGGAGTTTCCGAAGGCGTCCATCCAGAGGGGGTTAATCTGGGCGTTGCTGGGAACCTGGTGCTGACCTGCCGTTCCCCAGTAGGCCCTTATTCCGAAGGCGACGGCACCGGCGCCGAGGAGGTTAAGGCCTATGCCCGGAATCACGTGGTCGCCCTTCAGGTAAACTGTCAAAACGCCGTGGAGTGCACCGAGGAGAAGTCCAACTAACGCCCCTCCTAGTAGACCAACCCAGCCGTTGCCTGCCAACTCGGCGAAGATTGCCCCGAAGAAGGCTGAGAACATGAGGATTCCCTCGTAGCCGATGTTGACCACACCGGCCCTCTCGCTGATCACCGCACCTATGCTCGTGAGGGCTATTGGTACCATTGCCGCGAGCGAACCGAGGAGAAGGCTGATTGCCATGGCCTCGTTCATGCCCCCTCCCTCCTGAAGAGCTTTGCAAAGAGGTCAAGCAAGCCGGGAACTGCAACGGCTATGATTATGATACCCTCAATGACCTTGACCATCTCCAGCGGTACTTGGGCGTGTTGCTGCATTGCCGTTGCACCTGCACTGAGTGCCCCAAAGAGGATTCCCGAGAAGATTATGCCGAGCGGGTGGTTTCTCCCGACGAGGGAAACGCCTATTCCATCGAAACCGTAGCCGTAAACGTTGGCCAAGCCCTGGGTTATTGCATAGCTCGGCGGGGTCCCCATGACTATTCCGGCACCAGCCAGCCCGGCCGTCATTCCGCCTATGAGGAAGGACCATATCATCGAGCTCTTGGGGTTTATTCCACCGTATTCGGCCGCCCTGGGGTTCTGACCGCTGGTTCTGAGCTCATAGCCGAGCTTGGTATGCCACATTACTATGAAAACAATCACCGCTGTTGCGATGGCGACTATAAACGCCCACGAAAGGCTTGTGTTCTTCATAAGGAGGGGCAACCTGGCTGACGGCGGAACGGGAAGCGTGCTGTTGGGGTCCTTGGGGTTGTAGTAAACGCTGACGGCCAACCAGCTGACCAGGAAGAAGGCAATCCAGTTGAACATTATCGTCGAGATGACTTCGTGAACTCCTCGGTATACCTTCAGGAGGGCGGACGGAAGGGCCCACAGGGCTCCAACGAAGATGCCGGCTAAAAGTCCCGCTATCGGGTTCTGGAGGTGCTGAGTAACTATGATGGCCGAGATGGCGCCGAAGTAAACGGTTCCCTCCGCGCCAATGTTGAAGAGTCCAGTCCTAGCTCCTATAGCGAAGGTTATCGCGGTTAGTATCAGCGGGGCTGATTTGCTCAGCGTCTCAGCGATGCCGTCTATCGAACCCAGCGAGCCCTTAATGAGCCAGTAATAAGCTGAACCCGCACTGTAGCCACTGAACCAGAGGACGAGGGCCCCCACAAAGGCCCCAATGAGTATCGCGAGGACGCTCTCCGCCACGGGCTTTACGTATCCTTTGAGCTCACTTTTGAGGCTCAACCCTAACACCTCCCATCATCAGTCCAATCTGCTCCTCGGTAACTTCCTCGGGTTTGACGATACCCATAAACTGCCCCTCGTACATTATCGCCATCCTATCGCTGAGCTGGAGAACCTCGTCAAGGTCGGCCGAGACAAGCAGAACGGCTTTGCCCTCGTTTCTCAGCTTGACGAGGTAGTTCCTGATGTACTCTGTTGAGGCGACGTCAACGCCGCGCGTCGGCTGTGCGGCTATTATAAACTCGGGTTTTTTGCTGACCTCCCTGGCGACTATGAGCTTCTGCTGGTTTCCTCCGCTGAGGCTCTTAACTGGTGCCCTGGTTCCGGGTGCGCTCACCTCAAACTCCTCGATCAGCCTTTTTGCGTGTTCCTCAACCTTGCCCCAGTCCAGCAGGAACCCCTTTGAGAACTCCTTCCTCCAGTGCATCCCAAGGATCGAGTTCTCCATCACGCTCATTTCCAGAATCAGCCCCATGTGGGTTCTGTCCTCGGGGATGTGGGCCATTCCCATGTCGTATAACTCCCTTGGCTTTTTACCCGTGATGTCAACACCCTTAAGGTAGACCCTGCCCCTTTCTACCTTCCTCAGACCGGTTATGGCCTCTATTAGCTCGCTCTGACCGTTTCCTTCAACTCCAGCTATGCCGAATATCTCTCCAGCGCGGACCTCGAACGTGAGCCCCCTAACGGCTTCCTCGCCTCTATCTCCCTTTACCCATAGGTCTTCGACCCGGAACACAACATCCCCGGGCTCTTTTGGTGGCTTTTCAATCCTTAGAACGACGTCCCTTCCAACCATCATCCTGGCCAAAATCTGCGGAGTCGCCTCGCTCGTTTTGACTGTTCCCACTACTTCACCTTTCCTTATGACGGTGACCCTGTCGGTTATCCCCATGACCTCGTTGAGCTTGTGGCTTATGAAAATGATCGTCTTTCCCTGTTCCTTGAGTTTTCTCAGGACGGCAAAAAGCTCCTTGACCTCTATCGGCGTGAGAACAGCTGTGGGCTCGTCAAGGATGAGGATATCAACGTCACGGTAGAGCATCTTCAAAATCTCAATCCTCTGCTGGACTCCAACGGGAAGGTTTTCAACGGGAACGTCCAGCGGGACCTGAAAGTTCAGCTCGTCCATTAACTTCTGGAGTTTCTTTCTGGCGTTTTCCATGTCAATTTTTGACAGCAGGCCGTGCCCTTCCATGCCAAGGATGATGTTCTCAAGGGCGTTGAAGACCTCGACAAGGGTGAAGTGCTGGTGGACCATCCCTATTCCATTCGCTATTGCATCGGCTGGGCTTTTGAAACGAACCTCCTTACCGCGGAGGATAATTTTCCCCCTCGTCGGCTTGAGCATACCAAAAAGGATTTTCATGAGGGTCGTTTTTCCCGCACCGTTCTCGCCGAGAAGTCCGAGGATTTCTCCCTCGTAAACCTTAATTGTAACGCCCTTAAGGGCCTTTGTCCCGTCGGGATAAACCTTGACAATGTCTCTCATTTCAAGTACTGGAGTTTTCTCTTCCATGTTACCCACCCCCAAAGCCGAACGGAAAAACAAAAGAGAAGAAAAAATCACTGCTTGTGGTTCTTGTAGTAGTCGAGGGCCCAGTAGGCGCCGAAGCGGTAGCCACCCTCAAACTTGTAGAGAACCGGAATCTCCATACCGAGGACGATTCCAATCGTGTCCTTGCCGCTGTTGAGTGCTATAAGGGAAGCCAGTGCTCCTGCAAGTGCCGAACCCTCGTTCTCCTTGAAGAGGACCATCTGGACGTTGTGCGGCATCTCGGGGTCGTAACCGTCAATTATGACGAACCTCTGGTTCGGGTACTCGCTGGCAACCTGCTTAACGGCGTTGGTCATCATAAAGCCGACCGCTATTATTATGTCGTATTCTCCGCTCTTGGCAAGGCTCCTGAGGTTCGGGAGGTAGTCGTTCTCGCTGTTGCTCTGGAGCTCGACGAGCTGGAGGCCAAACTCCTTTGCTGCCCTTGCGGCGCCCATGTAAGCCATATCGTTGAAGCTCAGGTCGCCCCTACCGCCGACGTCGTACACGATGGCTATCTTCTTGGTGTTCTGCCTCTGGTTGAGCTTCTCATCAAAGTACGTTTCCGGCTTTGGCTCATTGGCGGCCCAATCCTTGGCGTACTGCTCCATGATTGTCCAGTTCTGGGCCTTCCTGAGGAGCTCAATCTGGTCTTTCGCTGTGGCCTTGGGAACGATTATCTCACCGCTGACTATCTGCTTCTGGAGGTCGTCAACCGCCTGCCAAATCCAGTCGGGAACCTGCTTCCTGGTCTGCTCAAGGAACTGGATGAATTCATCCTCGCTCTTGAAGCCAAGCTCCTGAAGCTTCTTCTCCCTGACATCTGCCGGAAGGGAATCGAACATGTCCTTGACGTCATCAATCGTTGAGAGCTTGACGCCGCCCTCTTTGAGGCCGAGCTCAACGACACCGCCCTTGAACTGGTTCTCTTCTGCCTGCTTGACGGCGTTGTAAACACCGACGTCAACGCGCTTCATCATACTCGCGATTATAACGCCGGGCTTAATCCAGTCCTGGGCAGAATCAACGCCTATTGCAAACGGCGGGCCCATCTTCTTGTTGTTCGCCTTCAGGTAGTCTCCCACTGCCTCAAAGACACCGAGACCGGTTCCACCCGCGACCTGGTAGATAACCCACGCACCCTGCTGGAGCTGGGCCTGTGCGGCCTGCTTGCCCTTGGCCGGGTCACCGAAGGAGCCGGTGTAGGTGTAGAGGATGTTTATCTTTGTTTCTGTGGAATTTCCTCCGCTGATGCAACCGCTGGCTACCACACTAAGGGCCATCAGGCCCACTAAAAGTATTGCAAACAGGTTTTTCTTCACGGATAACACCTCTTGAAAGTTATTGGCATTTAAGTGTTAGATCAGGAAATATAAATTTATGGTCGATCAATGGTCGAAATCCCCTGTCATGTTTTGACTAAACTGGATTATTCCTGATCAGTTCGAGCAGCTCCCACAGGCTATCCACGTAGTAGTCCGCTCCCTCAACCCTTCCGAACCTGACGACGTTAACGGCCTTAACACCGGCACGATGGGCGGCCAGAATGTCGTTTTCGCTGTCTCCAACTACTAAAACTTCGTTTGGCTGGAGTTCCAGCGCTTTCAGGGCTTTGTGTATGAGGTACGGGTTTGGCTTTACGCCATCCAAGTTGGCGTAATCCTTACCAAAGACAGCGTCAAAGTACCTTTCAAGGTCAAAGGCCCGGAGAACTAACAGTGCGTTCTCAAGGGAGGCGTTGCTTACCGCGGCGAGCTTAAGCCCGAGGTTCTTGAGTTCTTCCAGTGCATCAGCATCCGGAAAGACCTTTATCTTTCCCTCCGCCAGCATCTTTTTTCTGTACTTCCAGTTGACCTCATCGATTATCCTCCAAAGTTCAACCGGATTTATGCCGAGTTTTTTAACGTACGTCCTGGGAAGTTCCAGCCTGGCGGTTTTGGAGTACAGGCTGTAGTCCAGTTTAATGCCCCTCTTTTCGAGCTCGGGTTTGACCCAATTCTCAAACCACTCCCGGTGATCGTAGCCTTCATAGTAAACCAGGGTTTCGTCAACGTCGAATATCAACCCCTTCAGCATTCCAGTTCACCCAGTTTATCCCTTATCTCCACGGGCAGATTTCTGTATATCCCGACAAGTGTCTCTATAAGCTCTTTCAGTTCCTTAGCAGTCAGCGTCGTCGTTTTCGGCCCTATCTCAAGGATGACCGCGTCGTACTCCTCTGGAGAAACTTCCTCAAGCTCGTCGAGGTGTTCGCTCTTCCTCGGGATAACGTTTACTTCCCCTATCATACGGCCTCCACTGATGTGGAGTTCCCTCTCTTCGATCGGAACGTCCTTCGGACAGTCGTAGCGCTCGACGAATATCTTGATGTCCACCACTGGCGTTTCGTCCATCGCGTCTATCCAGTCAATGTGAAGACGGTTTCCTTCGATGCGGTGGATTTTGACTGTGTAGAGGGCTATCGGGTTGGGCCTGTAAGGTGAGCGCGTCGCGAAGACTCCCTTCAGCGGGTTCTCCGGGTTGCCGTAGGGGTGGACTTTGAGGATTCCTCTCCTCTCAGGCGTATCGCTCCCGTGGAACCAGAGGACCAGCTTTACCCAGTCGCCCTCGCGGAGGCCGTCCATTGCTTTCATGAACTCGGGAAGGATTTCGATAAACGTTTCCTGAAGTTCCTCGTCCTTTCTTACGTAGCCAACTGGAACGATTTTGAAGGGCTCGAACTCCATATTGTTCCCTCCGGGAAAAAGAGAAGATGAGAAACTTCACGTCCCGTGCTCCCAGCTCTCAAGGTATCTCCTCTGCTCCTCCGTGAGCTCCTCAATCGTTATCCCCATTGCCTTCAACTTAATCCTCGCCACCATCCCGTCTATCTCCCTCGGCAGGACGTAGACTTTGGGCTCAAGCTTCTCGTGGTTGTCCTTGATGTACTCAGCGGCTTTCGCCTGCAGGGCGAAGCTCATGTCCATTATCTCCGCCGGGTGACCGTCGGCAGCTGCTAGGTTCACGAGCCTTCCGTCTGCCAGGAGGTAGAGCCTCCTTCCGTCGGCCATCTTATACTCCCTGATGTTCGGCCTGACCTCGTTTATCTCGACCGCTAAGGCCTCAAGGTCGGGCTTGCTTATCTCGACGTCAAAGTGGCCAGCGTTCGCCAGAATGACGCCGTCCTTCATGAGCTCGAAGTGCTCCTTCCTTATGCAGTTGATGTTCCCGGTTGAGGTGACGAAGATGTCTCCTATCTCAGCCGCGCTTTTCATGTCCATGACGAGGAAGCCGTCCATTCTGGCCTCAAGCGCCCTTATCGGATCGACCTCAACGACGATGACGGTTGCACCCAGCCCCCTGGCGCGCATCGCTATTCCGCGACCGCACCAGCCGTAGCCGACCACAACTACGTTCTTTCCGGCAACCAGAAGGTTCGTCGTCCTTATTATGCCGTCCCACGTTGACTGGCCGGTTCCGTAGCGGTTGTCGAAGAGGTACTTGGTATAGCTGTCGTTGACCGCTATTATCGGGAACTTAAGCACGCCGTCCTTCTCCATCGCGCGGAGCCGTATCACGCCGGTTGTCGTTTCCTCGCTCGCGCCCCAGATGTTGTCTATCAGCTCGGTTCTCTCCTTGAGGACGGTGCTCACCATGTCCGCACCGTCGTCGATGATGATGTTCGGTTCTATGTCCAGAGCTTTGTGCATGAACTCGTAGTACTCCTCCCTGCTTTCCCCGCGTATCGCATAGACCTTGACGCCGGCCTTTGCCAGTGCCGCGACAACGTCGTCCTGAGTCGAGAGGGGGTTGCTCGCTGTCGCTGAAACCTCTGCTCCACCGGCTTTGAGCGTCAGAAGGAGGAAAGCGGTCTTCATCTCAAGGTGAAGCGTCGTTGCTATCTTCACGCCCCTGAAGGGCTTCCTCTTCTCGAAATCGGCCCTTATGTGCTGGAGAACCGGCATAAAGCGCGAGACCCAGTCTATCTTCCTCTCTCCGCTCGGGGCGAGATTTAAGTCCTTAACACAGTAGTCCTTCGTGCAGTCCATATTACCACCGGCATGATTTCTCGGCGGATTTTAAAAGTCCTCCGAAAATGTGAATGGCTTTTGAATTAGGGAGGCCCAACTACTGCCGGGGCAAAAGGGTAATGAAGAAAAAAAGAGGGCATTACTCTATCTTTGCCCCGCACACAGGGCAGAACTTCGCTCCCTCTGGAACTATGTGGCCGTTGGGACAGCGCTTTATCTCGTGCCCGCAGTAGGGACAGAAGCGCGCACCCGGCGGAATAGGCTTTCCGCAGTAGGGGCATATCTCCTGCTGGGCCGCTGGCTGGGTAGGGGTAGCTGGTTGAGCCGCTTGCGCCGGCGGAACACCACCGCCCGCGTAAGGCTGTGCCGGTTGAGCTGGCTGAGCTGGTGGGGCGGGCTGCATGAGCTGGGGTATCAGAACCATTCCCGTTCCCACGGAAGCGCTCCCGCTCTTTCCGAGTTCAGCTGCCACCTGCTTTACAGTGTCCATCTGCATAACGGCCTGGGCGTTTCCAGTCTGCATGAGCCAGAAGAGCCTCTGGCGCCACTCGTCGGTGGTGTTGACTCCCTCAATTTTTACATCGACCAGCTCAAGGCCGAGCCTTCTAAAGTCCTCCATGAGCTTAACCTTCACCTGCGTGCTCACCATGTCGAGGTTCTGGAAGAGGTCGACGATTGAATAAGATGAAAGGTGCTTCATCATGCCTTCGTTGAAGTATGCACGGATGAACTTGGTTACGTCCTGCGTATCGTAGAGGCTCTGCCCGCCGACGACCTCTGTGATGAACTGAACCGGGTCGGCGACCTTGAACCAGTAGACGCCGTAGTACTTTATGGGAGCAAGCTCCCTCGTCTGCGTTTCTCCACCATACCTCCCCTGGAACTCCTTCATGCTGACGAAGATTACGGTTGCCTTGAATGGGCTGTTGCTCCCGCCGACGAGCTTGTAGAGGAGAGGCAAATTCTGCGTCGTTAGCGTATGCCTTCCGGGGCCGAAGACGTCGTAGACTTTTCCATCGCGCATGAAGACGGCTACCTCGTACTCGTGGACTATTAACTGAGCCCCCCACTTTATTACCTCGTTAGGGTAGCGCCAGATTATCTCGTCTTCACCCGGATTGACCCACTCAATAACCTGCACCATTTCACTCACCCACCACGATGCTCATCCTTCTGTCAAGGGTCTCCTCAAGGGCTCTCAGCTTGTCGTCCAGCTCGAGGACTGAAAGCCCCAGAGCCTGAGGATTGACGACCTCCCCTCCAAGGGATTTTGCCTTGCTGAGTATTTCCTCGGCAAGCTCTATCATCTTGGCGTCGTATTCTATGAGCTTTTCGAGCTCCTTTTCCCTGACGCTTATCCTGTCGAAGTAGCCCGCGTAGCCAGCTTCTGCGTGCCTTACCCTGCCCTCAAGGCCGACGAGCTTCTTCCTTAAGGAGTCTATCGCGACCAGCTGGGAGCAGCTGACCATCGCACATCTCTGCAGTGCCCTTTCAATCTCTTTTCTTGCCTGAACGAGTATGTCTGCGACCTTTGCTCTTACGATTCTGTCGTCCTCCCTCAAGAGCTCCTTCTTCTTGTAGCCGTGGAAGCCCGGAATTACGAGCTCCAACTTCTCCAAAAGCTTTGTTTCCTTACCCATACTACCACCTCACACCTTCCTGAAGTAGACGTTGCCTCTCCCAGCTCTCATTACCTCACTGACCGTTCTCCTGCTCACCGAGCCCTTTGAGAATATCCCGGCTCCAGCCGCTATTCCAGAGACGAGGCCACCTATTATTCCCCACGCGTTGGAGTAGATGGCCGAGGCTATGAGCCCGAGAATAACTCCCGCGCCTATAACCCCCGAACCGAGCAGTGTCGCTTTCTTCCTCGCTTCGCTCATGAGCGGGTAAACAGCCCTTATGACCCTGCCGTCTGTTCCGTCGACGTAGTTGCCCCTGAAGGTCTCCCCGCCGTACTCGTAGGCTATCTCCCAGACGGGATAGTGAACGAGCCCCTGGAACTTAACTTCAAGCTCGGGTTTTCCGAGGTGGGAGCTTTCTTCCCTTGCCTCTTCTTTCAGCGCGTTCTCAAGCCTCGACCGGGCTATCGTCTCAGCTTCCTCTTTTTTCATCTCCGGCTCATGGTAGGTTCCCTTCTTCACCATCGCTTCATCAAAGAACCTCTTTCCTCTGACCGGGAAGGGATAGTCCATGAGGAGGGTTTTCAAGGGCGAACCTGCCGGAATTCCCAGGAACTCAACCTCCTCAACCGTCTCGCTTGCCTTTCCGTGGAGGTAGAAGAAGTAAACCGGGACCCAGTGGAGGTTTTTCTCAATAACCCTAGCGTCAACTATGTCGGCTGGAGCACCGTACTGCCTCGAAAGGAACTTCAGGAGCTTTCCAGCCGGGTCTTCCCTCATCGGCGGGAAGAAGTAGTGCTCCTCCTTCGCTTCCTCGCCGGTGTGTACGTGGAAGGTCGTCCCGCAGTAGGGACAGGTGACGACGCTGACCGTGTCTGGAACCTTAAACTTAGCCGAACAGGTTGGACACTGAACTTCCATCTTCAGCCACCCCTCTCGACTCTCTGTCCTTCGAGGACTTTGCTGCCGAAGAACCAGCCGATCCCGCCGCCTATGGCAGTAAGGATAAGCGCTCCAACCCCACTCCCCGTGTAGGCTGAGCCAAAGGCACCGAGCAGTATTCCTATTCCCGCTCCCGTCAGGTACTGCGCCCGCCTGAAGACGTTCATAGGCTCGGTTGCGGCTACTCTCTTTCCGTCCCAGCCCGCGAAGACCGCGTGGAATATCGAGTTCTGGTACTTGTAATAAACCGTCCACATCGGGAGAAGGAGAAGCTTAACGTCCCTGGGCTCCTCCGCGTGGATGTCAAAGAGCTCTATCCTGTCGGACTTGGCCAAGAAGTGGTTCCTCACTATGTCCACCGCGTCTTCCCTCATCATTAGCTTGGCATGCCTTTCGTCCATCTCCGTGTTGAGTATCTCAAGCTTTACCTTACTCCATTCGTCCTCGTCGAGGTCGAGGAGCCTCTTTCCTTCCGGTCTGGTCTTGGAGAAGTGCTTTATCAGGTCGTCCACGCCGAGGCTCTTGACTTGCCTTCTGGCTGAACCCAGGAGGTGCATGTTCTCGTTCACCCTCTCGATGTAATGCCTCTCGACCGTGTGGCAGTGGGTATTTCCTTTGGAGTCGGTGTGACACTCCTGTTCCCGTCTCATATAGCGAACCGTTCCATACACATGGACGATGCCACTCCAGTATGGGGCGTAGTGGCCCTCTATATCAACAACCTGTATCTCGTCCTTTATTCTATTCAGGTCAAAGTCCCCCTCGACGTGATCCCAGAAGGCCTTGGCTATGGCGTTCTTGTTCACAGACGGGATTATGAATATGCTCTCGGTTTTCAGGTTCCCGCTTATGTGGTTCGGAAAGCCGCAGTAGGGGCAGATAGCAACTATCGTCTCGGGCGACACCTCAAGCGGCGCCCCACACCTCTCGCACCTGAAGCCCGCTTCCATTGTAACCACTCAAAATAGTATTGGCGCGGAAGTATTTAAGGGTTTTTGAGGACTTTAAGCGGTTCAGTTGTCCCCAAAAACGGCCCCCTTTATTCTTCTGAGGGATAACAGAGGTATCTGTACGGGCAAAACTTGCAGGCGTAGGAGTACTCTCCCTTTGGGGGTCTATCCCTTTCATAGGCTTTTTTGACGGAGTAGAAATGCTTCAGAGTTGCTTTGAAGAGGGACTTGTCGTAGGGAACCTCGAAGAGCCTGAAATTCGGTCCTTTGATAACCGGAAAGTCCGAAAAGTCTAGCTTTCCGATAACGGTGTTTGGACGCTCGTGGAGCTTTATGTAGTAAAGGTAGCCGTATTCGGCCTCCGCCCATCGGAGGTACACGTTGAGCTGGGCCAGATGGTACTCGTACGGCAGCTTTGGCAGACTGGTTTTTCCCTTTATTTCGATTGGAAACTCTCTAAAAGCGTCTATCCTCCCGTGTATTTCAATGCCAAGCCTGCTGGAGCGAAGCACAAGATGCTTCTCAAGCTCAAAGCCAAAGCGCTTTTGCAGTATATCTCCAAGGATTTCGTGAGTGTTCCTTCCCTGGTTTAGTCTAACCTTCACGAACTCGGGCCATCTTTCGGGGTAGCCCTTCAGGCGGTAGTATATCCTCCTGGGGCAGATCAGGGCCTCGCTCGCGTAGAACTCTATGAATCCGTCCCCATCGCTTCCGTTGTTGCTCATTCATGTTCCCTCCTGGAACGGGGCGGGTCATCGGCCGCGAACCTCCCCGCCCCTGCGTCAGCTAATACCGACGTCATCACAGCTCAGACTGGGCAAGGGTCGTCATCCGCAAAGAAGTTTTTAGGGGAGGCTTTTAAAATTAATTGAAAAGCCGCCGAAATCAGGCACGAATTCGGGGCCTTGTCCTCTGCTTTATGGAGTAGCTGAGCCCATAGGCCGGCCACAGGCTCGGCGGCTGATCGTAGTGATGGAGGTTCCGGAGTATTTTCTCCGCCGTCTTCCTGTCCTTGGCGCGGACTATCAGTCTGTCCTTTCTAAGTTCGACTTCGCCCTCCGGCAGCTTGACCACTATCCTGTCCTGCGACACTTCGGGCCTTGCCTTCAGGAGGAGCCTGCGGTAGTCCTCGTATGCCCTGCCGCTCAGCTCCTGTTCAAGAAGAGCACCGTTTTTTGACCTCGATCCAAATATCCTCGAGAACCAACTACTGCTAGAGGACTCGTCCTCCATACTTTTCATCGACCTCCGCCTTGAATGTTTCCGGAATTAACTTACTCTTCGCTCATTTTTAAGCCTTTCTAATCGTTTTTCGACGAAATGGCAAAGCCTTATTAAGGCCCAGGTGTTGCAGAATTCCGATGAGGACTCAGGTCATAAAGCCAAGGATAAGGGAAATCCTTTCAAAGGAACTTCCTCCGGAGCTGGTCAAACTCCTCCCAAAACACTGGGTCAGGATAGGCGACGTCATAATCCTGCCCCTGAGGAGGGAGCTTGAGCCCTACAGGGAGAGGATAGCCGAAGTTTACGCCGAAGTCCTCAACGCCAAGGCAGTCCTCAGGAAGGGTCACATCCACGGGGAAACAAGAAAGCCCGACTACGAGCTACTTTATGGAGATGATACCATTACGGTTCACGTCGAGAACGGCGTTAAGTACAAGCTCGACGTGGCCAGGATAATGTTCTCGCCGGCCAACGTCAAGGAACGCGTGAGAATGGCCAGGGTTGCAAAACCGGGGGAGCTGGTCGTGGACATGTTCGCCGGAATCGGCCACCTGAGCCTGCCGATGGCCGTCCATAGAAAGGCCCGAGTCATAGCCATCGAGAAAGATCCTTACACCTTCCGCTTCCTGGTTGAGAACATCTGGCTTAACAACGTCCAGGACCTTATGACGCCGTACAACATGGACAACCGCGACTTTCCGGCCGAGAACATAGCCGACAGGGTTCTCATGGGCTACGTGGTAACAACCCATGAGTTCATACCCAAGGCTTTGAGCATAGCCAAGGACGAGGCGGTAATCCACTACCACAACACGGTTCCGGAGAGGCTCATGCCGGAAGAGCCCTTCGCGACCTTCAAAAGAGTTGCCAGGGAGTACGGCTATGAGACGGAAAAGCTCAACGAGCTGATAATAAAGCGCTACGCCCCCGGCGTCTGGCACGTTGTCGTTGATGTTAGGGTTTACAAGAAGTAGCGAGGGCAAAGCTTATAAAACCCCTTCCTATACCAGACCCGGGTTGGGCCGGTAGCTCAGCCTGGTTAGAGCGCGGGGCTTTTAACCCCGTGGCCGCGGGTTCGAATCCCGCCCGGCCCGCCAGAGTTGCCTTCCCTTCTGTTGGGGCAAGTTCTTGTGTGATAATTCTGTGTTCACTCCAGTTTATGGGATCGTGTTGTACTCAAATGGGTTTGATAGAAGCCTTTTCTCAACGTCCCCGAAGGTTTCCGTAGAACAGTGTTGTGTGGAAAGTCTATACAAAAACTCTCTACATACATCTTACATCACCTCCAAGTTTCCGTAGAACAGTGTTGTATGGAAAGTGTGAAAAGCCTGTGCTAAAGCCCTAGTGGTGCAGTAGGCGGAGGTACTCCCACAGGCTGTGCCCGATGGTTAGGGGGTATGCGTCAATTAGGCCGAAGGAGGGCGAAAACAGCAGCATTGAAAGTAGGCTCGCGACCAGCAGGTGAGTGGTTCTTGGGGTGTCATTTTCCCTGAGCGCATACACCAGCACTATGAATGCCATGGGCAAGAGCTGATAATCGTACTGGAAGCCTATCGCGGCCTGCTCCAGCCTCTTTGCGAAGGCGTTTTCGGACCACAGAAAGGCCAGCGGAAGCCAGTAGGCGGGCTTTTTGAGGGGAAGAAACGCGAGGCTGAGCATTAAAACAGTCAGCTTGGCGAGTGCCACCAGTAGTATAATGCCCCTGTCTCCCCCCGGCTGGTAGAGCATGAAGTAGAAATACTCATGGGACTCGTTGAAGTTCGGGATTACGAGGAAGATGCTCACCGCTATCCAGACAAGCCCAAGAAGGGCAAAACCAATCACCTTTTTCTCCCCTAGCCAGCCCTTAACATTGAAACCATGCTTTGAGAGGACTTCAAAGATCGAGTAGGCAACTAGAAACAGGCCGGCGTCCTCCTTGACAGAGAGTATAAGGAGTGCCGCCAGCAGTTGTTTTTTCGTTTTCCCCTCAGCCGCATAGCTGGCGAAGAGAAACATGAAAGGAACCGCCAGAACGTCCGGCCGGAAATCATAGCGGACTATCGCGTGGGTAAGAGGATTCAGGAGGAACGCGATAGATACTGCCAGAGCTTTTTCTTCGTCCCCAAGAACCTTCCTGGCAAAGCTGAAAAGGGCGAAGGCACTCAGGGGCACCATCAGGTCCTGGAGTATCATGAGGGTGTACTCGCTAGGAAAGAGGGCATACACCGGAAGCAGGAGGAAAAGAATCGGTGAATTGTGGGTTCCGAAGTGGCTCCAGGCTCTCCAGTGGTTCCACTCCCAGTGGTTGAAGAAAAAGCCCTCCCCGCTTAGGGTGGTCTTCAGGCTTTCCTCAAAGATCACGAGGTCTATATCCTTCACGTGAAAGACTCCATAGACTTCTGCACGTACCAGTGTGTAAGCGACCAGGAGAGCCGTCATGAGCGAGCTTATCAGCGCGAACTTCCTTTCCGCCCTCATGGATACCGTAGATAATGGCAGGACATCACGTAAAAACTTTGTGGAAGCGCGCGGCACCGGCCTTCAAACCCTGGGGGTGCATGGCCAATGAAGGCCAAGCGCCGCACATGAGAAGTACGTTTTCAGAACTTATAACGGTTTTTCTGGTTTAAACCGGAACCCCAAAGGGATAGAACCCGTTATTGCATCTTCACCGCACGTTAAACTCAGTCCACGCTTCAATACCCATGCTCATCTTGGTCACCGGGGCGGTGACGGAGACAATCTTTACTATCCTGTAATGTCCAGGCGTGAGACTCAGCTTTGAGAGGTCAATCCTCTGCTCCCATCTTTTCCCTGGCCCGATTGTAACCAAGACCTCGGCAAACGTCAGGTTAACGGGAACCTCCCTCCATCCCCAGTCCTCCAGACGGTAAAGCCTGAAGGCGTAGCCCGTTGTGATAGTGGCGTTCCCTTTGTTGGTTATCGTGAGTATCATGGTGTCGTTGGGAGAATAGAATGCCTTATCGGGGTGCATAAACGAAGCGCTCTCAACGGTTACTATGGGCCCCAGGGTTTCGTTGAGGTTGGGTAAGTTCTCTCTAACCTCTTCAACTGTTATGCCGCCGGAAGCGTTCCCGTGAGTGCTCAGAACATGATACGCGAAAACGACTCCAAGCAGGAGCAGTACCAAAAGCAACACGCGCTTCATCCCTATCACCCTAATCGTTCTTCATGACGTGAAAAGTCTTAAGGCTTGCGACGACTTCAAAGCGGTTTGAAGTTTTGGAATGGGAAGAAGAGAAGGAAGAGGCTGTTGGGCATTTCCCTCATCTCTCTCACCAACCTACTACTTACCCCGCCGTTTTGGGCTTTCTCCCAAAAGGTTTATAAGCTGATATATCGTTCGATATATTGGTGATACTATGGAGCGTCCGCACTTTAAGGGACACCTCAAACTGCTCATACTCAAGATGCTCGCTGAGAAGCCGATGCACGGCTACGGCATAATGGCCGAGCTTGAGCGAACCTATGGTATTCCGCACCCCAGTCCGGGGACGGTTTACCCAACACTGACCTCTCTAAGGAAGGCCGGGCTCATTGAGACGGTAGGAGAGGGCAAGAGGGACAAGAGGCTCTACAGGGCCACGGAAAAGGGGAGGGAGTACCTTGAGGAGCATGAGGTGGAGCTCAGGGAAGTTGAGGAGCTCGCCTATAGGTTCAGGGAGTTCGCGAGGCTTGGCGGCAGGGAACTGGCCGAATTGATGAAAGAAGTCTTCAACTCCCTTGAAAACCTGACGGAGGCTCAGAAGAAAGCCCTCGCGAGGGAGTTCGGGGAGTTCACCAAGAGGGTGAGGCTAATCCTCCTCGGCGAGATTGAAAGGGGGGAGGGAAGTGAGTGAATACGCGATAGAGGTGGAGAACCTCGTGAAGAAATACGGCGATTTCGAGGCCGTTAAGGGCATCTCGTTCAAAGTTAAAAGGGGAGAGATATTCGCTTTTCTCGGGCCGAACGGAGCTGGAAAAACCACAACGGTGCACGTGCTCACCACGCTCCTGAAGCCGACCTCCGGGAAGGCGTTTGTTGCTGGTCACGACGTTGTGGCAGAACCTAACGAGGTAAGGAAGAAGATAGGGATAGTCTTCCAGGACCCGAGCCTCGACAGGGAGCTGACGGCCTACGAGAACATGTACATCCACGGCAGGATATACGGCCTGGGCGGGAGCGAGCTGAGGGAGAAGATTGAGAAGCTCCTGAAGTTCGTTGAACTCTGGGACTTCAGGGACAGACAAGTCAAGACCTTCAGCGGAGGCATGAGGAGGAGGCTTGAGCTAGCGCGCTCCCTTCTCCACGAGCCAGAAGTTCTGTTCCTCGACGAGCCGACCATAGGCCTCGACCCGCAGACGAGGGCCCACATCTGGGACTACATAAGGGTCATGAAGGAGGAGCACAACATGACCATCTTCCTGACAACGCACTATATGGACGAGGCCGAGATGCTGGCGGACAGGATAGCGATAATGGATCACGGGAAGATAATAGCGGAGGGAACCGCAGAGGAGCTCAAGAAACTGGTCGGCAACGACGTTGTTTACCTCAAACTCGAAGGCCCTGAAGAGATCAAGTGCCTTAAGGCGGACTTCATAAGGGGGTGCAAGCTCCTCCCCGATGGAAGGGTTGCGCTGGACGTTGAGAACGCCGCCGAGGCCCTGCCGAGGCTCTTTGAGCTCGCGAAGGAGAGGGGAGTGAAGATACTAGAGGTTACCTACCACCGGCCCACGCTCAACGACGTCTTCCTGCACTTGACGGGCAGGGAGATAAGGGACGAGGGTGGAGAGCAGAGGTTCCCCATGCCGTTTAAGAGGAGGTGAAGGAGATGAGGACGTTCACCACGATGATATACCGCGAGCTGAAGCGTTTTTCCCGTTCCCGCGCAAGGGTGGTCGGGAGCCTGATAAACCCGCTCATGTGGCTCATATTCTTCGGAATGGGCTGGAGCGGGGTGTTCAACAACCCCATGGCGGCGAGGGTCTTCGGTGGTGTTGACTACCTGACCTACCTCGTCCCAGGTGTCTTCGCAATGACCGTCTTCAACATGAGCTTCATGCAGGGCGTAACGCTCATATTGGACAAGCAGTTCGACTTCCTCAAGGAAATACTTGTGGCTCCAGCGAGCAGGGCGGAGGCGATACTCGGCAGGATAACCGGGGGTTCTCTAATGGCCCTGATACAGGGGGTAATCCTGCTGACCCTCAGCTTCGCGCTCGCCGACCTCAAATTGAGCGGCGTGCTCCCCGCCCTGGGGCTCGGCTTCCTCGTCGGAATTGCCATAGCGGGCATGGGAGTGGCCATAGCACTCAAAATGACCAGCATGGAGGGCTTCCAGATGGTGGTCACAATGATAATGATGCCCATGACCTTCCTGAGCGGCGCGATATACCCTATAGACGCAATGCCCGGCTGGATGAAGGCAATCGCCTACGTTAATCCCCTTACCTACGCCGTTGACGGGACGAGGCGCTACCTCGTGGGCGATGCTGTAGCGAAGTTCTCGCCCGTGGTCGAGTGGGGCGTGCTGGCGCTCCTGGCGCTTGCCTTCTCGGCCCTCGCTGCGCTGGAGTTTGAAAAAGCCACCATTGACTGAGGAGGGGAAAACTCCAATGCTCAGTGTGGCCCCTGTGGGCCCATCTTCGTTTCTCCGTCTTTTTTAACCTTCCCCTGTGCTGGGTGTGGCTTTCTTCGGAAAGATGAAAGGAAAAGGGGCCCAGAACCTGATGCAAGCGGGCGGTGTTGAGCAGATTTAAAATGGGAAGCCACAAAAACAGAAGAGAAAGAAGGCATCACTCCCTGAGCGGCAGGCCGTGGTCGAAGGAGTAGTAGACCTTCTGGAACTCGGCGCGGAAGCCGTAGACGTCTCTCTTGACCTTCTTCGGGTCCTCCTTGTCGAGGAGCACGCGCTTCATGAAGTGAGCAATCTCCTTCATGTCGTCCTCCATCATTCCAACCCTGGTCATCTCCTGGACGCCTATTCTGAGGCCGCTCGGCTCGTTGACCTTCTCAAGCGGGTCCCACGGCAGGAGGTTCTTGTTGAGGATTATGCCGGCCTCCTCAAGGAGCGGGGCCGCCCAGCCACCTGCCGCCGGGTGAAGGTCGCTGACGTCGACGATGACCTGGTGGCTCTCGGTGTAGCCCTTGTCCTCACCGATGACCTTGAAGCCCTCCTCTGCGAGAGCCTCTGCGAGGGCCTTCGCGTTCTTTACGATCTGGGCGGCATACTTTTCACCGTACTCGAGCATCTCGGCAGCGGTAATGACCTTACCCGCCATGTGGTGGAGGTGGTGGTTGCTCAGAACGCCCGGGAAGATGGCCCACTGGAGCTTGGCTATCTCCTCGGTTTCACCAAAGCGCTTGTAGATTATCACACCGCCCTGCGGTCCCGGGAAGGTCTTGTGGGTTGAGGCGGTGATTATGTCGGCTCCTTCCCTGAGCGGGTCCTGGAACTGCTTGCCGGCTATAAGACCGAGGACGTGGGCGCCGTCGTACATGACGTAGGCGCCGACCTCCTTCGCAACAGGCGCGAGCTCCTTGACCGGGTGCGGGAACGGGAAGAGCGAGCCGCCGAAGACGACTATCTTGGGCTCTACCTCGCGGATGAGCTTCTCGGCCTTGTCAACGTCAATGTTGAACTCCTCGTTGTCGAAGGGCCAGGTGTGGACCTCAAGGCCTCTCATTCCTGCCGCACCGAAGGGCATGTGGCTTATGTGCCCGCCGTGGCTGGTGTGGAGGACTATAGCCTTGTCTCCCGGCTGTGTCAAACCGAAGAAGACCGCCTGGTTGGCGTTGGTTCCGGAAATCGGCCTTAAATCGGCGAAGTCGCTCTGGAAGAGCTTGGTAAAGAGCTCGACACCGATGAGCTCGACCTCGTCAACGTACTTGCAGCCCTGGTAGTACCTCTGCTTCGGCCAGCCTTCTGCGTACTTGTGCATAAAGCCGCTCGCGACGGCCCTCGTAACGCTTGGAGAAGTCACGTTTTCGCTCGCTATGAGGTTTATCGTGTGCTTTCTCCAGTTCTCGTGGTCCTCAATAAAGCCCAGAACCTTGTCCCGGTATTCGCGATACCCTTCAGCCATTGGAAAACACCTCGATGGAAGTTTGAACGCCGGGAATATAAATCTTACCTAACGTGTGCACGTGCGCAGAAATGTACACTGCAGTATAGGAGAAAAGGATGCGAGGACGGGACTTCACCCCCGAAGCTTCGCTGACAGCCACATAAGCACGGGAAGCACAATGAAGGCCAGCATGTCGCCGGTATCGCCTGCGAAGGCAAGCACATCGGCGAAGTTCCTCACGCCGGCGAAGTAAACTATCGCGGGAGGAATTACAGTCAGACCCCATGCAACTGGCCTCCTGAGCTTTATGAACTCCTCGCTGTTGCTCTGCTGTGCTAAAGCTATGCCTATGTAGCTAGTCGTTATCGCGAGCAGGGGGATGATGTTGCCCACGAGCCAGCCGACCCTGCCGTAGAGGGACTCAAGGCCCTGCGTGGCCACCTCGGGGGTCCCCCTGCCGAAGACGAGGAGGAACGATGCCATGAATACCGCGTAGATGGCGGTGGGTATGAGGAAAGCCAGTACAAGCACTTTCCTCGTTTTCTCATAGCTCCCGAGCCCCTTGTAGACGTCCGGTATTATGGTGTGACAGCCGAGGGCGAAGATGGCAACGCCCGTTATGCTCAGGATTCCCGATAGGTCGGCGTAGAGCCCGTTCTCCAGCTTTGCGTGGGGAACGAGCATGAAGGTGACGCCAATGAAGAGGGCGAGCATGATGTAGCTCATTATAAGCTCGGTCTTTCCGCTCGCTTCGAGGCCGTGGTAGACCACTAACGATGCAAGAACCCAGAATATGGCGCCGCCAACAGTCTCGCTGACGCCGAAGAGGCTCGCGAACACCTGTTCCATCCCGGCCACGTAAGCCAGCAGAGCTCCAAAGCTCATCAGGGTTATGCTGAGGTACATGAGCCAGCCGCCGGCTTTGCCGAGGGTCCTGCTGGCTAGGGTGCTCATCTGGGCCCCGCCCATCCCGGCCGAGAACTTCAGCACTATGAAGGCCGTTCCGAGCATGAGGAGCATTACTCCCATTAGGACTCCGAGGGCAGGGATAAGGCCGACCTTGCTGGCCGCGTAGGGCAGGCCCAAAACTCCCGCTCCGATCTGGGTTCCCACGAGAACCGCTAGGGCTTCCCTCTCGCTTATTCTCGTTTTCTCAATAGTTATCGGGGTCGTCCTGATGCCCCTCACTCCTTTCCTTCTCCTGATGTTCTGGATGACTACGAGCTTTTTCCTCCTCTGGGCCGCTATTCTCGCCGAATAATACCTCCCGTGTGATGTGGTGACCTTTTTTCTCTCAATTCCCTCGGAAACAGGCATTTCTCTCACCAATGTCATGCACAAATGAGCACAATTTAAACCCTTCTACGAAAATATGAAGCTTCCTTCAAAAAATATTCGAGAGTACTAAGGATTGACCTAAACGGCAGGCATGGTTTTTAAAGTTGGGCGAGTAGGAAATACCATGATCGAGGAGGCCGTTAGGGTAATTCTAAAAGCGCGCTTTGCCATAGCCTTCACCGGCGCGGGGATAAGCGCTGAGAGCGGAGTGCCGACTTTCAGAGGGAAGGACGGCCTTTGGAAGCATTACAAGCCCGAGGAGCTGGCAACTCCGGAAGCCTTTGAGAGGGATCCGGCCCTGGTCTGGGATTTTTACAGGTGGAGAATGCAAAAAATCCTAGAGGCGAAGCCTAATCCGGCCCATTACGCCCTTGCGGAGCTCGAAAGGCTCGGAATTCTCAGGGCGGTTATAACGCAGAACGTCGATGACCTTCATCACGAAGCGGGAAGCGAGAACGTTATCGAACTCCACGGCAACATATTCCGGGTTAGGTGCACTTCATGCTCCTATCGAGAGAACCTGAAGGAGAGCGGCAGGATCCGGGAGTTCGTTAACTCAAAGGATCTTCCTAGATGTCCGCAGTGTGGCTCGCTTCTCAGGCCGGACGTGGTCTGGTTCGGTGAGGCACTACCGAGGACTGCTCTCGAGAGGGCCTTTAAGCTGGCCGAAAAAAGCGACGTTGTTCTCGTCATAGGGACGAGTGGGGTAGTTTATCCGGCTGCGTACATTCCCTACATCGTTAAGGAGCACGGGGGGAAGGTTATAGAGGTAAACGTTAGAAGGAGCGGGATAACGCCGATAGCTGATATCTTCCTGCGGGGAAAGGCCGGCGAGGTAATGGCTAAAATACTCGACAGGGCCAGGAGAGAAGTTAACGGCCGCTAGAAACGTTTGGTGCCGGGGCGGGGCTTTGAACCCCGGACCTCTCGGTTTCTCAGGCTCCCCCGAAGGGGAGCGCCCTATGAGCCGAGCGCTCTGACCAGGCTAAGCTACCCCGGCACTGCCCGAGCGCCCGACCTATACCTCCAGGACGGTATTTTTAAATCTTTCGCTGGGCAAAGTTTAATAGCTCTCCGGTATTATCTTCGGTGCCTTTTTGGGTGGATGTTTACCTTTACCAGGAAGAAGCGGGTGGAGATGATGGCCGGTGAAAAAACTGCCGTCGTTGACAATCCGGAGTCGAGGTTCTTTAAGGCCTTGAGGGACGTATTCGTCGGTGCCGATGTCGAAGGAGAATCAGGTTACATAAACCTCATGAGGATAAAATCAAAGTACTTCGAGAGGATCTCTAAACTTTTGATGGAGGAGATAGAGGAAAAGACCCGGGACTTTCCCGAGTTCAGGGAGGAACTCTTCGACAAGCTGTACGACTTTTTTAAGAGGTACTTCAACGAAAGCGGTTCTATCTACTTCCACAAAACCCCCTTCGGCGAGAGAGTCTATGAAAGGGTCTACACTGACGACAGGGACGTTGTTATGTTCTGGAAGACCCACATGCTCTACTACGTTAAAACCGACATTCTGCCCAGGAGCATGAGGATCAGCATCGATGGGGTTAAGTTCTTCTTTGACGTTTCTAAACTCCAGCACAAGAAGGCAAACGAAAAGAGAGACCGGATTTACCAGCTGAAAGGGGTCAGAAAAGATGGAACGATTGAATTCTACGTGCTTTACTCCGAAAGGGGTCGAAAAACGAAGAAGGCTGAAATACTGAGGGAGCTTAAAAAGAAAGGAATTTTTCTCGATGAAGAAGTCCTTGATAGGGCCTTTAGAGTGTTCGAAAAGCAGAACGAGGTTGATTATTTCATAAACAAGAACGCAGTTCAGTTTTTGAAGGAGCAGTTCGACATGTGGCTCTACCAGTACGTTTACTCCGATGAGACAGAGTTCAGCGAAGAAAGGGTTAAACAGCTGAAGGTTCTGAGGGAAGTGGCCTACAAGATAATAGACTTCATCGGCCAGTTCGAGGACGAACTGGTCAGAATATGGAGGAAGCCAAAGTTCGCCCTGCGGAGCAACTACGTCATAACCCTCGACAGAATAGCGGACAAAAAGGGTGGAATCGAAGTCATCGAGAAGATCGTTGAGAAGCTGAAGGAACAGAAAGAGACCTTCGACCGGGAACTCGAAAAGTGGAAAAGCCTGAAGGAGGGGAACAGATCCTACCGGGAGAGGTTTGAAAAAGCCGGCGAGGTGGACAACCAGCTGGTCGAGTGGTACCTCCTCGACTTGATCGACGAGGACTTTGACCCGGGAAAAATTCTCACTGCTGGCGTTTCGGGCAAGACGCTCAATCCGGAGTACAGGTTTCTCCCCGTGGACACCAAGTACTTCGAGGATCTGGAACATAAAATATTGGCGCTATTCGACGATCTTGACAGAGAGCTTAATGGCTGGCTGATCAAAAGCGAAAACTGGCAGGCTTTGAATACCATTCTGCCAAAGTTCAGGGAGAAGGTCAAGCTGATCTACATAGATCCTCCCTTCAACACCGGCACCAACGAGTTCACCATGTACGTCAACCGTTTCCTCGACTCAGCTTGGATAACGATGATGGAAAACCGCCTTAGACTGGCCAGGGAGTTCCTCAACGATTCCGGTGCGATCTACGTCAGAATAGACTACCACGGCGACCACTACGTCCGCTTTCTCATGGACGAGATCTTCGGAAAGGAGAACTTCAGGAACAAGTTTGCCGTGAGAAGGTTCAAGAAGAACGTCATGGAGAAGGACATAAAGAAGCTCCCCGAGGCCCTTGATACGGTATACTGCTACTCCAAGGGCGATGGGTTCTCCTACATCGATCCGGTCAAGAAGAGGAAGGAGAAGAGGAAGGGCTTCTGGAGACACATGGACGACTCTTCCGGTCATGGGAGCCCGAAGGTGTTTTTTGGTAAGGTGCTTGAGCCGCCAAAGGGCAAGCACTGGAAGTTCTCCCAGGAGAAAATAGACCAGCTCATAGAGGAAGGAAAGCTCGTACTCGTGTGCAGGCACTGCGGCTACGTCCACGACAGAAGCAAGGGCGAATGGAAGAGCTGTCCCGTCTGCGGAAAAGACGACCCGATACCAAAATACTGGGTTGAGGAGGCGGAGGAAGAGACCCTCGATTCAAACTGGTCGGATATATACGGTTACTCAAACTCCTGGGCATTTCCAACCGAGAACTCGGAGGCGCTGCTTGAGAGGGTGATAAAGATATCATCCAGCCCCGGCGACATCGTTATGGACTTCTTCCTCGGTTCGGGGACGACTACGGCGGTTGCCCACAAGCTCGGGAGGAAATGGATCGGTATAGAGATGGGAGAGCACTTCTACACCGTGATCCTGCCGAGGATGAAGAAGGTTCTGGCCTACGATCCCACGGGCATTTCCAGGAACGAGGACGTAAAGGAGATCTACAACAGGAGAAAAGCGGGAGGATTTTTCAAGTACTACGAGCTCGAGCAGTACGAGGACGTTCTGAGAAAGGCCAAGTACTCCGATTCGGAGCCCTTCTTCGATCCGGCCCAGGATCCCTACAGCCAGTACATCTTCATGAGGGATCTGAAGCTTCTGGAAACGCTCGAAGTCGAGGGATCCAGAAACACTGTCCGGGTGAACCTAGAGAAGCTATACCCCGACATAGACCTGGCCGAGACACTATCCAACCTTCTCGGGAAGAGAATAAAGAGGCTCGGAAAGGATTACGTTGAGTTCGAAGACGGCCAGAGGATCGACCTTCTCAACCCAGACTACAGGCTTGTAATGCCTCTGATCTGGTGGTGACATCGTGCTGGGCAGAGAGTTGCTGGGGGGCTTTGAATGGTCAGCGTAATTCCAAGGCTTCAGCGAATAGTGGAGGAGATTGACTTCGATGACCTTCCGGGGGAGTGGAACTCCATCGACCTGAAGAGCTTTTCAAGGGGCAAAACCCTGTGGGGGTTTCAGAGGGAGGCCCTTAAAAATGCCATACGGGTTCTGTACTGCTACTTCAAAGTTGATAATGCCGACAAAAGAAAGTTTTACGCGAGATACGGCCTCAGTTCTGATAAAGACCTTGAAAAAGCGCTGGACATAAGGCTCTCAAACGTTAAGCAGGACGTGAGGCACATCCTGAGCCTGTATTACCCCATCGATGACGGCAGGGTGAGGTTCCACAACTTCATAAACCGGGCCGCTTTCTGGATGGCGACGGGAAGCGGGAAGACACTCGTGATAGTGAAGCTGGTTGAGGTTCTCAAGAGGCTTATGGATCTTGGCGAGATTCCCAAAAGGGACGTGCTGATTCTAACCTACAGAGATGATCTCATAAACCAGCTGAAAAAGCACGTCTCGGAGTTCAACGAGCTGGCTCCGGTCAGGGGGTTCAGGATAAATCTGGTCGAGCTCAGCAGGTACGAGGAGATAAAGAGGGAAAGCCTGTCCCAGCTTTTTAATGAGGTAACTGTCTTCTACTACCGCTCCGACCTCATAAGCGACAGAGGAGGAGAGAAGCTGCTAGACTTCAGAAACTACGAAAATGGGGGGAAGTGGTACATAATCCTTGACGAGGCCCACAAGGGAGACAAGGAGGAGTCCAAGAGGCAGCTCTTCTATTCGATTATGTCCAGAGAGGGCTTTCTCTTCAACTTCTCAGCAACCTTCACGGACCCCAGGGACATCGTTACCACCGCATACAACTTCAACCTGGAGAGGTTCATAAGGGAAGGCTACGGGAAGCATATCTATTTGATCCAGCAGGAAGCAAGGGCTTTCAGGGAAAAAGACGATTACAGCAGGGATGAAAAGCAGAAAATAGTTCTCAAGTCCTTAATCCTCTTGACCTACATCAAGAAAGTGAGGGAAAAAGCCTCTAAACTGGCGGGCAACGTCTACCACGAGCCACTCCTGCTGGCCCTTGTCAATACCGTAAACCTCGGGGCGTCAAAGAAGGAGAAGCCCGATCTGGTAATGTTCTTTGAAGAGATCGAAAGGATCGGGAGGGGAGACGTCGATCCAGCAGTCTTTGAGGAGGCAAAGCATGAGCTCCTGCGGGAGTTCTCGGAGAGCCCGCGTATGGTTTACGAGGAGGTTCCCCTGGTCGTTGATCGGGATCTCCTTGGGGGGATAACCCTAAAGGACGTGCTCAGGTACGTTTACAACTCCGAGGGGTTTGGCAAAGTTGAGGCCATTCTGATTCCAGGAAGGGGGCAGGAAGTGGTCTTTAAGCTTAAAACCAGCAACGTACCATTTGCGTTGGTTAAGATCGGAGATGCCCTGAGGTGGATCCGTGAAAACCTCAGGGGCTACGAAGTCGTTGAGAGCTACACCGACGAGAGCGTTTTCGAAAACCTGGATGAAAGGGAAGAGATAAGCATCCTTATGGGTTCGAGGGCGTTCTACGAGGGCTGGGACTCAAACAGGCCCAACGTCTTGCTCTTCATCAACATAGGCGTTGGAGCAGATGCTAGAAAGTTCGTCGTCCAGTCTATTGGGAGAGGAGTAAGGATAGAGCCTCTTAAAGGTAGAAAAAGAAGGCTTGATGCCCTTCACAGAAGTGGCGAAGACGGGGGTCTGTTCGAAAAAATAGGTGGCTTTATACAACCACTGGAGACGCTTTTCGTGTTCGGCACCAGTAGAAAAGCCCTGTCTGAGGTAATGGAGACCCTAAAGGCCGAACGCGGTTTTTGGGAAACTCTCCGGCTCTTGAAGAATCGCGTCCTTGAAGATAAGCCCCTCCTAATACCTCTCTTTAAACCTTCCCGGAGAACCCTCTTTGAGGAAAAAACAACTGAGAGGTTGGTTCTTCCAAAAACAACTTTCGAGGCTCTCAGGGAGTACCTGACAAAGACTGACGAGAGGGTTCTCATAGCAAGGCATGGTCTTTCCCCTTCTCTGGTTGCCAGAATGAGGGAAACCCTCACAAACCCGGAAAGGTACTACAGGATCGTTAACGAGGGAAAAACCGTCCCGATCTCTATCGTTGTTAAGCAGCTGGCTTCCCATTTGAGCACAACCGTTGAAGAGTTCGGCGGATTCAAACCCCTTGAAGACGAGATAGTCCACTTCGAGAAAATCGGAGTCTCCTTGGGGTCAGAGAAAGAACTCGAAGAGCTCAGGCGGAAAATAGGAAAAGTGCTGGAGTCCTATGGATCTGGTACCTCCGTTGAGGAGGGATTCAGGGAGCTGAGGATAAAGGCCCTCCCCAACCATTATTACGTCCCGGTAATCGTTTCGGAAGACGAAAGGGCCGATTACATAAGGCACATCGTAAAGACTGGGAGCGAGGTGGAGTTTCTCAATGATCTGGAGGAGTACTTAAAAGATAAACCAATGGAAGGGGCATTCGACTGGTGGGCCTTCAGTAAGATAGAAGAGCACCTTGATCGGGTTTACATACCCTACTACGAGCCCAACGCTGGAAGGATGAGAAAGTTCAAGCCGAATTTCGTATTCTGGTTTGCCCGGGGAGAGGATTATATCATAGCCTTTGTCGATTCCAAGGGAACCGCACACACTGCCTTCGAGCACAAAGCTAACTGGTTCAGAAGGTTCTTCGGGGATTCCGAAGAACCCAGAGTTTTCGGGTACAATGGCCTAAAGGTTAGGGTTCTCCTTTACCTCTACAACCGGAGAGGAGATAGGGTTTCCGATGAATACCGGGATCACTGGATAACGAGTGCCGGAGAGCTCTTCGAAAGGGTGAAAAATATCATCAGCTCTCACGGATGAGGCCTTTCAAACTTTTGCCTGGCTGAGGACCCAGAGGCCGATTGCAACCAGGAGGACTCCAGCAACCACTGAGAGCTCGGCCGAATGCCTCACCATCGTCCTTGAGAACTCCTTGCTGTCCCTTAAACTGCCCATGGCAAACAGGATGACCAGCAGGGGGAGAACGAATATTATGTTGTAGAGGGCCAGCAGGAGGAACACCAGCGTCATGGATGAGCGGGCTATAACCGCCGCATAGACCAGATAGGGCCCCGCCGAGCACGGCAAGAGCGTTGTTGAGACGCTTATCCCGAGTATCAGGGCCCCCAGAACCGTTGTGTCGGCCGAGAACATTTTCTTCCTCAGGGCCTTCTTGTCCCCCGTCCTTGAACGCTCCGCTATTCCCGTTGCTATGGTGTAAATTCCAAAGGCTATGGCAAAATAACCGGCCCATTCGAGGGGTATTTTTCCAGCAACCAACGTCAGCCCCAACCCCAGCGTGTAATATGAGATATAGACAGCCCCCACGAAGGAGAGACCAACTAGATAAAGGCGTTTCTTGCCGACGCCCTTGACCGAGAGAGCTATCAGGAAGAGGGTGTAAACCGCGAATGTGCAGGGATTTACTGAGTCCGTCATGGCCAGTGTGAAAAACTGAGGGATGAAGTCAGGCATACCAATGGCCGAGAGCGCCAGGGCGCTCACCCCAAAGGACAGCAGGATTATGAGAAGTAGATACTTGAGCTCCCTTGTTTTGGCGATTTTTTGAAGCTTCATGCTTTAACGTAAAGCAGGGAAGATTTTAGGCTTTTTCTAAACCGGGGGTTTAAAACCTTTGGGCAATTCTGTCCTTAACCTATGGTTTAGGAAACCCATAAATTCTCCAGGAGGGAGTTCTCTCTGGTGAGAAAGAATGATGATAGCAAAGCCTTGCACGACCATGAGGGGCATAGTGATCGGTGTTTACTCCTGGGAGAGGCCGATAAAGATAGACCTGACGAAAACGGCCCAGTGTCTCAAGGAGAGGGGCTACACCGTCAAGAAGCTCATCCCGGGCATGATGCTCATCCTTGAGATGGATGGCTACGAGACGAGCGTCTATCCGAGCGGGAAGATAATAATCAAGCTGCTCGACGACGCGAACAAGGGCAGGGAGATGGCGACCGTTGTGTATGACTGCGCCGGGGTTCTGGAGGTGGTATCATGAGGATTCCGGAAGATGTTAGGAAGGACATCCCGCTGACCAGCGAGGTCATCTACTTCGACAACACCGCCACATCACTCACGCCGAAGCCTGTCATAGAAGCCATGGACGAGTATTATCTGAGATACCGCGCCAACGTCCACCGCGGGATACACCGCCTTTCTCAGATGGCGACGCATAAGTACGAAGAGAGCAGGAAGGTCGTGGCTGACTTCCTCAATGCCAAGTTCGAGGAGATAGTCTTCACGAAGAACACGAGCGAGAGCCTCAACCTGGTCGCTCTCGGGCTGGAGCATCTCTTCAAGCCAGGAGATAAGATAGTTACGACTCCCTACGAGCACCACTCGGATTTACTCCCATGGCAGAGGCTGGCAAAGAAGAAGGGCCTAAAGCTGGAGTTCATAGATGGGGATGACGAGGGCAACCTCGATTTGAGCGATGCAGAAAAGAAGATAAAGGGAGCCAAGCTCGTCGCCGTCCAGCACGTCTCCAACGCTCTCGGCGTTATCCACGAGGTCGAGGAGCTCGGAAAGCTCGCTAAGGAGGAGGGAGCTATATTCGTCGTTGACGCCGCTCAGAGCGCGGGACATATGGAAGTGGATGTTAAAAAGCTTCACGCCGACTTTTTAGGCCTTTCAGGCCACAAGGGGCCGATGGGACCGACGGGGATAGGCGTTCTTTACATAAGCGAGGAGTTCTTTGATACCTTCGAGCCGCCACTCATCGGGGGCGGGACGATCGAAGACGTTGATCTCGACGGTTACAAGCTGACGGAGCCACCTGAGCGCTTCGAGGCGGGGACGCCAAACATCGGCGGGGCGATAGGCCTCGCAGCCGGAATACGCTACATCCAGAGGATAGGGCTCGACAAGATCGAGAGGCAGGAGCGGAAGCTCGTGAAGCGCATCACCGAAGGTTTGGACGAGCTGGAAGTCCCGTGGTACGGGCCGAGGAACCTGAAGAAGCACGCCGGTGTTGTGAGCTTCAACGTTCCACCGCTTCATCCTCACGATGTTGCAGCAATACTCGATGAGCACAACATTATGGTCCGTTCCGGCCACCACTGTGCCCTGCCAGTTATGAAGAAACTCGGGATAAACGGCACTGTCAGGGCTTCCTTCCACGTCTACAACAGCATCGAGGAAGTTGAGACCTTCCTGGGAGTGATGGAGGAGCTTGTAAAAAGTTTGAGAGGTTAGAGGGGCATTTCGCCCCATTCCACGTCTATGGTCTCAGGCGTGCGGTAGATGAAGGCTCCCTGGCCCTTGTGGACGTGCTTTCTCATCGGGCCTGGCGGAACTCCACTTGCTTCGTAGACTAAGCTCTGCACATCTGGATCGTGATAGAGGAGCAGAATCGGGCCGGACATGTTCAGCAGGGAATCCAGGGCGTACTCGCTGGCGACCACGGTTACCCTTTTGAGGGCCGGCTTTGTCAGGAGGGGAAGTCCCGCGCCTCCCGCGGTGGTATAGGTCAAAACGGCCGCATCATTGAGGCCTACCATCACCTTTCTCCTCTTCTCGACGGCCGCCGACAGGATAAGGAAAGCGTTTCCAACGAGGGTTATGCTGTGGGCATCTCCAAAGTCCACAAGGATGTTCTGGCCGAGTTCCGGAACTTCACCCGAGTAGAGGAGCTGGTCTAAGGCAGTGTAGCTCTCCGCGATTACCTCCGAGTATTTTTGCCCTGCCTTTAACGCCTCTGGAACACTCCCGACTTTTCCTGCCAGTATATCCGAGTAGAGCATCTCCGTTAGCGTCCTGTCAAGGCCGTAAATCGTCTGGACTATCGTGGCGGCTGTGTAGAAGTCGAAGTGGCCTTCACCTGCGAGCTTTATGGGGTCCAGACCGCTGGGCTTCGTGTCCTGAATTCTGAGAACTGTATCAAAGCCTTCTTCACTGAAACTTCCCTTCGTGTCGAAGATGATCCTGGAGTAGTCTTTCTCCATGTATTTTCCGGCCAAATGTTCCAATGCCTTGTCTGGCCACTCGTCCATACCGAAGACCTTCAGCGTCCTGCCGTGATAGGCCGGGTCGTAGAAGACGTCCTCGCCTTCCTTTTCAAAAAGTCTGACGGCTATGTTGCTGTATCTCACGGATATCACCACTAAAAATATAAGGAGGAGGTATAAACGGGTTCCGCTCAGATGACCTTCACTATCCTCTCCATCCAGGGGCTCACCCTGACCTTTATGTATCCCCTAAGCTTTTCGTCCACTTCTCTGTCGCCCGTGTAGACCCTGATAAAGCCATTCCGGACTTTTGAGGGTGTGGCGACGACTATTATGTTCTCCTTGGGGATGTGCCTCAGAACTTCCGCGGAGAACTGCTGGTTTCCCCTGCCAAAGAGGAAGTTGAGGCCGCCGATGACCGTGACAACGATTTTCGGGTTCCGATCAACAAACCTGAGGAGGTCTTTCTCGGTCGCGTCCTTTACGAGGAGTCTGGCCCTTCCATCCTTAACCTCAACGACATCGACGCCGAGCAGCGTTCCGTCTATTCCAAGCGCGTCCTTTATCCTCTTTATCGTTGAGCCAGATCCGAGGAAGTAAATCCCGTCGTTCTCGAGTATCTCCTCCGCAAGGGCCTCAGCTATGGCTTCAAGCTCGCCCTCCTCATCGAGGGGAACCCCCTCCTTGCTCCCCTGAACGAGGGTCTCAACCACCGGAACGATGGCCTTCCCGTAGGTTCTGGCCTTAACCTCGTCGTGCCTGTAGGCTTCTTCGTCTATGTCCCTGACTTCCCTCTCCTCAAGCCCTGCCCTTCCTAGGATGAACTCCACTAAAACC
This sequence comes from Thermococcus gorgonarius, assembly GCF_002214385.1. Lineage (NCBI taxonomy): Archaea > Methanobacteriati > Methanobacteriota > Thermococci > Thermococcales > Thermococcaceae > Thermococcus > Thermococcus gorgonarius. The sequence continues at coordinate 849,034 of NZ_CP014855.1, read as the reverse complement.
CTCGCCGCGTCCTCCGGCGATGCGGCAAAGACTCCTGAGTACATCTTGACGCCGGTGGGTATTCCCAGGATGGGGACTTTCTCATCGACGGCTTCGACGACGTCCCTGGCAGTTCCGTCGCCGCCAGCGAAGAGGAGCAACTCGACTTTTCCCAGCATGCTCTTCGCGAGTTCCTTTGTGTCCTCTGAAGTGGTGTCTGGGATTCGGATGCCTTCAACAAGACGATACCCTATCTCCCTGTGCCGGATAACCTCGTAAGGAAAATCGAACTCCCTCAGAACATCCTCCCCGAGCGGCCCCGGACCGGTTAGAAACTCAATTTTCCGAGCCTCTTCGTAGTGTGTCAATTCACCAAGAAACAGCCTCACGAGGTCAGCGGCTATGGGCCTGGCTCCACGTTTTATGGCCTCTTCCACAACTCCATCGGTGCCTTTGAGGGCAACTTTTCCCCCCATTCCGGCTATCGGGTTGACTATGAGTCCAACGCGCATGGTTTCACCTCATGTACTTCCTCGCAAACACCGTCAGGAAGACCGCCCACATGAACATTCCGAAGAGCGCCTCGACCGATGCTATAGCCCTCCCCACACCTATTGGGTGGTAGTCACCGTAGCCGAGTGTGGTGGCGGTTACGATGCTGAAGTACTCGTAGTCGAGAAAGCCCAGCTGACCCGAAATGCCCTCAACGCTGGCCGTGAGGAGGAAGAGGATGGGGAAGAAGACGTTGACGGCCGCGAGCCATAGGAGTATTGGCCTCTTCCAATCGGTTCCGTACTTACAGGTTAAATCCGCAAAGAGCCACTCAAAACCTACTTCCATCCAGTTAAGGAGCTTTTTCAAGCCTTTCCTTCTTGATTTGAGCTTCGTCTTTCTTTCCGCCAGCATCTCGAGGTAGTAGTATCTATCAGCGATTTCCCTGTCCCCACCTTTCTCCCAGCTGGTTCTTGCCAGGCGGTAGAAGAGTTTTTCAGCTTGAGGATTATTGAACTGGCATTCGTCGACTATTATAAAGCCCTTGACCTCCAGTTCTATGGGCAGGTTTGGCAGTACGGTGATGCTCCACGTGCTGTCCGTTACAATAAAGCTCTTTTTGATTATCAGGTTGCTCTCGATTCGGACGTGGATAAACTCCGGTGAGAAAAGTCTGCTCCTCCTTATTTCAATGTGTCCGAAAACTTCGAGGTTCTCAAGATGGAGGCGACCGTAGAAATCCGCCACAGTCAATCTAACTCTCCTCTTATACCTCGGGGAGATATCGAAGCTGATGTCCTTTATAATAAGGGTCTCGGCACGGACAGATTTTTCCTTCCTCTCGGAAACGTCTATACCGTGTTCCTTAAGGATATCCCTTAAGAGCGGATATTTGGTGTTTATCCCTATTTTTCTAACACCAGTTAATCCGGATAGTTCAATGTTTCCTATCACTTTCTCTGTCTCGCTGTAGGCTTTCTCCTCGCTTTCCTTATCGCTTTTTCTGTACTGGGTCGAGTTTATCATCAGGTACCTTACTTCCGAGTCTCTGACCGTAATATGTCCCGAGAACTCGGTCCTCAAAATGTTCAGGCCAAAGATAGACGATCCTTTGATAAATATGGTCTCGACCGACGATTCAAACGTGACAACCCTCTCCAGCTTTGAGTTTATTAGGATAAGCCCTTTAACAGACGAGCCATCCAGGATTAGGTTTGTTATCTTGGAGTTCTTGAAAACCAGCACCTTCTCACTGGTGTAGCCTGTTATCTTTACATCGTAGAGGTCAACCCCCTCAAAATAGGACTGCCCAACCTTCAACCTCTTCTCGAATGCCTTTTCTTTTATCTCCCTTATCTTTTCGCCGTAGAGGGTCTCGCCTTCCTCCCGGGGGATGTGGAGCGGGCAGAACTTAGAACCTTCAAGGGGTTTCAGCCTGCACTTTTTTCCGTTTTCATAGGTGTATTCACACATGGGTTAATCCCCCGAGAGCTTTTCATATATCAGAACGTCCACAAAGCCCTCCTCCGGGATGAACTGATGTTTACTTAACCTCCCCGCGAGCTTAAAGCCGTTCTTTTCCAGTACTCTTATCGAAGCCACGTTGGGCTCGAAAACCCTCGCGTAGACTTTAATGAGGTTGAGCCAGTTGAACGCGTACTCTAGGATCAACTTAACCGCCTCGCTTGCATAACCCCTCCCCCAGTATTCGGGACCAAGGATATAGCCGACCTCCGCGTTTCTGTTCATGAAGTCTATCCCGTGAAGGCCGATTATTCCAACCAGTCTCTTCTCACCGCTTTTTATGATTGCGAAAACCTTTTCTTTATCCTTGTTTCGTCTAATGGTCTCGTACCATTCCAGTTCGTTTTCATAGAAGAAGACCTCGTGGGGCTTTGAGAGATACCGCCTAACGTTTCTGTCGTTGTACCACCTCCACAGGGTGGGCAAATCGTCCCGAAGAAGAACTCCAAGTGACACTTTATGGCCCCTCATGACTATAGGTCTCATTGCCTCACCGTAAGTTTAAAAGCACGCACACCTATTTAACTTTGATGGAAAGGGAGAAACTCATCAGGACGGTCTCGGCAATATTCCGTGCGGCCGGCTTTAAGACCGCCCGCATCGAGCTTAGAGGGGGTTGCTTTGACGTAGTTGCGAGTAGGTTGTTCTTTCTCCTCTTCGTAAAGGTTGTGGGAAACATTGATACCGTTAGTGAGGAGCAGGCCAACGACTTGAAGAGACTTTCTAAAGTCTTTGGGGCATCTCCTTTAATAGTGGGCCTTAGAACGAAGGGCGGGGAACTTGAAGAGGGAGTTGTTTACGAAAGGTTTGGGATAAACGCCCTCAGGCCCGAAACTCTCTACCAGGTTCTCCTTGAGGGAGAACTGCCAGTAGTCTTCGCTGAGAGAGGCGGGTTTTACGTTAGGATCAATGGGGAGCTTTTGAGGGCTTTAAGGGAGAAGCATGGGTATTCCATAAACGAACTCGCCCAACTTCTCGGAGTTTCGAGAAAAAGCCTTCAGAACTATGAGAGAGGGGAGCAGGCCGTTTCCCTCGACGTTGCCATCAGGATGGAGGAAATTTTCGACGAGGCGATAGCAGAGCCTATAGACATACTACGGGCCAGGGTGGAGGCAGATCTCTCCTCTGAACCTGAAACACCGCTTGAAAAGGAAATATTTGAAAAGCTAGAGAAGCTTGGCATGGGGGTCGTCAAGATAAAGCGGGCCCCCTTCAACGCGCTTTCTAAGGAGGACGAGTTTACGATTCTGACCGGGATAGACGAGAGAAAGACCAAGTCCACTGTGAGGAGGGCAGAGATGGTGGCAGAGGTCGGCAGGGTGATAGACAGCGAAAGTTTCTTCGTTCTGGAGCGAACCAAAACGGAGGTTGTCTCCGAAGTGCCGCTGATACCCAAGGAGAGTCTAAACACAGTCAGGGATGTCGATGAGCTGATAAGCATGATTGAAGAACTGAAAAAAAGCCTGAAGCAGGCGGTTGCCAAGGATTTCAGCCGAAGATAACCTTCTTCCAAACCCTTTTCAGGTCGCTGACGTACTTGGCAGGCGATGCTATCATAACCGCCCACCTTGGTGTCTGGCGCCTCTTGAGGGCGTTGGCCAGAGGGGTAACCTTCGTCAGCGGCTGAACATCGCCGTTCTCAAGGAGAACCCCTATTTCAGTCGCCTTAAGCCTTGGTTCGCTCAACATCAGGTCGGCTACACTGAACTCAAGGATAACCTCTCCCTCTTTCGCCCCAACCGCATCTGCCAGGGCCCTCTCAATCTCCTGGCGCTTCTTAACGTCCCTGTATGCGGATAGTAGGGTTCTCTTTTCTTCCTGATTAAGCGAATCTGCGCTCTCAAGAACGGCCGCTTTGTAGAGATCGCGGTATTTTATCCTCTTTACAATCTCTGAAGGAAATCCTTCGAGATCCTCCAGCTCTACCAGGACTCTGCAGTCTATCATCTTCCAGAAGTCCCAGAGGTGGCCCTCTTCAAGGGCAAACTCCAGAGCCCTGGTAAGCATCCCCTCGGCTATCTTCACAGTGTGGTGGAAGTAGACGCGGGAATACATAAGCGAGCGCGCCACCATCATGCCCTCGACGGCCTCAACGCCTTTCTCCTCAACCACCAGTTCACCGTTATGAATCGTCAGAACCTTAAGGAGTCTCTCCAGGTCAATTATCCCGTGGGCAACACCGGTGTAGTGGGCATCGCGGATGAGGTAGTCTATCTGGTCGACATCGACGTCGCCATGGAGGGCCTGGCCGAGGTATTTCTTCGGGTGTTTTCCGAATATGAGGTTGGAAACCTCTTCCGGCGAAATCCCGTTTTCTTCGAGGATCTCGGGTATCTTTCCGCCGCCATTCCCATCGGTTATGTCGATTTTGCCAAGGATTATGTCTTGGCCCAGGCGCATGTGGTCGTGCTCCTTTACGTAGTGCTTGTAGATGCTCTCGAAGGTGTGGCTGAATGGCCCGTGCCCGATGTCGTGGAGGAGCGCGGCTATTTCAAGGATCAGCCCTTCGTCCTTCTCCAGGTTTAGTTCATCGCTTAGCCTTCTGGCAACGTTCCAGGCTCCGAGCGAGTGCTCGAAACGGGTATGGTTTGCCCCGGGGTAAACCAGATAGGCAAGGCCGAGCTGTTTTATGTTTCTCAGCCTTTGGAACTCAGGCGTTTTAACGAGATCAAGGATAACGCCTGAGATCTTCATACTCCCGTGAATCCCGTCATGGATTATTTTTCCTCCCATTCCTCTCACCTGAAAAAAGCTTAGGAGGGTTATTTAATTTATTTTCGGTCATTTGTACTTCCCCTCAAGCTGCATCTGCCTTATCTTGGCCGTCAATCCTTTCTTGGGCACTCTATCCTCTTCTAAGATTTCTCCGGTTTTTGTGTCCAGTCTCGCATAGTAGATGTACTCACTGCCAGATACTTTTATGTTCATGTAACCCTTGTCCTTGTAGTGCGTTATTCTCTCCGTGTTCAGGTTATCCTCGCCGTACTTCTCCTGGACGTGCCTGTGGTACAGATCCTCGAGGGCTCTCTCCGTGAACCTGGCCTCTACCTTTAAAAGCCCTCCAGTGCCCCTATCGAGGGTCAGCGTTCCAACCTTCGTCACTCCGGTGAACTCTGCTGTCCAATTATCGGAGAGCACGAGGGATTCAACCTTGGCCTCTGGATCGATTTTTTTGGCTTCTTCCTCCGCTATTTTCTCGGCCAGTTCTCTCTTCAGAACCCTGTCCTTTTCCTTCAGCATCTTGCCGTCCTTGCTGAGAAGTACCTTGATTTCCTTCGAGTGGTCCTCTATTTCCACAACGTAGTTGTCGTTTTCCTCGGAGATGTTCTTTAGAGTGTAGCCGGGATACCTCTCAAGAACGAGCCATCCGGCTCTCTCGGGGGATACCTCAACGTAGTAGTCAAGAACATCCCCGGTCGCACCGTCTATTTTAACCTTCGCAACCCCTGATTCTCCCGCAAGGGTTACCTCCAGGTATTTGTGCTCGATAACCCTGTATTCCTTGGGTTCAAGCCGTGAAACCGGAAAGTTGCCCTTAACAAACTTCTTGGCCTTTTCAAAAGCTTCAGTGGGTGATGGAAGGCTCCTGACTTCCCTTGCCTCCCCGTTCTTCAGATCCACCCCAACGACCACTATTCCTTCGTCTACGAGCAGATCTGCAACGGCTTCTTTTCTTGTTTTTCGAGGGACAGTACCTCCCCAGATGGATAGAGGGACTTTAGAAGCTCTTCCAAGGCCTCGTCGCTCATTAAAGTTTCAAGTCCAACCAGCTTCCCGGTATAGGGATTGAAAACAACCTCAAATGAAAAGCGTCTCGTCTTGCCCAGGACTTTAAGTTTTCTCTCGCCGCTCTTGACGTTGATTTCCTCAGGCTTTTCTCCGGTTTCTTTCTCAACGATACTCCTTGCCTTTTTCAAAAAGTATCCCTCGGGGAGCGGTTCTAGTGAAACGTCTATTTCACCGGTTCTGAGGTTCACCCTGGCCTCTCCCCTGTTTTCTCCCATCTTAAGCTCCATAAGAGCCATTACTGGCAGATAAACCTTTCTTCTGTCTATTATTGACACATGATTTTCTGAGACCCCCTTCTTTTCAGCCACGAGGCTTTTCAGGATCAGAGCAACTTCGCCGGGACTTACCGGATTCTGTATCCGTCTCTCGGTGGCCCGTATTACTGCTCTCTCATCGAGAAGAGCTTTTTTCAGCGGTGTGGAAAGTTCTCTGTCTTCCTCGGCGTTCAGCACGACATCATCCTTTGAGAAGATTATGGCTTTTCCACCCTCCTTTTCTGTCCCCGTGAGTTCCCAAGAGACAATGTAAGCGGTAGAAAGTTCCAGTGAAAGGGAAACGAGTTCTATCTCATTTGGTGAAACTGGGTAATTCCTGGTCAGATGCTCTGAAACTCTCTTCATGAGTTCTGCATGTGAGAAATCGTAGAGGAGGGGTGCATCAAGTTCGAATTCCTCCAGTTTTACCTCCTTCTCTTCCTTCTCCGGAGTAAAAAACTTTTCGGCCCCTTCCGGGACTTTAACACCGTAGTTGTTCAGCAGGGATGCGAGCTTTTCCCCATCCCAGGGTATGATCCTGCCAAGGTAGTCCCGCGACATCAAGAGCTTGGCGTCCTTTGTGAACCCTGCGGGCGAAACAAGGACTCCCTTGTGGGCCTTGTGTCTGTCGACGTTCTGAGCGAAAAAGTTGGCATCTTTTGAGCTTGCGAGTCCCCTATCATGCACTAAAAGGATGAGCTTTTCTGTTCCCGCTATTGGATCTTCCCTGATGGCCACTATGTCAGCGCCCCACTTTCTTTCATTTGAGACCTTCTCGTAGTTCTTAAACCCCATTCTCCACAGAAGCTCCGAAATGGAATCCAGAAGGAGGTCTTTTGGAAGTCTCATGATAAGATCCGCGCTCCATGACATTGTCCTCATCACACAATGATACATCCGCACAATATTATAAATCCCTTTCCATTCAGCCTGTTATCACCCTCGGTGTTCAGAATACTTTTTAACATATACAAGTTCATTGAATGTTGATAAAGTTACATCGGTGGGCAAGATGTTCAGGGTCGATGATCTTTTTTACGAGGAAAAGACCGTGTTTCTGAGGGTTGATCTGAACTCACCAATCGAAGATGGGAAGATAACCAGTGATGCCCGCTTCCGTGCAGTCATTCCGACGATTAAATACCTCCTGAATGAGGGAGCAAGGCTGGTCATAGCCACACACCAGAGCAGGCCTTATAACGGAGACTACACGACGACGGAGGAGCACGCCGAAATACTGGGCAAGCTGCTGGGACAAGAAGTGGAATACGTTGAGGACATCTTTGGGAGATACGCCCGCGAACGTATACGCTCACTGAAGGCTGGAGAAGTTCTTATGCTGGAAAACCTCCGGTTCGCTGCGGAGGAGGTCTTCTACAAGCCGCTCGAGGAGTGCGAGAAAACGTTCTTTGTGAGAAAATTGTCCCCACTGATTGACAATGTTGTAAACGATGCCTTCGCCTCCGCCCATAGGAGTCAGCCCTCTCTGGTGGGCTTTGCCCGCCTAAAACCAATGGCCATGGGGCTTTTGATGGAAAGGGAGGTAACGGCCCTTGAGAAGGCCTACGAAAGGGGAGAAAGGCCGAGGGTGTACGTCCTTGGTGGGGCCAAGGTTGATGATTCGCTTAAGGTTGCGGAAAACGTCCTCAGAAGTGGAAGGGCCGACCTTATTTTGACCGGCGGGCTTGTAAGCCAGGTCTTCACTTTGGCCAAGGGCTTCAATCTCGGCAACGCGAACATTGAATTCCTGACAAAGAAGGGCCTTCTCGAACTCGTCGATTGGGCCGAAAGAATACTCGATGAATTCTACCCCCTGATAAGAACCCCCGTCGATTTTGCAATTGACTACAGGGGGGGAAGACTTGAAATCGACCTGCTAAGCGAGGAGAAGAGATTGTTTGATAGCTATCCGATCATGGATATTGGCTCTAGAACCGTTGAGAAGTACAGGGAGATACTGCTTAACGCAGGAACGATAGTGGCCAACGGACCAATGGGAGTGTTTGAGAGGGAGGAATTTGCCGTGGGAACCGTCGGAGTTTTCCGCTCCATTGGGGAGAGCAAGGCCTTCAGTGTTGTGGGGGGCGGCCACAGCATAACCAGCATTCAAAAGTACGGAATAAAGGGAATAAGTCATATCTCGACTGGAGGAGGTGCGATGCTTAGTTTCTTTGCGGGAGAAAAACTCCCGGTTCTGGAAGCGTTGAGAATAAGCTACGAGAAGTTCAGGGAAAAGATCAAGCGAAAAGACCGGAATTTGTGAAATCCCTTCTAGATTACTAGTTTTCCGGCTTATTCCTCCATTTTCCCTGTTAATCCCTACCTCCACCAGGAGAACTAACTTCACACCCTATATTGAGGTCTTCCCATGACTCTCGTCAGTGTATCCTCAACATGTCGATTTAAGCAAGGTCTCCGGAAAGTTGAAAGCTTCCTGCCGTTATGAGAAGGTGGTGATAGCAGTGAGGGTTGTGTTGAAGCCCCTCTTTAATGTCGAGCTCCCAGCCGGCTTCGAGGAAATACTCAGGTCAAAGCTGATAAAGAGAGAACTCAGAACCGGCGAAACCGTGGAGGTTGACCTGCTTGGAAAACCACTCCAGTTCAAGGTTCTCCTGGCCGAACCATCCCCGTTAAAAGTTGACAGCTCTACTAGAATCGAAGTCTCGACGGGGGAAGTGAGTGAGATAACGCTGGATTTTGGATTTGATATTCAAGATGCGATTCCATTTAAGGGCGGCATTGTGATCGTTCTTGGGAGCGAGGTTCGAATATTGAACTGGAAAGGACAAAAAGTTTATAGCAGAGAGTTCGAGAATCTGAAGAAGGTTAGGGTAGCCGAAGGAAAGGTGGTGGTAGTTCATGGTGACAAAATCACAATCATTGAGCCTTGAGGGATTTACTTTCCGGGAAAGCTGGGAAGAAAAGAAGAAAAGGGCCGAAAAAATTGTTGACCTGCTCATTAAAACCTATCCCCGGGAGAAGCTCCTCATAGGTGACCCCTACAGGACTCTAATCCACTGCATCATCTCCCAGCGCATGAGGGATGAAGTAACCTACCGCGTCTGGGAGGAGCTTTTCAAGCGCTATAGGGACATTGAGACGATAGCGGCAACTCCAATCGAGGAGATGCAGGAGTTCCTGAGAAAGCAGGGAGTTGGGTTGTGGAAGACGAAGGGCGAGTGGATCGTTAAGGCCTCCCAGATAATCTTGGAGAAGTACGGCGGGAAGGTTCCGGATGATATAAACGAGTTGATGAAGCTCCCTGGAATAGGGAGAAAGTGCGCCAACATAGTCCTAGCGTACGGCTTTGGGAAACAGGCTATACCAGTTGATACCCACGTTAACAGAATAAGCAAGCGCCTCGGCCTAGCTCCTCCCAGGGTTGCCCCCGAGAAGGTTGAGGAGTACTTGGTGAGGCTCATTCCCAAGGAGAAGTGGATATACGTCAACCACGCGATGGTTGACCACGGCAGGAGCATCTGCAGGCCGATAAGGCCAAAATGCGACGAATGCCCGCTGAGAGAGCTGTGTCCCTATGCCAAGGGCCTTGTAACGGACGACGACATAAAGGGAAACGGGAGAAGAAAAGGCTAACCCTGGACCTCTTCCATTTTGATGTCCGTTATCTTCGTGTGGAGGTAGAGTGGGCCGCTACCAATGCCGTTTATCGAGGCAACTATCTCGACCGGGAAGGGAAGCTCTCTGGCGACGAGGGTGTACCCGTTGGCCGGAAGGGCGCCCATGAAGCTCCCGCTCCAGCTGACGTTGTAGAGCTTGAAGTCCATCCCGGCCAAGCTGACCGTACCGTCCGGCGAGACCGTGTATCCGTTCCCGTTTGATGAAAGGTCTTCAACTGTCACGACGTCCCCATAGATCCCGCCCGCGAAGCCGTTGTAAACGTCCCAGAGCTGGTCGAAGGGGCTTTCTCTTATCTCGGCACCGCAGTTCGGGTCTCCGCTCATCTCCCCTGTGTTCTCATCGTAGGAATATTCGCAGGAAGACCCTGTTATGACGACCTTTTCAGGTGAACCGCTCTCGGTGAGCTGGAAGGCTGAGGGCACCCAAAGAACCCATCCCGTGTATTCCTCAAGCCCGCTTGAAATGACTTCGAACTTGTAGGTAGAGCCGTCGTCCATGTTAACTATCGCGTAGACCTTGTAGCCGTCATCTGTCTTTGTATAGCCGCTCTCCATCGTGTAGTGGACCTCCCCCCCGGATGTTTTATACGTGATGTCGTAGGTGATGCCCTTAACCACGTAGGCGGTGCCCCCAATCTCTATCGGCTCCGAGGTGTCCCAGGCGAGCTTCCAGTTCTCGGAGCTCTCGGACGGAGTTTCCGTCTGGGTGTTGGTCTCGGTTTCCGTCCCCGTTTCCGCCCCTTCACCTGGAGACGTTGGCTCCTCTATGCTGACTTCTATTCCGCCGAACTCCCTCTCAAGCTTTATGTCCTCGATCTTGAGCTTCGAGTAAACCTTGGTTCCCGAGCTCAGGTCTACGAAATTCCCCTCTGTTTCTATCGGCACTGGTAGAGAAGGCGCTATCGTCGCCCTCCCCTGCATGCTCACTCCACCCAGGGAATAGCTCCACTCGACGTTGCTGACCCTGAAGGACTTGCCGTCCAGGGTTACGCTTCCGTCGGGGGAAATCTTGTAGTGGTAGCCCATCCCCATGAAGGAGAAGGTGTACTCATCTTCCTTCATCAGATCGTGCCCTTCCAGACCGCTCCAAGCTCCAGAGCTTATCAGTGCCATCCATGCCTGTGTGATGTACCCCCCTATGTTTTCGAAGACGGACTCTATGTCGCCCGCAGTATGGGGAAGCTCTGAGTACTGCCCAACCGCGGCGGGGTTGCTCCAGTAGAAGTAGCTGTCCCCGCTCTTGGCCTCCGCAACCACGCTACCCCCTGTGCTTAGGGCACCGAAATCAGGCAGTGGGTTGAGGAAGTACTGGTCGGTGTCTTTGGTTCTCTCCTTGACCATGACGACGTACTCAAAGGGCTCGGTGACGTTCGGGTCGTTGATGGGGGTAATTTTTCCATAGTAAGTGAAGAGGTTGAACTCGCCGAGGTCTTTTTTCTCCCCGTTCTCCTCAGAGTAGACGTGCGCCTTGATGTAGCCCCTCTTCTTCTCCACTTCGTAGGTGTGCTCTCCCTCTCCCGTCTTTATGGTGAACGTGTATTTAACCTGGGTTATGTAGTAATCCTTTCCGTCAACCGTAACCGGGTTGTAGGCGTCCCAGGGGCTCTCCCATGTCGTCGAGACTGTCTCTTCTCCGGAAGTTCCCCCGGACGTGCTCCCCGAGCTACCGCTTGATTCGGAGTACGTTTCGGAGGGACTACTTTCGTTTCCACCTCCTCCGAGACATCCGCTGGAAATAACTCCAAAAAGGAGGACGGCAACCAGCAGCAGTGCTAGGTTACGTTTTCCCATACAGCAAACCTCCCATCATGTTCAACCGCGCGAATCAGCGGCCTTATAAAGCCAAAAACCGCCAAACTCATCTGAGAGAATGAGAACCCTCCCGTCGTTGCTCAGTTTCACGTAGCCAAGCGAGTCCCCCGGAACCTTCATGCTGAAGACCTCGTGGAAGTCCTCAAGGGAGTAGCAGTGAATCAGCCCGTCTTTGGCCGTAACCACGAAGTTCTCGTTGGCGAAATATGGGAATCCCGGGAGTGTTCTGAGTTCCGTGAGGTTCCACGTGAGGACGGAGGTGTCCTCAAGCGGCTCGTACCTGAAGATGTATTTCCCCGTTGGAATGAGGGTCCAGCGCATCAGCGTCGTCATCCTGAACGTGTAGCCCTCCCTCTTTGCCAGGACATCACCGTTGAGCGAGTAAACCCTGAGCTTCTCGCCCTCGCTCGAGAGGAGCCTGTCACGGTAGGCTATGACGTTGCTGGTGTTGAAGCTGAGCATCTCTAAGCCTTCTTTGAAAACAAAGGCTTTGTCAGCCCTCGCTAGGACAACGACGCCAGAATCCGAGACCGAATTAAGGTCATAATCGTTTGGATTGAGTTCCATTTTCTTTCCATCGCAGTAGAGTTCCTGGGTTGTTGCTCCGGTTGTCACGAGGTAACAGAGGTGGTTTCCGCTCGGCGAGCGGGCGATGCTGTCGGCTACGCTACCCGCCCAGCCGTGTTTTTCCACGCCGACCGGACCCCACCACGAGTACTTTTTGACCCCGGAATAATCTTTGTAGCTGCCAAGAACGTAGACGGTCTCATTTTTTATGGCAATGCCACTAATTACAGCCCCTTCTTCCACTTCAAAGGATCTATCAGTGCCGTTGGGCTTAACTAGATATACAATAGCTCTTTCCCAATCCACCACGGCTGCGAGGCTTCCGTCTGGGGTAAGATCCATAAATGGTTCGCCGTGTTTGTCAAGATGCCACACGAGCGTCATGTTCCGGGTTTCTGGAGTGGGGGAAATAGTCGTTGTGTAATTCGGGCTGGAGGATGAAGTGGTTACCGTTGGGGCTCGAAAGCCGATGCAGGCCGCAGAAATCACTATAAAGAAAAGAAGAGGGAGCAAAAGGAAACGCTTCATGGACTCACCTCATTCAGCTTCAGATCTTCTATCTCCATGTACCCATAGATTGTGGTGCTCTCCCCGGTTTTGGAATCCATGTACGTAAAGTGGCCCTCAACCTCGAAGGGCATGAAAACGTAGGGCGAGAACTTCCCGTGCCCGTCTATTGAAGTCCCCTCAGGGGCACCGCTGTAGCTCCACTGGAACTTAATGAGAGCGAACTTAACTCCAGAAAACTCAGCCGTCCCATCCGGTTCCGAGCTCCAGCTTATTGTGTGGCCCTGACCGTCCGAGAGAGAACCGCTTAGAGGCTGAAAGACGTTCTTCGCCCTGAACTCATTCCAGACAGTCACGTGAATAACCGCAAACCAGCCCATGTAAAGGTTCGTAAGATCCGTGTTGATTTCGCTCATCCACTCTGTGTCTCCCTCAAAGTACGGGAGCACTCCATTCTTGAAAGCGGCGCCGTTTGTCATTGTAAAAGATTTTCCACCGTACTCCATCTCCAGACCAACGAATTCGTTTGCCCCCATGGAACCATAGGGGCTGAAGTAGCTGGCCCAGACTATATCCCACGGGTAAACGAAGGCCTCCCCAACGCTGTTTTTGTACCAGACTTTGAGCGTGAGCTTTCCATTTAGGTTCGCGGCCTTTACTGGCGTCACGATGGTCTCGTACTGGTAAACATCGTGTTCACCGAGATCGACTGTGTTCCCGGTGAGGCTCCTGCCGTAAACGTGAACCTTAGTTTTATCCACGCGCTTTTCCACAACGTACTCATACACCGGGGAGCTCTGGTTGGGCTGGACTTTGTAGTGGACCTTGTAGTATGTGACGTTGTAAACTTCACTGCCAACCTTAACCGGCGAGTATTCCCACGGGCTTGTCCAGTAGGCAGCTGTCTGCGTTAAGGTTGTCTGAGTCGTCGTGGAAGTCCCGTGGGATGCCGATGTCGTTGATTGAGAATTCGAGCTCTTTGAGCTGCTGGTTTCCTTGGTTCCACCGCCGGTACAGCCACTGCTCAGGACTATCCCAATGAAAAGCACAACAATAATGTATTTGGCAAGTTTTTTCATATGTTCCCCTCCAAGACCCGCAGAAAAGTAAAGCGGGTAATACTTCAACAATACCTTTCGCTCTCATAATATTAAAGGCTTTCTAGTGAGCTAGACTATGTTGCTGTATTTCGAGATTTTCTAAAAAATTAGGGAGTACTTTAACGGCCTAACGGCGGACAACGTCAAAAAACGACTCAACGGTTTTTTGAAACATCCTGGCAAAGTGTCCCGGAAGGTCAAAAACATGGCTGACTTTGGAGATTATCCCCACATCTGCTGTTGCGACGGCTTCAAACCTCTTCAGCTCGAAGTCGGGGCTCTTCACTAGGTAAACTTCGCCTGGGACTCCGAATTCCTCAAGGGATTTCTCAGTCAGCGCCTTTACAACCCCGCTCTTCGGGACGTTCCTCCCGTAGAAGAAGACCGCTTTACCTACTCCGAGTTCTCCCAGCTCCCTCACGGTCTCCCTAAGAAGTCTCTCCGTGTTCTCGTTGAGCTTATACCTTCCCTGATACTTCAGGTCTCTAACCAGGCCGTCCTCACAGAGTATCGCCCTCCCTTCCAGAATAGATTCCATGGTTATCAGGACGTTGAAGCCGTCTATGGCGAGGGTTATGCCGGCGAGCTCTTCAGGTTTTAGAAGCTTTCTCCTGACCTCTTCAATCCAGGAGTCAGAAAAAACGCACCTAGCGAGGAGATGCCTCTCCTCAAGGGTCAGACGGTAGTGGTCGGCGACGAACTTCAGGGCGCTTTTTTTCCTGTAACCTCTGTTGAGGAGGTACTTGAGGTCCTGATATGCCTCGTGAAGGGACATGGAAGAGAGTGGGAAGAACCAGTTAAAAGGGTTTAGACCACCTTTTCCACTACCTCCTCGCCAGTGCCCGTGTGTATCCTCAGCCTGACCTTTCCGCTGAGGAGCGAGCTCTTGACCTTCTTCGTCAGGATCTCGTCCACTTGGAATATCCCGGCGGGGTGTTTCATCCATATTTCGATCAGTATTGGCTGCTCCTCGTCGCCCTCCTTTATCTCCACTCTCTTGATAGCCAGCGCCGAAACGGCGTGGATGTCAACGACGTCCTTTCCGTGAACCAGCCTGCTCCGTCCCTCCTCCATGTCGCAGCCGTCCGCTATGGTAACCAAAGAGCCCTCGATAGTGGTGCACTGGACATGTTCATCGTGGGTGTAGATGGCGTTGAGCGTGAGGGCCTTCAGCAGGAGCGGGTCTTCCTTCTCGAACTCCTTCACAAGCTTATCCACGATGGGCTCGGCCAGGAAGACGCTGAACTGGTAGTGGGGCGTTCTGTGTATCATGTTGCCGATGTCGTGGAAGAGCGCGCCGAAGGCGACGATGAACTTGCTCCAGCGGAGGGGCTTTCCGAGCTTTTCGGCGGTGGTCTGCATGCCGAACTTTTTAATGATCCTGAGCAGTTCCAGAGCCCTTCTCGTCGTCAGGAGGACGTGTATCGGCCCGTGGTCGTTGAAGTTGTAAACGTTGAGGACTATGTAGTTGGTGGTGTCGAAGTAGTAGTGGTACTCCCTGAACGTTCGCTCGTACATTTTGAAAAGCTCTTCGTCCTCCATGAGTTCCTTTATTTCCTCAAGCAGTTCCTCTTCCGTGTACATTCTCTCACCCAGGGGACAAACGGCGGGGAGAATTTAAGGGTTTTGAACTGAAACGATAAAAAGAACCGACCTTTAGAGGGCCTTTTTGACGCATCAAAAACTTTTATCCTCCTCTCTAAAAACTCTGCCTTTAGAACGGGGGGATCAGTCCAGCATCCCCTCAAGCTCAAGGATCTTCTTAGAGCGGAGATAAACGACAGGGATACCTTTCTCCCTAAGTCTCTTCTTCAGTCCCTTGTCGTTGGTGCAGACTATGACGCGTTCGTTTTTCACGGCGAAGTCGAAAATCTGGTCATCTATAGGTTTCTTCCCGAACTCCCCAATATCAACCTTCTCGAAGCGCTCGGCCAGCTTCTTCGCCATTCTTACGGCCAGAAGGTCTTTCCCCCTCGATTTCCTCTCTATAACCTCCAGCTCCTGGAGGACGACGTTTGGGACAACGATCTTGAACTTCACGTCGAGTATCCTATTGAGCTCCCCTATGATATCGACGCCGAACTGTCCCGGAACGAGGAGAAAGTTGGTGTCGGGAACAACGATCCACTCTTTCCTCCCCATTTAAACCACCAAAACGAAGAAGGAGAAACAAAAAGGCTACTCCCTGATGAAGCCGTATCCTATAAGCCTCCACCTTGAGCCAACCTGCCTGCTTATAGCAACGCGGTCTCCTACCTCGGCACAGACCGGTATCTGGAGCTTCAGCTCGACCGTGTCCTTTCCGAGGCCAGTGACGAGACCCATCGTTCTGGCGGTTCCAACGTTCAGTAGGAGAACCTCCTTCCGCTTTATCGGCTCGACCTTGAGTTCCTCCGCAGTTCCGACGACCCTTTCAAGAAGGTGAACTTCCAGAGTTAGGTCCTCCCATACCGGTGGAAGTTTGCCCGGCTTCCCGACGACGTTTCCCGCCATGAGGTCTCCCTTGGTCAGGAACGGGTCGAGCTTGGTCCCAACTCCGACGAGGCCACCCGGGTAAGCCTCTTCAACGAACCGTCCACCCGCCTGGAGCGATACTATTTCGGTCGTTATCGGTTCGTACTTTATCCTTCCGTGCTCCTCGTAGGGGACGCCGGGTCTGATCTCTATCTCGTCGCCCACTTTAAGCTTGCCCTGAACGATAGAACCACCGATTACGCCCCCAACGAGCTTCTCGGGAGGGGTTCCCGGTTTGTTTACGTCGAAGCTCCTCAGGACGAGCATCTTGGGTGGCTTATTTGGATCGCGCTTGGGAGTTGGTATGAACTCCTCAATAGCCGCCAGCAGTACATCAACGTTCGCCCCGTGAAGGGCTGAAATCGGGATTATGGGAGCGTTCTCAGCGACGGTGCCCTTAACGAACTCCTTTATCTCGTTATAGCGCTGGAGAACTTTTTCCCTGTCCACGAGCTCGATCTTGTTGAGGGCTATGACTATGTTCTTGTTGCCAACTATCTGCAAAGCCATGAGGTGCTCCCTCGTCTGGGGCATGACGCCTTCGTTGGCCGCTATGACGAGAACCGCACCATCCATAAGGGAAGCGCCGGCAAGCATCGTGGTCATGAGCGCCTCGTGCCCGGGAGCGTCTATGAAGGAAACCCTTCTCTCGAATTCTGTCTCAGCACCGCAGTACGGACAAATCGGTGATGTAGAGTACCTGCCGCACTTCGGGCACTTCCTTATCTCGGCATCGGCAAAGCCTATCTTGATGGTAATTCCTCTCCTCAGCTCTTCGCTGTGCGTGTCAGTCCAGATTCCAGTTAAAGCCTTTGTGAGAGTCGTTTTGCCGTGATCAACGTGACCGACCATGCCGATGTTAACCTCGGCCTGCCTAAACTCCTTCTTCTTTGCCATCTTCTCACACCCCTAACCATAGAAAGCGGGGTCGTTTATTAAGGTTATCATGCCAGGAAGAAGAGACAAAAAGAAAAAGGGCAACATCACCAGGTCACTTCGTACTCGAACGTCACGGTCTTGGAGTTCCCGGACGGGAGGTTAAGGACGAACTCCACGTAGCTGCTCGTCTCGTCGCTCGGGCTGGTGCTCGAGCTCAGAATTTTTCGCGGTACTTCTGGCTCCCCGTCCCGAACGGCACGGGTTTCACCATGGCTTCAAACGTGGTTGAAGTGATGGGTTGGCAAATGGAAACCCTTTTAACTGCCCAGGGGGATTGACCATTGTCAAGCTGATGAGGTGATTGGTATGGACAGGATTGCTAAGGCTAGAGAGATAATCGAGAAGGCCAAGGCCGAAAACAGGCCGCTCGTTGAACCTGAGGCCAAAGAGATTCTCAAGCTCTACGGCGTCCCGGTTCCGGAGTTTAAAGTTGCAACCAACGAGGAGGAGGCCGTTCAGTTCGCCAGGGAGATCGGCTACCCGGTAGTTATGAAGATCGTTTCTCCGCAGATCATCCACAAGAGCGACGCCGGTGGAGTTAAGGTCAACATCAAGAACGACGAGGAGGCCAGGCAGGCTTTCAGGACCATCATGGAGAACGCCAGGAACTACAAGCCGGACGCGGACCTCTGGGGCGTTATCATCTACCGCATGCTCCCGCTCGGCAAGGAAGTTATCGTCGGTATGATCCGCGACCCGCAGTTCGGCCCGGCCATCATGTTCGGTCTCGGTGGAATCTTCGTCGAGATACTCAAGGACGTTTCCTTCCGCGTCGCCCCGATAACGAAAGAAGAAGCTCTTGACATGATCAAGGAGATCAAGGCTTACCCGATCCTCGCCGGAGCTCGTGGCGAGAAGCCCGTCGATATAGACGCCCTTGCCGACATAATCGTCAAGGTCGGCGAGCTTGCCCTTGAGCTTCCGGAGATCAGGGAGCTCGACATCAACCCGATCTTTGCCTATGAAGACGGCGCCGTCGCCGTCGACGCGAGGATGCTTCTCTGAGCTTTATTTCTTTCCTCACTTCTGAACTCCAATAGACACCATCATTCTTTAGTGTTCACTTTTTCTTCCAGGTAACGTTATAAACATTGAGGAGAAGCCGTTACGGTGATGCTCATGGCGCTGAGCGACAGACTTGAACTCGTCAACCCTTCTGAGATAAGAAAGCTCTTCGATTTGGCCGCTGGGATGGAAGATGTAATCTCGCTCGGAATCGGCGAGCCGGATTTTGACACTCCGTCTCACATCAAGGAGTACGCAAAGGAGGCCCTTGACAAGGGCTATACCCATTATGGCCCAAACGCCGGCCTTCCAATGCTCCGCGAGGCTGTTGCCAGAAAGCTCAAAAAGCAGAACGGCATTGATGCGGATCCAAAAACCGAGGTAATGATACTGACCGGTGCCAACCAGGCCTTTCTCATGGGACTGGCTACCTTTCTGAAGGACGGAGAAGAAGTTCTGATCCCCTCTCCGATGTTCGTGAGCTATGCTCCAGCCGTTATCCTCGCCGGTGGAAAGCCCGTTGAGGTTCCGACCTACGAGGAGAACGAGTTTCGCCTTTCCGTTGACGACCTTGAGAAATACGTCACCGAAAAAACGAGGGCGCTCATCATAAACACCCCCAATAACCCAACCGGTTCCGTTCTAACGAAGAAGGACATTGAGGAAATAGCCGACTTCGCGGTGGAGCACGATCTCATTGTCATAAGCGATGAAGTTTACGAGCACTTCGTCTACGACGGCGTTAAGAACTACAGTATAGCCTCGCTCGACGGCATGTTCGAGAGGACGATAACTGTCAACGGCTTCTCCAAGACCTTCGCCATGACCGGATGGAGGCTCGGCTTCGTCGCCGCCCCTGCCTGGATTATCGAGAAGATGACCCGCTTCCAGATGTACAACTCAACCTGTCCCGTCACCTTCGCCCAGTACGCGGCAGCCAAAGCCCTCGACGACCCGAGGAGCTGGAAGGCCGTCGAAGAGATGAGGAAGGAGTACGACAGGAGGAGAAACCTCGTCTGGAAGCGCTTGAACGAGATGGGCCTGCCGACGGTTAAACCAAAGGGTGCCTTCTACATCTTTCCGCGCATCAAAGATACCGGCCTCACAGACCACCAGTTTAGCGAGCTAATGCTGAAGGAGGCGAGGGTCGCCGTCGTTCCGGGTTCGGCCTTCGGGAAGGCCGGCGAGGGCTATATAAGGATAAGCTACGCAACAGCATACGAGAAGCTTGAAGAAGCGATGGACAGGATGGAAAAGGTGCTGAAGGAGAAGAAACTTGTCTGAGGTTCTTCTTCTCGTTTATTTTTCCAGAACGTGCTTCTCAAGCACGTAGCAGTGGAAGGTCCCCTCGAAGACCTTCTCGCCCCTTTCGTTAAACACCTCAGCCCTAACGATCCTCTTCCTTCCGAGGTCTTCCTCTATTTTCGCCTCTGCCCTCAGTTTTTCACCGACCTTTACCGGCTTGAGGAACCTGACCTCAGCCTTTCCGAGGACAACAGTGGGTTCGTTGACGGCAAGCATGGCGGCGTAATCAGCTAGGCCGAAGGTGAAGCCGCCGTGGACGAGGCCGTACTCGTCAACGGCCATCTCTTCGGTGGTAATGAGCTCGACTTCAGCCCTCCCCGGTTCGATCTTTAATGGCTTTCCAACCAGCCTTTCCGAGGTTAGCCTGTGGGTTCTCTGCTCCATGACGACCACCGCTCACTCTTCTACGAGGTCCTTTAAAACACCTCTCAAACCTGGATCGACCATTTCAAGGAATGTCTCCCTGGAGAGTGGCCTCTGGGCGAGGATTTTAACGGCCCTCTTCTTTCCTATTCCCGGAATCAGCTGGAGAACCTTGGGACTTTCGCGATTCACGTTTATAGGAACAGGAATTCCGGTTATGCTCCTGAAGCCGTGATCCACGATCAAAACGTCGTAAAAACGGTTCAGAGGAACTTCCTTGGGGATGCCAACGATGAGCGGGTAGCTCCCTATCTGCCTCCCGTAGGTGAGGCCGTTGTCAAAGACCTCGGCGCGGACGTCCCTTAAAACCGTCCCCACCGGGACGACGCGCTTGAGCATCGGTAAATCAATCTCGTGCCGTATCTTGTACCTGTAGTGCTGGATCAGGCGCTTGTGCTTCTCGGTCTTAACTTTGTCCCGCATGTGCCAGAGCGGTGTTCCAGGAAAGACGACCACCTGGCGGATGTTTATACGTCTAACCATCAGGCCATCGTCGAGAAGTCTTTTCAGGAACTGGAAGGTCAGCTCGTAGCTCTTTTTCGTCTCGCCCGGAAGGCCGAAGATGATGTTTATTCCCGGCAGAAGCCATGGCATGCCGTTGTAACCCCTCCTCCCGCCGACCTCGTTGAGTATCTTTACCGCCTCGTAGGTTTCCTCAGCTGTGGCGTTCAGGTTGTTAAGCCTGGCAACCTTCGGGTCGGCGCTCTCAAGGCCGAAGGCAACCACGTTTCCCGGCGTTCCGTATTTGATTAGGGTCTTCGCAATCCTAACGCTCTCCTCGGGATAGTTTGCTATCACGGCTGGATTAGCGTTGTCCACGTGAAGGGTTTTAACTTCAGGTGCAACCGAGCGTATCCCCTTGAATAGCTTTTCTATAGCCTCTGGATTCGGAATCGGAACCCTGCCATTCGGCTTCGCCATATATGAGAAGATGCAGCTCTGCCTTCCAATCCTGAAGTGCCTCACGCCGAGGTCGTAGAGGGCCTTTACCTCGGCCACGACATCTTCAATGGGCCGGTCTTCGACCGTTTTATATCGCACCGGCTCGGTGCAGAAGGAGCAGCCGCCTATACCCATTGCCTTAGGGCAGCCGCGCTGGGTCTCGATCTCGACTATCACAAAGTCCGGAAAGTCCGGGAACTGCTTAACCACTTCTGCCCCAATAATTGCATAATCCCTTAATTCATTATAGTCCCTAAAGCGGAAGGGGTCAGCATCTTTGGGATTTCTAAGGAAATCAAATAGAAACGCCTCAAGGTCGCCATAGACGACGTGGTCAAAAACGGAATGGGCCAGGGAGAGCTCGCGCGAGGTTATCTTGGTTCCTCCGGCGTGGGCAGAGCCCATGAACGCCGGCCCTCCTAGGATTTTGACGCCTTTAAATGGCTTGATGAACTTGGCTATCTCCTCGACCTGGGAGGGAACCGCTGACAGGTACTTGCCCGGCGTGTGAAGGCCGCCGATGTATACTATTAGATCGGCTTTTTCTAGTATCTCCAGGGTCTTCGGAAAGTTTGGAGTCTTGTTCTTCGTGGCGATTCCTTTCTCGCCCTCAAAGGTCGCTCTGAGGTCGTCTATGGTGAGGTAAAAAACGCTGGCGTCTTTCCGGGCCTTCTTTATCGCCCCGTAGGCGTACCTCGGGTAGATTCCAAGGTAAGGGGGAACGCCGAGTCCCGCCGGCTCGTCGGTGTAGCCGTCTATAATGGCAACTATCATGTGTTTGGCTTGGAGAGTGGACTTAAAAAACTGAGGGAGCAAAGGTGTGGATCACTCTTCCTTAGACTGCTCCTCAGGTTTTCGTTGGGGTTCCATCTTAACGACGTAATCCGCGGCGTTTTGAAGTGCCACAGAAAAGCCGGGTTCGACCCCTATGACAACGGTCTCTTTGCCCCTTCTTTTCGCCTCAATTATTATCGGAAGGAAGTCGGCGTCACGGGAGGCCAGGGCGATAACGTCAACATCGGAGTTGTATATCATCTCCATGGCCTCTATAGCCACTCTCACGTCAGTGTCGCCGGCCACTATGACCGGTTCAAGCCCCTGGTTCACTACCGCCTCTATGAGTCCCTGTGGAGCGTACTGATTGAGGATAACCTTGGCTATTCTGACGTTTCCTATCTTCCGAAGGGCACTGAGGATGTCCTCAAGCTTTATGTTGAACTCCTTTCTGAGTATGTTGGGACCATCGACGATAAGGCCTATCATCTTCGATGGGCTCTCTTCGGGGCGTTCTTCCTTTTTGCGGAGGATTGAGAAGAACTTCTCCTTCATTCCTCCCCACCGCCAAGGATTATCGCGTAGTCTGCGGCGTGCTTCAAAGCCGCTGAAAATCCGGGTTCAACGCCTATAACCGCTGTTTCCTTGCCCTTTTCCTTTGCCTTCAGAATGACGGGAAGAAATTCAGCGTTCCTTGTTGCCAATGCTATAACGTCTATGTGAGGGTTGTATATTTCCTTCATAGCTTCAACTGCCAGCTTTACGCCGGTCTCTCCCGAAACTATCACCGGTTCGAAGCCCTGGTTTGAGACTGCCTCTATCAGTCCCTGTGGAGCGTACTGGTTGAGAATAACCTTGGCGACTCTTATATCCCCTATCTCGCTGAGCGCCTCAACTATGTCCTCAAGCTTAACCCCCAACTCCTTTCGAAGGATGTTGGGACCGTCTATCAGGAGGGCGATTTTCTTTCCCCTTGAGACCTTTCGCTTCATCTGCCCGATGATCTTCATCCCGCTCTTTGTCACAGAAACTATCTTCTCCCAACCGCTGGGCATCGCTGACACCGCCGTAATTTCCAACCATGGAAAGTAGTGAAAAGGGGTTAAAAAAATTGCTCAGCTTAGAAGCCGCTTGTAGTAATACCAGAGACCCCTGATGATGTCCCTAACCTCGATCATTGTAAAGGTCTCCGTCCGGTCTATGAGCTTCGCGGTTTCTTCCCAGCTGTGGGCCTGCAGAACGCGGTATATGAGGAGCTTTATCTGTCTCTCGTCGAGGTAGGGCTTCATCCAGCCGTCGAGGAAGTAGAGCTTGACTATCGGCTTGACGGCATCGACGACGGTATCGTAAGTCAGAACCTTGCCCGTGAAAGCATCTAACCTCTTCTTCTGTATCTCCGTGAGATGGATTGGGTAATCCACGGCCTCGCCGAAGGGCGTCTCGAAGAGCCAGCGCGCTATCTCGGGTTCAAGTTCGCGGTGAGTATCGCCGAGCCACTCTGTAAGCCTAATCCTGAACTCGTCGTTGGCCTGCTTTATGAGCTTCTTCGCCTTCTCGCTTATAGGCTTGAGGACTATCGCCGTAAACTCACCGCTAACAGGATTTCTTGCGGGGCTGAGGTGGACCACTGCAAAGCCGTTCCTGACCCAGAAGCGGACGAGCTCTTCGCTCGCCCCAAAGCCCGAGCCAATCCAGTCGAGGCCCTTCTCGCGAGCTTCCTTCTCAAGGAGCTCTAAAGCCTTGCTTCCCAGCCCCATGTCCATGGCATCAGGGTGCGTCGCTATTCTAACTATGCGGTATCCCCTAAGCTTGGCGAACTCTTTCAAATAGTGGTGCTTGACCATCATATCGGGGATGATGTTTCCCCTCGGCTTGTAGCCCTTGGCCATCTTCTCTATGACGTTCTTTGGTATGTTCCCTTCCTTGGCAATCTGTATCGCGGTCACTATCTTGCCGTTCTTGAGCCTCAAAACCCTCGCCTCGTGGTGGGGTGCGTCCGCCAAAAGGGCCACATCGCTCGGCTTGTTGCGGTAGTGGGCCAGGATGTAGATTCCGACGAAGTGCCTCAGCTCGGGCCTGTCGTTCTCGAACCAGTCGTCCAGGTCGGGTTCTTCAAGGTAGACCTCCTTCCTCTTTATGAGCTCGTAGTCTTCCTCGGTTAGCTCAACAGGTTCCGCATCGAGGAGGAGGACGTCGAAGAGCCACTTCTCTATTGGATCGCCGTAGGCGTATCTAATAGGCTCGTCCATGTGGAGTTCCTTGAACTCTCTCTTCTCCCTCGCCTTCTTGAGGAACTTGACCGAGAAGCCCCTTCCAGCACCTTCGTATCCGTGAATCGTTGAGGAGTAAACGACGCGCGGTTTGTTTAGATACTTGTGGAGTATCGGCACGTGGATTCCCGCCGCTTCATCGAGAATGTAGAGGTCTGCGCTCTTTTTGTAGCCTTCGGCCGGCGGGTAATAGCGCAGGCCTATTTTCCTCGCGTAGAGCTCCTTTATGAGGCCCTTCTCTTCAACGACGTGAGGCTTGAAGCCGAGCCTCTCCAAGGCCCTCTTTGCAAAGCGGAAAAGCGATTGGACGTTCTCAGGCTCGGGGGCAGTTACAACTATTCTGGTGCGCTTTCCAAGGGCCAGCGCAAGGCCTATGGCAGCTATTCCAACGGAGACGCTCTTACCCCTTCCCCTATCGGCCGTCAGAACGAGCATGCCTTCCTTCTCAACGAGACCTTCAAAGGCCTTGAGAACTTCAACCTGCCCCTCCGTGAGGGCCATCTCGTAGAGTTCTCTGGGAAAGAGAGTTTCCTCCGGGATTGGGATGCCTTTCCTGCCCTTTATCTTCGCCTGGCTCTTGTTCCTCTTCGGCTTCTTCTTTATTTTCCCGTTCTCGGTTATGATGTAAATCCCCTCGTGCTCCGTGAACTTCCTGATGAGCCTCCTGTTGAAGCGCTTTTTCACGTCGTCTATGGTGTAAGGAGGAGTTACAAGGCTCTTGTGGAAGCCGGTCCACATGTCCTTCCACTTCTTGAACGGGTGAGCGAGGATGAATATCAGCCCGCCGCCCCTAACCGTTTCAATAATCCTACCGAGGTCGTTAGGTGAATAATCGTAGCTCATGTCCAGAATTAAAAGGTCGTAAGTCCTCCCGAGGATGTCCCGGGTGTGCTTGAAGGTAACCGCCTGAACGTTGACCTCAGAACCCGCCAGAATATCAAAGTGCTTTCTAAAGGCTTCGTAGCGCTTTCTTCCAAAGGTCTCCTCGCCCAGAGCATCGGTGGCGTAGAGAACCTCGATTTTATCCTCGCTCTCGTCCCTGAGGCGCTTCTTAACAAGTTCATCAAGAACTCCGCTCAGAGCCCTAGCCGAAGCACCAGCGAGGATTCCGGCCAGTTCGGCCTTTTTTAGTGTGTCCCCTTCGATGACTATCATTCTCCTGTGGAACTTCTCAAGAGCCTGAGCGAGGGCAGTCTCGGTGAGCTTGAGTATCTCGTCCTTAACCTTCTCGCCTTTGGCGTACTCTCTCACGTCCTTATCAAAGCGGACCTTGACGGTCACGGCCGTCACCTCCCAGGTAGAAGGGAGAAGAGGGATTTAAAAAGGTTAAGAAAGAGTTTGATCCGATTTAGGGAGCTTTGTTATCTCATCAATAATCTCCAGCAATACCTTTGGATTTGGCACCCATAGTCTCTCAGGGATTCCCACATATCGGTTTCTGTAATCTGACTGTAGTTTCATTCCCGCCTTTTTGAGCTTCTCCGCAATAATACGGGCAGCAGCATTTCCAATTTCGTTATCATTTATCCATCCAAAACTAACCTGTACTGTCCCATATTCAGCATAAACGGTTAATATGCTTCTACCATCACTAATTAACGGGTTGGGAGGCACCAAATTTATAGAACCACCCCTCGATTGTCCAGCCCGTACATTCCACCCTTTTTCCAGAGCGTGTTGGTATATAGCTTTAATCGCTTGAGCCCTCTCAGGGAACTGGGCGTAAAGCTCGGTCTCCACGTAGTTCATAAAACTCTCAACTGTCCACTTTCTCCGTGTAGTTCTGAGTTTCTTTTCAGTGCTTTCCACCCCAAAGAGTTTGGGAACAAATATCTCGTATGTCTTATCATCATCACTAAGTTTGTAATAATCAAACTCCAAGGCATAAACATCAAAGGTAGAATGGGACTTCAAGAAGCGGATTAACGTTTTCAGCCTTGCATCTAAAGAGTCCATGGCAACGATGAGCTTGAAATTACTATTGCTGAGATTCTCTGTTATGTTCGAGAGTACATCCTCACTTGTGTCTATTCCAAGAGCTTCCACGAATTTGTCGGGATTTTCTGAGTATTCTTCCCATAATGCAGCGACATAGTCTAAAATCTGAGCAAGAACTTTTCTTTTGTCGGCATTTTTGGAAAGCTTGGTTTCAATGATGTATATGTCACCAGCGTTGTCAATTGCCAAGATGTCAATAGGTCCTGATGAGGTTTCAAACTCTCTTATTGTCACAATGAAGTTCCTGCTTTCTGAATGAATCTCCTCCAGAGGAATTAGCTCTGGGTTCTCAGCTATGTAATTTTGAAGGTATGCTTCGTTTTCAAATTTGGATTCCTCGACCCGTATGACCTGTTGTCCATTTTTTACAATAAGAATTGCCACAACTAACACCCAATACGGTTCCATGTTGTGGTATTTAACATTATTGTCTTTTATCTCGATAACCATCGAAACGCTAAGCTTTTATACGAAAAGAACCGAGTTAATCCGGTGATTCTAAATGGCGAAAGGTCTGACCGAGAAAGACCTCGGAAAGTTCAAGCTCGTGGGAAACATCGACGCCTTCAAGAGGAAACTCGTTTTCCAAGTGACTGAGATAAGCGTTGAGAAAGACGACTACTTCTCAAGGCTCTACCTCTACGACGGCAGGAAGGTCAAACCCTTCACATCCGGCAAAAAGGACGGGAATCCGCGCTTTTCGCCGGATGGGAAGCTCGTGGCCTTTACATCGAAGCGCGACAAGGAGAGCAAAGAAGCCGAGCTGTACGTTATTCCGACCGACGGCGGCGAGGCGAGGCTCTTAGCGAAGTTCAAGTACGGGATAAGAAACCTCCGCTTCACGGAGGACGGCAGGAGCATAGCCGTTGTGACACCAATAGACGTCGAGAAGAAGCCAAAGGATGACGTCCACATCATCAAGGAAATACCCTTCTGGTTCAACGGTGTTGGCTGGGTCTATGGAAAGAGGAGCGTTGTCTACCTAGTGGACGTCGAAACCGGGAAGAAGAAGCGCCTGACTCCAAAGAACTTCGATGTCTCTCAAATCCGCGTCCACAACGGCAGGCTCTACTTTATCGCCCAAGAGGACCGCGAAAAGAAGCCGATGGTCAGTGATCTCTACGTCCTTGAGGGGAGGAAGGCAAAGCGCCTGACACCCGGAAAGTGGAGCGTGAGCGACTTCATCCCGCTCGACGACGGAACCTTCATCCTCAAGGCCAACACGAGGGAAAGGGGGATCCCGACCAACACCCACATCTACCACTACAATCCTGAAACCAGCGAGATGAGGAAGCTCACGAAAGACCTCGACCGCTCCGCTTACAACTCGCTCAACTGCGACGTTAGGGGAAGCCAGAGGGCAGAGCTCGTCTTTAAGGACGGCTGGGTTTACTACGTCGCTACCGACGGCCCGAGGGCGAACCTCTTCAGGGTAAACCTCGACGGGAAGATCGAGCGCGTTGTCGGCGGCGATAGGAGCGTCGAGAGCTTTGCCATAGGCGACTACATAGCCTTCACCGCCCAGGACGCGGTAACTCCAACGGAGCTTTACGTCATGAGGGACGGGAAGGAGAAGCGCGTTACAGACTTCAACGGCTGGATTAAGGATTACAACCTCTCACAGCCCGAACACTTTAAGGTTAAGGCCAGCGATGGAGTGGAGATAGACGCGTGGATTATGAGGCCCCTTGGCTTCGAGCCGGGCAAGAAGTATCCCGCGGTTCTTGAAATCCACGGCGGGCCCAAAACCGCTTACGGCTACTCCTTCATGCACGAGTTCCACGTCCTAACGGCTAAGGGCTTCGTGGTCATCTTCTCCAATCCAAGGGGAAGCGACGGTTATGGAGAAGAGTTCGCTGACATAAGGGGGCACTACGGGGAGAGGGATTACCAGGACCTGATGGAGGTCGTTGATGAAGCCCTAAAGCGCTTCGACTTCATTGACCCGGAGAGGATAGGCGTTACCGGAGGTTCCTACGGTGGCTTCATGACGAACTGGATAGTGGGCCACACGAACCGCTTTAAGGCCGCAGTTACTCAGCGCTCCATCTCGAACTGGGTGAGCTTCTTTGGGACGACGGATATAGGATACTTCTTCGCTCCCGACCAGATAGGCGGCGACCCGTGGAGCAACACAGAGGGCTACTGGGAGAAGAGCCCGCTGAAGTACGCTCCGAATGTTGAAACGCCCTTGTTAATAATCCACTCGATGGAAGACTACCGCTGCTGGCTTCCAGAGGCGCTCCAGTTCTTCACGGCCTTGAAGTACCTCAGCAAGACGGTGGAGCTTGCCCTTTTCCCGGGCGAGAACCACGACTTAAGCAGGGGCGGCAAGCCGAAGCACCGCGTGAGAAGGCTTGAGCTTATTGTAGGGTGGATGGAGAGGTGGCTGAAGGAGTCAAGAAATTTTCAAGGTCAACCGTAAACTTTTAATATTTCATTATGACTCAAATATTTGGGGCAATCAAATGAGGCAATTGTTTATTGAGGAATGGATACAAAAAAATAGAAAAATTTTACCTGAATCCTCATTAATTCTCTTAAAAGAATCTATTTCTTCTTACAAAGCAAATGCATACCGGGCTGCTATTGTTATGGCGTGGATAGCATTTTTAAATATAGTAAAAGAACGTCTAATGGTTATTGACTCCCCCCCAAAAGGCATAGGTTTAACTAAAGAGAATTGGGAAGGTATTAAAAAGAATCTTAATGACGAAAAGAAATGGGACGATACTATATTCTCTCTGCTCATTAGGAAACAAAAGACCCCATTCATAATTTACGACGAAGACAGGGAGATGATTAAGTATTGGAAAGGTATAAGAAACATATGCGCCCATGGAAAAAGATACAATATCTCCAATTTTCATGTCGAGGCTTTTTGGCAATTTATGATTGATTTTGTAGAACATCGTCTTAAGATATCCGGCGAAGTAGAGAGTATACTCCCCGATGTGATTGAAGTATATAATGCATTTGGAGTCAATTCAACGGATTTTGAGAAATACCTACAAGAAGTTTTAGATAAACTTGCCCAAAATAACCTATCAGATTTTCTTGAAATGTTTTGGTTATGGTTATCTGAAAATGTTTATCCAAAAAGAATCGCTGAATATAGATTTCTTGAGCTTCTAACTACTATATATAACCTGACTAGGAACTCTGAATTCAAAGAGCATCATATGGCTTTACTCAGATATCTCCATGAAAACTCAAATATAACCCCTGAAAGATTTATAATGTATTGCCCACAATCCTTCGAAGAAATAGTAAATGATAATAGGGAGATACTCCCCAGAATAATAAATAGGCTAAAAGAAGAATATCCAATTGGAGAAAAAGAGATGGAAGTATTCTTGTACCTCCTAAAATCTCCTTATTTAGGAGAGGAGACCAAAAAAGAGTTGTCCAGAGAATTTCCAAAGCATATATCGAATTACACTCTCTCAATCTTAAACAGAATTGTTTCTGATACTAGTGATATAAGGTACATATTACTAAATAGATATAAATTTTTTGAACATCTTAAAAATATAATCATTACAGAAGTGATAAACTACCCCACATCTTTTCAATATGCCAATGATAGATCCGAGTTGAGCGTATGGATCATTAAAATATTCGGAATGGATCAAGATTTTGTCAAAAAAGCAGTAGAGGTTTTTTCCAAAGAAAATCATCCATATGAAGTTGCAAAATCTCTAAGGAACTACTTCAAGAAGAATGTAGAAGCATGGAAGAAGTTCCAAGAGATTGCAATCAAAGACCTTGGGTATACTAAGGAAGACATAAAAAATCTAAAAATAAATCCCGAATATTTTGCCAGCGATTGACTTTTTTTATTTTTTATTCGGTAAAAAACTTAAATTAATTGATTAACATCATAGATAAAACTTGTCATATTGCATCAAAGCGTGTAGTCCAGCACCTTCTTAGCCTCTTCGATGTGCTCGGGATAGACGTTCCTAATCTCCGGGTGGAGGGCCTTGATGACCCTGCCGACGAGCACGAAGAGGGTTCCGGCTATGGTGGGGAGCTCGTTTATGACCTCTTCCTCAAGCGGTATATCGCCGGGTATCTTCTTGAGGACGTATTTTCTGATGGGCTCAATCTCAACGCCCTCGCCCTCTATGACCGCCCTGAAGAGGTTCATGCTGTTCCTGAAGCCCTTGGTTATGGGTATGTGCCTGAGCTTTATCGTCTCGGACCTCTCGGCCTTCGCATTCTCGTAGGCGACCTCAAAGAGGTCGGCGAGCTTCTTCTCAACGATGTCCATCATTTCCTCGGCCCTGGGTTTTATCACGGCAAGTTCACAGGTTCTCTCAAGTATCTTCTGGAGCTGCGGGTAGGGTATTATCATCTCCGCCATGGCCACCACCTCCGTGTTTCCTCCGGAATATTTTTAGTAACCTTAGGTATATAAAAGTTTCGCTCAGAACACCAAAACGAGGATCAAAAGAAGGGCAAAAATCAGCGGGCCGAGGAGGAAAACGGCTATGACGCTCTCGTCCGTTGGCTTTTCAGGGCCATACTTCTGGACGAGTTGGAGGCCTACAAAGAAGCCCGCGGAAATGCCAATGAGCCATCCAAGTATGTCTCCCCCGAAGCGGTAGGGGGTGAAGAGAACAATAACCCCAAAGAGGATGAGGACGCCAAGTAGGGCCCTGGCAACGCTTCTCTGCTTCAAAACGAGGACGTAGGACACGGCCCATCCAAGAGTGAAGAGAAAGCCCATGACGAGCTCCGGGAGCATTGTACCACCCCGTTTACTCTTGGAGGAGAATAATAAAAGGTTAACTTAGGAATCCATGCTCAGCCCCAACTGTGATGGTATCGTCAATTCCCCCCCCATCGAAGGGAACTGGCAAAGAAGGGTGTAAAACGTTGTCAAAATGCAGATTATTCATCAATCTTGGTATCATTTAGACTGTTATTTTCAGGAAATCCAAAATAAAGTTTAAGTTTTCGGGAAAATCTTGGACATATGACAACCAAGTTAAAAAAGGTTTTTAAGGACGAACGGAGACCCGTCCTCATGCGGGCAGTGGTCATGGCGTTTCCAGAGAAGAGGTGGGAGAACTACACGATACCCATAAATGATGAGCCAGTGGTAAAGCTCACCGAGAGAAGGCTGCTGATGAGCAAGAGGATTGATGAGGTTCTCACCATCGTCAGAAAGGACAAACTTAAGACTTACTCCCTCCACGTCTCGAACCCAGTTCCCGTCTCTGCGAGGAGCAAGATGGAGGCCCTCCTTAAGGCTCTCCCCGATGAGCCGTTCTTCCTCGTTGAAGGCAACATGCCGCTCGTGATGCCGTTCCTCGTGAACTACCTGATCGGGATCTATTACGAAAACGAACCCGAGGCGGTAATCCCCGTCTGGAGGGACGGGAGTGCCGAGGTCTTCCACGCGGTCTACGAGCCCGATGCACTTGAGAACGCGATAGGCTCAGCAACTGCAGAAGGCTACACCAGCTTTTCGAGGGTTGTAGAGTTCCTCGACTACGAGCCGGTATCTATCGAAGAACTTGCCAAGAGAAACCCGAAGGTAACGCTGAGCTTTTTCAGGGTTAAAAACTCGC
Source organism: Thermococcus gorgonarius (assembly GCF_002214385.1). NCBI lineage: Archaea > Methanobacteriati > Methanobacteriota > Thermococci > Thermococcales > Thermococcaceae > Thermococcus > Thermococcus gorgonarius. The sequence goes on along the minus strand of NZ_CP014855.1, from coordinate 817,620 downwards.
TGGACGTCCGTTTTGCCGAAACAAACATGAAAGAATAAAAAGCTACTCGAGCCATATTTCAAGTCTCTGTTTGCCTCTACCAAGGCTGGAGCGCTTGAGCTTTTTGATGTGGCCTATCTCCCTTATATCCCTCACGTGGGTCCCGCCGCAGGGAATGACCTCGAAGTCCCTTATCTGGGTGTAGCGCGTCTCTCCCTCCCACCAGATTTTCATCTCGCCTCCTTCGTCAACGTAGCGGTTGAAGAGCTCGATTATTTTCTCCTTGTACTGGTTGACGTTCTCAGGGTAGACTATGTCGTACCTGCCCTTTTCTGGGCTCATTCCACTGCCGTAGAGTTCCCATTTTCCGGGTAGAACTTCGTTGAGGACGTGCTCCAGCAGGTGCATCGCGCTGTGTATCCTCATCAGCCTGTACCTTCTCTCCCAGTCGATCTTCAGCTCGACCTCGTCACCGGCCCTGAACTTCTCTGGCTCGGCAACGACGTGCCAGACGTTTCCGCCCTCGTCCTTGTAGACGTCCAGAACTTCAACTCCGTTTATCCACCCCGTATCGTGGGGCTGGCCACCTCCAGTGGGGTAGAATATCGTCTGATCCAGGAGAAGGGCGTTGTCCTTCACTTCCAAAACCTTTGCTCTGGCCTCCTTCATGTAGGGATCCTCGTAGTAAAGCTTGCGGGTCATGCTACCACCAGTTAAGTTGTTAGTAGACTGCTTAAATCTCTATCGAAATCGAAAGGGGAAAGAAACAGGAAGTATTCACTTCCTTTCGTAGAGGCCGACCACTTCGCCCCAGGCCAGGACGTGTCCCTCCATGGCCTTTTCCAGATCTTTTCTAGAGGAGCCGGGCTTGAGGTCAAGCTCGGTGTCCAGTGCGTAGACCTTGAAGTGGTAGTGGTGAACACCGTGCCCCCTGGGCGGACAGGGGCCGTTGTAGCCTATCCTGCCAAAATCGTTCTTTCCCTGGAGAATATGAATCGGTTCGTCGGTCTTTGCTTTCTTTGGTATCCATGATGGTATTTCTCCAACAGGGGGAACGTTCCAGGCTATCCAGTGGGTAAAGGTTCCTCCGGGGGCATCCGGGTCGTCCACTATAATAACCAGAGACTTTGTGCCCTCCGGAATGTTCCCTATGTATATCGGGGGGTTTGTGTCGTCGCCCTCACAGGTATACTCCTTAGGTATAAACTGGCCGTCGTGGAAGACGGAACCAACCTCGAGGGTTTTAGGGGCGTTCATTTTTTCATCACCCCCGCTGGATCCTAGACACCCCGCCGAAAGGACGAGTAAAGCTAGCAGGGATGAAACCAGCCATCTCAACTTCATGAGAGATACTATAGCGATATACGTAAAAGGTTTTTGGAATAAATGAAAGAGCATATCCAACAAAACCTGAAAAAGGGGTGGTAGTATGGACTTATCCGGCAAGGTTGCCCTTGTCACTGGTGCCGGAAGGGGAATAGGAAGGGCTATAGCGATAGCGCTGGCTCAGAAAGGGGCTAACGTGGCTGTAAACTACGCCCACAGCGAGGAAAAAGCCAGAGAAACCGTGGAGCTCTGCAGATCCTACGGAGTCGATGCTATACCTGTGAAGGCCGATGTAAGCAACCGGGAAGAGGTCAGGAGGATGGTAAAGGAGGTCGTTGACCACTTCGGCAGAATAGACATTCTGGTCAACAACGCTGGCATTCTTGGAAAGGCCCTAAGGCCGATGGAGGTGACGGATGAGGAGTGGGACGCCGTCCTCGGAGTAAACCTCAAGGGGGCCTTCATAGTGACGCAGGAGGTTCTCAAGTACATGAAGAAGGGCAAAATAGCCAACATAGCCTCCATAGCCGGGAAGGACGGGGGAACGGTCGGGCCTCACTACGCGGCATCTAAGGGCGGCCTTATAGCGCTTACCTTCAACCTCGCGAGGCATCTGGCACCGAACATATTAGTCAACGCCGTCGCTCCTGGCCCAGTTGACACCGACCTGATAAGCCCCGAGATAAAGGAAAAACTCAGAAAGCTCTCCCTGACGGGAGAGATAGCCAAGCCAGAGGAGATAGCCCACGCCGTGATCTTCCTCCTCGAAAACGACCACATCACCGGAGAGGTCATAGACGTCAACGGCGGCAGGCTGATGGACTGAGGAAACGTTTTAACCTCCTTTTCCAATATTCTCTTTGATACCGATGAAAGTGCTGTGGGAGAAAGAGGTTGAGGCTTCGAGCATAGTGGTTTCACCGAGGCCGGTGTGGAAGTGCCGCTCCTGCCCGATGTACGGGAAGAGGCCGGGCTGTCCTCCCCATGCCCCGGATTGGAAGGAAGCCAGGGAGTGGGTTAAAAGCTTCAAAAAGGCCGTTTTAATCAAATTCGAAATCGACATGGAGAACTTTGAGGAGGAAAAGCGAAAAGTCCTCCTCTGGCTCCTGAAGAGGGAGAAAGAGCTCTTCAAGGAGGGCAAGCTCTACGCGATGGCCCTCTTCCCCGGCAACTGCAACCTCTGCGACGACTGCCCTTTCGAGAGGGGCGAGCCCTGCAGGATGCCCGACAAAGTTAGACCCAGCATAGACGCGGTGGGGATAGAAATAAGTTCGCTCGTCAATATTGACTTCTCCGAGAGCGTCCTCTACGGGTTGATAATGGTGGAGTAGGTGGTAGCATGATCCACGTCGCCCTGCTTGGCAGGACCCCCTGGGCCCTCGTGAACACTTACTACGCCTCGCTTATGAGGGGATCGAGGCCCAGAAAGGTCTACGTCGTGACCGAGAAGCGTTACGCCGGCTCAGTCCCAAAGGTAGTTGAGGCCATAAAAGCTATTTCTGCCGCGTACGGCTTAACCCCTGAAGTCGAAACCCTGCTTATAAACGACGACGATTTCATCATGGCCGATAGGGTCCTCGGGGAGCTTTTCTCAAGCTTCAATGGCGAAGAGGTAGTGCTCAACATGACCTCGGGAAGAAAAGCCCTTGTAGCGGCCGCCATAATCCAGAGCAGAGTGGCCAACGTGAAGGAAATCCTCTACATGGCCCTCCTCGACGTTGCGTTCCCCAACAGGCCGTACATGATGCTGCCGAAGCATATGCAGAGGATCAAGAACTTCCTGGGTGGGAAAAATGGGGAGTGAGGAAGTGGTTATCGAGAAGCCGGAGCTCCAGATTTTGATAAATCTCCTCCAAGAGAGGGAGAAGCTCGAAGTCGGCTACCCCCTCTACGGTATCCCCCTTTTCCGTGTGGAAGTTTCCGAGAGGGGCTATCTCATCAAAGTTACCGCAGACAGGAATCAGTTTAGATCCCGGCATCCGGAGCTCCCCTCGTACTCGGACTTCTACGAGGCCTTCATATCGTCAGGGATCATAACATACGACAACATCGAGGAGTTCGGGCACATGCTCGAGGTCTACAAAGTCCTCAGGCGCGGCATTGCCTTCGCCCCCGACACCAACCTCTTCTACCACCGCTTTATCTCCTCCTACCGTCCCCTCGACGGCTACCCCATCGTGGTCGCGGAGGACGTCAAGAACGAGATAGAGGGGGCAATGAACTACAAGTACCGCTCCCAGTACCTCCATGAGATCATGGAGACAGTCAGAAACGGACACCTCCTCAGAGAGCTCAGCAACAGAAGGACGAAAAAGGCCAGAAAAGCGGCCTACGTTGCCCTCAAAGAGTTCGAGGCTTTGAAAGACAGGATAATAATAGCGGAACGCTACGGTGAGGGCCACAACAACGATGAGCTCATTGTCAAGACCCTCAAGCACTACGACGAGATGAGTCCCACACTGCTGGTATTCCTTACCGCCGACCTAGCTATTACCGACGTCGCCAGAATGGAGGGCCTTGAGTACTTCTACTTCGAGTACCCCACCACCAGGCTCGGAACCCACGAAGTCTCCGCCTACCAGCTGAGGACGCTCATCTTCAACCTCGCGGCCGTCTTTGGCCTTGTCGATGTTAACTGCACCCTGGTTTACGGCGAGTTCGGGGGAAAGAAGAGGTTAAACGAGCTGAAGCTGATATTCAACGATAAAGAGCTGGAAAAAGAGTTCCTCTTCCATCTCAACCTCTGCAGGAAGCTGGAAAAGATAATGGAGGGCTAACTTTTCTCCCTTTTCTGCACTCTTGCCGTTCCATAGCCGACGAAGAGCAGTTTATCTGGATCAAGGGCCTTAACGACCTCCGGCCTGTGGGTGATTATCAGAGCGGTTATTCCTGCCTCGCGGATTATCTCGGCAACTTTCTTGGCGACGCGCATGGCCGTGAGGGTGTCAAGATGTGCCGCGAACTCGTCTATGAGGAGTAAGTTTGGCTTCTCGGCCAAAAGCGACGCTATCCTTGCCCTTTCCTTCTGCCCAGTGCTCAGCTCGCCGTATTTGGCTCTGTAAAGTACAGCGTCGCTTAAGCCCGCCCGGTTGAGGACTTCAACAGCGGCGTTCAGGTCTTTAATCTTCCTGTAAACGTGCTCTAGTATGCTTTCCGAGCCAAAGCTCGGCTCAAATTCACCGGGAATCATTACCGAAACCTTGGCGTTGTCGGGCACCTCTATCTCCCCGCTCGTGGGCCTGAAACGCTCCTCCCACCAACCGTTGGCCGAACCGAGAATGAGCCTCAGCAGGGTCGTTTTTCCTGCCCCACTTGCTCCAACAACCGCAACCAGCTCGCCGGGCTTTATCTCGAAGTTGAGGTTCCTCAAAACGGGCCTCTGGATGACGCGATGCCTCACACCAAAGGCTATCAAAAGCTCCTGTATCTCCTCGGGCAGGCCTTTGATGTCCAGCTCGCTCTCGAAGACCTTTGAGACGTTCCTGAAAACTATCGGGCCCTTTAACGGCTCAACCTTCCCGTAGCTCGGGCGCCACAGCCTCCCATCTTTGGGTGCGTAGGGGTCTTCCTTCAAAAACCGCTCGATGTACTCCTTAGCTTCGTCCGTGAGTGGATAGAAGAGGACGGGCCTTCCGCTGGCAGTCTCCCAGAGGAACTTGAAGCCGACCTTCTCAAAGAACGGGTTGTAGCGCGCCATCTGGGCTATGGTTTCGACGATGTGCTTCCTCTTCCTCATCTCCGGGATTCTCCTCTCGGCTATCCACTCGAGGGCCGACTTAACGCTCAGCTGTCCCAGCCCATCGGAGCGGTAGTCGGGGTGGACAACTACCCTGGCAATTCTCGCCCCAGCGGTGTTCGTCTCGGCCAGAGCCTTCCACTTGGCCTGCTCCCAGAGGTAGGAGCGCGCAACCTTCTTCCCGTACTTTTTCCTCAGCTCCTCGTAGAGTTCCCTCATTATCCTCTCGGGCCAGAATGCCGGGTGGAACCAGTCCTCGGGAAAGACCTTCTCGCGGATGTTCTTCTCCACTTCACCGTTCGGCAGGCGGCGGTGCATCAGCGGTATAGGCGGGTCAACTCTCGCATAGCTTAAAATCCTAGGCTCGTATTCCTCTCTTTCCACCAGTTCGAGGATCAGGAAGCGGGAGGCGGGGGTTGAGCCTTTGATCTCAAGGATGTGCACGTCCTCGCTCCCGCAGACGGGACATTTTCCCCTGGTGTTGGCCTCGAAGATGTGGCCGTTCTCACAGCGCCACAGGGCCACTTTCTCCTTCTGGCTGGCGTAGTGGTACTGCTCAAGCTCGGCTATCGCCTCGAAATCGCTCTCGTACTTTGCCTCCCTGGCCCTTATCTTGTAGGTGTAGAGCAGTTCACCCGTTAAGGGCGAGTAGCGCTTCGCCTCGACGTCCTTCTCCCAGAGGGGCCACACGGGTATCTTTTCCCCGTCGTAGAACTTCCAGAGCTTGTAATCGTCGAAGTCGAGGACTTTAACTCCTTCTTTCTTTTTAGGCTTGTGGATGACCTCTATCTCAACTTCGTCCCCGGTTAGAAACCACTGGGCGACGTTTCCGGTCATGTAGAGCCTGTAGGTTCCGTCATTGGTTTGAACGTCAAGAACTCCAAACCAGCGGTGCTTGAAGCGCGGGATTTCACTACCGGCAACCTTTCCCCTTACGAGCATGGGACCACCGAAAAGAATAGGGAGGAGGAAGTTAAAACGTTAGCCCAACAGGAGTTCAACCCGCTCAACGACCTCCAGCGCGCTCCTTCCGAAGATCAAAACCATAGGCTCCTTGCCCCAGTCACCGAGGTGGTAGATTAAATCTGGCCTCTTCTCACTCCTCTTCACCGCGCTCTCGATGCCCCACTCCATCGTGCCTTTCTTGGCCCTCTTCACTTCCTCTGCTCCCGCTCCTTCCCGAACAGGAGGGGCCGTGATTCGGGGAAATGCAGCTTACATAATCAACCAGACCGAGACGGACAACCCCTACGTGAGCTACCCGGTGGTTAGGGTAAACGAGAGGTGCGCGGGGGTTACCAACGGCCTCCACACGGACTTTATCTTCTAGGCCCTCGAGTGGGAGAAGCCGAGGAAGGCTTTGGTTCACGTTCTCGACGCGATGGACTACGAGAGGGATGACTACAACACGCCGAGGATAGCTGGAGTTATAGAGCACGGGAGCGAGCGGGGCTGGCTCGGCTTCGTCGGAAGGGACGGCTTCTGGGTCAGGGAGCTTGAGCTGAGGGAAGGCAAAGCCTTCGTTACGGCAACCTACAACGTGGATGGCTTCATCGAAATCGGCCTGAGTAACTTCAGCTCTGCCAGAGAACTCGCCGCAGAGGTCCTAAAGCTCCCCTTCGAGCACAAGATACTCTCGATAGGGATTTCAGAAAAGAAAGATGGATGGGAGATCGAAGCGGCCTCCTGATCAGCCGAAGGCCTCTTTAAGCTCTTCGTCGATCTCCTCGACCTCGGTCAGGACGCTGACTACTACCATGACTATTGCCGAGACCAGTGCACCGCTCACGTAGATGTACTCCCAGTACGGGAAGTTCAAAATTCCAGCGGCTCCGAGCACCGCCACCAGAGATCCAGCTAGCATCCCCGCCAAAGCTCCCTCCTTGGTGGCCCTCTTCCAGTAAAGTCCCAGCACCAGGGGGACGAAGACCCCGGAGGTGTAGACGTCGTAGGAGTATATGAGCAGCTCGACTATGCCTTGGATCGCCAGTGCCGCCCCGAGGGAGAGGAGTCCCACCGCTACCGTGGTGAGCACTGAGAGCCTCAATAGCTTTTTCTCGTCGCTCTTCTCCCCTAAGATTCCCTCGTAGAAGTCTTTGACGATGTGCGAGGTTGCAGCGGAGAGCAGGGAATCGGCGGTGCTCATGATGGCCGCGAGTACTGCCGCCACGAATATCGCCCCCACTGTGCCACCGAAGACCGAGATGACCAGCCTCGGAACCGCGGTCTTCGGCGAGTCTATCACGGCCTCGGGATTGCCCGACAGCGCCACCGCCAGCATTCCCGCGAGGGCTGGCAGTACCGAGAGCACCATCAGCAGTACTCCCGCGTACACCGCTCCCTTCCTGGCAGTCCTCTCGTCCTTCGCCGCGAAGAGCCTCTGGTAGAAGTCCTGGCCGATGAGGGTGTACATGACCGTCGCTATCAGGGTCAGCGCCAGCAGCGACGGGCCGAGCGAGGTCAGGCTGAAGTATTCGCTTGGAGGCTGTGGGAGTCCGCTCATGCCGTCCAGGGCCGTCTCGAGACCGGAGATGCCCCCAACCTTGACCAGACCGAGGACTACTGCCACGAATATTCCGATGCTCCCTATTATGATCTGGATGAAGTCCGTCAGAGCGACCGCCCACAGTCCCGAGAGGGCAGTGTATGCTATGAAGACGAGCGTCGCGAAGACCGCTCCTGCAGTCCCCGGAAGGCCTATCGCCTCGAACACCGCCGAGGCCGCCCAGACCTGTGCCCCAAGAATGCCCACGAGCGCGAGCAGGGACAGGCTGGCCGCAAGCAGGCGAATCGCCTTGCTCCTGTAACGCATCTCAAGGACTTCAGGGACAGTATAGCGGGCCAGAACGCGCATTGGCCGCGCGAGGGTCAGTCCGAGAACCAGAAGCCCGAGACCGCAGGCGAAGCCGTACCAAATACCGCCTAACCCGTAGGTTGCTCCCCAGCTAGCTCCGCCTAGGATGAAAGCCACCACCATAGTGGGTGGCTGCCAGAGTACCTACGGTAAGTCCAAGTCCCAGCCTCCTTCCTGCCAGGAGGAAGTCGGCCGAGGTCTTGACGTACTTCCGCGCGTACGCTGAAACTGCTAGCATCGCTCCCATGTAAACCGCTATCGTCGTCCATATCACGTCCATCTTCGACACCTCGGAGTGTCACCGACAGAACAAGGAAGCGAATATAAATCTTTCCATAAAATCCTTGAAAAAATGACAAAAAAGCAAAGAAAACCCTTAATTAACTGTCACTACGACTAAGGTCATGACGCTGGCATTTCTTTGATGTGGACGTCCAGCTGCGGGAACGGAATCTCGATGCCTTCCTTCATGTAGAGCTCGTATATGCCCTTCGTGAGGTCGCCCTTGACCGCCCAGTAGTCTTCGGTCTTTACCCATGCCCTTAACTGCAGGTTGATGGACGAGTCGGCCAAAGCCGTTATGACAACGCTCGGCTCCGGATCCTTGAGAACCTTGGGGTGGTTCTTCATGAGGTCCATTGCCAGCTTTATCGCCCTGTCGAGGTCTGTGCCGTAGGCAACGCCAACGTCAACGTCCACTCTTCTGGTCGGCATCCTGGTGTAGTTGGTTATGACGTTTCCCCAGACGAGCTTGTTCGGTATCGTGATCAGAACGTTGTCCGGTGTTAAGAGCTCGGTGCTCATTATGCCGACGGCGTTGACTTTTCCAGTTTTTCCTGCCACCTCAACGACCTCACCCATGTCTATTGGCCTTAAGGCAGCTATCCACACGCCAGCTGCCAGGTTGGTGAGCGTGTCCTGCATACCAAAGCCCAGGATGAGGCCTATCACTGCCGACAGGCCCAGGACTACTGAGCCGACTCCAATTCCAAGTGCCCTGACCGCGAGCAGTATCACTGCAACGTAGAGGAGCGCGCTGAGGAACCTTCCCAGGAACTCCACGACGAGGTCTGGGAGCTTTGTCTTCTTCAGCCCGCGCTTGAAGGAAGCAACGACTATCTTTGCAACGATCCAGCCAACGACGAGGATTACAATCGCCGTTGCAATCTGAACAAGTGTTATCCCGACGTACGGGAGCGGCTCATCCAACCCTACCATGTCATCACCTCCGTAATGCCTTCATTTTATTGTATACTTCATCAACGCTTATATCCTTTTCGGAACTTAAAGCATTATTAGCCAGTTCTTCGAACGGGTAGTGCTAAGGGAAAGTTCAATGGTAAAACTGAGTGATTGAGCATAAACTCTGCGAACGTTGAGGATAACAAAGAGAGAGTATTATTCCAGCATTTCCGAGGAAGATGTGGTAGTCCGCCGTACCCTGCCCAGAGTTGAGAGAGACAATAGTAAAAGAACATCTGGGCTCTTAGCTGACCTCTTTCCCTTCTGAAACCCCTTTCTTCTTATGTCGGACCCATCAGAGATATCCTTTAGGGTAATCTTTTTAAATGATAATCTCTTCATTCGAGTGCCACAATAAAATGAGGTGAGCCTAATGAACTATCCGGAGCTCGCATTGATATCCTTCATCCTCAGTATCGTCTTTTCAATCGGAGGCGTCGGGAGTGCAATAGCGATAGTTCCTACGATGACATGGTTAGGCGTGCCCCTGATGACCGCCAAGCCCACCGGATTATTTATAAACACGCTCTCGATGCTCTCCGCGACGCTCAAGAACCTCAAACACGGCAAGCTCGACCACCGCTTCGGCCTTCCAATCCTGCTCGTTGCCACCGCCATGGCTCCGGTTGGTGCCTACGCCGGTAAGTTCATCCCGAAGGTCTACGTCCTCTGGGTCTTCGTGGGCTTCCTGCTCTACTCCGGGACGATGATGATTTTCTTCAAGCCAAGGCGGAGGCCAAAGGACGGGAACCACATCGTTGAAGGCTCTATAATCGGCGGGATAGCGGGCTTCCTCGGCGGTCTCCTTGGAGTGGGGGGCGGTGGGATAATAAGCCCCGCCCTGATAATGCTCGGCTACGAGCCCAAGAAGGTGGCCGCCACAACGGCCCTCGTGGTGTTCTTCTCCTCTCTGAGCGGTTTCCTGACCTACTGGGGCATGGGGACCCTCGACTGGATGCTTTTGCTCTGGGTCTCGATTCCGGCGATAGCAGGCGGATGGATTGGAACACATCTGATGCACTTCAAGATGAGTTCGGAGGATGTAAAAAAGGTAATAGGGGTGATAATTTATCTCATAGCCCTCAAAACCCTTGCAAACGTCCTCTGATTTCATTCTTTCCTTGGTGAATTCTGATCAGGCGGAGCAGGATGTCCAGACGGTCCCCCTGCTTATGGTAAAGAACGATAAAGCGGAACTCACGCACGAGGCCTCGATAGGCAGGATAAACGAGGCCCAGTTCGTCCAGCTCATGGTGAAGGGCTTAACCGCGGAGGAAGCGGCGGAGCTGATTATAAAGGGCCTTTTGGGGAGTGAGTTTTCGACAGGGAAAATAAAAGGAAAATCAGCCGAGCAGGGTATGCTTCAGCGTTTTCACCCCAGTTAGGAGCCACAGCGTAAGGAGCAACCAGTAGAGGGCAAAGCCGAAGGAGTCTATGACTCCAATTCCAAAGGTCGTGCCGACGTTGTGGGTGGCGCTCACGTAGGCCCCGAGCGGGAAGATGAAGGCCCACCAGGCGAGGCTGTAGGGGAGGCTTAGCCTTCTTATATAGTGGAGCGTCATTATTACTGCCATTGCGAGCCACCAGACACCAAAGCCCCAGAATACAATTCCAAACGCCAAGAACGGCTCTTTTGCGGTTATGAAGTCCGAGTTCCTGACTAGCATGTAGAGTGTTGAAGTGCCCGCCCCTATTGGACCGAGGTTTATCCAAATTGCAGGGGCTATCCCGCACGGCAGGGGCTCGTGGGTGATGAAACGGTGCATGACCACTGCGAAGAGGGCCAGGTACAGGAAGAACCCTGAGCCCCATGCAAAGTAGTTGATCAAGATCGCAATCTCCTTCCAGATTCCGTGGAACGTGCCGATGAGGGGGCCTCCGCTCAGGGGGATTACTATAAGCCCCACAGGTGGGATAAACCACGCGGGTGTGACGCTCTTTATGTCTATCTTCTCCTGAATGAACATCAGATAGGGTATCAGGAGGGCGAAGAATATCGTCAGGGGTGTTCCGATGAGCCAGAAGGCCTTAGCTACGGCGGTTTCCCTTAGTATGAGCAGGTAGTCCGCAGAGAGGACGAGCATTGCTATGGCTATGGTCCCATAGAAGTGAGAGACCATCGGGTGATAGAGGTCTTTTGTGGCATTTTCCCTGTATTTTAGCCACCTGAGGGACCAGGGGATCAGGAGCACGAAGAACAGGGCAGTGTTGAAGTATGTCAGCCAGACTGCGACGTTTTTTAGAACGGCTAGTCTTTCTGAGTAAGCAAGGCTCACCAGTGCCAGTGCCCCTGTGCCCATAACGCTCGCAAACCAACTCGGTGCAAAGTCCTTGACGCTCACTTTCATTTGACTTCACCAGAAAAAACTCACATATGAAAATTTTTAAATATTTCTTAAACCGCGTGTTCAAAACCAATAAAAAAGAGAGCTCAGTGCTCCCCGCATTCTCCTCTCTGCTTTTTCTCCCGCTCTATTTTCTCCTTCCAGTACGGGTCGACTTCGAGAACCTGCTCTATGAAGGCCTTAACGACGTCCTTAATCGGGCCGTAGGCGCCGGTTACGACCTCTATCCCGAGCTGGTTGAAAAAACCTATCGCCCTCTGCCCCATACCGTAGGCGAGAACGACCTTACCGCCGTGCTCTTTCACAAAGTTCGGCAGGTCCCCGGGCCCGTGCTCCTCGAAGGGAACCTCTACGACCTCATAGCCTTTAATCTCGTTGTCCTCCACGTCCACGAAGACGAAGTACTTTGCCCTTCCAAAGTGGCCGCTAACGTTACTCTCAAGCCCTCTATCATCCTCAGCCGGAATTGCGATCCTCATTTTCACCACCATATAAGTGAATATCTTTTCAAATATAAACCTTATGCATATGCACGCTCATTCCTTGAAAATTTCCTCGGTAACGAGGTCTATTCCGATTTTTCTGACCTTCAGCTTCCAGAGCTTCTCGGGCTCTGATGCCCCTTTACCCACTTCTGGCCAGCAAAGCTTAAAACCTGCCGAGTTGGCCCATCATATGAAAAAGAACTAAAGTGAAAAATATATCAGGTGATAAAGATGTTCCGGAAAATACTCCTCCCAACGGATTTCAGCGAGGGGTACTGCAGGGCGGTGCTCCAGTTCGAGAGGATGAATGAGATGAGGGTTGGGGAGGTCATCCTCCTCCACGTGGTCGACGAGGGAACCATTGAAGAGCTCATGGACGGCTACTCGCTCCTCTACGGGAATGAGGAAAAGGAGCTCAAGGACATCGAGGAGAGACTGAAGGAGGCCGCCATGGAGAAGCTCCTTGAGAGGGTGGACGAGATCAAGAGGGCCTTCAATGCGGAGAAGGTCACCCCAATGGTTCGCTTCGGCGTCCCATGGGAGGAGATAGTTAAGGTCGCTGAAGAGGAGGACGTCTCACTCATCCTCCTCCCGAGCCACGGGAAGCTCGGATTCTCCCACGAATTCCTTGGCTCGACCACAATGCGCGTGCTGAAGAAGACGAAACGGCCTGTTCTGCTGATAAAAACCCACGAGGAGGTATGAATAATGAACTGGCTGAAGCTCTCCAACAACCTGAAAAAGAACCTCCTCTGGTACTCACTAGTTGCTATAGCCGTGGGCTGGTTCCTCGGGCTGGCCTTTCCCGGGTTTGCCAAGGTTCACAAGAGCCAACTAAGCACTCTAACAACAGCCCTTGTGTTCCTCATGATCTATCCAATGATGATCAACCTCAACCTCGGGCGTATCCCTCAAGTTATGAAAGAACCGAGGCCCGTACTCCTGAGCTTGGCGTACAACTTCGTCCTGACGCCCATAGTAGCGTTCCTCCTCGTTAAGGGCTTCATCCACGACCCGAACCTTGCCCTGGGCTTTCTCCTGGTCATGCTCGTCCCCGGCTCATCTATGAGCATAGGCTATACCGGACTGGCCGGTGGAGACCTTGAAGTTGCTACCGTTGCCCTCGGCGTCAACTTCCTTCTGATACCTGTGATGCTCCCCTTGTGGATAAAACTCCTGGGGAGTGCCTACAGCGTCCCAGTTCCACTTTCACTGCTGCTCAGGACGGTCTTCATCGTGCTAATCCTGCCGATGCTCCTCGGGGACCTGACGAGGAGGGCGCTTATAAGGAGACTCGGCCCGGAGCGCTTCCTGTCGCTGAAGCCACTCTTCGGGGCCATAACGATGTCCACGATGCTCGTCCTCGTCGGCCTGATATTCTTCATGAAGGCCGAACTCCTGCTGAGCAAGTGGACGCTCCTCGTCGAGCTTGCCGTCGTGAACACGGTCTACATGGTGATCATGCTTGGCCTCATTACGTGGCTCGACAGGGCCCTTGGCCTGAAGTATGGGGAGCACATGGCCATAGCGTTCCTCAGCGTCGGCAAGAACAACGGAACGGCAATAGCGATAGCAACCCTTGCATTCCAGCCCCTGGTGGCGATTCCAGCCGCTACGCTCCCAATATTCCAGATAATCTTCCTCATCCTATACCTGAAGGCCGCTGAGAGGGTGAGGTGTGTTTTTGAGACGTGCGGAAAGGGCGGAACCTCGGCTATGGCTTAGCACTCTTAACATTCCCTTTTATCTTCTCAGCCTAAAGCGTCGTTGCACTGTAATGCAAATAAACTTCAATCGTTTGGGTGTTTATCATGACACATAGAGTAGGCATGATGAAAGAAATTAAAGTGGGCCAAAATAGGTCGCTGATTCACTCCATTGGAAATATCTCCAGGGGGACTTCTCCCCCGGGTTCGTTGAAATTCAGGAGGTACATCATGTTGAGCGCTTCCTCCGTTCTCTGGAACTTTTCGTGCACTATGTTGGCAATTGTGGAGGAAACCACCGCGAAGAGGTCCCCGGACTGGAGGACAAAGAGTTTGTAGTAGTCGATAGCTTTTTTGTTTTCACGGATGTCCTTGGCAACGTAGGATGTAATCACACCGTACAGCTCTCCTTTAACGGTCTGGAACACACTCATTGTATTCATTGCCGATTTTGTATGCTTACTCGCTTCATTGAACTGTCTGATGATGCTGTCCGTAGTCAACTTCTCGATTCCACTTGAAAGCAGTTTCCCCAGCAGGTATGTGTCTGAGATCTCTTCCGAAGGTTTTACACCCAGAGCTTCCGCTAGGGATTCTTTTTTCATAGTTCCGTTGTGGACGAACCACAGCTCAAAGTCTTTCCCGCTGAAGTGAAAGGGGTGCGTGTTGAAGAGGTTTGAGGCTCCAGCAGAGGTGTACCTTGAGTGAATTATCGTGACAGTTCTCTGGGAGCCCTCGATGAACGTCATTAGTTCGTTAATGCCGTCAGAGTCTTCAAAAATCGGGTCTATCGAAGCGTAGTAGTGAACTCTTTTTGGCCGGTTTCTCTCGGACAGGGAAAATGAAACTGTTCCCCAGCCATCCCCGTGCTCTGGTCCGTATCCAAGCGCTTCTTTGTATCTGTCCTTCTTGCTCGCCTTGACAGTTGCATTCACGACTTCCCTCATTAGATCAACGTTTTCCCCGTATAGAAAGGCTATCCTGCACATTTCAAACACCTCAGAGATAATGAAAATTGAGAGATAAAAACTAAATTTAACCCTCTTTATTCTCCCGCGGCCTCTGCTTTTTCATACCACTTGGGTCCTTCCAGAATTCTGGCAATTAGCATTGCTGCGCCTGTGTCTCCAGTTGAGTTGACCATGGTAGCCATGGCGTCACCGATTGTGGCGATTGCAATGAACAGCGGCAGGACGTCAAGCGGGAATCCGTAGAGTGAGATTATCAAAGCGTTTGCCACATGGCCGCCTCCAGGAACTCCTGAGATGGCCACTCCCGCAAGGATTGCCAGGGCGATTGCCTTTATGTAGTTGTCGACACCGTGGATGCTCATTCCCATCAGGGCGAATCCTCCGGTGATCCTCATGATGGTTCCCATAGCGGCCCCGTCCATGTGAATCGTGGCTCCAATCGGGAGCACAATGTTTCTTATGTATTCAGGTATTCCTATTCTCCTTGCAACTTCAAGCCCAACCGGGAGCGTTGCAACGCTGCTTGAGGTACCAAGGGCAGTGAGAGCCTGTGGCCAGATGTTCCTCCACCACCTGCGAACTCCTTCGACGCCTGCGGCAAGGTATGGGATTATCGTGTACATTATCACCCAGTAGATTGGCTGGAACACGAAAGCCACTATGAATATCCTGGCGTAAACCTCCACGAACTGTGAACCAAGCTTTCCTATAACGTACGCGAAGTAGGCTCCAATTCCAATGGGGGCAAAGTACATGACAAGTCTTATCAGGTTTAGTGCGACTTTGTTCAGTCTCTGGAGCAGGTCCACTATCGGCTTTGCCTCATCTCCCGCCATCGCAATTGCAATTCCAAGCAGAATTGAGAATATGATCAGAGGCAACATGTGTTTGTAGCTAAGCATCAGGTAGAACTCGTTAACGACGAATGTGTTTACCAGTGCATCTGCAAGGTTAACTTGGTGAAGTTCCGCGGATGACTCTAGCTTAAGACCCGGAGGTACAATTGGAAATGCTTTCGTGACGAGGAGCATGTATATTCCAGCGACCGCACCGGTTAACATGAAGACCAGCATCATTACCCCAAACAGCTTGCCCAGCTTTCTCAGGTTCGCTAGACTGGCGACTGCTGAAGTGATTGTTATCATGACAACGGGCACTATCACTGTGAAGAGCAGATATATGAACATCACTCCCAAGGGTCTAAGAACCATCGCTTTCTCTTTGAAAATCAATCCTGCCAGCGTGCCCCACACAAGGCCTATGACCACCAGCATCGTAATCTGGTACCTTTTCCAGAGTTCATTTAAGTTCATCAGTGCACCTCCGATTTCTTTGTTGTATCTCAAATGAGGCGTAGGGACTATGCGGAGGGACTTTATAAACTTTACTATTGTAAAGACGATACTGTCAGAATAACTGGGGTATCACCTCCTGAACCCATTCAGTAATGTCACCAGGTGGCCCACCGAAGCGGGAATGAACTCTAACAAAATTATACCAGAAAGCAAACAGAAAAACAAACCTGTAAGCTTTCCAGTCCTTAGCTCTGAAATTATTCCAGAAACGCTTCGTCCGCTCCTTCAACGTCCTGAACCAGCGTTCAACACTGTTCCTCGGCCCGAAAGTCACGTGCACGTAATCCAACCAATTATCCTGACAGTATGAGATCTATGCCCATTTATACAATATAGGGAACCTTATAACATAGTGCTTTAAAGGGGTGTTGCTTCTGGAGAGCGGAGGTAATGTTACAAATATCAACCCCAACTACGGCCTGAGGACCTCTACCTCACCTTTTATTTTCTCCGCTCCGACTGTGTTGAAGACCGTCCCGTACTTCTCGGCGAGCTCTTTGACGCGGAGTATCTTTCTCTCCGGCTCCTTCGTGAAAACGGTGAGCTTATAGGTTATCTCTTTCAGCTGGGGCTCGTCCCTCGTGCGCCAGCCCCTGACCTCGACCTTGAAGCCCTCCACGTCTAGACGCATCTTCTTGATGAGCCGTCCCCAGTTCACCGCCAGACAGCCACCTATGGCCGAGAGGAGGTATTCCGTCGGGTTCGGGCCAGTGTTGCGGCCGTCGGTGTTGGTGTCAATTTTGAAAGTGAACTCTCTAACCTTAGCGGTGCTCCCCACGTTTCCGTCCCACTCAAGCTCGGCCTTGTATTCAAGCCTCTCCATAACACCACCGGAAGTCCTTGGGGGGCAAACTTAAAAATTCTTTCACTCATTTTCGGCCGGTGGTGAAAACGCTGGTGGCGGTTCCTACTTCCAAAGGAGGTCTCGATGATGAGGTTCACGAGAGTTTGGTGAGGGCTGAAACCTTTACGCTTGTTGAAGTTGAGGACGGAGCTGTAAAGGAAGTTAAAGTTATCGAGAACCCCTACAGGCGGGAGCCTTATGGGGCAGGCTCAAAAGTTGCCCTCTTCCTTGTTAACCTCGGAGTTAACGCCATAATATCAAGAACGGACTGCCCCAAGGGCAAAATGATTTTAGATTCAGCGGGGGTTAAGATGATCATCCTCGATACTCCCATGAAGGTGGGGGATGCCCTGTGGAAGCTTCGTTGAGATTCCAATCTTAACGTTCAAAATATTTTTAAGCCCCTGAATTCATCGAAAAATGGTGAGTGGAGAGTGGGCCATCACCATTACCACCACAGCGAGCTTAAGGGGAGGATGGCCTTCTCGATAGTTCTTAACTTGGTCATCACTATTGCCGAGGTAATAGGTGGAATCCTCTCCGGCAGCCTGGCACTCCTTAGCGATTCCCTCCATAACTTCAGTGACTCGATGAGTTTACTCGCGAGCTACTTCGCGATAAAAATCGGCGAGAGAAAAGCCAACGAGAAGTACACTTTTGGATACAAAAGAGCAGAGATTCTCGTGGCGTTCATAAACTCCGCCGTTCTCCTTGGAGTTTCCCTCTTCTTCCTTGTTGAGGCTTACAAGCGCTTCAAAAACCCGGAGCCGATAGACGGCCCGCTTATGCTTGGGATTGCTCTGATAGGACTCACCGCCAACCTCATCTCCGTTCTCCTCCTCCACAGCCACGCCCACGAGAGCATGAACGTCCGCTCTGCTTATCTGCACCTCATGAGCGACACCCTCTCTTCCGTGGCGGTCGTCGTCGGCGGGATTCTGATAACCAAATGGAACGTCACCTGGGTTGACCCGCTCGTTACGGTCTTCATATCGCTCTACATCCTGAGGGAGGGCTACGAGATACTGAAGGAGAGCGTTGAGGTTCTGATGGAGGCTTCTCCAGAGCTCGACTTCGAGGCGATAAAAAGGGAAATCGAGTCCATCCCGGGAGTTAAGAACGCCCACCACTTTCACGCTTGGCGGATTGGTGAGAAGGAAGTTCACTTCGAGTGCCATGTGGAAGTTGACGACATGCTGGTAAGTGAGGCGCAGGGGATAATAGATGAGGTCGAGAAAAGGTTGAGGAAGTACGGTATAACGCACGTCACGGTTCAGCTTGAGGTTAATAGGTGCGAGGGGAAGGGTGTAATCTGCGGAAAGGAATGAGGCAGAAGAGATAGGGGAGCTTAGGTCTTTGCCATTTCGGGGACGCTTACCTTCTCAAGCAACTTCTGGGTAGTTACTTCAACTGCACTGTAGTAGCCCGGCACGTAGAGTGTTGGCCCGCGCAGGATTACGCTCTCATCGACCCAACTGACCTCCGTTAGCGCTTTAGGCTTTCCGCGTTTAACTATGTCCTCCCAGAGGCGCTTGTTAATTATGCATCCCGGGTCATCGCCGAGTAGATCAAGTGTGTAGTGGTAGGCCCTCGCGCGGCAGCCTCCGCAGATGTTTCTGTAGGGACAGTTCCTGCACTGGCCGGTGAAGTTGTCTCTGTCGCGGAGGAGGTTGAAGATCCTGCTGTTCTCCCATATCTCCTTGAAGGGCTTCACGCGGACGTTGCCAACTGGCAGTGGCAGGAAGACACAGGGTACAACGGTTCCGTCCGGCTCTATACCAGCGTAGATCCTTCCCGCACCACAACCGCCTATGAATTCCGCAAGCGTTCTAACGGCGTTGTTCTCACCGATGTAGAAGTGAGCTGGCGTTACATTCTTGCCTCCGCTCTCCAGCAGGGTTACCCTTGCATACTGAGGAGCGGTCGTTAGAATTTCCAGCTTGCGCTTTTTCATCTGGTGGTAGACCTCTTTCATGAACTCCTCGCGCTCCTCCGGCGAAAGGTCCACCTTCACCATGTCCTCTGCCCTTCCCGTAGGCACGAGGTTGAAGAAGATGACGCGCTTCACGCCTATGTTCTCAGCCAAGTCGAGGATATCGTCTATTTCTTGGTACGTTTCCTTGTCCATTACCACTGCCATTCCATGACTGATGCCAAGCTCCACGGCGTTCTCAAGGGCCTTTACCGCATGCTCCCAGGCTCCAGGAATGCCGCGGAACTCGTCGTGCTTCTCGGGCTTAGCGGAGTCAACGCTGACCTCGACGTACTTTATGCCTGCCTCGACTGCCTTCTTGAGCTTCTCCATGTCCGCGAACGTCCAGCCGTTGGTGGCAACCGAAGTATGTATGCCCCTGCTTGAGAGCTCCTTAACAATCCTGAGGAAATCGGGATGAATCGTCGGCTCACCGCCGCTTATGGCAACTGCCGCGACTCCAGCTTTGTCGAGCTGGTCAACCAGCATCAGCTTCTCCTCAAGGGAGAGCTCACTGGGGAGCGGCCTGTCGGCCCTCTGGTAGCAGTGCTTGCACCTGAAGTTGCACATGTTGGTGAAGTTCCATACTATGAGGAAGGGCCCGGCGAGCTTCTGAGGAACGGTTACACCGTACTTCGCTATGCCCTCAAGAACTACCCAGATGCCGCGCCTTATGTGCGGGTCGCGGAGGAGTGCCTCCTTAACTGCTTCCTCATCGCCGTGAGCGAGTTTTATGCCGAGTTTTAGAAGAACCTTCAGGATATCAGCCTGGAAGCGTATCATCATGGGCTCGTTGAGGCTTTCTCCGGCGTAGACGCTGAGCGCCCAGTACAAAGCAGGCAACTCCCTGCCGTTTATCTCGTAGCGCTTGAGCATTGGCCTCAGTAGTGCCCTTGACAGCGGGTTTCCAAGGATGAGTTTGAAGGCCGTAAGAGCCGTTGAGATCTGATTTCCTCCAGATTCCTTAATCTCGGCTTCAACACCTTCCCCAGCACTCATTTTCATCACCAGTAAGAGGTTGATGGGAATCACGTATAAACCTTTCGTTGTGTCAGTCATAACTAACACATTTAAAATAACCGAAAAATTTAAATAGTCTCTGTCCAAGACCATACTGAAGACCTTTGGAGGTGACCGAAAATGGCTTCAGCCAAAACCGGAATGTGGACTGCCATATTGGGTGCCCTAATAATCCTGATAGACGGCCTCTTAGTCCTGGCCAACAAGACCTTCTACGGCTGGCACTACGGCAGTGCAACCACCGTTGGCTGGGTTGAGATACTCCTCAGCCTGCTTATAATGATCCTAGCCTTCTACTACAAGAAGAGCAAGAGCGCCATTGGCTGGACGATTGCCATACTAGCGTTGATAACGATGCCCTTTGATGGCGGCTTCTGGACTATCGGTGCTTGGATTACACTGATCGGTGGTGCCCTTATAGCTACCGGATCAGAGTGAAGGCTCCCGACCTTTTCGATTTTCGTTATCGGAATTTTTTTATTTAGTTCTGCCTAATTATTTAGGTGGTGTAAATGACGAGAGGTGACCAGAAGCGCAGGAAGTTCATTGAGCTAGTGGAAAAGCTTTTCGAAAGGTGGGGTTACAGTAGAATGGAGGGAAAGACTTACGCCATCCTGTTAATTAACGCAAAACCCATGACGATCTCTGAACTGGCCAAGGAAACAGGCGCGAGCAGATCTTCTGTTTCAATTGCCCTCTCCCGTCTTGTCAGAGAGTACATGGTTACCTACAGGAAAAGAGGCAAAACGAAGTACTTCTCGGCCGTTCCGGTCTTCCTTGAGAAGTTCCTTCAGCAACCCAAGGAGATACTGGAGCGTGAAATTCGGCCGATGAAGGAGATAGTTGAGGGCATTATAGAAAGCGCCGGGGAGGAGAAAAAGGCCTTCTATCAGGCTCTTCTTGAAGACCTCTCCACCCTTGAGTGCGTCCTGGAGAGGCTTATTGAGTTTGAAGAAAGTGAAGAACTCTGCATTAAAAAGAATTCGTCTTAATCCATTGCCTTAAACTCTCTTTTGTTCAAAAAATCATTAATCTAGGTCTATCCCCCACCAAATCCGTGTGGCTGAGCGTATGAGAAGAGGGAAAAGAAAAGCCCCAGAAGGGTCAGTTCTTCAGCTCCCTCATGAGGTTGGCCATCTCGAGGGCGGCCATTGCATACTCGAAGCCCTTGTTGCTCTTCACTCCGGCCCTGTTGAGGCCCTGAAGCTCGTCTTCGACCGTTATGACGCCGAAGATGACCGGAACTCCCGTCTGCAGGGAGACGTTTGCAACGCCTTTCGCCACTTCGTTTGCTACGAGGTCGAAGTGCTTGGTCTCGCCCCTAACCACAGCCCCAAGGGCAAGGACAGCGTTGTACTTCCCGCTCTCGGCGAGCTTTTTGGCAACTAGCGGTATCTCGAAGGAACCGGGGACCTTAACGACGTCAACGGCATCGACGTTGTGCCTCCTGAAGCAGTCTAAAGCCCCTTCAAGCATTTCGCCGGTTAAAAGGTCGTTGAACCTGCCAACCACTATCGCTATTCTCAGTCCTTTTCCGTCGAAACCACCCTCAAAGGTTCTAACCTCCATCTCCACCACCGTTCTGTAATTCTCTAACGGTTCAATTACCGAATTACATAATTATTCAAACCTTCACGGGAAGCCTGTGGCCGAGCTTTTCTTCCTTTACCTTTAAATAAAGCCTGTTGTGCTCCGTGAGTTCGGGGGGAGCCGGAACGATCTCGACCACTTCTATCCCGAACTCCTCAAGGGCCTTAGCCTTCGCTGGGTTGTTTGTTATGAGCCTGACCTTTGAGACACCGAGGGCACGGAGCATCTGGAACGCGGCTTCGTAGGTCCTCTCGTCGGCCTTATGCCCCAAAGCTTCGTTGGCTTCAACCGTGTCCAGACCCCTGTCCTGGAGTTCGTAGGCTTTTATCTTCTCCTTCAGGCCGATTCCTCTGCCTTCCTGATCCATGTAGAGGAGTATGCCACCTTCCTGGGCTATCATCCTGAGCGCGTTGCTCAGCTGACTGCCGCAGTCGCACTTGAGCGAAGCGAGGGTGTCGCCGGTGAGGCACTTCGAGTGAACCCTGACGAGCGGAACCTCGCCGTAGGGTTCCTTAACTATCGCAACGTGCTCCTTGAAGTCCAGCTCGTTGTCAAAGGATATTATCCTGAACTCGCCGTACTTAGTTGGAAGTCTGGCGTTGGCGTAGACTCTAATCAGCTGTTTCCTCTTTACGAACTCCTTCCAGACGTCGTCGATGTTTACAACCGGCAAATCGTGCTCTTCGGCAAGCTTTAGCGCGTATTCCCTGTTGTGGGAGTCGCCTTTTTCGTCGAGTATCTCGACGATGAGAGCGTAGCGCTTGAAACCGAGTATCTCCATCAGCTCGAGCGACCCTTCGGTGTGGCCGCGGCGCCTGTTCAGGCCAATTCCCCCAAGGAGGTGGAGATGACCTGGATACCTGAAGTGCTCAACCGAGAGGCCCTCTGCGAGCTTTCTGGCCGTCAGAGCCCTCTCCTCTGCGGTTATGCCCGTGAAGTTCTCCCTGTAATCAACTGGAACCAAAAAGTTCGTCTCTCCCTCCTTGCTCGGTAGCGGGAAGAAGCCCCTCCTTAGGGCCTCGTCCATGTCCATCGTGAGGCAGAGGAGGCCCTTCATCGAGAGCATGAAGTTAACTACCTCGGGCGATGCTATCTCGGCCGGATAAACTAAATCGGCCTCAAACTCCCTTCTGTCGTCGATGAGAACGACCGGTTTCCCTTCAAGAACCTTCTCTTTGATTGAGTCCCAGTTCATCTTTCCTTCCCCTGGGACAATTTCGTTCCACATCTTTTAAAAATTTGTATCAAAAATGGAACAAAAGTAGGGAGGAATCAGCTACTCAGCTCCTGAATCTTCTTCCTGACGAGTGAGCTGACGAGCTTTCCGTCGGCCCTTCCGCGGAGCTTCGCCATAGCACGACCCATTATCATGCCCATCGCACCCATTCCCTTGGCCTTGATGACGTCGATGTTCTGCTGGATTACCTCGTCGATGATTTTCTCGACCTCTTCTTCGCTGAGAAGGGTTAATCCCTTCTCCTCTGCGACCTGCTGGGCGGTTTTCTCTGGGTTCTTTGCCAGCTCTTTGAATATCTCCTCGAAGGCCTCCTTGGCGATCTTGCCGTTGAGGTAGAGCTCAAAAGCTTCTTTGATGTGCTCCTCTGTAATGTTTTCTATCGGAACCTCCTTCTTGAGGCCCTTGAGGACGACTACAAGGATAGAAGCCACCAGCGAGGGCTTGAGGCCCTTCTTTACCAGCTCCTCGAAGAGCTCGTCGCGCTCGTCGTTAACCAAAGTTTCGGCGAGGCTTCTGTCTATCTTGTACTCCCCGATAAAGCGCTCGACCCTCTCCTGCGGAAGCTCGGGCAGGTTCGCCTTTATCCTCTCTTTGTATTCCTCAGGCAGGAAGATGGGCGGAATGTCGGTCTCCGGATACATCCTCGCCTTGCCCGGGAGCGGGCGCATGTACTGGGTGTTTCCATCTGGCAGGGCCCTTCTCGTCTCCTCTGGAACGCCCTCTATGGCCTCCCTAGCCCTCTTAACGACCTCAATTAAGGCCTTCTTGGCGGTCTCCTCCTCTGCCGCTACGAGGACGAAGGCGTCTTTTTCGCCGAGGCCGAGCTTTTCTATAACTGCATTAACCTCTCTTTCTGTAATTCCATAGTTCGGTAATTCATCGATGTGGAAGATTCCCTTTACGTACTTCTTGGCCCTGTCGGCCATCTCCGTTCCCAAGCGCCTGCCCGGCTGGATTTCCCTGCCTATGAGACCTCTAAAGCCAGGGAGCTTGACGGCGAGAACCTTACCGCCATTCTTTATTGCCCTCGCTATTATCTTGGACTCCGTGTTCTGGAAGACCTCGGTAACGTCGTAGAACTCCTCCTTGATGTCCTCGGGTTTAACACCCCTCTCCTTCAGCTCGTCGCGGATTTTGAGGAGGTTCACCTGCCTCTCCACTTCCCTCTCGATGATGAGGGGAATCATGTCGAGCTCCTGGACGCCCTTAATCTCTATCCTTGCACCGCCCTTGATTGAGACGTTTAAGTCCTGCCTTATGGTTCCCAGCCCGCGCTTGACTTTCCTCGTTGCCCTCAGGGCGTCGCCTATGTACTTGGCAACGACCTTGGCCTGCTCGGGATGGTGTATGTCAGGAGTAGTGCTTATCTCAACGAGCGGGATTCCGAGGCGGTCAACGCGGTAGATTACCTCCTTGTCCTTCCTCTCAACAATACGGCAAGCATCTTCCTCAAGGCACACCGTAGGAATGCCGACGCTTCCCCAGGGAGTTTCTACCTTTCCGTTCATGGCCACTATGGCGGTCCTCTGGAAACCGGAAACGTTGGAGCCGTCTATGACGATTTTGCGCATGAAGTGGACTTCATCCACGGGCTTCGCGTTGAGGAGATAGGCTATCTGGAGGGAAACCTCAAGGGCTTCCCTATCGGGCCCCCTTGGCGGTTCCTCGTCCATGTAAACCAGATCCGTCAGCTCGTAGTTGCCCTCGTAGATGTACTTCCTTCCCTTCTTGAACTCCTCCAGAGCGGCAGGGTCAATCTCTCCCATCTCGCTCATCGTCGGCCTTAGGCGCCTCTCAAATGTGAAGTCAACCCTCTCGGTTAGCTCGCTCGGGACGGGTGAGAACAGCTTTTTCGTGTCGAGCTGCCTGTGAATCTCAAGGCCGACCTTGAGGCCGAGCTTTTCGTAATCGAACTTTTCGGTCATCCTCATCACCTCAGGAAGGTGTCAAACCTCGTGTAGGGTGTTATCTCGCCGGCGTAGTTGGTCAGCATCATCTTCCTGACCTCTTCGAGGTCGTCCGTGTGGCCGAGAACCCACATCAGCTTGACGTAGGCAGTTTCCGGAAGCATGTCCTCACAGGGTATCGCTCCGGCCTTGAGGAGCTTCCTGCCGTTGGAGTAGACGTTGAGGTTCACCCTCCCGTAGAGGCACTGGCTGGTGACACATACGGCGACTCCCTCTTCAACGGCCCTCTCCACGTGCGGTATGAAATCCTGAGGAACGTGGCCGAGGCCAGTTCCCTCTATGACTACCCCCCTGTAGCCCTTGTCGACCAGGAAGTCGAGTATCTCGCCGCTTATTCCCGGGTAAATCTTGAGTATTGCGACCTTCTCCTCTATCCTGTCATCAACCTCTACCTCGCCTTCACTTCTCCTCCTGTAGTCGTCCCTGAGGAGCTCTATTCTGTCCTTCCAGACCTTGGCTATCGGGATGTCGTTTATGCTCCTGAAGGCATCTCTCCTGCTCGTGTGCATCTTCCTGACCTTGGTCCCGCGGTGCGCTAAACAGTAGGTGTCGCTCGTTTCTCCGTGCATAACCACCATCACTTCCGCAACGTCGCTGGTGGCCATTTTGACGGCGCAGGTGAGGTTCATGGCAGAATCACTGCTCGGCCTGTCTGAGCTCCTCTGGGCGCCGACCAAAACGACGGGCTTGGTAAGGTTCCTGAGCATGAAGCTCAGGGCCGAGGCGGTGTAGCCCATTGTATCCGTTCCGTGTGCGATGATAACACCATCCTCGCCGGAGTTGAGGGCCTTTGCCACCTCGTGGGCTATCCTCTTCCAGTATTCGGGCTTCATGTCCTCGCTGAGGATGTTCATGATGAGCTTTGGCGTCACGTTGGCCATCTCAAATATCTCCGGGACGGCCTTGGCGAGCTCTTCGGCCGTGAAGGCCGGGTGAACTGCCCCAGTCTTGTAGTCTATCCTGCTCGCTATCGTTCCACCGGTTCCAAGAATGGTAACGTTCGGGAGGCCCTCCTTCCTCGGGAGGACTTCCTGGAAAGTCATCTTCGGCTTTTCAGCGGCATTCTCAAGAACTTCGACCCTCTCGATTGCATCTATAAGGATTCCGATGTTGTAGCCGTTGTCGAGCTTTATGGTCAGCGTTTCGCCCGGCGAGAGCTCGTAGGGCGGCATTACAAGGCCCTCAAAGGTCAAAAGCTCGTCTCCATCTCTCTTGATAACCCTGATTAGGTCTCCAACCTCAAGACCGTGCTTTTTCATGAACTCCTCGATTTTCCTACTCATTCCCATCCCCTGCCCCAGTTTGTTGTAAACTATAAAACGCTTGTGAATTGACTTTTAAGGTGTTTGGACATAATTATCGAGGGGGGTTTGATGGAGCTGAGAGAAATTGTTGAGGGCATAAAAAGAGCTTTAGACGAGGCAGATGCCGCCAGGGAAGAGGCGCTGAGGATCACGCGGGAGGTAGTGAGGCTCAGCGGAGACGCAGTTAAGGCCATTCATAGGGATGACCTTGAAACGGCAAGGAAAAGGCTCGAAAACGCCCAAAAGCTGGTGGAAATGCTCAGGGAAAGCCTGAAACCGTACCCAATGCTCTACTACTCCGGCTACGTGCAGAGCGCCCATCAGGAGTTCGTCGAGGCTACCCTTTTGCTAGCTTATAGGGAAGGAAGGGAGTTCCCATCGCCCTGGGATCTGGGCGTTCCGGAGGCGGACTATCTGCTCGGCCTCGGGGATTTCATAGGCGAACTCAGGAGGCATTTTCTCCTGCTTCTCCTCAGGGGAGAAATCGGTGAGGCCGAAGGGGTGTATCATTTCATGGAAGAGCTGTACGAGGAGCTGATGACCCTTGAATACCCCAAGGGGCTGGTTAACATAAGGACGAAGCAGGATCAGGCAAGGCACGTCCTTGAAAGAACTCTCGAGGACTTGACCAGGGCAAAACTGAACAAAGAGCTCGAAGAAAAGCTGGAGGCGGCGCTGAAAGATGGATTTTGAAAAAATAGCCCAGATCCAGATGAAGCTCGCTAAGAGGGTTGTTGAGAGGCCCCTTGATATCAGCACCGTGAAAACCGTTGGTGGAGTCGATGTTTCATACAAAGGGGGAAAGGCAAGGGCGGCCTTTGTGCTATGCTCTTTTCCCGAATGCAGGTTTTTGAAGTTCAGGATAGTTGAGACTGAAGTTACCTTCCCCTATGTGCCGACTTTCTTCTTTCTCCGCGAAACCAAACCGGCCATAATGGCAATAGGCAGAGAAAAACCCGGCGTGCTCCTCGTTGAGGGGCATGGGAAGGCGCATCCAAGGGGCTACGGCCTGGCCTCTCACATCGGTCTCGTCCTGAATATTCCAACCATTGGCGTCGCGAAAAAACTCCTCAGGGGTTCTCCACCCGGTTCCTGGGTTAAGGTCGGAAAGGCCTATGTGAGCGTTGGACACCTTGTGGATCTGGCTTCGGCGGTGGAAATAGTTAAGGCTTTAAGCCCTGAGGGTTATCCCCAACCGCTCAAACTTGCGGACAAGCTCTCGAAGGGTGCCTGCTATGGACAAAACAATAGTGCTTGTGAAACTTGCTGAGGAAGGAGCAATAGGTGAGGAAAAGCCGATCTCTCTCAGAGAACTGGCCAGAAAACTCGACACTTCACCCCAGACAATTTTCAGGGTTTTAGAAAGGCTGGAAAATGAGGGAATGATAATACGAAAAGTCAGGGGCAGGAGAACTTACATTGAGCTAACCGAGAAGGCCGTAAGTTTTCTCGAGGAGCTCTACGATACCCTGGGAAAAGCCCTCTACGGGGGTTTTCTCGTTGGGGAAGTTATCTCTGGCCTCGGGGAGGGGGCTTACTACGTCCAAATCTACAGGGAGAGAATCAGGGAGTATCTGGGCTTTGACCCCTATCCCGGGACGCTGAACGTTAGGCTCCTGTTTCCGAGGACAGTTTTCGACGCCCTGTACAAAGTAAAGCCCGTCTTGATACCCGGCTTTGTTAAGAACGGCAGAACCTTTGGCGATGTAAAGGCTTATCGCATTCGGATTGATGGACTGGAGAGTGCAATAGTTATCCCGTCAAGAACGGTTCATCCTGCAAACGTGGCAGAAATAATTGCGCCCGTGAAAATCCGGGAAAAGCTAGGCTTAAAGGATGGAGACCGAGTTAAAATCACCATAGTCTGAGGGGATTAGAATGGAAGGGAGAGAGTTGGGATTCAAGTTCCTCACAGGAGCGGGAGTTGGAGGATTTCTGGCGTTTTTATTCGTGATAGCATTCTTTCCGATAAGCATTTCCCCCTGGTTTTCAGTGACGGTGCTTATAGCTGGGAGCGTTGCCGGTGGCGCGGTTTTCATCTTAATTAAGAAAAACTTCGTCTCATCGTCAATTTCCTATCTGTCGGGTCTCGGAACTTCGTTTGCAATCGTTTTGACCAGTTTGTTAGGGGTAGATCGCGTGACTACACTGGCCTTTGCCTTCATGGCGGTGTCGCTTGTTCCACTCTATGTGTTCAAACCGGTCTCGCTACTCGATGCGGTACTCGTTGTCGTTGATTACCCCGGCGGAATGATTACAGTACTTGGGCTGGCAGGTGCCTCTGGAATGCTCACGCTCGAAGCAGGATTTATGATCCCCTTTATTGCGCTTATCGGTGCTTTTAGTGCCCTTACTATTGCGGTTGTCTTGTATCTGCTCCACGTTAAAGTCAGTAACATTAAACCTAACCTTAAACCTTAAATAATCCAAGGAGAAAAATTAGGAGGTGATCAAAATGGTCATGAGGCTCTCGAAGATTTACGGAAAACAGATATACAACACAAGGGGGAACTATGTTGGATACGTCGATGAGGTTCTAATCGAAATAGACGAGGGAAGGGGCAGAGTAATTGCTCTCGCGCTCCCCGGAGAGAAAGTAGGAATCCCCTATGAACGCGTTCTCGCTATAGGAGATATAATACTGGTCAAAGCAAAGGAGGAGTGATTACTTTTTCTCTATCTTAAACCTTGGCTCTTCTATCCATTCCGACTTACACCTGGGGCACTTGGTGGGTATCTTTATCTCGGGCTTGAACACGAAGCCGCAATTTTTGCACTCTGCGGGCTTTATAAGGAGAACCTTTCCTTCCCTCTTAAGTATTCTTTGGATTGCCTTCAGATCTTCAAGGACTGCCTTAGTTGCCCCTTTTCCCCTGAGATCAAGTAGCCTTGCAAGCTCGCTGGGGGAATAATCCCTCTCCTCCAAAAGACTTATTATGCGCTGCCTCCGAGTCGCCATCAGAGAAAGTTCAAGGGGCAAGATAAAAACCTTAGGGTGAGACCATGATCGTTGAAACGGCCAGTGAGGTCTTAGAGAAACATAAACTGTGCAACCACTGCCTTGGAAGGCTCTTTGCAAAGCTCGGGAAGGGAACCAACGAGGAACGGGGAAAAGCTATAAGGTTCGTTCTCAACATGGAGCGTTCCAGAAAAGGGTTGTCCCCCATCGGTGAGCCAGAGGAATGCGAGCTCTGTGGCAACGTCTTTGACAGGATTCCCGAGCTCGTTGAGAAAATGAAGAAAGCCTCCGAAGGAATTGAGTTCGATACCTTTCTCGTCGGCTCCCGTTTCCCGGAAGAGGTAAGGAGAAAAGAGGAAGCCCTTTGGGAGGAGTTTGGAATAGAGACGGGAGAACCTATAAACCGCGAATTCAACCGAGAACTGGGAAAAGCCTTCGGTGTTGAGACGGGCAAAGATACCTCCAGAAACCCGGACGTTGTCTTTATAGTTGAGCCATACTCGGGAGCAATCGAACTCCAGATAAATCCCATCTACATCTACGGCCGCTACAGAAAGCTCGTCCGCGGTATTCCTCAGACGCCCCTTCCGGAATTCGAGGACAGCGTTGCCTCGATAATCTGCCGCGTGGTATCAAGGGCTTTCGATGGAAAGTGCATCTTTAAAGGGGCCGGAAGGGAGGACGTTGATGTTCGCATGCTTGGCAACGGCAGGCCTTTCATAGTTGAAGTCAAAAGGCCGAAGAGGAGAAAGGTGGATCTGAACAAAATAGCAGGGGAAATAAACGCGAGCGGCAAAGTGGAGGTTTTAGACCTCAGCTTCGTCTCGGCAAAAGAGGCCGAGGAGGTTCTCACGAAGAACCACAGGAAGGAATATCTCGCGCTGGTTTTTGTAAAGGACGGAGTAACCCCTGAGGAGGCAGAAGAAGTTGCCAGAAAGCTTAGGGGCCTGGAAATTCACCAGAGAACACCATGGCGCGTTAGAAAGGCCAGAGCCGATAAAGTAAGGGTGAAAAAAGTTTACGAAGCTCAAGCCAGGTGGATTGACGATACACACTTTGAACTCCACCTCGTGACCGATGGGGGCCTTTACATCAAGGAACTCATCTCAGGGGATAAAGGCAGAACCAAGCCCAGCGTGAGCGATCTGCTCGGAAAATCCGCCTGGTGCGAGAGACTTGATGTTCTGAACATACTAGATGAGTAAAGAAAAATTTCAGACAAAATGAGTAATACTAACCATCAAAAAGCTTTTAATATTTCTAACCGTTTAAAATACGGTGATGTGAGTGAGGAAACTCCTGCCCTTCCTTGTGGTTTTAATGCTCTCGGAACTTGCAGGTGCATCAATCGTTCTACGAGTGCCGGACAACGGGACTGTCACTTATCCCTGGGTTATCGCTGGCATTGGAACAGATGGGAGAGAAGGATTTATCATCGTGACACCCTTCAACGTCACTTCCAATGGAAAGCCGCCGTCCCCTGGGGCCCTGGTTCTTGACATCGGAGAAAACGGCTCTCTCCGCTGGGTAAAGAGTGCTAGAGGGGCTTCCTTTTATCCGTCTCCGGAGATACAGTACGCGATCGCCAACGGCTCGGTTGTACTGGTCGGAAGAAGCGACTTCGGAAACCCCACTGACCTGTGGGTGATTAGACTTGACCATGATGGAGAACTGCTGTGGTCGAAGGACTATAACCTGGACATCGGCTCGGGGTGGATAACGTTCGTCGATGACGTTAGCATGGCAGGAAACGAGACCATAATAGCGACCCACGTGGAGTATTACTCCTCGGGAACATACTCCTCGAGGCCTCTGCTCATTGTCCTCGATGGGAATGGACGGGTTCTATGGGCGAGGCAGTACTGGCTCATCCACGGTCCAAGGGAGCTCTACAGCGCCGCTGCTGGAAAACTCGAAGATGGTTACTACCTGATACTCCACGATAATCATGGAGAATACTACTACCTGAACCTTGGGCAGAATGGTGAGATAAAAGATGCCTTCCGATTCCAGACCCGCCTAAAGAATTCCCGCCTAAAGAATTTCTTCGTTAAATCCGCAACAAGCGCTGGAAAAACCCTCTACTTCCTCGGTGGTTCCTCGAACGGTACCGTTCTGGGGATGATCCTCAACGGGGAAGTGCTCTGGTCAAGGCTCTACACGCTCACCCCGAAAGGGACGTGCCGCAGGCCAAGGGAAGAGAATGCGTCTTTAGTGAGCGTCGCCACTTACTCAACGGAGCCATCGGACTCGCTCGTCTTCTCCAGGGGTTATCTGTTTTTCCAGCCGGCAGTCTCAAGGGAGTTCAATCTAACCTGCGATGGGCTCAACAGGGTTTATGCAGTCATAAAGACGGACGGCATGGGAAACGTCCTGACCAAGTTTGCGGCCGTTGAAAACACCACCAAGTTTGGAGTGTTCATGAACCCCAAGGGGCTGGCCATTAATGGCGATTCCTTCATTGCGCTCTGGAGTCTGAGCTACACGAACGGGAGTTTCGTCAGGTTTAGGGACATTGTCCTTATCTCTGAATTCGGGAAGAGTCCCCAGGGAAGTCTTAAAGCCTATCCAATCGAAGTTACCACGAACCTCGCTGGTGTTACCCTTGTCCATGATGGAGAGTTTGAATCGAGAGTTGTTGCCTTTACCACGGCGGACTTACCTCTGAAGGTGGAGAAAGCCGGGATGCCCCCATTTCTGGCCGTTGAGACCCTAAAGGATAAGCACGAGGAGAAAATCTGCGGACCCGGAGTGGTTGTGCTAGTTGCGCTGTTTACACCCTTAGTCTTGGCCTCGGTGAAAAATTTATAAACGCTATACCGGAGGGACTTACTGATCCCGGGCAGGGTTAGTTGGTAAACTGGGCGAAAAGAGATTGCCCGGGATTCTCGATCCGGTTTCGAGCTCTAAATGGGTGCTAAAACCCCTGCGAGGTGGTTGATATGGTTAAGAAGGCACACAGCTTCAGGAAAAAGACGAGGGGGAAGCTCAGCAAGCACCCCCGGAGGAGGGGCCTTCCTCCGCTCACCAGGTTCCTCCAGGAGTTTGAGGTCGGGCAGAAGGTTCACATCGTCATAGAGCCCAGCTACCACAAGGGTATGCCCGACCCGAGGTTCCACGGCAGGACCGGGACCGTCGTCGGAAAGCGCGGAGATGCCTATATCGTCCAGATAACCGACGGCGGGAAGGTCAAGACCTTCTTCATTCACCCGGTCCACCTCAGGCCCCAGAAGGGATGAGGGATGATAGGCAGGAAAAAGCTGGAAGAGCACTACATAACGCTCGCAGAAGCCAAGGAGATACTGGAAAGACGACACGCTGAGGGGATGGAGAAAGGATCCGAGGAATCCATGCCCTACGAATCCAGGGTTAGTCTCGAACATGCAGAGCGCTTTGCAAAGCTTAATCCGGAGCAGGCCAGGGAGCTCAAGGAGAAGCTAATGGGTCTCTTCGACTGGATCGACGAGAGGCTTGCTGCAAAGATAGTCGATCTGCTTCCAGAGGATTACTTCGACGTACGTGTGATATTCGCCAAGGAAGAGTACATGCCCAGCCCGGAGGAGGCCGAGGAGATAGTAAAACTGGTTGATGAGTACAGACCGGTTGAATGACCCTTTTTCTATTTTCCTTCACAAACTATAAAAACTCTGGAAATCACTATTTCTTGGGGGAGAGAAGATGGACAGCTACAGGAGGCACTCCTACAGGGAGAGTATTCACAAAAAAAAGCATACAAAGGAGTATGAAGAGTACGCCTACGTACTTGATTACCTCCCAGAGGGTTATACTGACTTAAGCACGGGAAGAAGAAGCGGAAAACCCGTCGCTCAGGTTATAGGGGAAAAGGCATTTACATTACTTGAAGTCACGCCAAAGGACGACCTCATGCTCTACGAAAGGGTCTTCATTGGAAAGGGAGAGCGGGACAAGATACTCATGATAAACAAAAAGATATCATACGATGATCTTACCGCCACCGCAAAGGCCGAGCTCCCCTACGTCGTTAAGGAGATAGTGAAGAACAACGAGGAAAGGTTTGTCAAGTTCTTCAACATCGCTCCTCCAATAACGAACAGGCTCCACAGCCTTGAACTCCTGCCCGGAATAGGAAAGAAGCTCATGTGGGAGATCTTAGAGGAGAGACAAAAAGAGCCCTTCAAGAGCTTTGAAGACTTGAAGCACAGGGTAAAGGGCCTTCACGATCCATGCGAGATGATAGCAAAGAGGGTTGTGGAAGAGCTCCAGGGAAAGGATAGATACTATCTTTTCGTCGGCCCCAGGAGGCTATTCAGAGAATGAGGGATCGCCTCTTCTTTCTAATTTCCAAATATAACTTGAGGCCAAACCGTGACCTGGGACAGAATTTTTTGATAGTCCCTGATATAATCGAGAGAAACGTTGATAGAGCGGAGCTCTCGGAGAGCGACACCGTCCTGGAAATTGGGCCAGGTTTGGGAATCCTTACCGACGAACTCAGCAAGCGCGCCGGTAAGGTCTTTGCAATAGAGAAAGACCCCAGGATCGTCGAGATACTCAAAAGGGAATACTCCTGGAGCAACGTTGAGATTATTGAAGGAGACGCAATGAAGGTGGAGTGGCCGGAATTTAACAAAGTGGTCTCGAATCTGCCCTACCAGATATCCTCGCCGGTCACGTTCAAACTCCTTAACTACGAGTTTGAGAAGGCGGTACTGATTTATCAGCTTGAGTTCGCCGAAAGAATGGTTGCCAAACCCGGAACCAGAAACTATTCCCGGCTTTCCCTCATGGTCAGGGCAAAGGCCAGAGCGGAGCTAGTCGAGAGAATCGGCAGGGGTGCCTTCTGGCCAAAACCGAAGGTGGATTCTGCAGTCGTGGTTCTCGAGCCAAAGCCCAGATCGGAGAGGGTAGAACTTAATGAAAACCTGACCAAAGCCCTTTTCCAGCACAGAAGGAAGAAAGTGTACGCTGCGCTAAGAGATTCGAGACACATGATCGGTCTGGACAAAGAGACCTTCCGCAGGAACAGGGAGATAATTCAAAAAGTTCCCCACTCTGAGAAGAGAGTTTACGAGCTTTCGCCGCTTGATGTCCTAGATATTCAGGACTACCTCCTTGAAAACGGCCTTCTCTATGAAAAAGGCAGCCAAAAAAAGGGAAAAGTTTAAATTGTCGGAAACAAAGAGACTCCGGTGATGCTCATGATCGAGGTTGGCGAATACAAGGTCAAGGAGGGCCTTTATTACACCAAGGACCACGAATGGGCCCAAGTTCTTGAGGATGGAACTGTTCTCGTCGGAATAAGCGACTACGCCCAGAAGGAGCTCGGCGATTTGGCCTACGTCGAGCTTCCGGAGGTTGGGAAAGAGGTAAGCAAGGGCGACGTCCTCTGCGAGCTCGAGAGCGTTAAGGCCGTCAGCGAGGTCTACGCCCCGGTCAGCGGTGAAGTCATTGAGGTAAACGAAGCCCTTGAAGACAGCCCCGAGCTTCTCAACGAGGACCCCTACGAGAACTGGATTGCCAAGATTAAACCCAGCAACCTCGAGGAAGAACTAAAGGAGCTCATGGATGCCGAGACTTACGCCAAGTACCTCGAAAGCCTCTGAGGAAAGGTTAAGTAGTCCTTTTTCCTATTCTTCTTGGTGGTTTTCATGAAGGTTCTGAAGGAGTGGGACGTTAAGGTTAAGCTCGTGAAGACCAAGAGGGGAGCGATCCTCCACATGATAGAGCTTGAGCCGGGGCACTTCTACCTCGAGCAGAACCCTCTGAAGGATTCTAAGTATGGGGTTGCCTACAGGAAGATAAAGGAGAACTTCCCGGAGTTCTACATGTTCTGGGAGATAAAGAACAACCGCTACACCGGTAGGCTCCTAGCAGGGGCTTTCCTCGAAAAGAAGGAGATAGACGACTTTATAACACTGTTGGCACAGACTGAGGACTTCAAGAAGTTCGAGGAAATACTTGAGGAGATTGAAGAGCTTGAGGAGTGAGCTCGGTTCTCTTTTTTCATCATTCTTATGTCAGATACCCTAGAGGTCGTCATCGCTCGTTCTATTCTCTCCAATAAAGGTTAAAAGAGTAGCGGCTCGGTCAGTATACCCCTCATCACGGTGCCGCGCGAAATGCAGTTTCAGCTACCGTGAGGCTCCTCATCGCCATGACTTGAGGTACGTCACTCTAAAGTTGCCAGGACATTATTATAAGCACTCTCTATCTCAGAGGCAACGACTTTCCAGGAGTATTTCCTTTCGACGGCCTTTCTCCCGGCCCTTCCGAGTTCCTCTGCTAGCTTTTCATCATCCAGAATGGCCTGAATGGCCTCTTTAAGGGCCAGCTCGTCACCAGGCGGAACCAAAAGACCGCTTCCGCTCTCCTTAACGACCTCTGGAATCCCGCCAACGTTGGTGGCCACCACTGGAATCCCCGAGGCCATGGCTTCGAGGATGACTATGCCAAAGGCCTCTGCCGTTGTGGAAGGAAGTACAAAGACGTCCGCCATCCCGAAAAGCTTGGGAAGAGTATTCCCGGGCACGTAGCCGGTAAAGATGACCCTGTCTTCAATTCCTAAGAACTTCGCCTGCGCCTTCAGGAAGGGCAGCATCTCGCCCGAGCCTACCATTACAAGGGTTACGTCATCAACCTCCTTGGCAAGGTTCTGGAAGGCGTTGAGGAGGACGTGGGGACCCTTTCTGAACGACATCCTGCTGACGTACAAAACAACGCGCCCTTCTATCCCGAGCTCTTCCTTCACGCGCTCCTTTTCCTTTTGGCTGAGTGGCCTGAAGACCTCGTCGTCAACACCGTTTGGGATTACCCTGACGGGGACGCTGGTAAAGTGTTCTATGAAGGCCTTGGCGGCGTTGCTGACCGCTATTATCTCGTGGGGAAAGCTCAGGTAATGGCTGAACAGGGGAAAGGTTAAGCCCAGGGCCTTCCAGAGGGACGATTCGTGGGAGAATGAGATGCTGTGGGTCGTCAATAGGGTAGCCTTTCCGAGGTTCCGTCCGGCCTTCACAGCTTTCAGCGACAGCGGGGTGAAGGCGTGATGGGCATGAACTACCTCAAAGTCCCTGAGGAACTCCCCAAGCTCAAGGTTGGACTTCAGGCTGTAGGTGATGTTTATGCCGATTATCGGGCTTACCGCTCCGGGAACTTTAACGAGTTCAATTCCCAGTTCCTCAAGCTCCTCCTCCTTTCCGGTCTTGAGGTTGTTCGTGACTATGGCAACCTCATGGCCCCTCTTTCGAAGGTGAACCGCGAGGTGGTGCATGTGGCTGGCCACTCCACCCACCTTTGGATAGTACCAGTCGCTGACGAGGGCTATCCTCATGAACTTCCCCCCGCCAGAAGGAGCACTACGGTCATTGCCGCATCAAAGGCACGGTGTGCAGTTCTGGAGTCAATACCCAGGCCCCTCTTGACCATCACTAGGGATGAGACAACGGCCATGGGTGGGGTGAGGGTGTAGAGGACGATTCCAATGGCGATGAGCGAGAAGATATCCACGAGAGCCTCGCTCTTTCCCTTACCGATTACCACGGGCGTTGTCCTGAGTCCGGCTTTTAGATCGCTCTCATAGTCCCCAAGGTGGTTCCTCAGCTCAAGTGCGAACGAGTAGAATGTTATGGCAGTTGCAATCCATACTTCGGTTTGCGAAAGGCTCCCATCGACCAGCGCACCGTACAGGAATGGCAGTCCGCCGAAGAAAAGCCCGTGGGAGAGGACATCGACAACAGGCCTCGCCTTCAGCCTCGGCGGGGCGGAGTAGATGGTCGCCAGGGCCGTCATGACAGTGTAAACCGCAAAGGCCTCGCGGTTGAGGGTAAATGCGAGAGCCATTCCAGCCATTGCGAGGAGAGCCGACAGTGCCAGTCCCTCCTTCAACGTCAGCTCTCCGGACGCTACAGGGTTCTTACGGGTCTTAAGAGGGTTTAGAGAGTCCGTATCGACGTCAAAGCAGTTGTTTATCGAGAACGCGTACCACACGAAGAGAACACCCGCTATAAGCGCCGTTATCAATTCATCTTGCTCGGTCTCCCGGAGATTCATCAGCAGGGCCAGTCCTATTAGGGCAACGTAGGCCCTTCCCTCGAAAGGCCTGAGGTTCTTAATTACAGCTGAAACCGATGCCATCTTTTTCACCGTCTCCCCCTTGAGGAAAACGTTATAAGCCTTTCCACTAATCCGTGAATAGGTATGAAAGAAAAATTTCAGAGGGAGAGAAATGGAAGACGCCCTCCGGATCCTCGCGAGAAGTTTGAAATTCTTTGAACTTGGAGAAACGGAAATCAGGATTTACTCCCTTCTTCAGCGGGAGTCACTGACGCCAAGGCAGATTGCAAAAGCTTTAGGCCTGTCGGAGAGAATCGTCAGGGAGAAGCTGAAGCACCTCCTCGAGCTGGGTCTGATTGAGAGAACGCTCGTGAACAGGGGGTGGCTGGGCTACGTTTACCACGCCAAGGCTCCCCAGAAGGCCCTTAAGGAGCTTTTAAGCCGCATTGAGTCCACGCTAAAGGCGCTGGAGAACGAGGTTCAAACGAATCTGAAAGGATAAGTTCTAGTGCTTTCAACGGAAGCCTTATAACTTCTGCTCCAGTAGTTAACTACTGAGGTAGTAGTTATGTACTTCGATACCCGCCCGAAGAGAAAAAAGGAGGATCTGTACGACAGGGAAAAAGAACTGAGCGAATTTGAAAGGTCTCTGAAGTCTGGAAATCCCCTAACTGTCATCACAGGGATAAGAAGACTCGGAAAGACCTCCCTTCTCCTCGTCGGCCTAAACGAACTTGAACTTCCCCATATTCTCGTTGACTTTAGAGGGGTAAACCCGAACTCCCGTATGGACGTCTACAAGAGAATAGAGAGCGCTATCAACGCGTTTTTCCGCGAGAACAGGGGTATCTGGGAGGAAGTCAAAGAAAATCTCAAAAACATCTCCGGCCTGAGAGTTCTCGGATTCGGGGTAAGCTTCTCTTGGAAGGAGGAAAAGACCGACCTAATAGCCCTCTTCAGAGAGCTGGAGAAATACAACGTCGTCTTGGCCTTTGACGAGGTTCAGTACCTCAGGGGGCCGGTTGGAAGTGAGTTCGCTGGTTTAATAGCCCATCTCTACGACTACTCCGAGCTAAGAATGGTGATGACAGGGTCGGAGGTTGGCCTTCTCCACGACTACCTGGGCGTTGATGATCCAGAAGCACCACTGTACGGACGGTACTTCCACGAGGTAAGCCTCTCCCGCTTTACCCCAGAGCAGAGCAGGGATTTTCTGATTAAGGGCTTCGAGCAAGTGGGCATAAGCCCGCCGGAAAGTCTCATAGAGACGGCAGTTGAAAGGCTCGATGGAATAGTCGGCTGGCTCGTCCTCTTCGGGAGGAAAGCGGTGGAAAAAGGCCCCTCTGAGGGACTCATAGATGAAGTCTTTGAGGAGGCAAAGGCGCTCGCGATGAGTGAGTTCGAGAACTTTTTAGCGAAGAGAATAGCGGCTAAGGATCGGTACATCGAAATAATGAGGGCTGTAGCGAGCGGAAAGAGAACGTGGGACGGAATAAAAGAGCATCTGGAACGAAAGGATGGAAAAACAATAGCGGACAGCGTTTTAGCGAGGCTTCTTAAGGGACTTGTTGATTCCTCTTTCCTTGAAAAAAGAACTGAGGGCAGGAACGTTTACTACGTGATTCCTGACCCGATATTAGAGGCGTGCTTTAAGTAGAAAAGAAAAAAATGAAGCTCAGGCGTTCTGCCCTTCCCTCTTCTTCGTGAGGTACTCGTGGATGGCCTTGGCGGCTTTTCTTCCGTCACCCATAGCCAAGATAACGGTTGCTTCACCTCTTATCGCGTCTCCGCCGGCGAAAACTCCAGGAATGCTCGTCATCATGTTCTCATCAACGACTATTCTACCGCGCTCGACCTTGAGGCCGGGGGTGTTAATGATGAGCCTGTTCGGGTGCTTTCCGATGGCTATGATGACAGT
The DNA here is from genome assembly GCF_002214385.1 of Thermococcus gorgonarius. Lineage (NCBI taxonomy): Archaea > Methanobacteriati > Methanobacteriota > Thermococci > Thermococcales > Thermococcaceae > Thermococcus > Thermococcus gorgonarius. The sequence goes on along the minus strand of NZ_CP014855.1, from coordinate 778,779 downwards.
GTCGGCCTCAAGGGTGATGTACTCGCCTGTGCCAACAATCTTCCTCTTTCCTCTCGCGTCCCTCTCTTCCAGGGCTTTCATCTTCTCGAACTTCACAGCCTTGACGTTGCCGTTCTCGTCGCCTATGAACTCCACCGGGTTGACGAAGAACTCGAACTTTATGCCCTCTTCTTTGGCGTGCTCGACCTCTTCTTCCCTGGCAGAAACGTCCTCCGGACCACGGCGGTAGGCTATTGTGACCTCCGCCCCAAAGCGCCTCGCGCTCCTCGCGGCGTCCATGGCGGTATTGCCCGCCCCAATGACGATGACCTTCTTGCCAACCTTAACTGGAGTGTCGTACTCGGGGAAGAGGTAGGCCTTCATGAGGTTGACCCTCGTCAGAAACTCGTTGGCCGTGTAGATGCCGTTGAGGTTCACTCCCGGAGCGTCGACGAGCCTCGGCGTTCCTGCTCCAGAGCCTATGAAGACTGCGTCGTACTCCTGGAGGAGCTCCTCGATGGTTACCGTCTTTCCAACGACGTGGTCCGTGAGTATTTTGACGCCGAGCTTCTTTAGCTTTTCAATCTCGCTCTCGACGATGCTCTTGGGCAGTCTGAACTCGGGAATGCCGTACATCAGGACTCCTCCGGGTTCGTGGAGGGCCTCGTAGATTGTAACGTCGTAGCCGAGCTTAGCCAGTTCTCCAGCGGCGGTAAGTCCAGCCGGACCGGCACCGATGATAGCCACCTTTTGTCCCTTCTTCTCTATCTTTGGCACCATCTCAAAGAGAAGCTCCTCGTCTATGCCGTGCTCCCTCGCGTAGTCGGCAACAAAGCGCTCGAGCTTGCCGATGTTTATCTTGTCTCCTACCCTGCCCATGACACAGTTCATCTCACACTGGTCCTCCTGCGGGCAGACGCGGCCAGTAGTAGCTGGAAGCGAGTTGCAGGTCCAGATGACGTTGAGGGCCTCTTTTACGGCCCTGTCCGGGTCATCGCGGTGCTCAACGAGCTTGCCTATAAAGCCCGGTATGTTAATGTGAACGGGACAGCCCTTGATACAGGGGGCATATTCGACCGGGCACTGGAGGCACCTTTCAGCTTCCTTCACCGCTAGCTCGAAGGTGTAACCTAGGTTGACCTCGGCAAAATCCCTAATCCTCTCCTCAGGGGGTCTTTCAGGGGTGGGAACGCGCTCCTTGATGAGCTTTCTTCTAACCGCCATCACTGCTCACCTCCCTGGGCCTGGAGCTGCTTGAGGTACTCCTCGAGGGCCCGCCTCTCCATGTCGGTGTAGAAGCCGACCCTCTTGATCAGCTCGTCCCAGTCAACCTTGTAGGCGTCAAACCCGGGCCCGTCTATACAGGCGAACTTAACCTCACCGCCGACGGTAACACGGCAGGAACCGCACATGCCCGTTCCATCGACCATAATCGGGTGGAGGTCAGCCTCCATGGGTATGCCGTAATCCTTTACAACATCGAAAACTGCCTTCTGGCCACCTGCAGGACCGACTATGAAGACCAGGTCCCAGTGCTCGCTCTCAAGGAGCTCCTTAACCTTGGCAACCGCCCTCTTAACAAGCTCTTGAGCAATCTCGTTCATTCCCCATCCGGGCTGAAGGTCAAAGCCCTCAACTATGTGCCTCGAAACGGCCTGCTCGAACTCCTCCTTTAGAATAACCATCGGGTTCGGTGAGACGTGGAGCGTTGTAACCTCGTTTCCGAACTCCTGCCAGGCCTTGGCTATAGGAAAGACCTCAACGGCACCAGTAATCAGGCCTATCGCGAGTATCTTGCCAAACTTTTTCATTGGGGCTGGGTTTCCAAGCGGGCCGGCAACGTTGAGAATCTCATCGCCGGGCTTAAGCTCGTTCGCCATTCTCATTGTAGTTTTTCCACGGACGAAGGTTATGAGGGTTATCCATCCCTCCTCCCTGTCCCAGGTGACTGGAGTTAGGGGAATCCTCTCGCCGTTCGGGAATGCCCTGACTATGACGAACTGCCCAGGCCGGACCTTCTTCGCCACGTGAGGGGCATGTATCTTGTACCAGACCTCGTTCATGGCGAGCTCCTTCTTGTCAAGTATCTTGTAAGGCATGATGAACACCTCCGTACATGAGCCCAAAGTTGGACATCTAAAGGTTCACAACATTGAGTGCTTATAAATCTGTTGTTAACCAAAGGTTAAAAAGCACAAAGTATCATCAAGCAAACCGAGAAAATGTTAAAAAAAGTTCGCAAAAAGTGATATCGGAGGGAACGCGATGGGAAGAGTACTATACTGGACATCTGTATCCATAGCCGCCATGGGGCTCTTTTGGCCTGTGTTGTATGGAAACGTGCCAGCGTTGAGAAAAATTCCGGGGGATCCTCTCGTTCAGGCTCTCATTATGATAGTTCTCTTCGGTGTACTGGCGTATTCTACATATGGAGAAGAAATTGAGAAAACTAGAGCTTCCTGAGGAAGGTTATATAGCCAGTATGGGCCAGCATTGTTGTCTTTGGTCTCATACAGTCCCTCTTTACCTCCTGTTCCCTGACGAGAACTTCGACGACCCTGGGTTTCATGAAGTGCTCCCTGTACTCCTGAAACGCCTGGAAGAAGCGGTGAACCTGGTTGGCGCAGGGAGTGTAAGCAACGAAATATCCTCCAGGACGAAGAACCTCAACCGCGTGAGGAAGAACCCTCTCCGGCTGGGGGAGATCAAGAACGATGTGGTCTGCACGGTCCTCGTCTATTCCCTCGTAGATGTCCTTAAGCTTTATCGTGACCCTGTCTGAGAAGCCGGCCAGTTCGACGTTTTTCCTGGCTATCTCGGCATGATCCTCTCTGACTTCGTAGCTGATCACCCTCCCGCTCGGCCCCACTATGTTGGCCAGGAAAATTGTGAGCGCACCACTTCCGGCTCCGGCTTCTATAACCGTGTCGCCGGGGGAAATTCCTGCGTAGGCTATTATTATGCCCGCATCCTTCGGGTGAACTATCTGAGGTCCTCGTCTCATCTTTGCTATTATGTCGTTGATGTCAGGCTTTAGTATCTTGAACTTTTCCCCTCGATGGCTCTCTATGGTGTCGCCGTAGTCCTTCTCATGGAGCTCTCCCAGATTGAGTATTCCCAGATCGGTATGAAATTCCCTGTTTGATATCGTGACCAGATACCTTTTCCCCCTCGGATCAACGAGAAGAACCTTTTCTCCTTCCCTCACTCCCCTTACCTCCTTTCAGGACTTTCAAGGTCTCACCATCGAGCAGAAGAACGTGGGTTGAGAGTTCTTCCAGAACCGCCACCAGCTCTCTCTCGACGGCTGAAATATTTAGGAAAGCTATCATAACCCAGTCTTCAACGGGAATGGCGACAGTTGCCTGGAGAATATCCTTAACGCCACCCTTGCCACGGAACAGCAGGAACTCAGAGAGGCCGAAGGTCACCACGAATCTGGGCTTTTCGGGAAGATTTAGGGCCTTTCTTATAGTCCAGTGCTGAACCTTTAGGAACTCGTCACCGTTTTGGGGTATTTTGTCTTCCCCCACTACGTTCCCGTAGCCCGGATTTCCAGGCCCGAGCTTGAAGACGTAAATTTTTCTTTTTGCCTTTATCAGGGGCCGATACTCAGAAGGGCTGGCCTTCCGAAGGTAGTTTCTGAATAGGACTCCACCTATTCCATACATGTCTACAACCATCAGTGGGCCGTCTGAAATAAGCTCGGGGATGATCTCCCCCCAGACCAGATCCTCGATTCTGGCCAGGGAGTTATACTCGATTAGAACCCGATCGCCCGGCTGAAGGAGTGAGAGTAAGACCTTGATGTTGTCTTCCTTCTGCATACTCCCACCACAAGGGTTTTTAAAGTCGGCCGATTTAAAAGCTTTGGGTGGGAGAATGCCAAGGTTCGTAGTATGGCCCAGTGAACTAGACGGCAGGCTTTCGAGGAAGTATGGAAGACTGGTTCCAAAGAATATGGCGGTGGATTCACCCTCATTCTCTGAAGTCGAGGATGCTTTGCTGGCCATCGGGGTGAAGATTATAGAAAAAGATCACACCAAGCTCAACCCCAGGCTTTCAGGACTTGACGAAGAGCTAAGGACGAGGGGCTTCTTCGTGGTCGAATCACCGCACGGAAAAGCTAAAACACTTAAAATGGTCACTCAAAAGATACGCGAACTAAGAAAGCGCTCGGAAGATAGAAGGAAGTCCAAGAGGAGGAAGCGCTGATCACTTCTCTTCCATTTCAACTACTATTGCCGTTGTGGTGTCAATGACGCCGTCGATGTTGTGGATGTCGTGGAGTATCTTCTTTGTCAGCTCGCCGAGGTCGTTGGCCTCTATGTAGACTATTGCATCGTAGGGCCCGGTAACTGCATCTGCCCTGATTACTCCGGGTATCTGCTTCAGAGCCTCTATAACGCTTTCAACCTTTCCAATCTCTATCGTCAGCAACACGTAGGACTTAACCATGGGAACCACCCCGCAGTTTTACGTTCATATTTAAGCGGGCTTTAATTTAAGCTTTTCGTATTGCCGGAGTCCTCTGAGTTTTGAAAGGCGACACTAAACACTCAACAGCCCTAAACCGGAACGGCACCCAAAAATTTCTAAAGGGTAGCACGTACTGCCTGCAGTGAGACGACATGAAAATCAGTGAACTACCCGTTGACGGGAGAATAAAGAAGGTAATCCTGGAGAGGGGGATCGAAGAGCTCTATCCGCCGCAGGCAGAAGCCCTTAAAAGCGGCGTTTTGGAAGGGAAAAACCTCGTTTTGGCCATCCCTACGGCGAGCGGAAAGACTCTCGTGAGCGAGATAGTTATGCTAAACAAGCTTTTGAAAGAGGGAGGTAAGGCTGTTTATCTGGTTCCGCTCAAAGCCCTTGCCGAAGAAAAATACCGCGAGTTCAAGGAGTGGGAGAGGCTCGGAATTAGAGTGGCGGCAACTACCGGAGATTACGACTCAACGGATGAGTGGCTCGGGAAGTACGACATAATCGTTGCCACCGCCGAAAAGTTTGACTCACTCCTGAGGCACGGTGCCAGATGGATTGATAAGGTAAAGCTCGTCGTTGCCGATGAAGTTCATCTCCTGGGTTCCTACGACAGGGGGGCAACCCTCGAGATGATTTTAACGCATCTCATGGACAAAGCACAGATTCTGGCTCTAAGCGCGACCGTTGGAAACGCTGAAGAACTTGCCGAGTGGCTCAACGCGGAGCTCATAGTGAGCGACTGGCGCCCGGTTGAGCTGAGGAAAGGAATCTTCCACCTCGGAACCCTCTTCTGGGAGGACGGAAAAATAGACCGCTATCCCGAGAACTGGTATTCCCTGGTTGTGGATGCTGTGAAGAGGGGTAAAGGTGCGCTCGTCTTTGTGAACACCCGAAGAAGTGCGGAGAAAGAGGCGATTGCCCTATCAAAGCTCGTCTCTGGTTATCTGACCAAACCCGAGAAGAGAGCCCTTGAAAATCTGGCGTCCCAGCTGGAAAGGAACCCCACCAGTGAAAAGCTGAAGAAAGCCCTGAAAGGTGGCGTTGCCTTTCATCACGCCGGTTTAAGCAGGGTTGAAAGGACTCTAATAGAGGACGCCTTCAGAGAGGGCCTCGTCAAGGTAATAACGGCGACGCCGACACTTTCGGCCGGACTAAACCTCCCCGCCTTTCGCGTTGTAATCCGCGACACCAAACGCTATTCCAACTTCGGCTGGGTAGATATTCCCGTCCTTGAGATACAGCAGATGATGGGTCGCGCTGGGAGGCCGAAGTACGATAAAGTTGGCGAGGCCATTATAGTTGCCAGAACCGAGAACCCGAAGAAGCTCATGGAGCGCTACGTTCACGGGAAGCCGGAGAAGCTTTTCTCCATGCTGGCCAATGAACAGGCATTCAGGAGCCAGGTTCTGGCGTTGATAACAAACTTTGGCGTTAGAAACTTCCAGGAACTCGTGAATTTTCTCTCGAAGACGTTCTACGCCCATCAGAGAGGGGATACGCTCTCGCTCGAGTACAAGGCCAAGGACATAGTCTATTTCCTGATCGAGAACGAGTTCATAGACATTGATCTCGAGAACAACTTCATTCCCCTCCCCCTGGGAAAAAGAACTTCCCACCTTTACATCGATCCGTTGACCGCCAAAAAGTTCAAGGACGCGTTCCCCAAGCTCGAAAAGAATCCAAATCCGTTCGGGATATTTCAGCTTATAGCCGCTACCCCCGACATGGCCACTCTGACTGTCAGAAGGGGCGAAATGGAGGATTACCTCGACCTTGCCTATGAACTTGAGGAGAAACTCTACACGGGCATACCCTACTATGAGGATTCCCGCTTCCAGGGTTTCCTAAGTCAGGTTAAAACGGCCAAAGTTCTTCTCGACTGGATAAACGAGGTTCCAGAGGTTAGGATATACGAGACCTACAACGTAGACCCCGGTGACCTCTACCGGATCCTGGAGCTGGCGGACTGGCTGATGTACTCTTTGATAGAGCTCTACAAGCTCTTTGAACCGAAGGGAGATGTTCTCCAGTATCTCCGTGACCTTCACCTGAGGCTCAGACACGGAGTTCGCGAGGAGCTCCTTGAGCTCGTTAAACTCCCGAACATTGGAAGAAAGAGGGCAAGGGCACTCTACAATGCCGGCTTCAGGAACGTTGAAGCGATACTCACAGCCAAACCGCGGGACTTGCTCCAGGTCGAAGGCATCGGCTTGAAAATACTTGAAGACATCTACAAACATTTGGGAGTTGAACATACCCTCGAAGTGAAAGAAAAGCCCAAGAAAAAAGGCAATCTCTACGACTACCTTAAATAGCCTCCCCTCTGGTCCTCCACAATACCAATATACTCCTTCCAGGATTCAGGCCGCTGTTGTGGGCCTTCCAGCAGAATTTTCCACCGACCCTCTGCCCGAGGAAGTAGGCCAGACCTTAAAAAATTTTGCCTCCCTAACAAAGCTCAACTTTTTTAAAGCCCTCCCTTTCTACTCAAGGTGGGCACAATGATAGTGATAGTTACCGGAATGCCCGGTTCTGGAAAGAGCAAAATTGTAAAGGAGTTTGAGAAAAGAGGTATTCCCAGCGTTTCTCTCGGTGACATTGTAAGGGAAGAAACCGTAAAGCGAGGTCTTGAGCTCACCAAAGAGAACGTGGCCAAGGTGAGCATTCGCCTGAGACAGGAGCTCGGCCAAAATGCCGTTGCAAAGCTGGCCGTGGAGAAAGTTAGAGCTTTCCTAAAAAACAGCGGTGTGGTAGTCATAGACGGCGTCCGATCGCTCGACGAGGTGGGGACTTTCAGGGGAGCCTTCCCTGATGAGCGAATAATGATTGTAGCGGTTCACACTCCACCAAAACAGCGCTTCGAGAGGCTGAAAGCCAGGGGAAGACACGACGATCCAAAAACCTGGGAAGACTTCGAGGAGAGGGATTGGAAAGAGCTGCGCTTCGGAATTGGTGGCGTTATAGCGATGGCTGACTACATGATAATAAACGATGGGACTCACGAGGAGTACGAGAAGAAGGTACGGGAACTGGTTGACATGATTTTAAACGGGATTTAAGAGCTTTATAAGTTCTCAATACAATTCCTAATGGAGGCGATAAAGATGGAGCTGTTCGAGGAAGTTGAGGTGGAAGCTTACGTTTATCCAACAGAGGACATCGAGAAGGTAAAGAGGGCCATGCTCAACCTGATTCCGGATCTGGAGTTCGAGGCGTTTGATAAAGGAGATGATTATATAATCTTAACCGGAAAGACGAAGAGTAAAAAGGCCCTAAACCGGCTCTATGAGCTATTCAGGGGGCAGGCCATACTTGACACGGCCCGCTCCTTTTTGGAGGAGGGATACTTCGGAGAGGAAATAATAATTAAGGTTAACAAGCAGGCGGCCTACGCTGGAGTTGTAAACTTCAACGAGGAGTCTCCGTTGGGCCCAATAACGATAATCATAAGGACAAAAGACCCCAAAAGGCTCATGAAGTGGCTCGCTCCCAGAACCAAGGACGGCGTTCCGATAGAGTGAGAAACATTTCTGTTTTCTTTAACTACTTTGTTTGCCCAAAATGTTTAAATTATCCATCTTTGTCCCTTTTATGGTGGTTTAAATGAGAAAGGCAGGACTACTGCTAACGACCGTTCTTCTGCTGACCGTTCTCTCAGCCGGATGTATAAACTCGAATTCTGCAGGAAATAAGGAGACCTTGATAATTTTCCACGCGGGTTCGCTCAGCATTCCATTCCAGCAGCTGGAAAAGGAGTTCCAGAATTACGCCAAAGAGAACCTCAACGTTGAGGTTGTCTTCCAGGACGAGGCCAGTGGGAGCGTTAAGGCCGTTAGAAAGGTCACCGATCTCCACAGGGAAGCAGATATCGTCGCGACCGCGGACTACACCCTTATTCCGCAGATGCTCGTCTCGAACTACACGGACTTCTACGTGCTCTTCGCCACCAACGAGATAGTTATAGCGTTCACCGACAAAAGCAAGTACGCCGACGAGATGAAGGCCCATCCAGAAAAATGGTACGAGATCCTCGCCAGGCCGGGGGTTACCTTTGGCTTTTCCGATCCGAACCAGGACCCCTGCGGCTACCGTTCGGTAATGGTAATGAAGCTGGCGGATCTCTACTACGAAAAGCCGATCTTCGAGACTCTGGTTGAGAAGAACACCAACATATACGCCAACGGCACCCATATCTACACACCCAAAGAGATCGAGCTAAAAACCAATAAGGTCGTCATAAGGCCGAAGGAGACCGATTTAACTGGCCTCGTCGAAAGTGGAAGCCTCGACTACTTTTTCATTTACAAAAGCGTTGCCGAACAGCACAACCTGAGCTACATCGCCCTGCCGGACGAGATAAACCTGAAGGATTTCAACAAGGCCAACTACTACGGTCAAGTCACCATAACCCTTGGCTCTACCGGGAAAACAATAGAGGCCAAACCCATCGTCTACGGCGTCACAGTGCTCAAGGACGCCCCTCACAGAGACCTGGCGATAGAGTTCCTCAAGTTCCTCCTCGGGGAGAACGGTCAGAGGGTTTTCAAGGAGAACCACCAGGATTTCCTCAACCCGCCTGTGGCCTTTGGAAACGTTCCCGATGGGATAAAAGATCTTGTCAGGGTGGAAAAATGAGGAGGGGCTACACCTTTTACCTTTTTGCAGCACTGGGGAGCTTCCTGGTGGTCTACATATCCCTTCCGATAGCGGTAATTTTCATTAAACAGTCTGCCGATTTGGAAATGCTCTCCAGAATTATGCACGATCCCCTCGTAGTTTCTGCGATTAAGAACTCTCTCTTAACAGCCACCGCGGCGACACTTATAGCACTGCTCCTCGGTGTCCCCCTCGGATACGTTCTGGCTAGAGCTGACTTTCCGGGGAAGAGTGTAGTCCAGGCCCTTGTTGATGTGCCAATCGTCATACCGCACTCCGTGGTTGGAATAATGCTTCTGGTTACGTTCTCAAAGGCCATTCTGGATAGTTATACCGGGATAATAGCGGCCATGCTCTTCGTTTCGGCGCCTTTTACTGTGAACGCCGCCAGAGACGGCTTTCTGGCAGTCGATGAAAAGCTTGAGGCCGTTGCCAGGACACTCGGAGCATCGCCTTTAAGGGCCTTCTTCTCGATCACCCTGCCAATAGCCCTCCCCTCGATAGCGAGCGGCCTTATAATGACGTGGGCTAGGGCGATAAGCGAGGTTGGTGCTATTCTGATAGTTGCCTATTATCCAAAAACCGCCCAGGTTCTTATCCTGGAGTACTTCAACAACTATGGCCTCAGGGCTTCGAGACCGATAGCGGTGATAATGGTGGGTTTGAGCCTGATGATCTTTGTAATCCTTCGCTGGCTGGTGTGGAGGGCCAAAAATGCTCAGAGTTGAGGGAATTTCAAAGGATTACAAGGAGTTCCATCTGAGGGATATAACTTTCTCGGTTAAGCGGGGGGAGTACTTTGTGCTTCTAGGTCCCAGCGGGGCAGGAAAGACAGTCCTGCTGGAGATCATAGCAGGTATACTGGAACCCGACTCGGGCAGGGTTATACTCAACGAGAAAGATGTAACAACACTGCCGCCGGAGAAGAGGGGTCTCGCCTATGTCCCACAGGATTATGCCCTTTTTCCCAACATGAGCGTCTTCGATAACATCGCCTTTGGATTAAAGCTCAGAGGGGTTCCCAAAGATGAGAGGGAAAGGAAAGTGCGGGAGTTGGCTGAGGTCTTGGGAATCGAACACCTGCTCCACAGGAACCCCCAAACCCTAAGCGGTGGAGAAAGGCAGAGAGTAGCCATAGCCCGGGCTCTGGCCGTTGAACCGCCCCTTATCCTCCTGGACGAGCCCTTTGCCAACCTCGACGTCCAGACAAGGGGAAACCTTATCAGAGAAATGAAACGCTGGAAGAGAGAGCTGAATTTCACGGCCATTCAGGTCACGCATTCGTTTGAAGAGGCAGTAAGCCTTGGCGATCGGGTTGGTGTAATGCTCAACGGAAGGTTAGTCCAGGTTGGCTCGGTTAAGGAGGTGTTCTCAAGGCCAGAAAACGAAGATGTGGCAAAGTTTCTGGGTTTTGAGAACATTATTGAGGGTGAAGCACGCGGGGGAATTCTCACTGCAAACGGCATGAAAATAGAACTCCCCCTGAAGGTGGAGGGAAGGGTTCGCATTGGAGTAAGGCCGGAGGACATAGTGCTCTCCACACAACCAATCAAGACCTCCGCCAGAAACGAGTTTGAGGCAACGGTGGAGTCAATTGAAGAGCTCGGTCCACTGGTTCGCGTGCACCTGTCCGTTGGTGGCCTCATTTTGAAGGCTTTTATCACACGTTCCTCGATGATTGAAATGGGCATAAAGCCCGGGAAAAGAGTCTACGCAAGTTTTAAAGCGAGCGCAATACACGTGTTTTAGTTAGTACGCCTGTGCAAGCCAATATTTACCCGATAGTTCCACAAGTTTTGCACTTTAAACCGTTAATTCCGCAAAATTGGGCGGAAAAAGCTTAAATATATAATGGCCTTGTAACAGTACGGTGAAACATGAGAGCCACGGCAAAAAGTGAAGATATGATAAAAAGCATCCTCCCCTGGGCCTCTTCAGATTATCTTGAGAAGGCTATCTCTGAGAGAAAAAGAGAGATCGTGGAGGTTCTCGGGATCATCGACTCATTGACACTTTCCGAAATTCCTGACGAAGTAAAGGGAATCGTGAAGAGGCCGAGATGGGAGACTTTTCTTGTGGAGTAAGTTAATAAAGCACAACCTCGACCTCTTCTCCCTCAAGGTAACCTTCACTGTCCTCTGGGATTAGGATGTAGCCGTTGCTCTCAACGAGCGAGCTTATTATGCCGCTCCCCTTTTTCTTTATCGGCCTCGCCTTTCCGTCCTCGTACCAGACCTTAACGAACTCTGCCCTTCCAAGCTGGCTGGGTACCCTATCGGTAAGCCTTGCCTTCACTCTGACCTCGTAGTTTCTAGCCCCTACAAGCTTTGCCAGAGCATGCTTGACGTAGAGGTGGAACTGGGCGAAGACCGCAACAGGATAGCCGCTCATGACAAAAGTTCTCTCACCGTAGCCTATGGGCCTTCCCGGTCTTATCGTCGTCCCGTGGAAGAGCAGCTTAACGAAGCGGTGGGCAAAGTCCATGTCCCCGAACGCGGAACCCCCAGTCACGAGAACGAGATCGTTTTCCTTCTTTGCTCTCTCGATGATCGCTCCAATCTCCTCAGGGTCATCGGGGAACACTCCATAGAACACGGGCTCGCCAAAATATTGCTTTACAAGCCCTTTGAGCATTATTGAGTTGCTCTCAAGGATTTTTCCGTGGTTCAGGGCTTCTTCGTCATACTCTTCGATGAGCTCGCTTCCAGTAACGATTATCCCAACGCGGGGCTTTCTCTTTGCCATCACCGACTTAAAACCAATGCTCTTTAGAATCGCCAGGTCCTGAGGCCTCAGAACTTGCCCCTTCTTCAGAACGGCCTGACCCTTCCGGACGTCCTCCCCTTTCATGGCCACGTTCTGGCCGGGAGCGACAGGTCTGAGAACCTTTATGATGTTTCCTTCCCTTTCGGCCATTTCCTGCATGAGGACTGCGTTTGCACCCTCCGGGATCTTCGCTCCGGTTAGAAGCTTCACCGCTGTTCCCGGTTCGACTTTGGTTTTGCTCTCTCCCCCAGCCGGTACCTCATCTATAACTCTGAGCTCTACCGGGTTGTATTCTCTGGCCGGAAAGGTGTCCTCTGCCCTAACCGCGTACCCATCAACCGCCGCCCTGTTGAAGGGCGGGCTGTCGATCGGGGAAACCACGTCTTCGGCAAGAACCCTCCCCAAAGCCCGATCCAGAGGTACTTCTTCAACGTCCGGTATTTCCTCTATGTCCTCAAGCATCATTCTAAGGGCTTCCCGGTATGGCGTGAGGCGCTTAAATTCCCTCATCTCACTCCCTCCCGTGCTTCAGAACGTGGCCGGCCTCGTTGAGGATAATCTTTATCCCCGTCTTAGCCGCTCCGAGGCTACCTGGAAGGCAGAACACCGCCATAACCTTTCCGGAACTCCTTATTATTCCCCCTGTTGCCCTTGTCATTATCGCCGCCGTACCTATTTCCTCGTAGCTGGCCAGCCGGAAGATCTCCCCAAAGGACAGCTCCTTATCGAAGAGCGGTCTAACGCTCTCTATAGTTATATCTCTGCTTGTTATCCCCGTGCCCCCCGACGTTACCACCACGTCAGCTCCAGCGTGGAAGGCATCCACGATGGCTCCTACTATTTCCATTTTCTCGTCCGGAACGATTTTGTAGAGCACCTTCTCATGACCGGCCCTCTCGAGCTCTTCAACCAGAAACTTTCCGCTTGCGTCTTCCTTTTCCCCTCTGCTGGCCGTATCGCTGATGGTTATAACTGCAAACCTGAACTTTTTGGGAGCCGTTTCCTTGTGATCCTTAACGCCCATTGCAATCACCGTTTGAGTTTTCATTCTTTGCCTAATAACCTTTGTCCAGTCAAACGTTTGTGTTTAACAAAAAAGCAGAACGGTTTTTAAGACCTGGATCGAGGGTTTAGAGGGTGATGGAAATGTACATGGCCGAGTTCAAGCTCCGTTACGGCGACAGAAAGTGGTACGTGAGGAGGATCGTCGAGGCCTCTTCCCTGGAGGAGGCCGAAGAAAAGGCCAGAAAATACGCCAGGCTCATGAACAGGGGCGAAGTGGTCTGGGAGCTGAGCTACGTGATCGAGTCAAGCAGGCCACTCCTCATAGGGGACGAGGAAATTAAAAAGCTTGAAGGCAGCTAAACCTCCCTCACTTCTCCCGCTAGGTTTTTCCCCATTATTTCCCTTATCTCGGCAACGTCTCTCGTGTGCCCAAGGGCCCACATGAGCTTCACAAGCGTTGCCTCCTTTGTCATGTCCCCGGCAGGAATTACACCGGCTTCTAAAGCCCGTCTTCCAACCTCATACCTCGTGAGATCCACACCGCCGTAGAGTGCCTGAGTAGTCATGACCACAGGCTTTTTCCCGCTAACATTTTCTACCGCAGAAAGGAGATCCCTTCCCCTGTAAGGAATCCCTCCGGCACCATAGCCCTCAAGAATTATTCCGTGGACATTATTCGCTACCGCCAGAAAAACTTCCGGAGAGAGACCTGGGGTGAGTCGAAGGTGGGCGACGTTGGGGTCGATGTCGGGATCGAACTCAGGCTCACCCGTGGGGAGCGGAGGCCTGTGCCTTACGAGAAGTTTTCCCTCCTTGACGTAGGCTATATCGGGATAGTTCACACTCTGGAAGGCGTTTAGGCCAGTGGAATGAACCTTCGAAACCCTCGTTCCAAGCATGATTTTATCCATAAAGGCCACGTATATGCCCGGAAAGCCCTTTTCGGCAAAGGTTAAGGCCGTTCTGAGGTTTCTCGGCGCGTCGCTTTCCGGCTCGGTTATCGGGAGCATAGAACCCGTGAGAACCACCGGAACCGGTGGGTTCCTTATCATGAAGCTCAGAGCCGAGGAGGTATAAGCGAGAGTGTCGGTTCCGTGGGTTATTACCACCCCGTCGTACTCACCAAAGGCCTCGAAGACGGCTTTACCTATTGTTTTCCAGTCCTCGGGCTGAAGTAAGGTACTGTCCAGGTTAAGGATGTCCCTACTTTCTAGCTTGACTCCATCTCTTTTTTTGATCCCGGCAATTTTGAGAATCTCGTCTACGCTCAGTGAGGCTTTGTATCCCCTCTCAGTTTTTGCGCTCGCTATCGTGCCCCCTGTCCCGAGTATGAGAATTTTCAAATCCCTCACCCGGCGAAAAATAGCCGGGAACCTTTTTAGTCTTTCCGACGAAAAAATTGGAGAAAAGGGAAGAATTTTTGAACATACGTCAGTTTTTATCCCTGATCAAGAACATCATGACAAAAGCGAGAAGGTTCATCAACGCCGCGTAGAGGAAGGAGTAAGTCAGGGAATAGCTCTGCCAGAGCCAGCCCGCTATCACAGAGGCAGGAAAGACGAAGATCCCGAAGACCGTGTGGTAGGCCCCTATCACAGTGCCCTTCTCGAAGTCCTTTGCGAGGTCAGCCATGTACGCCCTTGGAATGGTGTCTTCAATCGCTATGTAGATCCCGTAGAGGAGGAACGCTAAGACAAGGGTTCCAAATCCCCGGGCGTAGGCAAACGCCAGCGATGCCAACGCCGAAATCAGAAAGCCGGCCGTAATGAGCCTCTTCTTGCCCACCCTGTCAGAGTAAACCCCTATCGGGTAAGCCGAGAGGGCGTACATGAGGTTGAAGAGCGCGTAGAAGGCCATCTCACCTTTGAGGGAGTAGCCCAGCTCTCCAGCCTTCCAGAGGGTGAAGGCGTAGCTGTACCTGCCGAGGGCACCCACCGCTATCACTAGGAGGAACAGGCGAAGGTTCCGGCTTTTCAGCGCTGAGACCCCGGCTATCTTCTTTCTGACCTCTCTTCCCCTGTCCTTAACGAGGAGAACGATTATCAGGAGGGAAAGGAGACCCGGAACCGCAGCAGCCAAGAAGAGGTAGCGGTAGGCCCTCTCGATTTCAATCCCGCGCATGAGGTAGAGCAGTCCTATGCCAACCAGCGGGCCAGCTACTGCCCCCATGGTGTCCATCATCCTGTGGAAGCCAAACGACTTCCCAGTCTTCCCCTTCTCGGAAGATTCCGCTATGAGGGCATCCCTAGGGGCCGTTCTAATCCCCTTCCCGACGCGGTCGAGAACCCTCAAGCTTAAGAAGTCCCACCAGTGCTTTGTAAACGCCAGGGCACCCTTTGAGAAGGTCGAGAGGGTGTAGCCGGCAAAGATGAAGACCTTTCTCCGCCTGAACCGGTCGCTGATGTACCCAAAGGCCACCTTGAACAGTGAGCTGAGGCTCTCTATGGCACCCATCAGGGTTCCGCCCAAGAGTTCACCAGTTCCCAGAACGTCGGTCAGGTACTTCGGGATCACCGGGTTTATCATCTCGCTGCTCATGTCGTTGAGGAAGCTTACAAGGCCGAGGACGAAGACGTTCCAGCTGATTCCGAAGACCTTCTTATCTCTTTGACCCATTTTCACTCCCCCAACACCTCGTTGCAGAGCTCTTTAACCATCTTCCTGGCCTCGCCGAGAAGCCTACTACCTTCGGGGGTGATAGTGTACACCCGTACACGCTTCCCGTTTCTGACCTCAAACCTGCTCTCCAGGAGGCCCATCGCCTCCATTCTGTGGAGGAGGGGGTAGATCGTTCCGGGACTGACGTTGTAGCTGTGTTTTCTGAGCTCTTCCATCATAAACTTCCCAGTCACTCCCTCCCTGCTGGCGTGGTGGAGGACGTGAATCCCCATAAAGCCCAAGATTACGCGCCTTATCATATCGAACACCGATATCTAAGTTCGATGTTATCTTAAAAAACTGTTTCAGGACACTATCCCCCAAGAACCCACACAAACCGATAATAATTTAAGAGACACCACGTAGTACCTTCCTGGTGTAATAGAATGAAAAAGTTAGTCACGGCTGTACTCGCGCTTCTCTTTGCCACTGTACTCATCCCCGTTTCTGCTCAGCCCACTTGGGCGTGGCACTACCACGACGACTGCATAGTGTTTTCCGTTGCCTTCAATAACAACGGAGATCTTGGCTTGGGCTTCGGCTACTATGCCATAATCCTGAACAAAAACGGCGAGAGACTCCTCCGTGCCCCCGTTAGGGGGTTCGCCTACTCCGCGGCACTGAGTGACAGCGATACCTTGATCATAGGAACCGACGGAAACTGGGTGCAGTTCTTTGAGCCTGGAAAGGGACTAACCGCGGAGTACAAAACCGGCGACGTCGTGTGGGCCGTTGACATCTCGCCCGATGGCAGATACGCCGTTGCCGGAAGCGGCGATGGGAACGTTTACTTCTTTGAGAACCAGAAGCTGAAGTGGAAGCACGATACGGGGGCTTTTGTGTGGACCGTCGATCTCTTTGGAGATAAGGTCCTCGCGGGCAACGATAACGGCGACCTCGTGGCCCTTGGTCTCGATGGCTCCGAGCTGTTCTCAAAGCACTTCGATGGCCAGGTAAGGAATGTCTACGGATCAAAGGACATGATAGTTGCCCTCATACTCTCCAGCGACGAGTCGTGGAGCGAGGTTGTGGCCCTCGACTGGAGCGGGAACGAGCTCTGGGGAAAGCACTTCGACGGAAAGGTTATGAAGATCGGCTTCGACGGTGAGAACGTTGCCGTTGCAGGTGCGCTCGATAGGATAGTGCTCCTCGACAAAAACGGGAACGAGGTTTACTCCGTCCCCTTCTTCCTAGAGGCCTTTGATGTGGACACGGCGAGGGGCTACACCATCGTGGCCGGTGGTGACGATGCCCTCTTCATAGGGCCCGACGGGAACGTCCTCTGGGACTATTATCCCAACGAGACCGTTGAGCGGGTGGCCATTTCAAAGGACGCCCGCTATTTAGCTGTGACTCATAGGGTTCACGGAAAGGAGATGTGTGAAGGCACGGTCGACTTTGCGATTCTCGGTGGAACTTCCAACCCGGTTGAAACCACGACGGAAAAAACCGGCAAGAGGGGCCTTGGAAACCCGCTCGTTGCTGGAGGAATAATACTCGCCGTCCTGATAGCGGGTCTCTTCGCCTGGAGGGAGATGAGAGAGTGAATGTTGTAATAGAAGCAAAGAACCTCACCAAGCGCTACGGGGACTTCACGGCAGTCGATGGGATAAGCTTCGAAGTAAAGCAGGGGGAGATATTCGGCTTTCTCGGGCCGAACGGCGCCGGGAAGACGACAACCGTCAGGATGCTCTCAACACTCACATCGATAACCAGCGGGGAGGCCTACGTCAACGGATACGACGTGAAGAAGGAGAAGAAGGCCGTTAAGAAAACCATCGGCGTCGTCCAGGATGTCTCGAACCTCTACGACGAGCTGACCGTCGAGGAGAACCTCCGCTTCTTGGCCAAACTCTACGACGCTCCTATGGAGAACGTTTCAAGGCTGATAAAGGACTTCAACCTCCCGGCGAAGAGGAAGTTCGGAAAGCTCAGCTCGGGCTACAAGCGGAGGGCCACCATTGTGGCGGCATTAATCCACGAGCCGCCGGTTCTCTTCCTCGATGAGCCGACGGTGGCTTTAGACGTCCAGTCGGCTAACCTCGTCAGAAATATGATCCAACTCCTCAACAAGGAAGGAAAAACGATATTCCTCACAACCCACAACATGACCGAGGCGGAAACGCTGCCTCATAGGATAGCCATAATAAACAGGGGAAAAATCGTGGCTGTTGGGAAGCGCAGCGAGCTGAGGAAGCTCGTCGGAAAGGGCATTAAGGTGCGCTTCCGCGTTGAACCTCTGAGCAACCGGTTTCTCCGCTTCCTCGAGCCATACTCGCCGAAGCCCGACGGAGAGACGCTCGTGGTGACCGTTGAAGACCCGGACGCTTTTCTGGAGGAGTTCTGGGAACTCAAGAGGGAGCTCGGCTTCAGGATCCTGCACCTCTCTACCGAGCTTCCGAGCATAGAGGAAGTCTTCCTCCAGCTTACAGACAACAATGAAGATCGCGAGAAGCCCTGCGCCTGTGGGGGGTGTCCGCTGTGAAGGTAGTCCCAATAATCGCCAAGGAGCTCAAGGAGTACATGTTCAAGCCCGGCTCGATAAGCTGGGGCCTAGTGTTCCCGATAGTGTTCAGCTTAGCTTTCATAGTCCGCTTCGGCGACATCGACCACCTTGCCCCGGGTCTCGTCAGCATCTCGGCCCTCTTCGCAACGACGTCGTTCGTGGCATCCTCACTCATCTTCGAGAGGAGGTTAAAGACCTTTGAGAGGCTTCTGCTGGCCCCAATAAGCTACGGTGAAATAATCCTTGCCAAGGTTTTAGTCGGAGCCCTCTTCGGCCTCATGGTGAGCGCGATAACTCTGACCCTCGTCAGGTACTTCATGGTCTACTCCGTCTGGAACTGGCCGCTGACGTTGCTCGGAATCCTCCTGGCCAACCTCGCCTTCTCTGCCCTCGGTGTCTACATCTCGCTCGTCGTCGAGAACCCGATAAACGTGATGACCTGGCTCAACGTGATAAGGCTGCCGATGATGTTCACAAGCGGTGCCATAGCCTCGCTTACGCTCTTTCCGAAGTGGTTCATGGCGATAGGTTTGATAACGCCGATGACGTACTCCGTCGATGCCCTTAGGTATTCGCTCCTCGGCTACTATGACGTTATAGCCCCACTCTATTCGCTGCCGTTGCTCCTCTTCATGACGCTGCTCTTCATGCTCCTCTCGGTCAGATCGCTCAGAAGAATGTATTGATGGGCTCGGAGGGTGTTCACGTCATCATCCGTGAGCTCTCAGTTTGCTTGCTAGTCCTCATTGCCCATCCTATTTTTCCGGCTTGATTTTTAAAGCTAGTCTTAAAAGGTTCCTTTTTCAACGAAGGCTGGGGATCACCATGAAGGCCCCAGAGCTGGGAATAAGAATTGGCCTCCACGAGCACGGAAAGAGGAACTCCATAGCGGACCTGGGCATCAGGGTCGGTCACACAACCCTCATCGAAGGCGAGAACATCAGAACCGGCGTTACAGTTCTTTTACCACCCGTGAAAAACCCCTATCGAGAGAGGCTTTTTGCCTCCACCTTCGTCATGAACGGCTTTTCCAAACCGATAGGCTTCGTTCAGGTCGATGAGCTCGGCTACATCGAGACGCCCATTGCCCTAACCAATACGCTGAGTGTCTATACTGTTGCGAGCGCGATGGTTAGACACATGATCGAGCTAAATTCCGATTTAAGGAGCGTCTCGCCCGTTGTCATGGAGTGCAACGACTCCTACCTGAACGACATTCGGAGGATGGCCGTTCGTGAGGAGCACTACTTCGAGGCCGTTAAGAGCGCCAAACTCGACTTCGAGGAGGGTTCCGTTGGAGCAGGAACCGGAATGAGCGCCTTCGAGTTCAAGGGTGGAATCGGCTCATCATCAAGGGTCGTTGAAATCGGTGGCGAAGAATACACGGTAGCTTCCCTCGTCCTGGCGAACTTCGGGAGGAGAGAGGACTTGACTATCGCCGGCGTCCCGGTTGGGCTCTACCTGAAGGACTACCCCGGGAGAGGTACATCTGGAAAGGGCAGCATTTCTATGGTAGTTGCCACAGACGCTCCTCTTACGGCGAGGCAGTTGAAGAGACTCGCAAAGAGGGCCGTTGTGGGGTTGGCGAGAACAGGAGGCTACGCCTACCACGGAAGCGGCGACGTTGTTCTAGCTTTCTCTACAGCCCAGACGGTTCCAATGGGGAAGGAACCCGAATTCGTGAGTTTCCTGCCCGATAACTCCCTCAGCAGGCTCTTCAGAGCTACCGCCGAGGCAACGGAAGAGGCGATAATCAACGCTCTCCTGCAGGCGAAAACAGTTGAAGGCAACGGACACGTAAGATATGCGCTGCCCATGGAGAAGGTTCTTGAAATTCTGGAGAAGCACGGGATGATTGAGCGTGCGTAGGCTCGTTCGACTCTTTTTTACCATGGTTTTTAGTGTTAACTTGGAATGTTTTTAGTTTTATCAATCCACTTTAGAGAAATCCGAAACGCATATATATGCAAGATTTTCTTCATACCCATGAGGTGATAAAATGGCCCGCATCGTCCTGACGACGGACGAGACCCTGACGAGCACGTACCATGACGTGCCGTTGCTCGATTTTCTGGGCTGTGCGCCCTACGATAAACTGCCAAAGTGGGTCTTTCGCTTCTTCGACACCCAGCTGCCGGATGAGAACGGCGTTCTCAGTCAGGCCCCTTACGGACTGAGGAAAGTTGAAGCGGCACTACTGAGAGACGGATTCAACCGGAATGAAGTCGTGGTAGCCCACCCGCGGGCTGTGGAGCGGTTTATTGACGAGAAAACCACTATAGTTGCCCTTTACGAGATGGACCCCCTCGGCCTCGGGCCTGTCAGCATGATGTTCACGAAGGGCGGCCAGTGGAGGAACTACACGAGCGTCAAGTTCAGGGAGCTGATCAACAGGATAAACCGGGTTCGAGAGTCGAAGGGGCTGAAGTTCAAGTTTGTCGTTGGCGGACCCGGTGCATGGCAGCTCGAATTTAGAAGGGAAGAGCGGGAGAAACTCAGAATAGACCACGTTGTGATGGGCGAAGTTGACCACGTAGCGGGCGAAATCTTCAGGGACATAGAGAGCGGAAGTGCCGACGAGACGGTATTCGTGAGGGGATGGCCGAGGGTGGAGCAGATACCAACGATAGTAGCCCCGTCCTACAAGGGGCTTGTCGAGGTAATGAGGGGCTGCGGCAGGGGGTGCCGCTTCTGCGAGCCCAACCTGAGGGTGGCCCGCTATATACCCATCGAGAAGATTGAGGAGGAAATAAGGTTCAATGTCAACGCTGGAATAGACCACGCCTGGCTACACAGCGAGGACATATTCCTCTACCGGGTGGAGGACAGGAAGAACTTCTACCCCAACGCAGAGGCCGTTGTGGAGCTCTTTGAGGTCGCGAGGAGGTACACGGGGAACGTGAACCCGACCCACGGCGCGGTGGCAGGGGCCCTGGCGGTTCCGGGAATGATAGAGCGGATATCCGAGATAGTCGATGCCGGGCCGGACCACTGGGTGGGCATACAGGTGGGCTTCGAGACAGCCTCGCCCGAGCTGATAGGCAAATACATGAACAACAAGATGAAGCCCTTCTCGCCCGAAGAGTGGCCCTGGGTTCTGCTCAACGGAACCTACGTCTTCAACAAGAACTACTGGTTCCCGGCTTACACCACAATCCTCGGCCTCCCCGGTGATACCGATGAATACGAGATAATGACGGCCCGCCTCATAATTACGATGGAGAAGGAACTCGAGGAAAAGCTCGGCAACAGGGCGCACTTCACGGTCACGCCCCTGGCGTTCGTGCCCATGGGCCTCCTCAAGGACCAGGAGTTCTACAAAATCGACGACATGATCACCTACGGCCAGTTCCTCCACCTGTACTACGCCTGGAAGCACATGATGCGGGAAGTTACGGGGGGACTGCCGGCGGTTATGAAGAACAACCCGTTCCTGATACCGTTCTACCCCCTGGCCAGACTGGGGACGAGGATCGTCATAAGGCAGATCGAGAAGTGGGGCAAAAGCAAAGGCTACGAGGTCAAGAGGCTGGAGCCGCTGGAAGGCCTGAGGATCGAGGTTGATGAACACAGGTGGTATTCCAAGCCTGCCCTCGCGGAGGCCTACTAAAGGTTCAGGCCTCTATCTCCTCGTATTTCTTCTTCATCAGGAGTGCATCGCCCTCTATGTTTGGACTCTCGCTTATGACAACTCCCTTGACCTTGAACTCCTTGAGAACGCGGAGCAGGTCTTCCCACTTCATGTCGCTCTCCTGGAGGTTGAGGTGTCTCCTCTCGCCCTTGTCGGTGTACTCTATGCCCGACATGTGTATGTGCATATTGTCGAGGGCTTCCCTGCCGAGCCTCTCCTCAATGAAGGCCAGCATCTCGCGCCATTCTTCGGTCGAGTTGCACTCCCCCCTGTTCCTCGCGTGTGCATGTGCGAAGTCTATCGTCGGGAGAACCATCTCAAGCTCCTCGCTCAGCTTGACAATCTCCTTCAGGTCGCCGAACTGGGTCGGCTTTCCCGTCAGCTCGGGCCTTATCCAGACCTTAATGCCTTTGTCCATGAGCTCTTTCTGAACGTCCTTCAGGGCCTCTAAGATCCTCTGGTAGACGCTCTCGGGGGGTTGTTTGAGGTAGTAGCCAGCGTGGAAGACAACGCTCCAACCACCGGCTTGATGAAGTCTTTCGGCACTCTGGATAATCCTCCTCTTGCTGGCCTCGACCTTTGCCTTCTCGCTCGCGTTGAGGTTGATGTAGTAGGGGGCGTGAGCGGTTAGAAGGACATCGTGCTTCTTGGCAACGTACTTTATCTTCTTAGCCAATTCCGGACTGAGGTTGACTCCGCGGACGAACTCGAGCTCCATGGCATCTAAACCGAGGTTTCTAACGTGGATTATACCGTCTATGGTTGAGCGCTTCGGCGTTGAGAGCGGGATCCCGGCCGTTCCGAAGCGCAGTCTATCAACCTTAAACATGCTCACCACCCAAAAGAATTAGGGAGGCCTAACTTATAAGCCTACCGCTCGATTTTCTCACCTAAGATCCTCTCAAGAACCAGAACTTCCCTTTCCAGTTCATCCTCGATCGAGGAAAGGCGGTTGCGGAGTTTCCGGAGCTCATACTCAATCCTTTTAATCTCCTCCTCAGTCGTCTTGAGTGATTCCTCACTGGCTTTCATAGATCCCCTAGCCGATTCGACCTGGGAGGTAATGAGGCCGATCTGTTTTTCGATTTCCGTTATCTCTTGAACCTTGCTGAGAAGGTTCTGGAGCAGCCAGTCCGCGGCTTTCTTCGCCTTCTTATCAAGAGAGAGATAAACCCTTCTGACCAGTTCCAGGAACTCCTCCGGCTTCTGGAGGACGTGGGAGGTGTCCTTGATGAATGGGGCAGCTTCCGGAATGCGCATCCTTTTCAGGGGTTTCTGAAGCTTTGAGGCCTTTGATCGTACCTCGGTCTGGAGGGTTCTCAGCCTCACCTCAAGGGCGTTCTTTTCCCCAACTAGCCCTTCCAGTTCTGGAGATTCAGAGGATCTCCCACCCTCAAGCTCTTCCCTCAACCGAGAGAGCTCGTCGAGTCTCTGTTCCATACTGGAGATCTCCTTCCTGACCTCCTCCATTTCCGCGATGAGCCTGGCAACGTCAAGATCCGGAAGCCCTTTCTCCCGGATTTTCAGGGAGTATTCTCCATAGATTTCCCCGAGCTCCTTTAAGAGACCGTTAACGCGGTAGACGTCCTTCTTGAAGAGGACTATCAGGTATCTCCCGTGCCCAACATGGAGTTTGGAGATCTCCCCCAGCTTTCGTTCAAGCTCGTCCATAGCTGTAATGCCGCCAAGGATCCGCCTAAGGGTTGATACGTAGGCGTCCCTCTCCCTGAGGGCCACCCTGAGCAGGTGGGAGTCAACGTCCTTTGGCGGCTCTTTTTTCTCAAGCCCATCCAGGATGCGTAGGATCTCACCGATTATTTCACGCACCCGGTCAAGGTATTCACTTCTCAACCTCTCAAGCTCGGCTTCACGTTGCTTCCTGAGCAATTCGTACCTCTTGATCGCCTGCTCCAGTTTCAATCTCATCACCATTCGCCCAGCGGATAGAATACCTCCTAATAAACGTTGAGATCATCACGCTGAAGATAACGTCCACAAACGCCGCCGAGATCTCAATGACAGTTGCGAGGGAGTGGAAGTTTATCACGGAGAGAGCGTAGCGGCTCGTAACGTCCACTATTATCCAGAACGTTGGCAATATCAGCAGCCCGGCAATGTTGTACCATATGTGGGGGTCTTTTTTCAAGTAGGCCTGAACAATACGGCCAACAAGGACAACGGCTATGCCAATGATGATGGTGGTATTGATCGAGTGGATGTACAGGATCAGCTTTATGAGGCCCGGTTCGGGAACTTTGCCGAGCAACTCGATTGCGTAGGAGTCTATATTCACGTAGGCGTTTATCATTCCGGCTATGATTATTAAGAGGCCTGAAACACCAAAGATTACCTGAATAAACTCATTGACTAGGGCCCTGAAGATCTGAATCCTAAAGCCCTTGGTAAAGGCGTAGCCTCCTATGAAGAGGAGGATGACGCCAGCAACGATGTTTGATATTATGTTCATGCTCTGGGGATAGCTGACAGAAAGGAGCTTCCCCACACCGTAGAGGAGGAAGATCAGGCCGGGAATTCCAAGGAAGACCTTTGAAGCCTCGGGGTCGCTTAGAATCTCCTTGATGTAGCGGTAGATAACGTAATAGGTAGTCTCAATCGTCTCGTTCTGTTTGACAACCACCCTCTTGGAGCTCACAATGGGTAACCGGGAGGATAAAATCGGGAACACCTGCTCGTCCTCGGCTCCGTCGGTCACGGGTATGACACCATCGGCCGGAAACTTTTTCAAAACCTCGTCAAGCTGCCTGGCAAGCTCTAGATCACTTTTAACCCCAACTTCTGGATGACCAGTTATCAGGGCAACCTCAACGTCTTCGAACTCACCGCTCTTCTTGAGCTCATCGTAGAGCTTGACGGCGGCATAGACAACGTTCGCATCGCTGTCTTCGGGGTCAGCAAGGCTCAGCTTTAGGGCGGCGTCTATACATTTACCCTTTCCAATAACCGGTCCCTTAACACCGGCCTTCTTACCGAAGTCATCATCCCTATCGATGGCCAGCACAAGAACCTTCATCACTACCCCCCGTGAACCTTCTCCATTACCGACCTAACTTTGTCCTCCATCCGGACTGGTCTGTCCCGCCTGTCGTCAATCCGTATAGTTGTTGATACCCTCTGTGCTCCCAGCGTAAACATCAGCTCGTGCGCCTCTTTTATTATCTCGAATGCATCCCCAACCGTTGGAACCTCAATTATCGTTGACATGGGTGTCAGTTGATATTTAACACCCTTCCTCTCTAAAAGCTTTACTACTTCTGCAACGTACCGGCTCAGACTCCTCTCGCCCAAAGGAACAATCGCGAACTCAACGATGACCAATTTCGACACCCGACTTAACTACTTTCGGCACATTTTAAACCTTGCGGCAGGTTAACCTAATAAGCATGGCAAACCTACTTCCCCCAGGTGGTACTGGTGTACAGGATAAAGGATGAATGGGGTGAGTTCCTCGTCAGGCTCGCGAGGAAGGCCGTCGAGGAGTACGTGAGACACGGGAAGGTTATACAACCTCCCAAGGACACACCGCCCGAGCTGTGGGAGAAGATGGGCGTCTTCGTCACCCTCAACAGGCATAACGTTCCGCCTCAGGCCGCCCTTCGTGGCTGCATAGGCTTCCCGCTCCCGATTTACCCGTTGGTTGAGGCGACGATAAAGGCGGCCATCTATGCCGCCGTTGACGACCCGCGCTTCCCGCCGGTGAGGGAGAGCGAGCTTGATGACCTTGTCGTTGAGGTAAGCGTCCTCACACCGCCAGAACCCGTTGAAGGCCCGCCCGAGGAGAGGCCAAAGAAGATAAAGGTCGGCAGGGATGGGTTGCTCATCGAGAAGGGCATCTACTCGGGCTTACTGCTCCCGCAGGTTCCGATAGAGTGGGGCTGGGACGAGGAGGAGTTTTTGGCGCAGACCTGCTGGAAAGCCGGCTTGCCGCCAGACTGCTGGCTCGATGAGGACACGAAGGTCTACCGCTTTACCGCAGAGATATTCGAGGAAGAATACCCAAGGGGGCCGGTGAGGAGGAAGCCGCTGGTTTAACCCCTCCCCAATTTTGCAATGAAGAAGCTGTTGCAGTCGTGCCTGTGAGTCCAGGCGCGGAAGACCTTGTCTCCAATCTCAAGGGAGCCCCTGTCTCCCCAGCTGAAGTCATAGGGGATAAGCTCCAGCCCAACCCGGTTTACCGCGAAGAGCACGTTCTCCTCGTCCTCATCGATTCTAATTGAGCAGGTCGAGTAGGTCATCTTGCCGCCGTCGCGGAGGTTCTCGTAGGCGTTGCGGAGCATGTTCCTCTGCACACTGATTATGCGCTTAATCTTCTCCCCGTCGAAGCGCCACTTCACCTCGGGGAACTGGCGGTAGGTCCCGGAGCTTGAACACGGCGCGTCGAGGATTATTTTGTCGAACTTGTCTTTGTCCCTGAAGCTCTGGCCGTCGGCGTGAACCAGTTTGACGTTTTTAATACCCAAAAGCTTCATCTTCTCCTTCATTCTCATCAGTCTGTCGTAGGAGTAGTCAACCGCGACGATTTCGCCCCTGTTCTCCATCAGAGCCGCCGCGTGGAATGTCTTCGAGCCGGGGGCCGCTGCCAAATCGAGAACCCTCTCGCCCGGCTCCGGATTTAGGACGTGGGCGACATATGCTGAGGCCAAATCCTGAATTACGAACTTCCCTTGTTTGTACCAGTCGAGCCTCGTGACCGGCGTTTTATACTCGAGGACTTTCAACACGTCAGGAACCGGAGTTAAGGCAGTCCTAACGCCGTTTTCCTCAAGGTAGTCCCTCAGCGAGTCAACATCTGTCTTCAACGTGTTAGCCCTTACGTAGTAGCGCTGAGGTTTGTTGTTGCTGAGGAGAAGCCTTACCGCTTCGTCGTAGCCAAAAAGGTCGATAACATACTCCACGTACCAGCGCGGGTGGGAGAAGCGAACGCTCAACCACTCTATCCTGTCCTTCTCCTTGAGCCTCTTTAGGGCCTTTTCGACGTCGAACTTCTCTATCGAGTGCATCAGCGCGTTGACGAATTTGGCGCGGGAGAAATCGAACTTTTCTTTAACCACGCGGATTATTGAGTCGGTAGCTATCGCGGGAGGAACCTTCCGGAAGTGTATCTCAAAAGTCCCTATGCGGAGGAGGTTTGCCAGATAGGGATCGAGGTCTTCAACGGTTGAGCCTTTCAAAACCGAGTTGATTATGAAGTCTATCTTTGCCCGCCACTTCTCTATCTCGAAGACGTATGCATGTGCCAAACCCCTCGCCTTCTCACGGTCCTTTCCGGCCACTCGCTTAAAGACCCTCTCAAGCGCGTGCTTGGAAGACAGCTCGCGCTCCTCAACGAGCATCAGCGCGTCCGCCACCACTTCCTGAAAGCTCACTCGGTAAAACAGCTCCATGGGCGGGAATTAGGGAGGAGGTTTAAAAAGGTGGTGGTGAGGTTTATTAGCCCCTTTGCCTAATACCCACTGGTGAAGGGCATGGAAGAAGTTAACCGGCTGGTGTTCAACTTTCCCCTCTTCAAAGATTACGAGGAAAAGGAGCGGTTCTTAAAAGTGATAGGCCTGCTCGTAAGTCACCAAATAACTCTTGAGAAGGCCGCAGAACTCTTGGACATGAAACTCGAAGAGCTTTCATTTCTCCTTGACAAGCTGGGCGTTGAATATTCGCTCCTTGACGAAGAAGAAGCCGAGCTTGAACTCTCAAAGCTGAAGGAGATTAGGGAGGAGTTGAAACGTGAAGGTCGTCTTTAACTCTTCTCCCGTCATAGCCCTCGCAAAGCTCGGATACCTAAAGCACGCGGTTAGACTCTTCGGCGAAGTTTTTGTTCCAGAGGCTGTTGTTGAAGAGATCAACGCCAAAGAAGACGAAGTTAGTTCGGTTCTCTCAAAATTGCTGAAGTCAGGGGAGGTTAAGATAGCTTCTCCCTCCAGAGAGGCTCTGCCCGGCTATTCAGGGCTCCACCGTGGAGAACTGGAGGCAATAGCACTCGCCAAGGAACTCGGAGCTTTTGTCATACTGGACGATTTAAAGGCCCGCAAAGCGGCAAGATTGGAGGGACTCAGTGTCATTGGCACGGTGGCAGTTCTGAGGCTTCTTAAGGATGCCGGTCTTTTGAAGGAGACTGACGACGAGCTATTTAATGCTCTGCGTTCGGTCGGGTTTAGGATACGCCCAGAATTGTTTTACAGGATTATGGGTGGTGAGTTATGATCCTCGATACAGACTACATAACTGAGGATGGAAAGCCCGTCATCAGGATCTTCAAGAAGGAGAACGGCGAGTTCAAAATAGACTACGACAGAAACTTTGAGCCATACATCTACGCGCTCTTGAAGGACGACTCTGCGATTGAGGACGTCAAGAAGATAACTGCCGAGAGGCACGGCACTACCGTTAGGGTTGTCAGGGCCGAGAAAGTGAAGAAGAAGTTCCTAGGCAGGCCGATAGAGGTCTGGAAGCTCTACTTCACTCACCCCCAGGACGTTCCCGCAATCAGGGACAAGATAAAGGAGCATCCTGCCGTTGTGGACATCTACGAGTACGACATCCCCTTCGCGAAGCGCTACCTCATAGACAAAGGCTTAATCCCGATGGAGGGCGACGAGGAACTTAAGATGCTCGCCTTCGACATCGAGACGCTCTATCACGAGGGCGAGGAGTTCGCCGAAGGGCCTATCCTGATGATAAGCTACGCCGACGAGGAAGGGGCGCGCGTTATTACCTGGAAGAATATCGACCTTCCCTATGTCGACGTCGTTTCCACCGAGAAGGAGATGATAAAGCGCTTCCTCAAGGTCGTCAAGGAAAAGGATCCCGACGTCCTCATAACCTACAACGGCGACAACTTCGACTTCGCCTACCTCAAGAAGCGCTCCGAGAAGCTCGGAGTCAAGTTCATCCTCGGAAGGGAAGGGAGCGAGCCGAAAATCCAGCGCATGGGCGATCGCTTTGCGGTGGAGGTCAAGGGAAGGATTCACTTCGACCTCTACCCCGTCATTAGGAGAACGATTAACCTCCCCACTTACACCCTTGAGGCAGTATATGAAGCCATCTTTGGACAGCCGAAGGAGAAGGTCTACGCTGAGGAGATAGCGCAGGCCTGGGAAACGGGCGAGGGATTAGAAAGGGTGGCCCGCTACTCGATGGAGGACGCAAAGGTAACCTATGAACTCGGAAAAGAGTTCTTCCCTATGGAAGCCCAGCTCTCGCGCCTCGTAGGCCAGAGCCTCTGGGATGTATCTCGCTCGAGTACCGGAAACCTCGTCGAGTGGTTTTTGCTGAGGAAGGCCTACGAGAGGAATGAACTTGCACCAAACAAGCCGGACGAGAGGGAGCTGGCAAGAAGAAGGGAGAGCTACGCGGGTGGATACGTCAAGGAGCCCGAAAGGGGACTGTGGGAGAACATCGTGTATCTGGACTTCCGCTCCCTGTATCCTTCGATAATAATCACCCATAACGTCTCCCCTGATACACTCAACAGGGAGGGTTGTGAGGAGTACGACGTGGCTCCTCAGGTAGGCCATAAGTTCTGCAAGGACTTCCCCGGCTTCATCCCAAGCCTCCTCGGAGACCTCTTGGAGGAGAGACAGAAGGTAAAGAAGAAGATGAAGGCCACTATAGACCCAATCGAGAAGAAACTCCTCGATTACAGGCAACGAGCAATCAAAATCCTTGCTAATAGCTTCTACGGTTACTACGGCTATGCAAAGGCCCGCTGGTACTGCAAGGAGTGCGCCGAGAGCGTTACCGCTTGGGGCAGGCAGTACATCGAGACCACGATAAGGGAAATAGAGGAGAAATTTGGCTTTAAAGTCCTCTACGCGGACACAGATGGATTTTTCGCAACAATACCTGGAGCGGACGCCGAAACCGTCAAAAAGAAGGCAAAGGAGTTCCTGGACTACATCAACGCCAAACTGCCCGGCCTGCTCGAACTCGAATACGAGGGCTTCTACAAGCGCGGCTTCTTCGTGACGAAGAAGAAGTACGCGGTTATAGACGAGGAGGACAAGATAACGACGCGCGGGCTTGAAATAGTTAGGCGTGACTGGAGCGAGATAGCGAAGGAGACGCAGGCGAGGGTTCTTGAGGCGATACTAAAGCACGGTGACGTTGAAGAAGCGGTAAGGATTGTCAAAGAGGTTACGGAGAAGCTGAGCAAGTACGAGGTTCCACCGGAGAAGCTGGTCATCTACGAGCAGATAACCCGCGACCTGAAGGACTACAAGGCCACCGGGCCGCATGTGGCTGTTGCAAAACGCCTCGCCGCAAGGGGGATAAAAATCCGGCCCGGAACGGTCATAAGCTACATCGTGCTCAAAGGCTCGGGAAGGATTGGGGACAGGGCTATACCCTTTGACGAATTTGACCCGGCAAAGCACAAGTACGATGCAGAATACTACATCGAGAACCAGGTTCTTCCAGCTGTGGAGAGGATTCTGAGGGCCTTTGGTTACCGTAAAGAAGATTTAAGGTATCAGAAAACGCGGCAGGTTGGCTTGGGGGCGTGGCTAAAACCTAAGACATGACAAAAACAAATTTGTCGGAGTTTTTCTTGTTTAAATTTTGAAATTTTTGAGAAGAAAAGAGAAGGATCTCACTGCTGCGGGCAGACGTCCTTCTCGGTCGGCGGGTTCGGGTCGAGGCCCTTCCTCTGGCGTATCTGCCTGATGATCTGCTGTGCCAGCTCGTTCGGAACGCGCTTGAAGCCAGCATGTTCTGTTGTCCAGAGGGCCTTACCGCTGGTCGCTCCACGTATTGCTCCAGCAAATCCGAACATCTCGGCGACGGGTGCCTCGCCGATGATGATCATGACCTCGCCTTCCTGCCTCATGTCGATGAGCTGGCCGCGCCTCTGGTTGAGCTCCCTGCTGACGGCGCCCATGTACTCGTAGGGTATGTTGATGATGACCTTCTGGTACGGCTCGTAGAGAACCGGCCCGGCCTTCATCATGGCACAGTGGATTGCGGTCCTTATAGCCGGGTAGATCTGGGCCGGACCGCGGTGGACGTTGTCCTCGTGTATCTTAGCGTCGTGCAGGCGGACGATGACCTTCATGACTGGCTCTTTGGCGAGTGGCCCCTCGTCCATTGCCTGGTGGAAACCGTCAACGAGTAGGTCCATAACCTCGTTCAGGTACTGGATACCCTTGGTGTTGTCGAAGAACATGTTGCCGTTGTAAACGTCAACGATTCCCTTGGCCATCTCGTAGTCCATACCGAGCTCAGCCAGCTTCTTGGCGACTTCCTTCGGATCCTTCGGCCTTCCTTCTGGGATGATTCCCTCCTTGATTGCCTGGTAGATCTCATCAGGCATTGGCTCGACAGTGATGTAGAACCTGTTGTGCTTGTTCGGTGACTTTCCTTCGACGATCGGGCTCTGCTTGGTGACGCTCTCGCGGTAAACTACTATAGGCGGTGAAACATCGACGTCGAGCTTCCACTCTGTCTTAAGGCGGTAGAGCTTGACCTCGAGGTGGAGCTCACCCATACCGCTGAGGAGGTGCTGGCCGGTCTCCTCGTCGATCTTGACGTGGAGCGTTGGGTCCTCCTTGGCAAGCTGTCTCAAGGCCTCAACGAGCTTTGGAAGATCCTTAACGTTCTTGGCCTCAATGGCAACGGTGACGACAGGCTCGCTCGCGTAGTGGAGTGCTTCAAACGGCTCGATCTGCTCGGTTGAAACGGTCTCGCCGGCCATGGCATCGCGGAGACCAGTTACAGCGACGATGTTTCCAGCGGGGACGGCCTCCATGTTGATCCTCTCTGGCCCCATGTAGATGCCGACCTGCTGGATTCTGGACTTCCTCTTGCTGTTGATCAGGTAAACCTCCTGGCCGGTCTTGACGGTACCGCTCCAGACGCGGCCGGTGGCTACCTCACCGGCGTGCTTGTCGAGGATGATCTTGGTGACAACCATAGTCATCGGTCCCTTCGGGTCGCACTTGAGCATGGCCTGACCGACGTCGCTGTTTATGTCTCCCCTCCAGAGGTGCGGAATCCTGTACTTCTGGGCCTGGAGCGGGTTCGGGAGGTGCCTGACGACCATATCAAGAACCACAACGTGGAGCGGGGCCTTCTTCCTGAGGGTCTTTAAATCACCGGCGTTGGTGAGGTCAATGACGTCCTTGAATGAAACCCCGGTCTTCTTCATGAAGGGCACGCTGAGGGCCCAGTTGTAATAGGCCGAACCAAAGGCGACGCTACCGTCGTTAACGTTGACGAGCCACTCCTTCTTGAACTCCTCGGGGGCGTAGCGCTTGATGAGCCTGTTGACGTCGGTAATGACCTTGACGAAGCGCTCCTGCATCTGCTGGGGGGTGAGCTTGAGCTCCTTGATGAGCCTGTCAACCTTGTTGATGAAGAGGACGGGCTTGACGTACTCCCTCAGAGCCTGCCTGAGAACGGTCTCGGTCTGGGGCATGACACCCTCAACGGCGTCGACAACGATAATCGCACCGTCTATGGCACGCATGGCCCTGGTAACGTCACCACCGAAGTCAACGTGACCCGGAGTATCAATCAGGTTGATGAGGTAGTCGTTGCCCTCGTAGTTGTGGACCATCGAAACGTTGGCCGCGTTGATAGTAATACCCCTCGCCTGCTCCTGCTCGTCGAAATCAAGGACGAGCTGCTTTCCGGCGAGTTCTTCGCTTATCATACCAGCGCCCGCGAGCAGGTTGTCGCTAAGGGTAGTCTTACCGTGGTCAATGTGAGCGGCGATACCCATGTTCCTGATCCTCTCGGGCTGGGTCATAAGTTCCTTAATCTTCGCAATCATCTCTTCCCTTCTTCCCATACAACACCACCATCCTCTGATGAGCTTGTCGGCTTAACTTAAAAGGTGCAGTTATAAAGCTTTTCCTGGTGAAATTTCGAGTCGATGTGAACATGGAAAAATACTCAAGGCTCTGGAGAGGAGATATTTTAAGTAAGGACGGCCAACGGGGTATCTTCCAGCCCTTCCTTAAAGATTTTTCAACTACTTCGGCAAATTACAAAAGCTTTTTTTAGCGCGCCTTCGACGTCCTCCTTAACGTCCTTCCTGGCGTAAACACACCATCTCCAGTACACATTTTTGAGCTCAACCAGCGACTTAACAAGAGGTGAAACCTCGCTGAGCCTCTTCAGCTCACCGTCTACCAGCACAAAGGCGTTCCTCTCCTCGTATTTTGGCTTGGGTGGGTAATCAATGAGGGCAAGGTGGGCGAACTCCTCTTCCAGAGCCCGCTTGATGTATTCCACCGTTTCAGGGGAAAGCTCACTGTTTGAACAGAGAACCCTCTTGTAAAGCTTCCTGTTGTCTATGGCCTTCATGAGTTCCCTTACTTCAGGCTTTTCACTGTTTCTCAGCCTCGAAACGAGGTCTACCTCGTCCATGAGGCGTATCTCCTCAGTGCTTATCCCCTCAAGCTCAACGGCCTTTCGAAGCATGACCTCGGCTATCTTTGCGGTGTGGTGGAAGTAAACCGTCGGGTACATCATTGCCCTCGCCAGTAGAAGGTTCTGAGCCGCCATGATTCCCTTCGCTCCAACGACGAGCATACCCTTGGTGAAAATCAGGTTCCTAACGAGCCTCTCAAGGTCAACGACGCCGTATGCGGCTCCCGTATAGTAGGCGTCCCTGACGAGGTAGTCCATTCTGTCCGAGTCGATGTCGCCGCTGACGACCGGATGCTTGAGGAACTTGATGAGTTTTGAGACCGAGTAGTTCTCCTCGATAGCGTCCCTGATCTCTCCGTGCTTTATCAGCCAGACGGTGTTCTCTTCGTGTCTCGGGAACAGGCCCTCAAGGGTGTGTGAAAAGGGGTAGTGGCCGATGTCGTGAAGCAGGGCCGCGTAGACGGCTTCCTCCTCGATCTCTGGGTTATAGTGCCTTATCTCCTTGGCGAGGTGGAAAGTCCCAAGCGAGTGCTCAAAGCGGGTGTGTCTGGCGGATGGATAAGCAAGGAAGGCAAAGCCGAGCTGGGTTATCCTCCTGAGCCTCTGAAACTCTGGGGTGTCCACGATTTTGATTGCGAATTCATCAAGCTCTATGTAGCCGTGAATCGGATCATGGACGAGCTTCATGGAGGGTGACCTCCATGACTAGCTCCACGTCTCCGCTATGACGTCGTGCTTGTGTATACTCTCGTTGCTGATGACGCGGACGTGGATTTTCCCTTTAAAGCGCTCCTTGGCCTTGGCGAATATTTCTCTAGCAACATCCTCAACGAACTTCGGGTTTTCAAACATCCTCTGAACGACTGCGTTCTCGTCCGGAGTTTTGAGCAACGTATACGTTGGACTGCTGAAAGAACTCTCAACGACTTCTATCATGTCCTCAAGTGCTATTTCCTCATTGAAGTCGGCCTTTACCTCCAGCTCCCCAACGGCCCTCTGGATGTGGGTCTTTCCGTTGTTGTTGGCCATGGCATGTGGACAGACGGTGTTTCCGATAACCCTGACCCGGAGTACTTTCTCAAAGGTACCGTTTTCGTTCTTTATAACACCTACCTCAACGTCGTAGGGCTCGTAGCTGGTTTTTCCGCTTGCAGGAGTTTTCTTTGGAATGATTAGATGAGTTTTGATCCAGATCTCAGCTCGTTTATGCGGATGCTTTCTTTCGATTCGTTCGATTACGCTCTTTCC
The DNA here is from genome assembly GCF_002214385.1 of Thermococcus gorgonarius. Classification (NCBI taxonomy): domain Archaea; kingdom Methanobacteriati; phylum Methanobacteriota; class Thermococci; order Thermococcales; family Thermococcaceae; genus Thermococcus; species Thermococcus gorgonarius. Next base: position 744,463 of record NZ_CP014855.1, on the reverse strand, counting down.
AAGTTCTTCAAGGGACTCATGAGCGGTTTTGACTTCCTCTTCCACAGCCTCGCTCATTGCATCGGTAACGCTTTCAATGAGCCTACTCATGTGTATACCCTTTTTTTCAGCAGGTAGGTCAATGGTGGCCTCTATCAGCGGGAGGAATGTGTACTCTCTCCCCTTCCAGTTTATCTTGGCCACGGTTCTCAGGTTGGTTATACCGACCCTTCTCAGGGGTTCTCTGATCTCAGGAGTCTCTTCCTGTGTCTCAAAAATCATGCCGCTCCCCCCTTCTAATTAGGGAAATCTAATCCAATTGGTTTTTAAACCTACCCCGCTGAGAACAACCAGCTATTCCTTCATTCTGGACAGGATTCTCCTTTCGAAGGAATGCCCTTTAAAGTTCTTGACGATATAGTAGACCGTTCTGAGCGGAATGTTAAGGCTCTCGCTTACTTCTTTGGCCCCTTTGCCGGATTCTATCATCTCAACAACCTTTCTCAGAGTCTCCTCGTCGTACTTCTTGGGTCTTCCTCTGGGAAAACTTTCGGGTACGAGCTCCACGCCGAGCTGGGAAAGGGCGTTTATTATCCTTTTAGAGACCTTTGGGTAGAGACTCGGCGGACAGCTGATCCTTCTAACGTTGGGAGCCCTCTCAAGGATGTGAACCACTATCTCCTTCGTCGGGCGGAGGTTTATGTAGACCTCGGTAACGTTCTCGTTAAGGCTTTTATCGAGCTTCCTCAGGAGTTCACCGTTGTTTCTGGCCTTAACCTCCACCCTCATCCTCTCACCCCTGGAGAAGGGAGAGGAACTTCTTCGCCTTGTCGCTCTTCGGCATGAATTTTTCGAATTTGTCAACGCTGGAGAAGAGCGTCGTGTGGAGGCCAGAAAGCACGAACTTCCTTATGGCCTCGGTCAGGTCTTCCAAGTTTATTCCAAGCAGTTCGCTTACCTTCCCTTCGTTCCATGAGGTGATGCCATAGAGTACAATTCCCCCCAGGAGGTAGTTTGGAATCGAACTTATGTCCGTTCTCTTTCCCGAGAGCATATTCTCGATCTCGCACTTCCTTATCAGGAGCATGCTTCCGTAACCAACCTTAAAGTCAGGTTCACGTTTAAACGGCAAATCCAGCAGGGAGTAGTGGCAGTCAACGCACTGTTTAATGCCCGGATAAAGGCCGAGGGTTTCCCTCTCAGTGGGGGACGTGAGGAAGTAGTACCTGAATATGTCGAGGGCAAGCTTTTCTGGACCATCCTTGGGATCCAAGAGAGCGTATGCAAGGGAAAGATTGTCCACAGTGTAGTGGTTGTTGATCAGAACTCCCTTAGTCTTAACAAAGCTCAGGACCCGCCATCTAAACCTGCGCCCGTACCTCTTCCTGAGTTCCGCCTCTATATCAGCGTCCGCCGGAAGGTCGATCCTGTCCCTCTTCAGCCTCTTGTCGCTCCAGTACTCAACCTCTATCCTCAATCCTCTGGTTCTGACCGTTCCCTTTTCCCTCAACTTTCCCTTTATGAACTTGAAGGTCTCCCTGACCTCGATGCCCTCCCTAGAAAGCAGCCTTAAGACATCGCCGGAATAGGGCAAATAGGGGAGAACTTCAATCCTGCCCAACTTGACCGGCTTTTCTTTGGCCTTTATCTTACCAAGCTCATCTTTCTTGATGGAATCGACCTTTATTGGAGATTTTCCAAGGTAGAACTCGTAGTTGGCTGAGATGTGGGCTAAGGCCATCTTGTGTGCAGTTATAGCAGCGCGAAGCCTCTCAAGGGCCAGAACCCTGTTTCTTTTTTTCCGATAGAGCCACTGTATGTGCGGATCACGACTTTTCTTATCCATGCTGTGGAGGGTCGGAATTGACTCACCGACCCTCCTTTCCAGTTCCTCTTCCAGCTCGCTCAGGAGAGAGAGGTTTTTCTTCAGAGTATAGGCCAGCTCAACAACGTCGAAATCCTCAAATAACCCTGCCATGTCTATGCCTATGTCGTCGAGTATCTTGTTGACCTGAGATACTAGCTCCTCCGTTGTCGTCATGGCAGCAGATCACCGTTATTGATCTTTTCCGGAAGGTATTCCTTAGCAACGAACTCAAGGGACTTATTGGCCAAAGCCTGCTGTTCTATCCTGACCCCCCATTTTAGGGCAAGCTGGAGCTGTCTCTGCCACTCCTTGTTCTGGAACCAGGGGTAGTTCATCTCCTCAAGGATTCTCTTGTAGTCTCCTGTCGGACCGCCCTTCTTGTTGGGCGGAATGCCCTTGAGCTTTTCAGTGACGTTCTCCAGGCCATAGCGCTTTATGTCGTCCATGGTCATTCCCACGAACTTGGCCTCGGGCGTTGCCAGTTTATCGCTGAGGTAAGCGAGGTTAATCGAACCCTGCTTTATTGTCGAGTAGATGTACCAACCGTAGGGGTCACCGTCAGTGAAGACTATGATAGGCAATCCCTCTTCGTAGTGGAGCCTGTGGATTAAACGCCTGACGCCACGGGAAGCCTGTCCCTGCGTTGCTATGATCAGGGCGTTCTCCTTCTTGGGATACTTTTCCTCAATCAGACGGTCGGCCATAGCTGCCGTCTCAACTACCAGAGCGTAGTCAACGTTTATCTCAGGAAACTGAATGTGCTCCACCGTTCCTGGGACAGCCCATCCACCGCTTCCGAGCTTGCTCGCGTTGAACTCGTCCTCGCCATCGCGGATGACTATGTCGCCGTAGATGTAACCGCGCCTGTCCGCGGTTATGTGCATCTCTTCTCTCAGCACTCCAAACATTCTCTCAAGGTCCTCAATAATTGGATCGCTCTCACTCTGGTCCTCAAAGGTGTTCTCCCTCGTTCCGGGAATGGTGTGCTTGTTGGCGTAGTAGGCTTCACGAAGGCTCGCGTGTTTGCCCTCGCTGACGAGCCTCTTCACGTAGGCCATTATCAGGAGCGTCTGCATGAACTTTCTCGCGTGGGCAACGTTGAGGAAGTAACGCCTTGAGAGCTTGTCCCCCATTCTGATAAGCCGCGATTTCTCGTCGAAGTAAACGTTGCTCAGACCGCGGGTCGGGATGTCAAAGTGCGGGTTCTTCCCCTGCTTTATATCCTCGAGTATCCTCCTGGCGTGCTCGTCGAGCATTTTAAGGACTTTCTTCGGATCGTATGAGAACTTCTCCTTGGGCTTCTCGCGGTGGATTTTAACTTTAGGCATTCTCAGCCACCTCCTCAACTGGAACGTCTTCAGCCTCGACAGCGGTAAAGCGGCTCTCGATGAACCTGATGAAGTACTCCCTAATCTTTTCCTCGGGCTCGCCGGTGAGTATGCTCAAGGCTCTCGCTATCTCGGGCACGTACTTCTCGAAGGTCTTCCTTCTCTTGACCTGGGCTAATCTTCTGTGCTTGCCGCTGAGATAAGTTTGGAGCCTTCTGGCGGCATCCATTATGGCGAGGCGGATCTCGTTGTAGATCTCATCAACGCTTGCTATGCTCTGCTTTCCGGTTCCCGTGTAGGGTACGTGAACGCTGACGACGTTTATCATTAGAACCAACGGTGCCCTGTCGAGGTCATCTATCTTGTAGCGCTTCCAGTCTATCGAGCGCGCCGCTTGGGTTGTTACACACGAACCAGCATCGAAGAGGAGCGGGACGCGGTTGGCGTAGCGGTAGAGGTCAAACCCAGCAGGAATCTCACCGCCGTATGCTATTCCGACCTCCACCTGGAAGGGAATACCCCCGGAATAGACCTTGGGTGGCCTCGTTACAGCGGTGACGAACTCGGGCTTGAGGATTCCTTTCAGACCCTTTTCGATGTTCTCCTCGCCTATTGGCCTCAGACCGTGCGTCGGGGGAGCGAGGAACTTCATGTACTTGAACGCCTCAACGATTTCCTCCGCTTCGTGCCATGTGAGCTTTTCGGGCGGTTTCTCCATGAGCTTTGCCACCTGCTTGACGACCTTTGTGTAGCCCTTGAAAGCCCTCAAAACGGATTTAACGTCGCCTTCCATGAGCCTCTGGTAGTACTGCTCCTGGAGTTTCTTGTCTTTAACTGTCTTTATGAGCCTGAGAGCGGCTATGTATTCGATTAACTCATCTACTTTCTTGTCGCTTATCCTTGAGAACTCCCCGATGAGGAACCTTCTCACTGTGTTTTTCCTGGTTTTCTTTGCCAGCCTGTAAACGTCGTCCGTCATTACACCCTTCGGATGGGGCTTCATCTCAACCGGCGGTTCCGGGATGTAGTCGCTCGACCTGGGGAAGACTATGAGCTTTCCATCCGGCTCGATGAGTTCGATGTGAGCGTGAGGATTGGCTATTGCCGTTAGCTTGAGGTACCAGTAAACGCCCTGCTTGGAGCGCATGTACTTGACGTTCTTCACTTCCAGCTCTATCCTCGTCCCGCGCCAGCCCTTGAGGTTTGGATGCTTCTCCTTTTTGACTATCTTACCCTCATTCTTGTCCACGTCTATCTTAACCCACGCCTCGATGATTTCATCGCCGCCCGTTGAGGTGATCACGCGTGTGGCCTTTCCGCTCGTTATCTGGGCGAACATGACGGCACCGCTTATACCGATACCCTGCTGGCCCCTGCTCTGTATGTTCCTGTGGGCCTTGGTTCCGGCGAGCATCTTACCGAAGACGTGCGTTATGTACTTCTCCGGGATTCCCGGGCCGTTGTCCTCAACGACGACCTTGTAGTGCTCGTCCCCGAGTTCCTCGATTTCAACCCTGACGTAAGGTGGTATTCCGGCCTCTTCGCAGGCATCGAGGGAGTTGGTCACCGCCTCATGAACAAGCGTTGTGAGGGAGCGAACCTTACCGGTGTATCCAAGCATTGCGGCGTTTCGTCTGAAGAACTCGCTGACGCTTTGAATCTTAAACTCCCTAAACAGCTGATTCGCCTCGGCCATTTTCACTCCTCCTCTTCTTCAAAGTCCTCAAAGTAATCAGGAGCGTTGCCTTCGAGGGCCTCGTAGTAGTTGGCAACCTCAAGCTCAAGATCCTTCTTCCTCCGCTCCAGATAGCGGTAAACCACGCCGTGGGGTGAACCACGGGCAAGCTTTTCCACGGCGGTTTTGGCAACTTCAACTTGGATCGGGTTTCCAATTATTGCAACGGTTTTGCCGTAGACGCTTATGTCTGCACCGCTCATCTCCTCTATTATCTCCCTTGTCCTGCCCTTTCTGCCTATTATCCTGCCCCTAACCCTCGGAAGTGCGTTTTTCTCGTTACCGACGACGATGTCAGTGAGGTTGATGACCTCCAGGGTTTCGCCCTCGTTGAAGAGCCTGAAGGCCCTCTCGGGTGAAAAGCCCCTCCCTATGGCCAGAACAACGTCCCTGGCCTTCCAAACTGCAAGGGGATCGTCAGTTTTTTCTGTTGCGGTTATGAAAACTTCCCCAGTCTCGCTGTCGACGTCTATCTTGGTTTTCGTTCTTCTCTCGATCTCTCTTTTGGTCTGCCCCTTCTTCCCAATGAGGACTGCTATTCTTTCCTTTGGGATTTTAACGAACTCCTCCTGCTCACCCAGGGAGGTAAACGTAATTTCTTCTTCCTCTTTTTCTCTCTCAACCCTTCCATCCTTGTCAACTCTCTCATACTTCTTCAGGAGCCTCTCAAACTCGTCCATTCTCTCACCTCTCAACGAGCTCGCGAAACTTTTCTTCGGGATCTACGACATCGACACCTCTCTTTCTGAAGTAGTTGGAGACGTTGGTTAGATCCCTTCTCAGCAGTTCAAGGCTCATGCGGTTTCTTTTGACTGTAGCCTGTGACCAGTCTATCACCACGGGCCCCTCGTGGATCAGGATGTTGTATTCGCTTAAATCACCGTGAACCATGTCTCCCCTCTTCCAGAGCCTCTCGATTACTCCCATTGTGAAATCGTAGAGCTCCTCGAAGTCGGTCTTCGTGAGGTCTTTTTCAACGTCTTTGAGCCTTGGAGCGGGCAGCTCATCGCCAATGAACTCCATGACTAGTACGTTGTTGCGAAAAGCCAGTGGTTCAGGTACCCTAACGGCGTACTTTATCGCCCTCTGGAGGTTTTTAAACTCTCTCCTCGTCCAGACAAAGACGAGCTTCCTCATGTCTTTTGGCAGGTAGCCTATCCTGGGGTCAGCCGCAAGGTATTCCCATATCCTTCTGAACTCGGTGGTGTACGTGCGGTAAATTTTCACGGCTATTCTGTTCCCCTCTGAGTCAACGCCAGCAAACACGTTGGCCTCTTTTCCTGTGCTTATGACACCGTAGAGCTCCTCTATCTTCCCCCGCCTGTGGAGATAGGCCAGGGTTTCTTTGGTAGTTCTGTCAAAGACTTCGTTGGCTATTTTGTAGAGCTCACTGTCCTTTTCTCTTCTCTCCCTCAGGCCCAGTATTTCCTCGATCTCCCGCTCCAATGCATCCCCGCGCATCTTGCATCACTAGGGAGTTTGATACTGGCTCAGAACAGGAGCTCGCCACCGGTGATAAAGTCCTGACTTATCTTGCCCTTCCTGAGGAGCCAGTCAACCTGGGTTTTTGTGTACCGGTAAACTATATCCCCTCTCTGGTCACTCTGAACTGGCCAGGGCTGGACTATGACAACATCCCCAACGCGCATCCACATCCTTCTCTTGAGCTTACCCGGAATCCTGCATCTCCTCACCTTTCCGTCCTCGCAGCGGACGTCCATCCAGCCGGCTCCGAGGGCCTGCTCGATCACGCCGAAGAGCTGTCCTTTACTCCTGTCAGGGAGCGGAACACGAATTATCTCCTCTCCTTCTGTCTGGTTCTTATTCTTGTTGTGTGGTGCCATGATAACCACCTCCCTCCCATCCATTTCATCCTTTATAAACCTGCGCATGCAAAAATTCTTCACTTGCTGTACACATTCGTACTTTTAAATTTTTTGCACGGGAAACGGTTAAATACCTTCCGGAATAGATAGGGGAGAGTGTTCACTATGACCGTGTATCTCTTTGATTTTGATGGAACCCTTGTGAACAGCCATCAGGCAGTCGAGAAGGCCCTTCAGCTCGCCATCGAGAGAACTATACCTGCAGTCATCGAGAGCGATCTCTATGATGAGTACTACCAGGCGCTCTTTCTTTTCATAAAGGGAAAGCTTACCTACCGCCACCTTGGCGTTATCCATGAACTGGTGGCCCAGGGCACAATTCACGAATACTACAGGCTTATGCCGAAGTTTATACAGGATCTACCCAACGCGAGGAGAACCGTTAGAACGCTGAAGAGGAGGGGAAGAACGGTCATAAGCTTTTCGGGAGAGCACACATATCCCGGTGGAAAGGTGATCTTTCTCAAAAAGACGAACTGGTACGATGAATTCGACTCAATAATCACTTTTAAGAGCACCAGGGATATGCTCCAGAAGTTTGAGGGAATAAGGGAACTGTATCCAGATGAACCAATAGTTTGGGTTGACGACAGCCCAAGCAGGTTCACGTACATAACCGACGAAAATACCCTCCTCGTTCAGAAAGCGTCCCCCTACAAGCACGATGTAGCCATACTCTTCGAAAGGGACAATTTCGTCAAGATCAAGAACCTCAGGGAGTTGCTTGAGATAGACGAAAGGTTGGAGGAGTTCCTGAGGTGATTTCCGTGAAAGTTTTGGTACTGGGTGCTGGAAACATAGGGAAGGCCGTGGCCTACGATCTGAGGGATGAGTTTGACGTTTACGTTGCTGACATAAGTAAAGAGAGGCTTGATGCTGTTAAAGAATTTGCCACGCCGATTAAGCTAGACGCTTCGAGGTTCGATGATCTGGTTGAGGCACTCAGAAAGTTTGAGCTTGCAGTGGGAACCCTTCCAGGCAATCTGGGTTACTCTGTTGTCAAGGCTGCACTAAAGGCTGGAACTGACCTTGTGGACGTCTCCTTCATGCCCGAGAACCCCCTTGAACTTAGAGACAAGGCGGAAGAAGCTCGGGTTACTGTGATATTCGATGCAGGCTTCGCACCGGGCTTGAGTCATATACTGATGGGGAGACTTTGGGCCGAACTTGATACCTTGGAAGAGGGCCTGATATACGTTGGTGGTCTTCCCAAGCATCCCAGGCCACCACTTTATTACAGAATTACATGGTCACCTAAAGATTTAATTGAAGAATACGTTAGAAAGGCAAGGGTGACACGGAACGGTGAAATTCTGGAAATAGATCCCCTGAGCGAGGTAAGAAAAGTTCGGATTAAAAACATGGAATTCGAGGCATTCCCGAGCGATGGATTAAGGAGCTTATTGTGGAGTGTTAGGGCTAAAAAGCTAGAAGAGTGGACTCTAAGGTGGCCCGGACATTTGGAGAAGATAAAAGTTCTCAGGGAGTTGGGATTTTTCGAGGAGAAAAACCTGGACTTCACTCTCAACGTCATAGCCCCGCTCATGACCTACGAGAGCCCTGACTTCTCGATAATGGAGGTTCTCGCGAGGGGAATCCTTAACGGAAAGATGACAACCGGAAGATACCTCGTTTATGATGAAGAGAAAGACGGCCTAAGTTCAATGAGCCGTTTAACCGGCTTCACGGCCTCTTCAGTTGCCAGAATAGTTTCCGAGAGTAGCTGCATCTACGGAGTTATTCCTCCAGAGATGCTCGGAATGAGGATAGACACTTTTAACAGAATACTGGAAGACCTCAAGGATAGAGGCGTAATGATCGAGGGAGGGATCGAAAATGCTTCACCTGATAATAGCTGAGTCAGAACTCGAACTTCCTCCCGAGTCGATTCTGGATCACCCGGCTATAGTCAACTACGCGAAGAGACGGGGAAAGAAGCCAAACGAGATAATACTCGACAGCACCTATCATCACGCCGCTCTCAGGAAGCTTGAGGACGGCGAGAGAAGGGGAAGGCCGGATATAGTCCACCTGTGCCTTCTTAATGCCCTTGAGAGCATTCTCAATAAGGAAGGGAAACTTAGGGTCTACGTCCACACCCGAAACGACGATGTAATTTACGTAAAACCCGAGACCCGGCTTCCAAGGAACTACAACAGGTTTCTTGGCCTCATGGAGAGCCTCTTCAAGGAGAAGATAGTTCCTAAAGACCTCGGCCTGCTCAGGATGAAGAAAAAGACAATAGACCAACTGATAAAGGAGATAAACCCCGACGCAATCTTTGTCATGCACGAAAAGGGAGAAAAGATTAAACCTTGGGAGTTTGGAAAAACCTTGGCCGAGTTCAGAGATCCAGCTGTAATAGTAGGCGGCTTTCCACACGGGGACTTCAGGAAGGTTGACTTTGGTAAGAGAATAAGCCTGTACGATGGATCCCTCATGGCCTGGACTGTTGTAAACGAAGTGATAGTCAACGCCGAGAGGTACTACCTCCCATAAGCCGTTTTTATAATTTTTCCGGGTTTCGAAAGCCTTTTTAGGGTGGAGGGTGGATATTAAACGGTGGGTAGCTGTGAACAGATTTCGTGAGCATCTCCGCCTCGGGAACTACAGAGGTGCCTTTGCCGAGGCGATAAAGGAGAAGGATCCTCTGAAGAGAGTGAAGATGATATCGGAGATCATATCACGCTCTTACAGAGAGGAGTTTCTTCCGGCTCTTCTGGATTCCCTGTCGGCAATAACCTCACCGAAAGAGAGGGCCATTGCAGAATCTTACGTCGGGAAAGCATTCTACTCCCTTGAACTTGAGAAGGAGGGTGAAAAAAGCTTTGAAAAAGCCTTCGAATATCTACGCAGGATTTCCTCTCCCGTGAGCCAGGGTGAAGCTTTGATAGAGATCGGAAAGAATCTAGTTCTCTCTGGGAGATACAGCGATGGTCTCAGAGCATTCATGGACGCGTACGACCGCTTTCAGTCATCACGAGCCCTGTATTCAGAGATAGTCTCCAACTTAATTTTCCTGGCTAAAGCCGTAGAAGAGAGCGCCGAGGAAATACCCAACGAGATGGCTTTGGACTTCTATTTATTCGCCGTAACCATATATGATTCTCTGGGCTTTAAGCTTCAATCAAAAGAGATCAAAGAAAAAATGAAAATCGCGAAGGAAGTGTTCAGAAGGGGCTCAGCAGAGGTCATGGAACTTCTCGAGAAAGGTGAAGCCGATAAGGCTCTCCAGATGGCCCGTTTTCTCCCTCCCGGACAAAGGGCATTGGCCATGCTGAACGTTTCCTACTGGCTCTTCGTCCATGATATGAACGATCTGGCAAAGGTTGTTTTTGAAGATGCTGTCGAAACACTCCTGGTTGGAAAGTTCCCCATCAACGAAAAGGAGGTAGAGGCCCTGGCTTACAAGTTCCTGAGGCTTGGAAAAACAAAGGAAGCCCTTACACTGGCGGGCTTAATATCCGACAGCAGGCGGTTTTCAGAACTGATAGGGGAGATAGCTCTTTATCACGCGAGACGGGGAGATGTTGAAAGAGCGATGGAGCTGGCCAGAAGAATAGGCGATATACTTATTAAGGACAAAGTCATTAGTGAAATTGAGAGGGTAATATCAAAAGAAAATCTCGCGGACTGAATCCCAATCTCATTAAAGGTTTTCTTTTAAAGAGCCCTTTAATAAGCTTGGAGATAAAGCTTATAAATTGATGGTAAGCCTGAGTAAGAATGATGTCTAGGAGGAACGAGCATGATAGTGGAGAGCCTAGTAGAGTATGCGAGACGAGGGAGGGTTGACGTAGCCCTGAAATACCTGCGAGAGGAAGAAGACCCAATCATAAAGGCCGAGCTTCTATCGGAGATGCTAAAATCTGTCGAGAGAATTGAAGATTATCTCGTTGTAAAAAGAGAGTTGATTAAAACCGTAGACTATGCAAACGATAGAAAAGAGAGGGCCATACTTCTGTCCATAATAGGCGAGACCTTAATTTCGACAGGTGAAGAAACAGAAGGAGTAAAGTTTCTAAAAGAGGCAATAAAAACAGCCCAAAGGGTCCCAATCCCCCTGTGGCGAGCCGAGGCCCTAACAGGGGTGGGGATTAATCTGGCGAAGGCTGGCTTTTATGAGGATGCATACGACCTGTTTACCAAGGCCTTTGAGGCGCTTATCATTGCAAGAGAGAGCGGAACCAAGGAAGCAATACCCCTCGCCTCAAGGATAGCGAGATCTATCGTGGGAGCCGTTGATTTTGTCGACGATGGTCATTGGGCGATTCTCTTCTTCAGACTTGCGGCTGAGATATACGATTTTATAGGTTTAAGGTTCCCCGCGACATTGATCCGGGCAAAGGAGAGGATAATTGAGCGTGCGATTGACGGGGATCTTGTTTATCTCAGAAGGCTCCTTGCCGAGGACAGGATCGATGATGCGATACTTCTAACAAGGTATCTCCCCCTGGAATACCGGCCTCTTGGCCTTCTCGAGGTAGCATTCTGGCTATACTCAACGGATCATCCAGAACTCGCTAAACCCCTCTTTGATGAGGCCTACGAGACACTCCGCAGGATAAAGAGCGAGAAGGGCACCATAAATGAACTGGGGATATCCAGCATAGCAATCGACTTCGTAAAGCTAGGAAAACCTGAGCTGGCCTCTAAATTGGCTGGTCTCATAGATAGGGAAGACTTTCTCTCGGAGGTTCTCAGCAGGGTAGCCGTGGCCCATTATCGGTCAGGTGACGAGTTCCTGGCCAGGGCCATAGCCCACAATATACCCGACGAAAGCATTAAGAGGAAGACCCTCCAGCTGATTGGCGGTGAAGCTCATGTGGGATACGAGCAAGGACTACCGGTTGTTAGTGGCGGAGAAAAGCGTTGAACTGTTTCTAAAGACGATTGAAGGGGCGAAGTTTAAGGGCAAGTGGGACAAAAAGAAGGCTATAAAGCTTGCCAGGGAGATGATTCCCGAGATACAGGCCATGAGGTACAGCTACGTCGAGCCGAAAGATCTCATCGAGACGCCTCAGATGAAGGCTCTGAAGGAGAAGGCCATGGCAATAATCGAAGCCTTAGGCGGAGAGGACTGGCACCACAAGTTCCTCAGCAACGCCTCCAAGGAAGAAAGGGAGAAGGTAGAGGAGCAGGTGGCCAAGATAAAGTTCTTCCTCAACACTATTCTCAACCTGGATAAACGCCTTGCCCTCGGTAAGATAAACGATCCCGTCATAGCGGTCGACATAAAAGTTGGTGAGGTCATGAGCGTCGCCAAACATCCAAATGCAGACCGCTTGCTTGTCACAAACGTAAACATCGGCGATAGGGCCATAACAGTTGTCACCAACGACCTAACGGTTAAGGAAGGAAACCGTGTGGCAGTGGCCCTGCTACCGCCGGCAAACTTCAGGGGGATAGTCAGCGAGGGCATGTTCCTCGGCGCCGGAGAGGGAGTTTTAAAGGACGTTAAGGGAGAAATCGGCGGACTTCCAAAGGGGGTTCCGCTTGAGGCCTTCGTCGAGACGAGGAACCTCGTTGAGGCGTTTTTAAAAGGATGATCTTTCGCTTTTTGTTTAGATTTATTTACTGGATTATTCAATTACTCTTCTTTCTTTTGGCTTGTTCTCATTTGAAAAACTTGTGATTAAAAATAAATCAACACCTGAAGAAAAGGGAAGTATATTACTAATACAGAGAAGGAAAAACTTATAAGGAAAAATCGCACAACCAGTATTACACAACTGTTCCGGAGGTGAACCTCGTGAAGTGGAGGCTATTGTTGGCAGTCCTGTTAGGACTGCTTGTGGGTGGGATGGCCACTGGGAGTTCTTATATCCCGGTTCAAAAACCTATTTATCCTGCCCCACCCCAGGGGGCATTGACAAAAGTCTTCACAGGCCCCGATGCATCACTCCATGCCCATTCTTTCGTTAAGGGAAAAGAAGTTACTCTCGCTATAAACTTCAGCGCCATAAAAGATGCAACTTTTATTGGAATAGCCTTGAGGCCAATAGGCAATGGGGCGTACGCTCCTGCCTACTATGTAGTCCAGGGGGCTGAGCCCAATGACTATCCTCGTCTTCAGAGAAAGTTTGAAGAATTTGCAGAGACTCATTTTAGGACCCAGGTTTCAAATATTAAGATTGCCTCAGCTATTGAACCCAATGTAAACTGGAACTATGCTGGCTCAATAGACTGGGTGACTTCAACATCATCTTTATTCGGTCAAAAAGGTGTCCTCGAGCTCAAGGGTTTTTATTATTACTACCCTATAGATTCTAATACAATCGAGTACTACGCCAAAACAAGGGTTCGTGGGGATGTTTCATCCTCAGATGTTGCCCTCAAGGATCTACGTTTACGCGTGAGCACAGGGGGAACATACGAGGCACTCGAAGATTTTCTCCCTGATGGGCATATGGGTCCAATGACCAGCTATTCCGAGGCCATAACGGTGGAACTGGATTCAGAGAAGACCGCCCAGATAAGTGCAAGTGCAGGCTACTCAGTGAATACAAACGATGGATACTACTTTAGGATGGATACACATACACTGGATCCAAACAACTACGTGGACTTTCATGCATACGATTTTAAGAAGGACGTGCCCTGGCTGCCAGATCCCCCAGCGTTTGGTATGCCTTTCTTCTTTGAGAGCGCCGTAACAATGAAGGTCAAATCCCCCACCAACAACGCCTGCTACTTCGGCATCTTTAACTACGACGCAAGCGCCGAGTTTTATGTGATAAACACTTGGCTCCTCGGTATGCCCGTAACCTTCCCACCCTACCTGGTGACGGCCCCCAAGGACATAAAAATATCGGTATTCGTTTATCCACCTCATACCGTGTTCCACAGTTAGATTCTTTTTTCATTTTGATTCAGCACTCAAGATCGTCATCATCCTTTCGTCAGCATCGCCGAGCTCATCATACCAATCTCAACTCGTGGCGAAGGCTTAAATTCTCTCTTTTGAGACTCATCGAAACGTTAAACTTTTAAACTAACCCTCTCCTTTTTCGTCCATGAACGGGACAGTGCTTGGAGTGGTTGCCGCTCTTGCATCTGCGTTCTGCTGGGCAACGGCTACAATATTGGTAAAGGTCGGGATGAGATCCAAAAGCCCTGTAGCTGTCAACGTAATCCGTCTCTACCTAGTTTCCCTGATGTATCTGACCGTTCTCATTCCGACGGGAAGAGTAATGGAAATAATCAATTCAAGCCTCCTCTATCTTGCCGTTGCTTTTATCTCGGCTCAGTTCGGCTTTGTTATAGGCGATTACTTTTACTTCAATGCCCTTCACAGGATGGGCGTTTCAAGGACTGTTCCCATTACCTCCACTTACCCCCTGTGGACAGTCCTGTGGGCATCGATTTTCCTGGGGAGGAGGATAGGCCTTGAGGTCTATCTGGGAGCTCTACTGATAGTCCTGGCTATTATCATAGTTCGGAAGGCCGAGGAAGAAGAACATGCGGATCCCAGAGGTTTTATTTACGCTTTACTCGCCCCTGTTTCCTGGAGCATAGCCATAACTATGATGGACTGGCTTACCGGACACTTCAACTCCCTGACGCTGGCCGGCCTCAGGATGTTTTCCGGGGCCATAGGTGTTTCGGTCTTTCTCCCTGCCTACAAAGATGAGATTCTCAACACAAACCTGAGAGAACTTGCGGTACTTGCGGGAGCAGCCTTCAGCGGCCTCTTCCTCGGTCAGTTTCTCTTCGTCTATTCAACTCAGAGTGTTGGCTCCCAGGTCTCGGCCCCGGTTTCGGCAATAAACCCCCTTCTAACGTCCCTCATGGCAGTGATCTTCCTGAAGGAAACGCCAAACAGGAGAATATTCGAAGGGCTTGCACTGGCAATCGTTGGAATCCTCCTGGTTTCGATGGGCTGATCCATTTCCATAACTCTTTTAACCTTTCGAGCGCTCTTTCAAGCGGTGGTCATCATGGTCGCTATCATAGTCCACGGCGGTGCCGGCACAATAAGAAAAGAGGAGAGGATTCCGAAAGTCATTGAGGGTGTTAGAGAGGCCGTTCTTGCCGGCTGGCGCGAGCTGAAGCGCGGTTCTGCCTTAGATGCCGTCGAGGAAGCGGTGAAAGCCCTCGAAGACAACCCCCTCTTCAACGCCGGAACCGGGAGCGTTCTAACCCTCGACGGAAAGGTGGAGATGGACGCTGCCATAATGCGCGGGAAAACGCTGGAAGCCGGCGCCGTTGCCGGAATCTGGGGTGTTAAAAACCCGATAAGCGTCGCCAGAAAGGTCATGGAGAAGACCGACCATGTGCTCTTAATCGGTGAAGGTGCCGTAAAGTTCGCCCGTCTTCTCGGCTTTGAGGAGTACGACCCAGTAACAGAAGAGAGACTAAAGCAGTGGGAAGAGCTCAGGAAAAAGCTCCTTGAGAAGGGAGAAACCAAGCACTGGAAGAAGCTCAACGAGCTGATAAAGGAGTACCCAGAGGTTCTGAGGAGCACTGTCGGTGCGGTGGCCTTCGACGGTGAAGAAGTGGTTGCCGGAACCTCAACGGGCGGCGTCTTCCTCAAGATGTTCGGCAGGGTCGGAGACACGCCAATAATCGGCGGCGGAACCTACGCCAACGAAGTGGCCGGAGCCTCCTGCACAGGTCTCGGTGAAGTGGCAATAAAGCTCGCCTTGGCAAAGAGCGCAACCGACTTTGTCAGGCTCGGGATGGACGCCCAGGCCGCGAGCGAAGCGGCGATAAGCCTCGCCACCAGATACTTTGGCCCGGACACGATGGGCATCATCATGGTTGATTCAAAGGGCAACGTCGGCTTCGCCAAGAACACGAAGCACATGAGCTACGCATTCATGAAAGACGGTATGAACGAGCCGGAGGCTGGGGTTTAGTGGATAACAGCTTTAGAAACATCTGGCTCCTCAACCTGTCGACCTTCTTTTTCTTCCTGGGCATAAGCTCAGTCAATCCCATAGTATCTCCATTCTCGATGACTCTCGGCGCAAGCCCCTTCCTTGTCGGAACGCTTGCGGGCGTAACCTCGGTGGTCTCCCTGATCTCAAAGCCGGTTGGAGGTCTAGTTGGGGACAGAGGTTATCGTCTTGAGGCCATGATCCTTGGAAACCTCCTCAGCCTTGTTTCCGGTGTCCTCTACGTTGTTTCAGCTTTAACGGGCAGCATCTGGCTCTTTGCATTCAGCCGTGCACTCCACGGCTTCTCGATGGGAATATTTTTTCCTTCAAGCCTCTCGACGGCAGTTGACCTCGCCCCGGTCGGAAGGGTCGGTGAGACCCTCGGGTGGCGCGGCATGATGTTCTCCCTTGGCAACATCATCGGCCCCGCCCTCGGCGGCTATGCCTCCGACTACCTCGGCTTCGCCGGTGCGTTCTTCCTTGTGGTCATTTTCTCGGCGGTTGGGGCGCTCTTTGTGGTTCCAGTGAGAAAAGACGTTGGGAGAACTCTCGTACCTGTGGAGAAGAGCGAGGAAGCCAACTACTCCGAACTTCTCAGGCCATACTTTGTGGCGGCGTCGGTGGCCCTTCTCTTCTTTGCGGCCTCCTATTCTGGCGTGACCACCTTTCTCCCCGCCCTCTACAAGGAGCTCTCCTACCCCCAGAGGGTCTTCGGGACGTACATGATGGTCATCGGGGTAGCGAGCTTTGTCACCAGGTTGATTGGGGGCAGGAGCGCCGACAGGATGGGGCCGATACCCGTCTCCGCGGCGGGCCTCCTCACGGTTATAACCGGCTACATGCTCCTCATCAGGTTCACAACTCCCCCGGCTTCCTACGCGAGCGCGGTTCTCATAGGTGCTGGCTTCGGCCTGGCAGTTCCGGCGATGCAGCTCATGGCCCTCGGAAACCTGCCCCAAAGGATAAGAACGATGGGTTCGAGCGTCTACACGATGTTCTTTGACCTTGGAACCATGGGTGGTCAGTTCGCCCTCGGCTATGCCGCGGAAAGTCTCGGCTATGATGGAATCCTTAGGTTCCTACCCGCTTTGACGGGGGTAGCCCTTTTAATACTGGCCGTGACGTACTTCGAGGGGGATAAAAATGGTTGAGATGATCAGGGTTTCATACGGAACGGCAGTCGCGATGGGTCTAAGAAGGGGAAAGACGCTCGCCAGACCGACTACGGCTTACCTCATGACGTACTGGCCTGGAAGGTGCATCAACGACTGCTCTTTCTGTGCCCAGGCCCGATCAAGTAAAGCCCCCCTGGAAAAGCTTTCTCGAGTCCTTTGGCCTGTTTTTAAGCTTGATGATGTCGTCGAAGGCCTTCAAAGAGAAAAATTCGCAAGGATCTGCCTCCAAACCGTAGATTATCCAGGGATGATAGGGGATGTAAAGGAAATCCTTGGGAGGTTTTCTGTCCTCAGCATGCCGATCTCGATATCAATAACCCCTGTGGATCACGAAACCCTTGAGGAGTTCAAATCGATGGGAGTTGATTACGTTGGTGTTGGGCTTGATGCGGCAAGCGAGAGGGTTTTTAAAGCGGTAAAACCCGGCCTTTCATGGAGAGAGGTATGGGACTTCGCTGAGAGAGTTGTGGAAGTCCTCGGCCGTGGACGGGCATTTGTTCACGTTATAGTGGGCCTCGGCGAAACCGATAAAGAGTTAGTTGAAACTTTTTTGCGCGTGAAAGAAATCGGGGGGAACGTTTCTCTTTTTGCGTTTACGCCGATAAAGGGAACCAAACTCGAAAACCTCAGCCCTCCAAGTCTGACAAGGTACAGAAGAATACAGCTGGCCCAATATCTTGTCGAAAAAGGTATGGAAGACGCCATAGTGTTTGACGGTGAATGGATCAAAGGCTTCGACCTTTCCAGAGAAGACCTAAAAAAGATTCCCCCAGCGGTCTTTATGACCCGTGGCTGTCCCGGATGCAATAGGCCCTACTACAACGAGAGACCGGGGAAAGAACCCTACAACTACCCCTTCCCCCCAGAGGGAGAAAGATTCAAAGAAGCCCTAAAGCTCAGTCTTTGAACAGATCCAGAGCTTCGTTCATTTCTTTGACTGGAAAACTGGTCTCAACGGGCTCTCCCCTGGCGACCCTAACCATGGCCTCCAGGAAGGAGCTCAAGAGTTCGTCGTCCTTAACTAGGGCCCTTACGCTCTCCATGTTCTCTGCCAGGTCTTCTTTTCTCCCGGCTTCCTTTGTTATGAAGAGAATGTTTCCGAGTCGCTTAAAGCCGAGGCGGAAGAGGTCGTTGTTGGAAGCGTAATATATGGCCCTAAAGGCACACTTAACCGCTCCGCGGTAGTTGTCTTCCTGAAGGAATATTTCAGCCAGCCTAAAGCAGGCCTCAAAGTAGAGCTCTGGTTCTTCCTCCATGCTCTCGTGGAGGATCTCATCAAGCTTCTTCTTGGCCGTTTCCAGGTCGTTCCTGTTCTCAGCCTCTATGGCCTCACGGAATAGCTTTGCTATTCTCTCCCTCCTGTTGAGGGGTTCGTACTTAATTACCATTCTCCTCCCCCCTGCTTTCCCTCCAGGCTGATTCGAACTCGGGCCACACCTCACTGAATTCCCTTCTAACACCCCATCTTCTCCCAAACGCATTCAGCAGAACGCTTACGTCTCTTTTCAACAGCTCGTAGCTCTCCGGATAGGCGGTGCTGATGTACTGGGCCCAGTCAATTATGAGTATATCTCCTTCCTTTGTCAGGACTATGTTGAACTCGCTCATGTCGGAGTGGACTATCCCAAAGCGGACTATCTTCAAGTACTCATCAAGCACTTTATCGAGTATTTCCGCCGCCTCTTCCTTTGTCAAGTCTGTATCCCTCAGCTCGGCGAGTTCCTTTCCCTCAACGAACTCCATAACAACCACATGCCGGTTCCATGCTATTGGCCTCGGGACCTTGGCTATCGGGCTCAGCAGAACCAATGCCTCGTGCTCCTTTTTTGCTATGAGCCTTGAAACGTAGAGCCAGCTCGTGTGATGTTTATCGTAGAAGATGTGCCTGTGGTACGCTGCCTTTCTGGAAGCCGTCCTGCCCCCAATCCTGTTGAACTTTACCGCGACCTTCTCCCCGGATGGGGTTATACCGACGTAGACGTCCGCATCCTTACCGACTCCGATTTGGGTTGTGCTTATGGCCTCTATGACCCCTTTCTTTGCCAAGGCTCTTATTGCCAGGGCGTCGTAGCCGTGTATCGTCAGCTGGTAGCCTATGTAACCTATGTCGCTCCTCCTTACAACGAGGCCCCAGTTGTCGAGCTTTCCAAGGCGGAAAGATGCCGTCTCAACGTCAACCCTAGCGAAGCGCGCTATATCCTCCAGGGGCACCCAGCGGTGGTGGCGCATGTTGAGCTCTACTCCCCTCAGTATCCTGAAGTCGAGGTCGCGGAGGTTTGGGTAAGCGTCAAGAGCCAACAGTTTGCTGACCATCTCTCTCCCGGAGTGTCCTACTCACCAGGATTTATAAAAGTAGTTACTTGCAACAGATTTTTAAACGCTCAGTTATCAATCGAAACCATGCGAAAAAGGCTCCTTGCACTGCTCAGCCTGGGCTGGATATTCAACTACGCTCACAGGATGGCCATTCCACCGCTGATACCCATGATAAGGGCAGAGCTCGGAATAAACAACGCAGAAGCCGGCCTGCTGATGACTGCACTCCTCTTGCCCTATGCCCTTGTCCAGGTTCCGGCTGGCTACCTCGGAGACAGGCTTGGAAGGAAGCGCCTCCTCGTGATGAGTATCATAGGCTACTCACTTTCTTCGGCCCTCATCGTATTTGCAAGGCAGTACTGGGAGTTCCTCGCCGTCAGAGCCCTCTATGGGCTCTTCTCCGGCTTCTACTACGCCCCTGCAACAGCCTTAATAATCGAGGTCTACCGCGAGAGGAAGGGCCCCGCTCTCGGAGTCTTTATGATTGGCCCACCGGTCGGAACCGGGATAGCGCCCCTCATCGTCGTCCCAATAGCCCTATCCCTTCAGTGGCGTTACGCCTTCGCAGTTCTCTCAGCTATGAGTCTTCTCGTCGGCCTCGCCCTCATCTTCACCGTGCGCGGTGAAGTCTCAAAGCCGCAGAGGGCTTCCTTCTCAATACCCGGGAATGTTTTCCTTCTCAGCGCGGCTAATTTCGTTGTTCTCGCCGCTTTTTTCGGCCTGCTGACGTTTCTGGTGTCATTCCTCGTGGATTCCGGAGTCTCGATCGAGAGTGCTTCCGCCCTCTTCTCCCTGCTTTCAGCGATAGGCGTAGCTGGCTCTCTGGTCGGCGGTGGCCTCTACGACAGGATAGGGAAAGGGAGCATCCCGGCGGTCTTTGGCCTCAACGCCGTTCTCACGTTCATTCTTGCAATAACTGCATCTCCATGGGTTGTTATTCCCCTGGGCCTGACGTTCTACTCCGTCGGCGCCATAGTGACCGCTTACACCTCGGAGAAGGCCACCCCGGAGAACCTTGGCTCCGTGATGGGCTTCGTCAATATGGTGGGCTTCTTTGGAGCGACGGTGGGGCCGTACCTCCTCGGCCTGCTTATCGACAGATTCGGCTATGAGAGGGCGTTTCTAGCTGTTCCAGCGATGTATCTGCTCGCGTGGATTCTCATAAAGCTGGAAGACTTAGCAGAAGGGAGGAAAGAGAAGGAAGGCATCAGCCGTACATGACCTCGTGCATCGCTATTGCCTGCGCGAGCCTCTTCTCAGAGCCGAGAACCTTTTCCACGGCCTTAAGGAAGTCGTCCTGGGTTACGTACGTCCTCCTGTCCCTGATTGCGAACATTCCCGCCTCCGTCGCTATTGCCTTCAGGTCGGCACCGCTCGCCCCCTCAGTAAGCTCCGCTATAATGTGCAGGTCTACGTCCTTGAGGTTCATCTTCCTCGTGTGGACCTTGAGTATCTCAAGCCTTCCGCGGAAGTCTGGGAGTGGAACCTCTATCAGTCTGTCAAACCTTCCCGGCCTCAGCAGAGCAGGGTCAAGTATGTCCGGCCTGTTGGTTGCCGCTATGACCTTGACGTTTCCGCGCGGGTCAAAGCCGTCCATCTCCGCTAAGAGTTGCATTAGCGTCCTGTTTACTTCCCTCTCGCCGCCGGTGGTTTCGTCCATCCTCTTCGCGCCTATCGCGTCAATCTCGTCTATGAAGATTATCGTCGGTGCCTTCTCCTTCGCCAGCTCAAAGAGCTCGTGAACCAAGCGGGCACCCTCGCCTATGAACTTCCTGACGAGCTCGCTGCCGACGACGCGGATGAAGGTGGCGTTGACGTGGTTTGCCACTGCCTTTGCCATCAGGGTCTTTCCACAGCCTGGCGGGCCGTAGAGGAGGACTCCTTTCGGCGGCTCTATTCCGACCTTCTCAAAGAGCTCTGGGTGCTTGAGGGGAAGTTCAATGGCCTCTCTGAGTTCTTGGAGCTGCTTTTCCAGGCCGCCTATGTCATTGTAGGTAACCTTGGGTCTCTCTATTACCTCGAAGCCGAGAACGCTCGGGTCCTTCTCGCTCGGTAGGAGCTCAACTATTGCCATGGTCCTCTGGTCCAGGGCAACCCTTGAGCCGGGTTTGAGCTTGTCCCTCTCTATCCAGGGGGCTATTCTCACCACAAAGCGCGGTCCGTTGTAGTTCTGGACTATTGCCCTCTCGTCGTCAAGGACCTCTATCACGTTGCCCGCAAAAGCCGGTGGCTGTCTGAGCCTCGACATCTCCATCCTGAGCCTTGAGAGTTCTCTTTCAAGTCTCTCCTTATCTGCCTCGAGGGTTCTCACTTGGAGCTCAAGCTGTCTAATCCTCCTCTTCAGGAAGGTGACGTAGTCATCGTAATTAACTTCCCCACCCTTTACTTCGTCAAAACTTCCCATGTTCTCACCTAAGTTAAGTTCATCCTGGGGTCTTTTTAACTCTATCCCTATCGAGCCCAAGTCACTGGAGCACGCCAGCAATTCTGGACATTGCCCATGTTTTAACGTCCTCGTCCAGGATGTCGTTGATTATCTCCATTGCCTCGCTTATCCTCCCTTCTCTGGCCAACTTAAGCGCCACCTCGGCCTGTATCTTTGACCTGCTTGCCAGATCCGTTATGTACTCGGCTATCCTGAGGGCGTCTTCAACTTTCCCGATGTTGAGGAAGTCAAAGGCCATCCCCATCAGAACCTTGGTGGAGTCATCCCCCGGCAGATCAGTTGCCGAGTTAATAGCCTTTTCAAGAACTTCCCGATAGTTCCCATTGTTTTCGGCAAGTTTAAGGGCTATTCTGGCATAGGCCATCGTCCTCACTTTATCGTTGGGTATTTCATCGGCCATTTTTATTGCGTCCTCGTACTTTCCAGAAGAGATCAGCTTCATCACGGCATCATAAAGGGCGCGAGAGCGGTACCAGACCTGCATGTTGATCCCCAGAAATATTGGGTGGAACTCAATTTAAACTTCCCGGTTGGCTGCCCGAAGGATTAAAAGCCCAAAGGTCAACTTGAACCGGGGTTGAGAGATGAAGAGTGAAGTGTGGAAGTACATCAGCCTAATGCTCGTCTTGATCCTCGGTGTTTTCGTAACTTCCACTGCCCTTCTTTACCTCCAAAACCAGAGCATCGGAAGTTACACACCACCTCAATGTAACCGCACGGTCACCATTATGAATCAGACACACGAGGAATGGTACAAGGCCAGGATAGCGGAACTTGAGGCGCAGCTGAAAGCAATCGAGCTCAAGAGAAATGTTACAGGCGAGAACGTCAGCATAGCGGTTGTTCCTATATTCGGCATCATTACCGAGGAAACTGCCCTAGAAGTCGTTCCAACGCTTGAAAAGCTGGCCAAAGACGACTCAATAGGCGGAATTCTCCTGTGGATAGAGAGCCCTGGTGGAGACGTGGGGGCGGTAAGGGAGATATACAACGAAGTTCTCATCCTCAAGGCAAGAAAACCCGTTGTGGCTTACACCGGCGGAATAGCGGCGTCTGGAGGGTACTATATAGCCGTGGCCAGCGATGAGATCGTAGCAGACCCCCTGGCAGAAGTGGGCAGCATAGGGGTCATATACGTCCACTACAATCTGGAGAAGAACTATGCCCAAAACGGAATTGACGTTGAAGTTTTCAAAACCGGCCCCCACAAAGATATGGGCGGGGAGTGGAGAGGCCTAACACCCGAGGAAAAGGAGATGATATGGAACCAAATTCAGTCCTACTTTAGAAGCTTTCTGGACGCGGTAAGCTTCGGGAGGAACATGACAGAGGAAGAAGTTAAAAAATTCGCCAGCGGAAGAACGTGGTTTGCCGTCAACGTCACAGGAAGCCTCGTCGATTCAACCGGAAACTTTCAGACGGCAGTTGAAGAACTCGAAAAGCTTATGGGCGTTAGAGAGGCAGAAATAAGAGTGTACGACTCGCCCACAGGAAGCTATTCCATCGGCCCAATTGGGAGTACCGCCCTCTACCTTGATCCCCGCTACCTAAAGCCCCTGCTCGGGTGATGGGCATGCTGTGCGAGGAAAAACTTGAGGTGTTCGAAAACGGTTTCGATGACGGAAAGTCCAACCTCAGGGTGGAGTTTTATGGGAGGGACGCAAGAAAGATTCTCCTGGCAATAATCAGGGAGCTCTACCTTCCAGACTACGGATCGGAATACGTCTATCCATTCGAGTGCGCCAAGGAGTTCTGGGGAATCCCGCTCGAACCCGAGGAGATCACGGAGGAGGAGTTTAAACCGAATCCTGTCAAGTTCATAACGCAGAGCATAATGGACAGGCTGGAAAAAGCTGTGAATGACATCGGGGCGCCGGTGGAGGCCAACATTAAAGAGGCCGAAGTTCACAGGCTCAAAAGGGGCCTGCTTGCACTTGGGAAGAATTTTGTGCTTGACGAGGGCAGAAAAGTCCTGTTCGTCTTTAACAAGCCTTCGGCCAGAGGGCTGATACTAAAATACCTGGGGATGCTCGATGAGGACTGAAACGGCTGTTTGGGCAGGTATTTCGATAGTGATCCTCTACCTTGTTTGGAAAGTAGTCCAGCCCCTCGTTTCGCCGATAATAATAGCCCTCGCCCTAGTTTACGTTACCTATCCCCTCCACAGCAAGATGTCCAAAAAAATCGGAGAGAAAAAATCCGCCATGATCCTGACGGGATTTTTAACTGTGCTGTCCTTTCTCTTCATTCTTGGCTTTGTTCTGTGGGTGTCGGACGTTAAACAGCAGCTCGTAAACTACCTGGGGATGTTTTTCAACTGGCTTCAGTCCGTTACCGTATCATCCCAAACGGTGAACGAAGCTCTGACTGAAATAACAAAGGGGATTGAAGCCAGACTGGAGACCTACATTGCCAGCTACACCTACTCAATCCCAAAGCTTTCTCTCGAGGTGTTCGTCCTTGTATTCGTCTACTACGGCAGTCTAATAAACGCCCACGCTATAGCGGAGGGAATATACTCGCTTATCCCCTCTGAGAACGAAGAGTTCATAATGCGCCTCATAGATGCGACAAAAAGCACCCTGGACACACTCCTTAAAAGCTGGCTTACCCTCAGCGTTATCAAAGGTTCCCTCACAGCCCTGGGCTTCTGGGGGTTTGGAATAGCTCCAGTGAGCGGCGCCATTGCCCTGGGAATCCTCGTCGTTCTCCTGGAGCTCTTACCCTTCCTGGGAGGATGGATGGTCTGGCTCCCGGGGGCGATCTACGTAGGCAGAGAATCCCTGGGGCTTGGAATTATCTTCGCGATCTATGGGGCACTCTTCATCTCCCCCGTTCCGGACATGGTTCTTGCGCCAAAGATAACCATGAGAAGGAGGGGTCTCAACGCTTTGATCTCCCTAGTCGGTATCTTCGGCGGTCTCTGGGCGTTCGGCCTAGTCGGGGTTATTCTCGGGCCAGTCTCCCTGGGACTTTTAGTGACCCTTTTGGAGGAGTGGAGGAGCATGGTTGAAAAAGACAACTCCACCAGGGGTGTGTCATCGGATGCTGATTGAGACCCCCAAGAGAATCCACATGGGTATAATCGACCCAACGGGGGAACTGGGAAGAAAGTTTGGAGGAATGGGCGTAGCCGTTGAAGGCGGCTACAGGATAAGGGTGACTCCGTCGAGTTCTCTCAGAATAGAGGCCGGTAATGAGGATCGGGAGACAATAGAATGGGCTATCAAAAAGATGAACTCCAAATTTGAAACGGGGACGTCTTACCGTATAGAGGTTCTCAGATCAATTCCACGACACCGCGGCCTTGGCTCAACGACTCAATTGTCCCTGGCCGTGGGAGTGGCCATCTCAAGGCTGACGGGACTAAAGCTGAGCGTTGAAGAAATAGCGGAAGCATTGGGCAGGGGAAAGAACAGCGGGGTTGGCATTTACGCCTTCAAGGTGGGCGGCTTCGTTGTTGACGGCGGCGTGAAGAACGGGCTTCCGCCGCTTATAGTGAGGCATGAGTTCCCGGAGGAGTGGGCCCTTCTCCTGATAACACCCCATCTCCGGCCCGGCTTTGATGAGAGGGAGGAAGAGCCGATAATGGAATCAACGAAAGGCGATCCCAAAGCCGCAATGGAAATAAGCAGAACGCTGATCATGGGCCTGTTGCCCGCACTGGTGGAAAGGAACATAGCGGAGTTTGGAAAGCATCTGACGGCAATACAGAGGCTCGTTGGCAGGCACTTCAGCGAACACCAGGGTGGGGAATTCCGGGAGGATGTAAAGCTGATACTGGACTTCCTCTCCAGGGAAACCTACGGTTATGGCCAGAGCAGCTGGGGACCGACCGTCTACGGGTTGATCCACAGGGAAGATGGTGAGGAGCTCGCTTCCAGGGCCAGGGACTACCTGAAGGAGCACGGAATTGAGGGCACAGTTGAGATCGGAGTCCCGAGGAACAGGGGAGCAGAGATCATCCAGGAGAGCTCGTTCATAGAGCGGATCATAAAGGAGGCCGGGAAATGACCTTGGACAGGTTTCTGAAGGTAAGCTATCGCGAAGACAGGGAGAAAATTAAGAAGCTTGAGGGTACCCTAAGGAAGCTCGGAGTTGGGTGTGCAAGAACCGTGGAAGAGAAAGTTGACCTCCAGTTCGACGCCCTGAAAAACCTCCACGAGAACCTTGGAGACGACGAGCTCTTTTTGAAGCTCGTTGTGGCAAACTCCATAGTGAGCTACCAGCTGAGCGGAAAGGGCGAAGACTGGTGGTGGGAGTTCTCTAGGTACTTCTCAGAGAACCCGCCGGGAGAAGAAATAGCCAAAGCTTATGCCCTCTTTCTTCCCAACTCTCAGACCAACAGAAGGCTCACCGCCGGGAAGGTGAAGAGGCTCCAAAAGCTTGAGCCCTTCTTGGATCGGCTAACCCTGGAAGACCTCCGGTACTACTTCAGGGACATGAAAGGGCTCAGAGATGATCTGGCTAAGGCCATGAACGCAAAGAGGGACGCTAAAACGATAGTCTTTGCCATCAAGATGTTTGGCTACGCCGGAAGAATAGCGTTCGGCGAGTTCATTCCCTATCCAATGGAGATAGAGATCCCTGAGGACGTCCGAATAAAGGCCTATACAGAGCGGTTTACAAACGAGCCTCCAGTAAGCTTTTGGAAGAAGATAGCGGAGAAAACCGGAATTCCTCCCCTCCACATAGACTCGATCCTGTGGCCCGTTCTCGGCGGGAAGAGGGAAGTTGTTGAGAGACTGAAAAAGCACTGCGGAGAAAAGGCCGGGAAAGTACTAAAGCTGAGGGAGCTCTGAGAGGTGGTCCTGTTCCACAGCGATTCGGGAAGGGCATCAGGAGAAAGGTGATCCCTCTCTCGCTAATGGTGTTCCTAGATTCAAACCATATAAGTTATTAAACCACCCAACAGCCCCTAAGTCGTCGAAACACCTTTAAACTGTTAAGACATAATAAGATCTCGAGGGGGTCGCTCAAGAACAGGCCAATGAAACAAGGGGCTTCACGTCACCACTCTACCCACATTGAAGCTACTAGGCGTCCTCGAAAGACTATCAGTGAACTAAGAACCCCTAAATGGCCCCCCCCAAGAGTAGCCTGTTTCGGCAAAAAAGTTTTAAGGTGAAATTGTTAGTATAAGATGCCCAAACGGGTGCAGACAGGAGGTGGTAAGAGATGGAGAAGAGGAACGCAGTGATAGCCTCAGTACTGGTGTTGGTGGCTCTAGCAGCCATGGTGAACGCCGCTGCATTCGCCTACAGGTGGATGCAGGGCACGGTTACCGTAGCCCCAGCTGATCAGGCGGCTGGAGCTGCGTGCGTGGGCTTCTACAGCTCAAAGGCCCAGGACGGTATAAGTCCAACATATCTGCCAGAGGCGGGCACCAACTTCGATGCAAATACGTATGGAAACAATAACATCAGCGTTACAACCGGTGACTCGGTGTGCCAGTGGACTGACGGAGTCAACACGTACAATCTCTACGAGAGCATATCCGCGGAATTCAACTTGACGGTTGGCAGCTGGTACATCAAGGACTTCTATGGCTTTGGATACTCCAATGCTACTAGCGGCGGTCCAGTCACCGTGTGGATAAAGGTTGAGACGCCCGTGAGCGGAGTGCAGAACGCGACTCTCATACTATACAATGCTACGGATGGCACCCAGGTTGGTAAATTGGATCTGACGACTTCATCAAATACATCGGTAACCCTCAACCCGGGCGAAGCACTGCAGATAGACCTGCTCTTCGACACTAACACCACTGGTACATACCCATTCCAGGTCGGATTCTACGCCAACCAGCAGTCCAGCGAGCCACCGAGGTGACCCCAGTCAGAGTGAGCCGATCTGAACGAGTTTTGAACCCATCTTTTATTTTTATTATTATGAAAAAGCGCATTGATTGTTGCCAGCTCAGCGGAGGTCTGTGGAATGAATAAAGCGATGGCAAGGGAAACGCTATTGTACGCCGTGCTTGTTCTTCTGCTCGTCTTACCTATGTTACTCCAGGTAGTCTTGGGCTCGGTATTCACATACAGGTGGATGGATTCAACAGCAACTGTCTCACCGCCGGTGGTCAGACTCGCTGATCCGGGGAGCCCTAATGTAACCGTTAGCCTCTACAACTACGGAACAGCTGGAGACGTCTACGCAAACGCCACCATAGACCTGGTTCTCGAGAAGAGGAGTGCAATATTCTTCGACACCTTCGACACGAGTCCCATAGGTACAAGGCTAATCGTTCCCAGGGAGCCGAAAGAATGTCGTGATAAGTGGGGCTATGACACCAACGCTGGAGCGGTCAGTATCAAAGTAAATGGAATTAAGGCTGAATGCATAGCCTACGCAAACATAGACGTATCCCAGTACGCTAAAGAAGGGAGAACCGTGTATGTGGCGTTCCTTGTGTGGAGGGGCACCCTTAATGGTCCGGGAAGCCAGACCAACAGATTTGACTCCGTATATTTTAACACTACTCGAAGAACATATTATAACATTGGGTGGGAAGGCACCCTACAATCTGGTAGAAACGGTGAAACCGTAAACTCGATTATACAGTACTCCGCATCCACACAGCTGAATACCACCTCTCTCGGGACAAGTTATGTCACCGAGGAAAACTACCTGACTTACGTAGCTTCGGAGGTCAATTTCTCTTCTTGGAGGGCCATCCACTGGTTCAACGGGAGCATCCAAACCTCGGTAACGATACCGCCTACCTATAGAATTTATATAGATAGAGTTGGCATAGGCTACTGGATAAGTAAGGGCGATTGGAAAGGCAACGTCTACTTCGATAACCTCGTCGTAACCGTTGACGCGCCTCCATGGGAGATATATGTGACCGGGCTTCCGGCTGGCTGGGAAGTTGTTTTGAAGAACAGTACTGGCGGAGAGGTCTCCCGGGCTGTGGCCGACTCCAGTGGTGTGGCGGTTCTCGACGCTTACCCGCCACCCTATGTGGATGTTGACCTGAATACAGGGAACCCGAACTTCAGGGACGGCTTCATATTCCCAAACGCGACGATCGAGGTTTACGACGAGCTGGGCAACCTCGTGCGGAGCAAAACCTTCAACGAAGTTGTCGGGGGCGACGTGTACCGCATAGGCTTCAGCGGCAACCTGCTGCGCGTAGACTCAACCCTTGCTGGAGACAGCTTCGAGGCCAGGCTCGTGCTGGTTAATACGAACTGCTCGTCGGTTCCTTGGTGGCTTTACCTCTACCTCGTCAATGCGTCGAACCACTACTCCACACCGATAAATATAACCAAAGGCCAGATCTACAGCGGTGAGACGAGTGTTGTGGTGATGACCCCTGGAAGCGACGGAGTTGCTGGATACGTCTACGGGCGCGCATTGGTACCTTCGGGCTATGTCTGCGAAGTAGATGTGGAACTGAGGTACAGCTTCAGCGGCTGGGCTACCTACGGGTCCCTAAAGGCCAAGCTTTTATTCAGGGGGTAACAATAATGAGTAAGAGTGGAAATTCGAAGATGCGTCGCATCTCTTTAGCGGTGCTGGTTCTTATTGTGGTGCTCTTTCTCGGAAAGACATTGAGGCTCCCAGTGGCGCTCTTCGTGGCTTCGAGCGGCTCCATGGAGCCCTGGGCCGAGACCGGGAGCATAGTGCTCGGCGTCGCAACCTACGTCAAGAGTTTTGGAGCGGGGGACGTTGTTCTGTGGTGCTGGGATCCTCTGAGAAGTGCCTGCATCCTCGGGAGAGTCCAGACCGTGGTGCAAAACTTCGTAACTCTGAAAGGCGACTCCAATCCGGTCCCAACAACCCCTCTCGATGGTTCTAAGGTATCATATGTAGCCGTTGCCGCCGTGAGCCCCCGCATCTGGATCCCGGTGTTTATTGTTGCTCTGGGTGTTCTGGCTTATTTCTCTCTCCGCAACCGAAATGGGGATAACAATAATAACAATAACAGAGTGAACAATATAAACAGCTCTAAGAACGGGATGAAAGCTAATCAACGCCTGTACGCCGTCTTCGCCATGCTCCTCGTCGTGAACTTCCTGGCCACGGGGGCCATGTACATCGACAACACAAGGCCGTTTTATGCAACGCCCCGGGCGGCCCTATCCGAATCGCGTCTAGACCTGGAGAGGGGCGTGTACGCATTTGTAGTCGAGACACCTGGATTCCGGCCCCTGAACGCCAGCTGCGTATCCGAAGGCTTCACCCTTGAAACGTCCGTTGTATCCTTGAGCAGCTCCAGGATTGCTGTCGAGGCTAAGTTGCCCCGGGGCCTCTTCGAGACCCTCTGGAACAGATCCTATGGCCGCGCGCTCTTCACGTCGTTCCCGGCCAGAATCGAAGAGCACTTCGTGGTCAAATGCACTCTGCAGTACGACAGAGGTCAGCTCATCGGTAGCCACGTGGCTTCATTCACGTGGGCCGACCCCTCCTTCGAAGTAAACGGGTCGAAGCTCGTGGTGAACAACAGTAACCCTCTGCCCCTCAGCCTCCTGGTCGAGCTTTACTCCCCAGGCACAGGGATCATCTCCAGAACTGTGGAGGCGCCCCCAGCGACGGTGCAGGTGGTAGACCTATCCCAGCTCGCGCCCAAGGCCGGTGTCTACAGGTTGAGGGTGTACTACGACTTCCTTGGTGCTAGGAGGGGGTGGGGAACGGATGTCAGGATCGGCTGAGCTCAAACCTATACGCCCGGTGAGCAGGAAGCTTAAAGCCCTTTTCATAGTTGCATCTCTGGTGTCTGCCGCACTCTCACTACTCGTAGTGGCGGCGGTCTTCACCCCGATTGCCGTGTACAGGGGGTATGTAGCTGACGGCACCGTCTCGCTTGTCCGGAGCAGCCTCAAAGTCTACAGTGCTCCAGCAATCCTCAGGCCGTTGGAGAGCTTACGGATGGTTTCGGTACCCCTCATAGCCCTCTCCCTCGCCTCAGTAATCCTCAGTATTAGAGCCGCAATCGGGTTTCTGAGAGCAAGGCCAAGGGAAGTGAAGGGTGCATTCCACGGGAATCCAGTCTACGACTACCTCAGACACGTCGAGACCCTTGTTCTGGCATCGGCAGCGGCGGTGTTGTCCTTCACCCTCCTAATAGCTTTGGTGAGGGTTACGGTCGGTGACATACTCCCGGCAATACCTTTGGGGAGCTGCATAGAGACGCAGGCAGGGAGGCTCTGCCTGAACAGTACAGAGGTATCGTTCAGCTGGGTCCACAGAATCTACTTCTACCGGGGAATCCTGGTCTTAGCAGTCCCCACAATAATCCTGCTCCTAACCGCCATCACGGCTCTGCTCACGATTAGAAGTCTCGACCGCTACCTCAAGTACGTTCAAAGCGTAAAGGAGAACGCAAGCAATCTGCACACCGCAGACCAGGCACCGGATCAAACAAGTTGAACCCATCTATACACCCTCAAGCTCTCTCTGCACCTTTTGGAATTCGACCCCTCTGGAGTGAAGATATTCCAAATAGTTTATCTCGACCCCAGTGATTAGACCTGTGTCCTCTCTGGCTTCTCTGCGGCCTCAAACCCAATTCTACTGGAAACATCAATCCCCTGAACACCATATCAACATTGCACAATCCTACGATCCTCAGATCTCTGCCTTATTCTTGCAACCTTCACGTTTTCTGAAGCCAAGCGCTTCGTCTCTTTTAACTCACGGTGCTGATTTCAAACAGCCACCTGAGAAGGCAAAGATTTTTATACTACAGATGATAGTTCGGGATGGAATAGCGGGGGGTGTCAAATTTGATGTGGGGTTTCAAACTGGAGTTTAAAAAGAGCCTCAGGACAAAGAAGTTCTGGGCGATTCTGCTTATAATGCTCCTGCTCTACATACCAGTTCTGTATGCAATAAAGACCGTGCAGCCTTATGGGAGGGAACTTGAAGCGTCTGAGATAATAGCGGGGTTGATATCAGTAACTCTATCGCTGGTGAAGTTCTTCATAACCATACTGGCCATAATGCTCGGCGCAACTGCCATCAACGCTGAGATAACCGAGGGGACGCTTAGAATAGCCATGAGCAAACCGATCAGCAGGCTGGGGTACATAGTGGGAAAATTTATGGGACACGTTGTGGCGCTTTTCATAGCCATCCTGGCTGCAATAGTAGTTACTTTGGCTGGAATAGCTCTGATGGGGATTGACATAACCTCTGCTCTTATTTCGGACGTCGTTCTTCTGAATCTAGCCATCCTACTGGCCATGATGGAGTTCCTGGCGTTGGGCTACATAGTGTCCCTTTTCGTTAGGTCGACATCGACCGCAATAGGCGTTGCAATAACCCTGCTCTTCCTGGTATCTCTCATGAGTCCAATACTGGTCGAATACTTTGCCCATTCCAAGGCCGAAGAACTGACCAAGGAAAAGTTTGGTCCTGACTGGGAGAGAGAAAGCTTTTCCAGCTACGGAAACGGGGAATCACCATATGAATACATGAACATGCAGTACGACAGACTGGTCAGGGAATACAAGAGGAAATACTTACTCTTCGATCCAATAACTCAGCTCAACTTCCTCCTGGGCAACTTAACCAAAAAGACCCACATGATTGTAATCAACGAGACCTATTACCCCATGAAAAAGGAGGGGCTAGCCATTGTCGCCGACTATGATCATCCAATCAAGAGTGAGGTAACCAACGTTACCGGTGAAGGGCCCTGCCAGGGGGCAGACTTTGAAGGTGGCAGTAGATCGGAGTTCGTAAACGGGACGCACGTTAAAGTTGAGTACACGAAACGTTGCTATACCATTGAGAGCTACCAGGGAGTTGGCTACTCGATCAAGAAAAACCTCGACAGACTTGGGGTCATGATAGCGGTCCTCCTCCTTTACCTTGGCATAGGCTTCTACCGCTTCCTCCGCATGGACCTGAGGTGATGGAAATGATCGAAATTGAGAACCTCGTGAAGAAGTATGGTGACATCAAAGCTCTCGATGGTCTCAATCTCACAGTGAAGAAGGGGCAGATTTATGGCTTTCTGGGGCCCAACGGGGCCGGAAAAAGTACTACCATACTCAGCACCCTCGGCCTTATCTATCCGCAGAAGGGAAGGATAAAGCTCTTCGGGGAAGAGGTGTTCAGGGACGGGAAATACAACGAGAAACAACTCGTCGAGGTCAAGAAGAGGATAGGATATATGCCCGAGCACGCCACCCTCTGGGAATTCCTCACGCCAATGCAGACGCTGGACATAGTGGGGGAGTCCTTCGGGCTCTCAAAGGAAGAAAGGATGAAGCGCGCCAGAGAGCTGCTGGAGCTCGTCAACCTCTGGGAAGTGAGGGACAAGAAGGTCGGAAAGTTCTCCAAGGGGATGAGGCAGAGACTCCTCCTGGCACAGGCGCTCATAAACGACCCAGACCTTCTCATCCTCGACGAACCAATGACGGGCCTCGACCCAACTGGTATAGCGGAGTTCAAGGACATAATACGGAGGCAGAAAAAGGAAGGAAAGACGGTGTTCTTCTCCAGCCACATACTGGCCCACGTTGAAGAGGTCTGCGACACCGTTGGGGTTATTGTTAAAGGAAAACTCCGCGTCGAGGATAGTATAGACAACATAAAGATGAGCTTCCTTAAGAAGGCCGGCTACCTCATTCTCCTTGAGACCGACAAGCCGGTAAGCTTTGACAACGTTGACTGGGAGATCGAGAAAGTCAGCGAGACGAAGTACAAAATAAAGGCCCCCGGCGACATAAGGCCGGAGATAAATGAAATAGTGTGGAGCCAGGGAGCCAAGATACTCCAGCTGATGGTTCGCGTTCCAAGCCTAGAAGAGGTCTTCCTGAAGCTGGTGGAAGAAAACAAGGGTTAAACCTTAGCCCTCTCGAACTCTTCCTTTCTTTTTAGTGGTTTTGTAGCGTCTATTCCCCACTTTGCGGTCAAACCGTCCTGAGCCGATGGATCAAGGGAACTGCCGCGGGCGTCCGGCACTATAACCAGATCTCTATCCGGCTGGAATCTCGTCGCTATCGCCCACTCCACATCGCGGTCGTCGTATATGTCTACGTCCTCATCAACCACAACAACCCTCTTGAGGCTTGGATGGCCTGCAAAAGCGGCAAGGATTGCGTTTTTGCCATCACCGTCGTGCTGTTTTGTTATTGAAACGACGGCGTGGAGCCACATGGCGCCGCCCTCTGTCAGCCTGACCCCGTGAACCTTGGGAACGACGCGCTTGACGCTCGCGTATATCTGGGGCTCCTTCGGGAGACCCATGAGCATATAGTGCTCGTAGGAACCCGAAAGAAGCGCGTGGAATATTGGATTGTCAACATGGTACATTCTCTCAAACATTACCATCGGCTGTTTCCTTACTTTGTCGTAAGTTCCGGTTATGTCCACAAAAGGCCCCTCATCAACCAGCTCGGGCGTTATCTTTGCCTCGAATACGAACTCGCTTTCAACCGGCACGGGAATACCGCCCAGATCAACGACTTCAACGGGCTTTCCAAAGGCCTCTTCACTCATGGCTGATGCTATTTCAAGCTCGTTTACCCCGTAGGCAGTGCTCACGGCCCCGGCCAGGAGGAGATGAACTGGATTACCAACGACTATCCTGACTTCCAGATCCTCGCCGTGTTCGGCTTTGTCCTTCCACATCGAGTAGAGGTGCCTGGGAACCAGCCTTATTGCAGCCGTTTTATCGTCGCGGACCATCATCCTGTGGAAAGAGACGTTCACGAAGCCTTTGTCGTCCCTGGCTATTACCATAGCAGAGGTAAAGTACTGGCCACCATCTTTTGGGTAGTATTTGGGAACGGGGAGTTCTCTAAGGGAGAAATCTGTCGTGGAGTTACTGAAGAAAGGTGCCCTTTCAACTACCTTAACCGGCCGGGGATTTTCCATGCCCCTTGATATTAAATGCAGGAGATCTTCCTTCCTAACGTTCAGGAACCTTGCTATCCTCTCCCTGGTGCTCCAGAGGTTTCCAACGGCCCTCCAGCCGTCTACGTCTTCAAACAGAACCGGCCTGGTTTTGTACTTAAGGAGGTACTTGGTTATCTCGAGTTCCTTGCTCACAGGTTCGTACACCCGGACAACCTCGTCCTCAAACATTTTGATTATCTCTTCGAGCATACTACCACCCACTTGAATTTCCAAAAAGTCTATAAATCACTTTCCCAAAATCCCCACTTTGATAGACATGTCAACGGTCACGCTCAAGATTCCAGACGGTTCAACTAGGGTGTACGTTCAGAAGGCAGAGCCAAGGGTATACTTCCAGATATACAGCCTGCTCACCTACAAGAGAGACTTTGGGAAATGGGAAAAGCCCGAGAGTCTCTACGACCCCTACACCAACAGCTTTCCGGTCGGCCTGCTGCCCAGGGTGAGGAGTTTCCTGAAGGAAAAAGGCTACCGCGTTCGCGTCAGGGACGAGCGAAAGGTGAGGGGGGAGGAGCTTAACGCCAGCTGGAATGAAAACTACGTCCTAAGGAAATACCAGGAAAGGGCAGTGAGAAAGGCCGTTAGAGAAAAGATGGGGGTTTTGGCTCTTCCAGTGGGAAGTGGTAAGACCATAGTTGGTCTGGCCATAATACACCGTCTTAACTTATCCTCTCTTATCGTTGTTCACACCAAAGAACTCCTTTACCAGTGGGCCGAAAAAGTGAAGGACGTCCTCGGAATTGAGGCCGGCATCGTAGGAGACAACAACTGGAAAGAGGGAAAGATCACGGTGGCAATGATTCAGACCCTGCTCTCCAGGGGTCCAGAAAAGCTCCAGAACGATTATGGCGTAGTCCTATTCGACGAGTGCCACAGGACATCTGCCGCAGAAAAGTTCTACGAGCTTGGACTTAAGCTACCACAGGTTTACCGCTTCGGTCTTTCGGCAACTCCCTGGAGAAGAATCCGGGGAGAAGAGCTCAAAATAGAGGCTGTGGTGGGCCCAATCATATACCAGGCCAAAGCAGAGGACTTGATAAATGAAAAGTTTCTGGCAAAGCCCCGCTTCGAAGTTATAAAGTATGATTCCCAGATGCCATCCTTCAGCGAAGGATACAAGGAGCTCTATGAGGATATGATAATGAACAACCCAGCCAGAAACGAGGCGATAGTCAAGAAGGCGGCTGAGCTGGTAAAGAAGGGCCACAGAGTTCTAATAGACGTTAAAAGACTTGAGCACGGGAAAATACTCAAGGAACTGCTGGAAAAAGAGGGCATAAAGGCAGAGTTTCTGAGTTCGCAGAGCCCAAACCGGTGGGAAATCCTGGAGGCCTTTAAAGAGGGCAAGATTCCGGTTCTGGTCTCGACGCTCCTGAAGGAAGGCGTTGATATACCGGAGATATCCGCCATAATACTCGCCGGCGGCGGTAAAAGTGACATCATGACCATACAAACAATAGGGAGGGCGCTGCGGCCAAAGAAGGGCATGAAAGCCGTTATAGTTGATATAGAAGACGATGACCCCCTTCTCTTCACGCACTTCATAGAGCGGCAGAAGGCCCTCAAGCAATACTACGGGAAATATTACGACAAAGAGCTAGAACGCGTTTACAGAGAAATAAGCCAGTCACCGAAAAGGGCGGCCCGCGCGAGGGCATAGGAATAGCGGGAAAAAATCTCGTTCCTGGCCTTTTTCAGACCTTCTTCGTCAGTTTCAAAGGTTATCCCATCGTACTCAATTCTCCACAGAACGAGATTCTCCGGGGGAGCCGGAGGGATTTTTTTCTCAAATTCACCGGAGAGCATTCTTTCAACGTCTTCTCTTGAAAGGAGCCCAAGGCCGCAGTAGGAGATGGCGTTGACGATCCTCCTGACCATCTCCCAGAGGAAAGACTTGCCTGAAACTTCAACGATGTAATAGCCCTGCCTCGGGATCACTTCAATTGACCTCACCTCTCTCACCGGATCCCGTCCCGGTTCAAGTCGAGCAAAGGCCAAAAAGTCATGGGTTCCAATGAATGATTTGGCACATCTGGCCATTTCCCTAAAGTCGTGGCCCCTATCGATCAGGTAGTATCTGTAAGTTTTTTCCTTGGCCCAGAACCGGGGGTGAAATTCAGTTGGAACTTCAGAAAACCCGACGACCCAGACGTCTTTTAAGTGATGGTTAAGAATCTTGGGAGTTGCCAGGTGAGCCTTTTCTGAAACTGGAACAAAGGAGACGACGTTGAAAAATGCCGAGACTCCACGATCGGTTCTTGAAGCACCTTTGAACTCAGAGGTAATTGAATCACGGATTATTCCGAGCTTTTGAAGAACGCGAATAACTTCGCCCTCGACAGTTCTGACCCCTGGCTGTCTTTGAAACCCGTAAAAAGCGGTGCCATCGTAGGCTATCCTGAGGGCCAGCTTTTCCATGGTCTCACCCAGAATCTGGTGGGGCCGCCGGGATTTGAACCCGGGTCACGGGCTCCCAAAGCCCGCAGGATGGACCAAGCTACCCCACGGCCCCGCGCCCTGGTTTAGGGACTATGTAAAGCTTATAAACTTTGCGGGGATTCTGCTATGTTGGCGGGAGGGTTCAGAATGGACAGTGAAGGATCAAACAAGCTGAAAGTTTCAATAATAATTCCAACCTATAACGAAAGGGACAATCTGGAAGAACTCTTTGAGCGTATTTCAAATGCCATGGAGAAAGCGGGCTACGATTACGAAATCATAGTCGTCGATGATGACTCACCGGACAGAACATGGGAATACGCTGAAGAGCTCGGCAAAACAAGGGGTTATCCAGTTAAAGTCATAAGAAGGACGAAGGAGAAGGGTTTATCATCAGCGGTTATCAGGGGATTTAAAGAGGCAGAAGGAGACGTTTTCGTGGTAATGGATGCCGACCTCCAGCACCCCCCGGAAAAGATTCCCGAGCTGGTGAGGGAGATTGAGAAAGGTGCCGACATAGCGATAGCCAGCAGGTACGTACCGGGAGGAGGAGTTGAGAACTGGTACTGGTACAGAAAGCTCATCTCCAAGGGAGCCATAATGATAGGCCGCGTTGCCCTCCCCAAGATAAGGCACGTTAAGGATCCAGTAAGCGGGTTTTTCGCCCTCCGGAGAGAGGTCGTTGAAAAGGCCGATCTGAACCCGATAGGCTTTAAAATCCTGATGGAGATTCTCATAAAAGGCACATACAAGAAGGTCGTCGAAGTTCCCTTCAGGTTCGGGCTGAGAAAGGCCGGCGAGAGCAAGCTGGGCGGAAAAACCATGATAAACTATCTCAAGCACGTTTACAGGCTCATGAAGTGGGAAGGCGAAATAGACAGGCTTGTAAAGTTCAGCATCGTGGGAACCTCGGGCATTGTCGTGAACGAGGGCTTTCTCTGGTTCTTTGTATCCGAGCTGGGGATGGACAAGTACATTGCCAATATTCCTGCCACGGAGCTTGCCATCCTCAACAACTTCATCTGGAACGACCTCTGGACTTTCAGGGATCTGAGAAGGTACCCCCTATGGAAAAGGCTGATAAGCTTTCACGTTGCAGCCCTCATGGGTGCTATCGTACAGTGGCTGATCTATGCCCCGCTGGTTTACCTCGGAATGAACTATCTCGTGGCAAATCTTATTGGCATAGCGGCCTCTTTCATAGTCCGCTTCCTCTTCAACAGGAACGTGACGTGGGGATAATCCCAGTTTATTTTTCTTCACATTCACATGGGTTCTTCCCGCAGTAGGGACAGACTCCCGGGTATTTCTTTTTAGCGGCCTCCTCAAGGTCTATTCCGAGCAGGTTCGCCAGGCTGGTAAGCCACGCCAAAACGTCGGCGAACTCCTCCTCCATAGCTTCACGGTCGTGCTTCCTTATCGCCTCGCTCAGCTCTCCAACTTCTTCAACGAACCAGAGGAAGGTTCTCTCAACGCCCCGCTTGGAGTCCTTGTGGAAGTAAATGTCCCTAATCATTTCCTGGAACTCCCTGATCTCCATTCCTATCACCCCCTGGAAGGGAAAGAAAAGGGCTTAAAAATCACTCGGAGGCAAGCTCAACGAGCTTCCTCATGTGGATGGCGGCGGTGTCGAAGACCTCAACGGATACATCGCCGGGCTTTATCGCCAGCGGGAGCTCCGTGCAGCCGAGAATCACTCCTTCAATGCCCTTTTCTCTCGCGTACTTCTCGACGAGTTCCACAAGGTATGGCTTGCTCTTCAGGTTCTCAAAGGCGAGTTCGCTGAAGATTATCCTGTCGATCTCGTCTATTTCCTCTTCGCTCGGCGTTACAACTTCAAAGCCAGCCTCCCTAAGAGCGTTCTTGTAAAAGTCAGCCGTCATGGTCGTCTTGGTCCCGAGGAGGAGGACTTTCTTAACGCCCCTGCGCTTCATTTCCTCGATGAGCGCGTCAATTATGCTCACCATCGGCACGTTCACTGCCTTCTGAACCTCTGGGAAGACTATGTGCGGCGTGTTTGCGGACATGGCTATTATCTCCGCTCCGGCCCTCTCGAGGGCCCTGGCCGCGTTTATGAGTATCTCCTTTCTGCCCTCCCAGCCGCGGGGGTTGTTCTTGAACTCCTCGAAGTTTATCGAGTAGATTATCAACTCCGGGAAAGTGAAGGGGCCGAACTTCTCGCGGCTTATCTTAATGTAGTTCTGGTAGTAGTAGCAGGTTGATTCTGGAGTAGTTCCGCCGATGATGCCTATCCTCTTCATGAGATCACCATCCAGAATAGGTTACCTCTATTATGAAGTTTTTGGATAAGGGAGAAGTTTATTTCGTTATTTCAGTGTCAGCGTGGGTTTAAAGATCAATGTCGCTGAGGAGAATCAATTGTTTGCGGTTGGATTTTACGTTGCTACAAAAAGGGCTTTCGAAAGGGAGTAAACAACTATAGAAAGGGCAATCAATAGAACTCAAATAAACAGCCAAATCTAAAGGAAACCTTCAGAAAAGGACAGGGACATATAAACCCCGCAAACCCTAAAAACAGTTTTTTCCAAAGAGTGTAGGTGGTCAAAATGTCCATTACCACGAAAACCGGAGACAAAGGTTTGACCGGCCTCTTCACCGGCGACCGCGTTGCGAAGTACTCGCCGATAATGGAAGCCAACGGGACGATAGACGAGCTCGACAGCTTTCTCGGCGAGGCGAAGCACTACGTTCCCGAGGAGATGAGGGAAATTTTGGAAAAGATACAGGTTCAGCTCTACGACCTCATGGCCGAGCTGGCGAGCAAGGGGAAGTACGCGAAGGTCGGAGAAGAGGAGGTGAAATGGCTCGAAGAGCTTATCCACAAGTACGAAGAGGAGGTTCAGCTCAGGGCCTTCGTTCTGCCGGGTTCAACGATAGCGAGCGCCAAACTGGACGTCTGCAGGGCGGTAGCGAGGAGGGCCGAAAGAAAGGTTGCAAAGCTCGTCCTCGACTACGGCTTCGGAAACAACGCCCTCATCTACCTCAACAGGCTCAGCGACCTGCTCTTCATAATGGCGAGGGCGATAGAGAAAAGGGAAGGGAAGCTAAGGGAGGTCAGGTAACCCCTATTTTTCCTTAGACTTCGCTTCAGGCGATCTCCGGAACTTCCGACTCCGACTTGGTTACCCCAACCTCCAAGTGCCCCTCAAGGAGACTGCCGTAGCGAAGGTAGTAGTAGGCGGTAACAGCAATCCCCAGGAATCCCGAAACGGCAAACAGGGCCCATGCCGGGACGTAGTCAAGGGCAAAGCCGACGAGCGCCATACCTGCGGGGATTGTCATGCCCACTATGAGGTCGAAGACGGAGAAAATCCTCCCCCTCAGCTCGCTGGGTATCGCCTTCTGGAGCTTCGTAACTATCGGGACGTTCACCAGGGCGTTGAAGAAGCCGTCAACGGCGTTTAGGCCCATGAAGATGGCGAAGAGTGTGAGGGCACTCATGCTGAGGAGGGGCGATATGAGGATGGCCAACACAAGGACGAGGCCCAGCTGAACAAAGAGCGCGCGGAAGAGCATGCCCTCCGCCCTACTGCCGAGCTTCGCCATTATCGCGACGTTTCCCAGGAGCATCCCCACCATGAAAGCCGTCTGGAGGAAGCCGAACCACTGGCTCGAAAAGGCCAGCTCCACCCTGTAGACGTAGGGGAGAGCCACGGCAAAGACGGGGTTGAGGAGGAAGTTTATGAAGAGGGCATAGCTGAGTATGACGGTCAGGTATCTGCTCGAGCGGAGGAAGGCGATGCCCTCCCTCAGGTCGTCGACGACCTCCCCGAGGGATTCTATTTTCCTAGAAGTCCACTCGTAGTGGATGAAAGCCTCGAACAGGCCCGAGCCGAAGAAGCTGGCCGCGTTTATGAGGATCGCGAGCCTTATCCCGCCGAAGGCGTAGATGATGCCGCCGAGGGCCGGGCCCACTATCCTTGCTATCACACCAAAGCTCTGGAGGAGCGAGTTCGCGGAGGCGAGCTCTTCCTCGCCCACGAGGTCCGGGTACATTGCTCCGGTAGCCGCGCCAAAGAACGTTCCCATGATGCTCATAGCGACCTGGACGACGAGGAGCTCCCTTATCCCGAGCAGGTTAAGGCCAATGACCGCGAAGAGGAGAACTCCCCTGGCTATGTCCAGCCACACCATCAGGTTCTTTCTGTTGTACCTGTCCCCGACCACACCGGCTATCGGCGAAAGCAGCGCCCTGGGAAGTATCTCCGCTATGATGAAAAGGCTCATCATGGAGCCGCTCTTGGTCTGGTCGAGCACGTAGAGGGGCAAAGCGACATCCTGCACCGCCCAGCCGAGCTGACTGATAAAGCGGCCCACCGCGAAGAGCCAGAAGTCCCTGTTGAACCTCATATCATCCCCTCGTTCATGTTTTCAAGGCCCACTTAATTCGGTAATTAAATTTTTGATTAATTAAACAAGAGTGGGAGCCTTAGACCAACTCCACCCTCACGCTCCCGTTCACCGTACTGACCTTGACTTCGTAGTCGCCGGTTCCAATAACGGGGTTCTCTGGGTCGATTCCAACGAAGTGAACCCCACCGTTTACAGCCTTTGTCGTTATCCTCGCGTCGCAGAAGTCGGTGAGGCGGAGTGTTATTCCCCCGTTGACGGTGCTGACCTCGACGTCGCCCTCAAGGTCGTCCAGCGTTATCTCAACCTTTCCGTTGACGGTTGAGGCTTTGAGAGGGCCTGCAACCTTCAGGTGAGCCCTTATCCTGCCGTTTACTGTGGAGAGCTTTTCGGCCTCGCAGTCCTCAAGGCTGATCCGTCCGTTAACCGTTGTAACTTCCCCAAAGCGCACGCCTTTAGCTATAAGCTCGCCGTTCACGTTCTTGGCGTTTACAACGGCAGCTTTGGGCACCTTCAGGTTTATCTCGGCCCATCCGCTCTCTCCGAACAGGTTGAGGAACCTCTTCTTCGGCTCCTCCTTTATTATGAGCTTATCCCCCCTCTTCTTGATCTCGACGTCCACCTCGCCATGCTTGATGTAGTCAACTTCCACGTGGCTTTGCTCCCAGCCCTCGATGTTCAGCCTTCCGTTCACGGCCTTTATCTCGACTTCCTTCACGTTTTCAAAGATCATCTTCATCACCCGAGATATGCCATCAGCTCGTCTATCAGCTCCTTGACGCGCGAGTTGAGAGCAGCCCTGTTCACGCCGAAGCCCTCGATCAGCTCGGCGCTCTGCTCCTCAACTATCTCCTTGGCTTTCCTTATGACCAGCTGGCAGGCCTCCTGGCTCTCTATCGTGTAGCTCTTGCCGCCAACCCTTATCCTGACCTTTCCATCGGAGGCCGTGATTACGGTGTCGTCTATCCTGAGCTTTGCGCGCCTTTTGCCGACGGTTATCGAGAGCCCACCGGATTTTAGGGAGACGTAGTCCCTTGAAAGCCTCAGCACTTCTTCCCCGCTTCTGTATGTTACAGAATCACCCGCCACCTCGATGCTGTATTCTTCGGTCTCTATGGCCAGCCTGTCGCCGGCCTTTGTGAGCTGGAAGCCGTTTCCAAGCTCTCTGATCGTTACCATGTCCTCGGGAGGGTTCACAGGTTTGCCATCGTGGACGTGGATCGGACCGACCTTCACCCTCTCGCCGTGGGGCGTCTCAACGACCTCGACGAAGGGCAGCTTGACGTACTGGAAGCCGTCTCCCTCGTAGACTTTGACGACGCCCAGGTCCACGACCTTTGCGCGCTCCTTGTTCCTGTAGAGCCTGTCAGGGTTGATCATGGCCTGAACTCTCTCGACGAAGGCGGGATCAGCCTTCTCCTTCGCACCGCCGAGCTTTCTTGAGGTCCAGACCACAACCGGTGGAGCGAGGAGCTTTCTCACCCTGCCGAGCGGTGTCTCTGCCTCGACCTCAACCTCGCCGTCAATCACCCAGCCGACGGTCTTCCTTCCAACCTTGACCGGGTAGGCCTTCCCGCTCCCGCTCAGCCTGACATCTCCAAAGTCCGCTCCGCTGAAGGAGTAGGCCTTCCTCTCGACGGTGAACCACCTCTTCGAGCTGAACCTCCTGAATGGAG
The DNA here is from genome assembly GCF_002214385.1 of Thermococcus gorgonarius. Classification (NCBI taxonomy): domain Archaea; kingdom Methanobacteriati; phylum Methanobacteriota; class Thermococci; order Thermococcales; family Thermococcaceae; genus Thermococcus; species Thermococcus gorgonarius. The sequence goes on along the minus strand of NZ_CP014855.1, from coordinate 701,484 downwards.
TGCTTCCCACGAGAAAGCCCGCTATTGAGAGTACGACGAAGTAGGCGAAGGCGGTTCCGGCCGTGAGGAAAGCTCTTTCACCGCTCAGGCTCTCTGGCAAACCTATCCACCTGCTCCCGACAAAGAGCAGGACCGAGACCCAGAAGAATGCCCTGGCTAAGGCGAAGATGACCCCTGACACGGTAACTCCGAGCCACTTTCCGACGCTCAGAAGTTCATAAGCGAAGATGAGGACTATTATGGCCCAGACTATGTACTCCAGATAGGCATCAAGCCTGAGCGGCCCCCTGAATATCCAGACGAGTATCAAGAGGGCTGTTACCTTTTTTAGGAAATCCGCCACCCTGAACCTCAGACCCTCTTCGTGATAACCATAAATCCACCAGTTACTCATTCTTCCACCTCCTCAAGGGCAGTGATTATCTCGAGCAAACGCAAAAACAAACGTCCGTTGGGCGAGATCTCGTATTTTTCCCCCTTTTTCACCATCCTCGTTTTCGTGAGGAGCTTTAGGTGGTGGGAAATCGTTGGACTCTCAACGCCGAGTGCTTCCTTTATCTCCTTGAAGCCCATCGGCCCCTTGGAGAGCATCTTGAGTATCCTTATCCTGTCCGGGTTTGCAAGGGCTTTGAGGGTCTTCGCCGCCTTCTCCTCGTTGAGTTCTGGTAGCTTTCCGCCCTCGAGCTTCCTCCGCAGGCGGGCCTTTATGGAGAGCATGACCTCGTCCACGGGGTCTATGTTCTCCTCAAGCACCTCCAGCCTCTTTTTCAGCTCTTCAAGCTGAACTTTGAGATCCTCCATGCTACCACCGGGTACAGATTTTTGTAGTACACTTTTCTGTACTAAACTCGGCCTGTAGGTATATATAAGTTTATCGGTTTGGGATCAGGGACTCGCAGTAAAAACCTTCAAGAGCGTAGAAATCGCACTAGGGAATCATTCCACGGGAGGACACTCGACACCCTTTTAAACGCTGAGACCGTTGGTTAAACCATGAACATCGTCGAGATGCTCGCGCTTATAGCACTCGGCTACATTCTAAAACTCGCCCTAAAGGACGAAAGGCCCTTTGACTGGCTACGCCGTATCACTAACGACGTACTCTTGGCTTTCTTCGTCTTCGGCAACGTGGCGAGCAAGGATTTAGCCTACCTGCTCAGCATAAAGACCGTTTTCCTCTACGTCTTCATCATAATCGCCATAAGCCTGGGCTTCTCCTATCTCTACGGGAGGTTCGTTCTCAAAAACGACCCCTGGGCCGGGGCTTTGATGGTCCTCTCGGTTTACCCGAACACTGCGGCGCTGGGCTTTCCCATAGCGAGCCTCTTCTTGAATGACATAACTCCTGCGATTCTCTACTCGACGACCAATTCAATGATTGTAATCCCAATCGTGACCTTTATAGCGGCCCACTACTCGAGCGGCGGCGCGAGTGTTAAGGAAAGCTTTCTCAAGGCTTTAAAGTTCCCGCCGACGCTGGCGAACCTCCTCGCGCTTGGCCTCGTTATCGCGGGAATCAAACTACCGGGCTGGTTCATTGGGCCGATTAAAACAATAGGATGGTGGAGCATCCCGCTCCTCTTAATATACTTCGGCTCGCGGATAAGCCTCAACAGATTCGAGTGGAGAAAGCTCCTCGAAGTTGGAACCTTCAGGATTGTGATTCCTTTCGCTTTCGTCTTCTTGACCCTTCGCTGGGCGAGCAGGGATGTTTTCTACTCCGTCCTGGTGGAGGCCAGCATGCCGCCGGCCATAGCGGCTAACGCAATTTTAGCCCAATACAAACTGAAGGCCGAGGAAGCTATAAGCGTCACGTTCGTGCTCACTCTCCTCGTCATCGGGCTTTTCATAGCGCTGAAGGCCCTCCTCTGACCGATGCCTTTTTAGCCCTTCGAAGAATTTTTGAAAGGTGATAACATGGAGCGCGTCGTCGAGATTCTGAAGGAGATACTCGAGATACCCTCACCAACGGGCTACACGAAGGAGGTTCTCGCCCACATCGAGAAGAAACTCAACGAAGCTGGCATTAAGACATACTACACCAACAAAGGGGCTTTAATAGCGGGCAACCATCCAAAGCCTGAGCTCGTGATAGCGGGCCACGTTGACACGCTGGGAGCGATGGTGAAAGGAATTCTCCCGGACGGGCATTTAAGCTTCACGAGAATTGGCGGCCTTCTCCTCCCAACGTTTGAGGGTGAGTACTGCACGATAATCACCCGCTCCGGGAAGAGGTTTAGAGGAACGCTCCTTCTCAAAAACCCGAGCGTCCACGTGAACAAAGATGCGGGAAAGAAGGAGAGAACTGAGGAGAACATGTACATCCGGCTTGATGCGGAAGTCGAGAAGAAAGAAGATACGGAGAAGCTCGGGATAAGGCCGGGTGACTTCGTGGCCTTTGACCCTAAGTTCGAATACGTGAACGGCTTCGTCAAGGCCCACTTCCTCGACGACAAGGCGAGTGTCGCGGTTATGATAGACCTGCTTTTGGAGCTTGGAGCCGAGAAGCTGGAGAAGCTCCCGGTGGCGTTCTTCTTCTCGCCCTACGAGGAGGTCGGCCACGGTGGTTCTGCCGGCTATCCCCCGAGCACGAAGGAGCTTCTCGTCGTTGACATGGGCGTCGTTGGGGAAGGCGTCTCAGGAAAGGAGACGGCCGTTTCCATAGCGGCTAAGGACTCAACCGGTCCCTACGACTACGAGATGACGACCAAACTAATCGAGCTGGCCGAGAAGAGGGACATACCGCACGTTGTTGACGTCTTCCCTTACTATGGCTCCGATGGAAGTGCCGCTCTAAGGGCCGGCTGGGACTTCCGCGTTGCCCTCATAGGGCCAGGAGTGCATGCCAGCCACGGTATGGAGAGAACGCACGTTAAAGGCCTTCTGGCTACGAAGGAGCTGATAAGGGCTTACATTGAGGAAAAGTTTGGGCTTTGATTTTTTGTGTTTTCCTCATCTGCTACTATTTCCGAAAAGACATCTCGACAACACTCTCAAAGATTGCCCGGTGATTGCCGAACGCTTCGTACATCCTTCCGGAATAGGATTCGGATGTCGCCTTGAGGAACCCCCAGAGATTGTCCGATATTTCTTCACTCATAGGCATGTGAAGCGGCAGAGGTTCATAGTAGTCGAGGCCCTTCAAAAGGGCGGTTGCAAAATACCAGAGTGTTTTCCTGACCTTTCTTCCTCTAATGGCTGCATAGCTGGCCTGACCGCAGTTAAAAGCAGCGTGAAGAACCACGATCATTTCAACTTCAACGCCCCTGCGCAAGAGGGTCCTCCGCCTTGAATCCCCTCTAATATCGGCTATTCTGTACCCGCTTCTAGTTACGTCATCGTAGGGGACCTCTATCCCATAAATCTCTTCCACTCTGGGATCGTAGACCAAAATGTCGGTGCCCCCAACGACGAAAAGTTTTTCCTGCCTCACCTCGAGTACAGTGTTCTCAGTGCTCAAAACAGGCAGATCACTGCTCAGTGCTATGGCAGAGATCGTACTCTTTCCTGTATGGGGATAGCCAACGAAAAGAACTGCCTTCCCTGAAGGGAGAACCACGCTAACGGAGTCGGTAATGATAAAGCGGCCCTTCTTTGCGCCCGCTCTGGCAACCGCCTGGAGAAGAAAGAACACCGGAGCCTCGTTCCCATAGGCAGATGGAACTGAGGATTCAATCTTGTAAGAATCAACTCCATTGTGGTCGTAGATTGCACTGAAAACCCGAAAGCTTCCTCCTTTAAAGCGCTCCAGAATAATGTCCGTATCACCTTCAGAGGGGAATACATCGGGGAGATAGCGCCTCGCAAACGTTCCGAGAAAAGCCTCCTTAAATCCGTCGTCTAAAAGGCCAGTGAACTTTACGTTAATCCCTGCAACGCTCAGGACCATGACTCCTCCCACGGAAGTTTGGGGGGTTGGTTTTTAACGTTTGCTGAGAAGTTAAAAGAGAAAAATCACTCAAGAGCCGCCAAAAGCTTCTCAAGGAACATCTTCTCTGGGTAGGCACCCTCAAACTGGACCTTGTCCTCACCGTCGACCTGTATAACGATCTTTGGAACCGCCATAACGCTGTACTGGTCGGCCCACTCTGGGTACTCGATGGCCTCAACCATATCTCCGAGAATCTTGCCCTTGCCGGCAAGGGTGTTCTCGATGGCGAACTTGTGGGCCATTCTCACTGCCAGCGGGCAGTACGGGCAGGTTGGAGTAACGAAGACGAGTATCCTGACGTCCCTGTCGATCCCGTGAAGGGCCTCCTTGCTGTCGGGCATCAGGTCGGTAGTGCCGTTGCTGACGTCTACTATGTCCTCAAGGAAAGCTCCGAACTCGTGGCCGGCTGGAAGGCCGAAGTAGCGGACGCCCATGTCCTTTCCGTCCTGAGTTATGCTCGTGGCAGGGGCGCGGTCGATCCTGTACTTCTGGGCGATTTCCTTACCCTCAGGCGTGTCAAAATCAATGACCTCGTAGCTCAGCTTATCGGTGAGCTCGCTCAGTTCCTGGACGAGCTGCTTGAGCTGGTCGCAGTACTGGCAGTGCTCCTTGCCTATGAACACCATGAGCTTGACGGGGTTCATCATTTTGGAGAAGAATTCATCCTTAATTACCTTCTTGTCGGCATCACTAATGAGTCCCATTCTCATCACCTCTCACAAGGTTTATAATCCCATTCAACCATTCTTTTTGGGCTGGAATCCCAAGGTTTGCAACCTAAAGTTAAATGTCCACTATATAAACCTTGCGTCACAGGTTTGGGTGGTGTTGGGCATGTCTGAGCCAGATATTTTTTACATACTGGGGAACAAGGTGAGGAGGGACTTGCTGAGCCACCTCACCTGCACCGAGTGCTACTTCAGCTTTCTAAGCAGCAAAGTTAACGTCTCTTCAACGGCCGTCGCAAAGCACCTTAAAATAATGGAGCGCGAGGGCATCCTAAAGTCCTACGAGAGGGAAGGCCCCTTCATAGGACCCGCGAGAAAATACTATGACATAAACATAGCCAAAACCTACGTTGCCACGATAACACCAAACCTCTTCTGGTACCGTGGGCTTGATTTAAGTGATGAAGCTCCTGGGGAAATAAGTATCAGCCTCGGTCAAATGGAAGAACCTCGAAATCTTCTGGAAATGATCAAGCTCTTCATAAGCATGACGCGGGAACTTGAGAAAGTGCTCCAGGCTCTCAAAACCATAGAAAGCAGAAGGGACAGGCTCATGAAGGACATAAAGGACACATACCTCAGAGAAATCGGAGACATGACTCAGCTGGCTATTCTCCATTATATCCTCCTCAGTGGAAAGGCCACGATTGAGGAGCTCAGCGATAGACTCAACCTCAAAGAAAGGGAAGTGCTCACAAAGGCTAACGAGCTGGACAGATTCGTTCCGTTAAAAATAAAAGACAACACCATCGAGATTGACGAGGAAAGGCTAAAACAAAGAATCGGCGGTGAAAACGATGCCGGAGAAGATTAGGGTCGTTGTAAACGAAGACCGCTGCTACCTCTGCGGTGGCTGTGCAGGAGTCTGTCCGACGCTCGCTATAGAGGTGCACTCGACCGGCTGGGAGTTCCTGCAGGACAAGTGCATAAGCTGTAGGATATGCATCAACGCCTGCCCCGTTGGAGCGCTCAGCGCTGAGCCCCTGGAGGTGAAAGAATGAGCGAGATGAAATACGACGTTGTTGTCGTCGGTGCTGGAATCGCCGGCCCGATTGTCGCTAGAAACGTTGCCAAGGCTGGTTTTTCAGTCCTTCTCATAGACAAGAAGTGGGCTATAGGGACGCCGAAGCAGTGCGCCGAAGGAATAAGCATAAAGGTCTTCGACAAGTACGACATCCCCTACGATAAGCGCTTCATCAACCGCGAGATCTACGGTGCAAAGCTCTACTCCCCGAGCGGTTATGAGCTTGAACTCCGCTATAAAGAAGTCAGCGGTGTAATCCTTGAGAGAAAGGTCTTCGACAAGATGCTGGCTTACTATGCAGCTAAAGCGGGTGCAGATGTGCTGGCAAGAACTGAGGCCCTCGACGTCATAAAGAAGGACGGCAAGATCGTTGGAATAAAGGCCAAGCACGAGGATAAGCCGGTTGAGATTTACGCTGACATAATCGTTGCCGCCGACGGAGTTGAGAGCACAATCGCGAGGAAGGCTGGTATAAACACTTACGCTCCTCCGCATGAGTTCGACTCAAGCTACGAGTACGAAATGCTTATCGAGGGCCTTGACCCAGACCTCATACACCTCTGGTTTGGCAATGAAGTTGCCCCAAGGGGCTACGTCTGGGTCTTCCCGAAGGACGAGGACAGGGCCAATGTGGGAATAGGCATCGCCTCAGACCATCCTGAAACAGCCAAGTACTACCTCGACAAGTGGCTGAAGGAGAACAACATCCCGATGAGGAAAATCCTCGAGGTCAACGTTGGTATCGTTCCTGTTGGCGGCTTCGTGAAGGAGCTGGCGAAGGACAACGTCGTCGTGGTTGGCGATGCCGCGAGACAGGTCAACCCGATGCACGGTGGCGGAATGGCCGAGGCCATGGAAGCGGGAACAATAGCGAGCAAGTGGATAGTCAAGGCCCTTGAGGAGGAGAACTTCTCGCTCCTCCAGAACTACACGAAGGAGTGGTGGGAGACCGACGGAAAGAGGCTTGAGAGAGTCCTCAAGGTCAGGCGCGTCACGGAGAAGCTAACCGACGAAGACCTAGACCTTTTCATACAGCTACTCAGCGGTGCAGACGCGGAGAAGATAGCGGGTGGAGACTACGTCGAGGTCATAAAGGCCCTCCTCAAGCACCCAAAGGTTCTCATGAGCAAAAGAAGGCTCTCCCTGCTCAAACAACTCCTTTAGAGCATCTTATCCCTTTCTTCATTTTTCGAGAGAACACTATTATCTCAACGGGTTTACCAATTTCAATACTGCCCCACGGGGATTTGAGGCTCTTTCTATCTTCAAATCTGTAAAGCAGGATTACGTCATCATTATTCTCAACCACTGTGAAACCATCAGTGCTCTCAAGGTTTGTTATTATCTCACATCTTCCGTCTCTGCATTGGAGAGGTTTGGGGACTATTCCTTCTCGAATCTCCAGGTGGACGAGCCTGGAGAGATCCTCGATTCCAGGTGGATTCATTGTGTACATTCTCCTGAGAGCACGGAGAAGAACGGGAAACTTTCTGTCCTTGCTTTCAATACCGTATCCGAGCTCTCTTAAGGGATCCTTTGGGAAATTTCCATGAAGAGCGTTTCTTAGTTTGATTATTCTGTTTACCCATACCTGGATTTCTTTTGGTTCACCAAGGAGAGAGAGCCTTCTGTCCAGAGAAAATCCCCGCTCCACATTCAAACCCCTGAGATAACCGAGCTGAAGATCAAGTTCCGGGATATTGACGAGGAGACCGTTTTTTCGGAGAAGTTCGTATCCCTCAACAAAAGTTCTGTAGGACTTCTCAACGATATCATCAAGCTTAAGTGCAAAGGAATAAAGGCTGAGGTCGGAAAGGCCAAGGATAAATGTGGATTGGACGTCCAGTAAAAAAGCCAAGTCAATACCGTTATTGTTCACCCTCACCTCAAGCTCCCTTAAGAGCCCACGTGCATTTCTCTCCAGGATCTCAACCGAGTGTCTCAGTTCTTCATTCTTCCAGCGATCTCCCATTGAAGTAACCTCAAAATCACATCCGGTGTCTCCGACTTTAAAATTATCGAACACCACCAAAATTTAAATAACAAGAAACGCCATTAAAAACGTTCTAAGCTATAAAACTACAAAGAACTGGAGGTGTTGGGAATGCCCCCGGGGATGGGCATGGGGATCGTAGCTTTGGGAGCACTCGGAGTCATTGGGATAATTGTGTTCCTGATAGCGCTTTTTATAGCTGGCCTCTTCCTGTACTTTGGGGCCAAGCTGGTTGGCATTGAAGATGCGACCATCGGCAAGTCCATGATAGCCGTCCTAGGCGGTGGCATACTGGCAGAGATATTGTCAATTATTCCATTGATAGGGTGGTTGCTCGGTATAATAGGCTATATATGGGTCATAAAGGCCGTCTTCAACACTGACTGGCTAAGAGCCTTCCTGGCTTGGCTAATGACCATTGTGGTGGTAATCATCACAGTATTTATCCTGGCTGCGATTGTTGGCCTCTCCCTTATGGCAGCCCTCTAGTTTATTTTTTCCAATCTTTACACTTCATATCGAGACAGATTTCGTACTCCCTGCCTTTCTCCCTGATTTTTACGACTGGGGCACCGTTGCAACAGGTCTTTCCGGTGGGAATGACTTCACCGCGCTGGAGGATGGGGTAAGTCACGTCGCACTTCGGCCAGTTGGAGCAACCGACGAATCTCTTCCCAGTTTTTCTGTTGTACTTGAGCACTAGGTCGCCACCGCACTTCGGACACTTGCCGAGAACGAGCTCTCCTTTGCGTGTTTTTTTCTCTTTTTCAGCCTCCTGAGTTGAAGAACCCCGCGAAGGCTCGGACTGGGACTTTGATTTCTCTCCCTTTGCGGAGTCCTTCGAGGTTGTAATCCCAGTTCCCGTCGTTTCAAGGAGCATCCTCCCTATGTCGAGCTCCTTCTCTTTGAAGACCTTTAGGATTTTTATCAGCTCTTTCTTGCTCTCCTCGATGACTTCATCCTTTTTCGCCTTCCCGGCCATTATCTCCTCCATCTTCTCCTCAAAGGCCCTCGTTAGCTCAACGCTGACTATGTCGGGCACGTTCTTTTCAAGGGCCTCCACAACGCGCATTCCCAGTGGGGTTACCTTTATCTTCTTCTTGCCCTCGATGTAGCCCCTCTGGTAGAGGGTCTCAAGGATTTGGGCGCGCGTTGCTTTCGTCCCTATGCCCAGATCCTCCATCTTCTTTATTACAGCCGCCGGAGAATAGCGTGCTGGCGGCTTGGTCTTCTTCTTCTCGCGCTTTATCTGGAGAACGTTTACAGGTTCGCCCTCCTTGAAGGGCGGGAGGATTACCTCGTCGAACTTGACGTATTTACCGTAAACCTTCAGCCAGCCCTCCTTGACTGTTCTCGCGCCGCTCAGGATGAAGCGGTGGTTGTTGGAGTTTAGGATGACTTTCATCGTCTCTCTGACAGCTGGCTCCATGAAGAGGGCCAGAAAACGCCTTACTATGAGGTCGTAGAGGTTTTGCTCGTCCTTTGTCAGCTCCCCGGGCTTAGGTAACTCACCCGTTGGGTAGATGGCAGGGTGGGCCGGATCTTCCTTCTTACCCTCAACGGGTTTGAGCTCTTCTTTGCCCAAAAGCTCGTGGGCGAAGGGTTTGTACTCAGGAAGCTTCGCGAGGTTCTGGATTATCGAGCGGAGGTTGAGGTTCTTTGGGAGCTTCTGGGATGAAGTTCTCGGATATGAACAGTTATGGACAACGACGCCGTTAGCTATGAAGTTGTGGTACTCATCGACGACAAGGTCGTAGACTTTACCGCGATAGTGGAACTTTTTGATTTCCCTTATTGGAAGGATGTATACGTCCCCAGTTGCAATCCTGCGGAGGTCTCCGTCGGTCAGATAGTCCCTAATTCTCTCCAACTTGTCGAGGCTTATCCCACTCCCACGGGCCGTCTGATTGGACATGTCGAACTTTTTCCAGAAAGCCCTATCGGTCTTCAACTTTCCTATCCAGTTTCTAACCCTGAGAACGCTGTAATGGTGAGAGTAGGACTTCCTTTTTCTGATTGCAACCTCCCGAACCTTCTCAAGGTCCTGTCTCTTTACTCTCAAGTATTTCCGCATAATCTCATAAAACCGGAGCGCATCGCGCGAGTAGACCTTAAGTTCGTAGGCCACAAAATTGCCCTGCCTGTCCTTTTTCTCCCAGAGGTATGTACCGACCCCAAGGAGTTGCCACATGAGTTTGACAGTGTATATAGCCTGCCTGTTCTTTGACGTCAGGACAATCTGTGGGGACATTGACTTTTTACTTCCAGTCAGTTTCGTGCCAATATGGGCATCGGCGTCGTAGTAACCGGCAAGGAACGAGGCCATCCACTCGGGTTTTGACATCACTAAACCATGAATCCTGAAAACCTCAGTCTTATTGCCGTAGGGACATCCAAGGAGCTCGAAGAGCCGGGTCAAGGACTTACTGCGAAGGGTTATTACCCGATATTTCCTGTCGTATGAGAAGGGAACACCAAGTGCATCGGCAACTTCTCGGATTGCCCTTAGAGTTTCTTCCACCCGTTCTTTTGCAGATATCGTTATAGCACCCTTTCTATCCAAGTGGCCATCTCCGAGGACGAACCCATATAGGTACCAAAACTCCTCGCTAAATTCGAATTTCACTGGGGATAGAGAGGTGCTATAGGAAAACCCAATGAAGATATCCTTTAGCTCTTCCATGGAGATAACGCCTCTCTCAACGAGGAACTTCACTATCGGAACTGGCATTTTGCCCCTGAGGTATTTGTAGTAAGTTGGCTCCTTGATTTTGAACCTCCACAGGATTTCCACCTTTAACCCGGCTTGCTTGATTCTTTCCCTCAAAATGCTACCAAAAGAGGGTTCGTAAAGAACGTAGTCTTTCATTGACGTGGCGTTTCTGAGGATGAACTCAAAGAGCCGTGGAGCTTTATGTGATCCCCGAAACCTCCCACGGTTTATGAAAAACACAACCTGGTCATCATCCCTGAGTTCCTCAGCGGGCACGAATATCAGCCGGTCATCCCGATAAACCAGAACCGGATGATCCCCGGTGAGGTAGAGCTCAGTTCTATCACCAAGGACAACCCTATACATAGGCTCGTCCGCATCCCTCTCAAGGAGCCTGTACCTCGCCCTCGATAGTTTGAGGTCGAAGTCAAGGGCAAATACCTCGCCTTCCTTCGGTAGCTCTTTGATTCTCTTTATCCCCTCAGGGGTAGGTATGAGAGAATCAGGGTGGAGACAGTACCCCTTCTCGTACAGCTTCTGCGCAATGTCTAGAGTCTTCTTTGGAGAATAGCCAAACGCTGAATAGGCCTCCCTCTGGAGGGTTCCGAGGTCAAAAGGCACCGGAGGGTTTCTCTGTTGTTGCTTTACCTCAACCTTTTCAACGAACGCGGGCCCCTTCTTTGCTTCTTCTACTATTCTTTTGGCCTCTTCCTCGTCCCAGATTTTGTCTTTCTCGTAGTTTGCAGTGTACTTCTCTCCATTCTTCTCAAGGAGCATCTTTATGACCCAGTAATGCTTTGGCTGGAAGTTCTGGATTTCCTTCTCCCTTTCAACGAGGAACTTCAGCGTCGGCCCCTGAACCCTTCCGGTTGAGAGAACCATCCATTTTCCGCTCGCGCGTTTTATCGCCGAGGTCAGAGCCCTCGAAAGGTTCACGCCCCAGTACCAGTCGAGGACGTGACGTGCTATCCCGGCATCGGCCATGCCGAAGTTTATCGTCGGCTCGAGGTTGTACCAGGCCTTAAGGATGTCCTTCTTTGTCAAAGCCGAGAACTTCATTCTCTTGGCCTTCGAGGGGTCAACGCCGCAGGCGTATTTAAGAGCGGTGTAGCCTATCACCTCTCCCTCCGTATCATAGTCACAGGCAACGACGAATTCATCCGCCTTCTTGGCCAACGTAGCTAAAGCCTTGATGTAGTCTTTGGCGTAGCTCTTGCCCTTTTCGGCGACGTAGACAGGAACCCATTCAATGTCAAAGACCGGGTAACCGTAGGTTTTAGTTTTTGGTGCCAGAGAGAAGAGATGCCCAACAGCGGGGGCAACGATTATTTTCTTTCCATCCCGGGTGAACTCGTAGTAACTCACCTTTCCAATCGTCTTTCTCACAGGCTTCCCTTCAGCCAAGGCGTAGGCTATCTTTCTGGCAACGTTGGGCTTCTCGGCGATGATGAGCGTTACCATGGTGACACCTTAACCGGGTAGGGAGGAGGTTATAAAAATCCTGCGGGGGAAACTTTGCAGTGCAAAGTTTCATCAAAGTTTGTGATTCCTAACGAGAAGATCTCGCCATGACGGACTATTAAACAAGAATCCCAAATTTTTCGCCAGCGCTTTCGTCAGAAAGGCTAATAGGGGGCCATTGGGAATGTTGGCCCCCTGGGGGTCCCGACGTCATCGCAACCCAATACTCGTCGGGCGTTGATAATTGTCCGCAAAGCCTTATAACCCTTGGCCCAACCCCCTAACGGTGCAGAACATGAGGGGAACAGTGAGCAAGATAATCCGCTTTCAAGATGAGGAGGAGTTCATTGAGGTAATCGATTCCGCTCTTGAAGGCTTTTCATACCTGGCCAGCAGATACGGGCACAACCCCGTTGAAGGGATCGTGCTCTGGGATCAGATAGGGATTAGAGACAACGAGGGGCTTAAGGTGTTCCGCGTTGGGGAGTTTCCCTTTGTTGAAGGCACACTGAAACTCGACTTGGAAACGATCCGCGTTCTCGAGAGGTATTTCGACGAAATGGAGAGTAAGTGGGACGAGCTGAGCGTTGAGGACATAGCATACTTTGCTGATTTAATAAACGACGCCCTGGGAAAGGAGATCGTGGTTTATGATGCCTACGACCTTGGTTTAGACAGAAACACCGCCTACATCATCCTGAACCTCGTGAACCTCCAGTACCTTGATGGTATCCTAGACGGGGAGGATCGGGAGATCTTCGAGAGGAGCGTTGAACTGCTTCTCCAGTACATTTAGTCCCTTAAAATTAGTGGAGGTGGGAAGGGTGCTATTCAAAAAGATGGGCACCTTTACCGAGGAAGACGCGAGGAAAGTCGTGGAGTGGATGGGTTCTCACCCAGGGGAGAGGGAACTGATAGTCATGGCAGAGAAAGTTACTGGCGAGGCAAAGAGAAGGCTCTGGGACTACGCGAGGGCAGTTAGGCTAATGGCGGACATGACCGGCGAGGATAGGAGCGTCAGGGTTGAAATACTCGAAGGATTTGTGAGCGAGAGGATAAAGGGGATTAACGTTGAGGATCTGTGAGGTGGTAGAGTGAAGCTCATAATGGCCGAGGTCTTCAACAGCTGGCAGGGTGAAGGCGGGAGCGTTGAGGGAAGTGCGTTCGGCAGGAGGCAGATCTTCGTCCGCTTCGCCGGCTGTGACCTTCACTGCATTTGGTGTGATTCAAGGGAGTACATAGACGCCTCCCGCGTCTCGCGCTGGCGCTACGAGGTGGAACCCTTTACCGGGAAGTTTGAGTACCGACCAAATCCCGCTTCGCTTGATGAGGTTGTCGATGCCATTTTGAGGCTCGATACAGGTGATATACACTCGATAAGCTACACCGGCGGCGAGCCGACACTTCAGGTGAGGCCACTTAAGGCCCTGATGGAGCGCATGAAGGAGCTCGGCTTCGACAACTTCCTTGAAACCCACGGCGGCCTTCCGGAGCTTGTTAAAGAGATCGCTCCTCTCACCGATTACGCGAGCGTGGACATAAAGGACGAGACTGCTAAAGCAACGGAGGACTGGAAGGGCCTCGTTCTTAGAGAGGTTGAGAGCATAAAGATTTTGAAGGAAGCCGGCGCGAAGACCTACGCCAAGCTCGTCGTCACCTCCAGGACAAAGGTCGAAAACGTCCGCTGGTATGCTGAATTGCTGAAAGGCCTGGCCCCGCTCGTTATTCAGCCGAAGGAGCCGATTGAGATATCCCAAAGACAGCTTATGGAACTCTATCGAGAAGCCGCCAAAATAATGGGAAGGAAGAACGTCGGGCTTAGCTTCCAGGTTCATAAATACCTGAACGTGCTGTGAGGTGGTGGCATGCTCTACGTCGAGATCCTTGGAAACCTGCCAGAGATGGCCAGGGACGAGGTCAAGGCTATGCTGGAGCTTGCGGGCGGAGAGATAGCTGGTCAGGACTACCTGTTTCTGAAGATAGACGCGGATGAAAAAGCCTTCCCCTACCTCAACAGACTCGGCTTAGCACACGAGTACGGGAAGCTGATCGTTGAGGCGGATTCAATCGAAGAACTCCTTGAAAAGGCGGGAGAGGTGGAGTGGCCGATCAAAGGAACCTTCAAGGTCGACACCGAGACCATGGCCAACTGCAGTCACGATGTTCTCGACCTGCCGAGGAAGCTCGGGGCAGTGATACACGCGCTGGGGTTTAAAGTGAACCTCTCAAATCCTAAAACGCTCGTGAGAGTCTACTGCGGCGAGAGGCTCTACGCTGGGATAAGGCTGAAGTTCTTCGATCCCAAGGACTTTGAAAAAAGAAAGGCCCACCACAGGCCCTTCTTCAGGCCCATCTCACTCCACCCGAGGGTCTCCAGGGCCCTGGTAAACCTCACCAAGGCAAAGAGAGAAATCCTCGACCCCTTCATGGGCGCCGGCGGGGTTCTGATGGAGGCCGGTTTGCTCGGCCTGAAGGTCTACGGCGTTGATATAAAGCCCGAGATGGTTGAAGGAGCCGAGATGAACCTCAGGCACTACGGCATCAAAGACTACGAGCTCAGGCTAGGCGATGCAACGAAGCTGGAGGAACTGTTTCCCAACAAGAGGTTTGAGGCGATAGCGACGGACCCACCCTATGGCACTTCGGCGACCCTCGCGGGAAGGAAGAGAGACGAGCTCTACAGGAAAGCCCTGGAGAGCATGTATAACGTGCTTAAACCGGGAGGAAGGCTGGCGATAGCGTTTCCGGCCGACTTCGACGGTAGAAGCGAGGCCGAAAGAATAGGATTTAAACTCCTCGCGAGGTATTACCAACGCGTCCATAAAAGCCTTGAACGGTACTTCTACGTGTTCGAAAAATGAGAAGGTTTGAAAAGGTTAGAGTGGCGTTCACCCCAACATCGAGTCGAGGAAGAGCATCACGTAAAAGCCGAGGAAAAAGCCCAGAGTAACCAGGGTCTCATTTTCTTCTCTTTTGTAGATCTCTGGGATCATCTCCTTAACTGTTACGTAGAGCATAGCCCCTCCAGCCATCCCCAGGCCGTAAGGAAGGAGGGAATGGAAGATCGTAAACAAAACTGCACCCAGGATCACCATTACCATCTCCGCCACACCGCTTAGGGCTCCCAAAATTATCGGCACGAGGCGCCTTTTCTGAAGAGTTGCCAGCGGAAGAGAAACCACGGCTCCTTCGGGGAAGTCCTGTATTCCTATCGCAATGGCCGTTACTAATCCAGTCTGAAGGTTATAAACTAACGAAGTCCCAACGGCAAGGCCCTCGGGCAGGTTGTGAATTATAACCGCCAGAACAATAAGCCACACGACTCTGAGCTTCTCCTTGAACTCTTTGGGACCCTCATAACCTTTGACCAGGTGCTCATGGGGGATGAATCGGTCGATTGCGTAGATTGTGATAACGCCAAGGAGTATACCGATGCCTGCGGGAACGAACCTCCCAGTTGATTCAATTGCTGGGAGGATCAGGCTTGTAAAGCTCGCCACTATCATGACCCCTGCAGCAAACGAGAGGCTTACGTCCACACCCCATTTCGGCATCCTGTTGGCGAAGATAGCAACGAGGGCACCCAATGTCGTCATCAGAGCTACGAAAACTCCAGCATACGCTGCAACAACTATCAAACTGCCCCCTGAGATAGAAAGCAGCCATGAGGATAAGCTCGACATGAAACCCTCAAGCATTGTTAGGCCCACCTAATAACAATGGATAGGCCTAATCTTATAAGGCTTTCGGGAGAAAAGGGTAAAAAGACAAACTAAGGCCCAACGTTCATCATCTGGCTGTACATGGCCCAGTCGAGGAGGAGCTCGTACTCGGCCTTCAGGTTATAGTAGTGGCCCCACTCCATGTCGCTGAGGTAGCGCATGAGGCGCTTCTTCTCCTCGGTGTCGACCATGTTTTCCAGCTCGGCGTAGAACTTCGCCGCTATCTCCTCGGCCTTCATGGCCCAGCGGATGAGGTCTATTATGTCCTCCACGCCATGGAGCTGTCTAGCGACCGGCTGAAGCTCCGGCCCTATGTGCTCCTTGGGAAAGACGATTTCCTTTCCCGGGAACATGTTGGCGTAGATTTTTCTCAAAAGCTCCTCGTGCTTCTTTTCCTCTCCGGCGAGCCACTCTATCTTGTTTTTAAGTTCCTGGATGTCTATCCTCTCAGCGAGGCTCTCATAAAACTTCCTGGCACCTATCTCGGCCTTCACGGCCATTCCCAGCAGTTCTTCAAGCGAGAAGTCCTTAATCCTTTCGAGGGGAAGCCCCTCTTCAAGCTCCGGCGGAACCATTTTTTATCCCTCTTTATCTACCTGGGTTTTGAGGTATTAAACCTTTGCCCTAAGTGAACCCATGAAAAACGGGTCGCTATTTCTGTTATTTTGTTGCCAGGGGGCTCTTGCTTTTGTCGGCCCCCCCTATTGGCTCTCGGAGAAAAATAGAAAATTACTGCCCTCATTTCCAGAGATAGGGCAGTATGCTGTACCCTGTCCAGAGCAGGGGGCCCAAATTAAGCAGAAAGTGGGGTATGAACGTGAACACCATCTGGCCCGAGCGGCGCCACACAACGATGTGGAGGAACCCTGAAATAGCTGTTGCGAGGACAAAAAGAACCCCAAAGACCGTGTCGGGCCTGGCCACCTGGAGGAACTTCGTCCAGAACATCGTGTGTATCATCCCCACGAAGGCCGCAAACAGCAGCAGTCCCACTATTCTGTAGCCAATGCGCCTCTCCCTTGGGTAGAGGTCCCACGAGTCAAAGAGGTAGAGCCAGAGTATCTGCTCGGAGGATGCGTTCGCGGGTGCCCAGAGGAGGGCCGTGAGCACAACCCCGGGGAGCCAGGGGTCTTCCACCTTAATCGGGGACATGTAGGCGAAGGCGAGGGCGACAAGGATAACGGCCACGTTGATGTAGAACCACACGGGGGGCTTCTCAGGCATGGGAGTGCGGTAGCCTACAACCCCCCGGCGGAGCTTTACGAGGCCCCAGGCGAGCCCGTAGTAGATTAGCATTGGGATGAGCGCACCCTTTTTATCATAAAGCCAGCCCGCCAGAGGAGGGAGTGAAAGCGCAATCACAGCCGACAGAATTAGGTCGAGGCGCTCGGGCTTCCATGTTGTGGGGTCATAGGTCTTTCTCCCTTCTGACACAATGCATCCCTCCAATCTGGACAGAAACTCTGAGAGGTTTTTATAAACTTCCCGCCATCCGGTGCGGAATAAAACAAGTCAGCTAAAAATGAAAACCCGACCAAACTCGTCCCGCTTCAGGAATGGAGGGCCCTTTTCAGTGTCTCAACGAACTCTTTTGCCCCCTCTTCAATTTCGTTCTGCTTCATTACCGCTTCGGCGATGACCTCACCGCCGTAGAGCTCCCTCATTTGTTCGAGGATTTTGCCCTTCTTCCCAGCGCAGGTGGCAAAAAAGGCTGCTTTCTTTATTTTCTCCCCATTTCTGAGGAGGTAAGTCCTTATGGCCGGTGTAACCCTGCCGTTCCACACCGGGCTGCCAACGACCACGAGGTCATATTCTGAGGGGTCTTTCTCGAACGCTATTTCCGTCGTTTTACCCCTGGTCGCGTCGTAGCCGGCCCTGAGAAAGCCGAGTATGCCTTTCCGGTTCTTCCTGTCAATGACCTCGTCAATGTCCGCCCCCAGAGCTTCGGCAATCCTCCGGGCGGCCTCCCTCGTGTGCCCGTCCCTTGAGTAGTAGACCACCAGGGCCTTCACTTACCGCGCCTCCGTTCTAGAATGTCGGAGAGAAGCTCCCCGTCAACGCCGACGTTCTCGGTCTCGTTCTCGTGGATTATCACGCTGACGTGGTGGACGCCGTAAACTTCCCTAACAACCTCGGTGAGCCTCTTAACAAGCTCCCTCTTCGTCTCCTTATCTGCCCTTGGGCCCTCAACTATAATGGTCGGCATCGGACCACCCCCGGACACAGTTCCGGCTTATATCAGCCGGTCATACTTCTACTGCGGTTGAACTTTGACGTACTTATACCTTTCCTTTGGCGGGTAGAATCTGGCAGGAGCGACACTCTCAGGTAGAACAGGAGAAGAGAAAACCCGAACTCCTTTACTTCTTCCTTCCGGCCCCCGATAAGACATCCTCGGCAGTATAACCCCTCTTGTTCTCGAACTTTCCAACAATGTTGTTCGCGAGGTCGTAAACGTAAACGTTGTCGAACTTCACGAGGGCGAAGCGCTCCATTATGTCGCCGATTATCTTGGAGTATGCTATCGCGCTCTCGCCCGTTATGTTGTACTCCGCGTGGCTCTCAAATTTGAGCCATATCTTGAGGGTATCCTCGCTAACCTCGAGTCCGGCAACAACACCGGAGTCAAGGATATCCCCGCCCGTTATGGGGTCGGTTATTTTTTTCAGCTCCTCAATGACGGCTTTATAGGGCTCGGGCCACTCGCGGTCCGGCATGTAAACTTTCATTTTTCTCACCGTTCTTCATAAGGATGCACGGTTATAAGGCTTTCCTGGGCAGATTTGGGGGTTTAACCGCTAATCAGATCGGAATATTTAAATGTTAAAACTCTGAGTTTTATCGGTGGTATAAGTGGACAAAGAAAAGTATGGCCCTATAGGTGGAAAAGAATACTTAATAGCAGGAAGCTTGCTAATAATAGTCTCAAGGTTCTTTGGTCCTTTTTCACTCCTCGCTTTCGGTTTGGGAATAGTAGTCTATTTGCTCGGCCTGTACTTCTGGAGCGTCGAAGTGGATTCGAGGCCGCTAAAACTGTTTCTGGTCGAGGCTGCCCTGCTGGTAGCTGCTCTCTTCGTCCTCAGCTGGAGCATAAAGTGGGTTCTCCTCAAACCATCGTGGGGAATTTACAACATCATAAACTCGCTGGCACCGGCTTATCCGCTGATCGTTGCCAGTGCTATTGTGTACAGATTTAGAATGGGCCTGTTTGCCGAATCAACCGGAGAGTTAAACTTCAATCTCGCAGGAAATCTATACCTCATCGGTGCCCTCTTGTTTCCGGTAGTGATAGGTGTTGTTCTAATGGACCTTGCCCGCTTCGTTGAGGCTTACTCCTACTGGACGCTACCCCTAGCCGCCAAAAGAAATGTTCCTCTGAACTTCTCAAAGACAAAGGCCCTTGGTGTTCTCGTGGTTTCTCTCATCCTCACACCGGTGTTAGCCAATGTTCCATTCACCAACTACGACATTTCCAAACGAGCTGACGGGGTTGCCCTTTACCTCAAGACCTCAGAGTCGGTAACAACCGCCGATATTCTTGTGAAGGTTCCCGAGGAATTCTGCGGGGTTAGAATTTACATCGATGGGGTGGAAATGAAACCAGCAAAATATGAAGACATGGTCACATGGGGTCCGCTAGAGCTCCTCCTTGGTCTACCTGGAGAGGGGGAAATAAGGTACCACTTTGAACTTCCAAAGAAACCAAATAACGTAACCGTAAAGCTCTGCGAGGAGGGCTTCGAATACTCCTGGAGTGGTGAGGGGTACATTGCTGAGAAAGTCGAGAACTGGAAAAACGTGACGTTTGAACTATCAAGGTAAAAATGAGGGCAGAGATCACTCAAGCTGGACCTCGTTCTCCCAAAGGCCGTGGATGTTGCAGTAGCTGAGAGCGTAGAGCTTTCCTTTTTTCTCCGTCCTGAAGAAGAAGACCGCCCTCGGCTCGGTGAGCGGGTCGGTATGGTTGCTGAACTCCACCTTGCCAACTAGGATCGGGAAGTTGCCGTCCTCGGGGTGGAACCAGAGCTGTATCCAGGCAATGTGGTGCTCCGGGGTGTTCGGATGTGGTATCTCCTTGCCGACGCTGACCTCGACCTTGACGAGGTCCCCTTCCTTCTCGTACTCTATAACGGGGACGTGCTTCTCCCCCTTCCAGTCTCCGCTTTTAATGGTTCCGCTAAGCATCTCGACCACCTCACTCTATTTTTTCAAACATATCCTTTGGCGCGCCACAGAGCGGGCAGACCCAGTCGTCCGGGAGGTCCTCAAACCTGGTTCCGGGCTCTATCCCGTTGTCGGGGTCGCCCTCGTCTTCGTCGTAGATGTAGCCACAAACTATGCACTTCCACTTCGCCATTTTCTTTCACCATCCTAATGTTATTAGGTCGTCCTTATAAGGTTTGCGGTTCAAACTTGGGAAACCAAAAAACGAAAGGCTCACTCGAAGACCACGAACTTGTCCCTCGGGACCCCGCAGACAGGACAGTACTCAGGGGCCTCGTCGACGGCTGTGTAGCCGCAGACCGGGCAGATGTAGACCCTCTTTATCTCGATCTCCTCACCCTTCTCGGCCTTCTCCTTGGCCTTCTTGTAAAGCTCCGCATGTATCTTCTCGGCCTCGAGGGCGTAGTGGGTAGTTCTCACTGCGTCTTTCTCGCCCTGGAACTCGGCGGCATTCTTGAAGACCGGGTACATTTCCTCGACCTCGTAGGTCTCACCGTCTATTCCTGCCTGAAGGTTCTCAGGGGTCTTGCCCAGGTTTCCGAGGGCTATGAAGTGGTTCTTCGCGTGAACGAATTCAGCGTGCGCGATAGCCCTGAAGAGCTTGGCTATGTTGTGAAAGCCCTCCTTCTCGGCCTGCTCTGCGAAAATCAGGTATCTCATGTGGGCCATGCTTTCGCCGGCGAAGGCATCCTCCAAAAACTTCCGGGTCATTTTCTTCTTCACTACCATATCCAATCACCGAATAGTGCACTGCGATATGATTTAAAGCGTGAGCATATATAACGGTTTTCCAAACCAAAGGTTTATCAGGTTTATCCCTGAAAAAAGGACTTGGACGGTAACTTGGAGAAGAGACACCGCTATTTATCACTGGAAGACATTAGTCTGTACTTCACAACGTATCGCCCATGTTCAAAATCATCTTCCTCAGCCTCAAGAACCTCTACGGGTTCGATATTAAGTCCGAACTCCATCGCTTCCCATTTTATGTCGTCGAAGTAGTCGTAGAGCCCACAGGTGGCGCAAAACGACCCTTCAAACTCCAAAATAACCTCCTCCCCCCTTACTTCCCTTACCTTTACTTTCGCCTCACTGCCGTGAAGTTTATTGAATTCTTTAATTACCTTATCAAGTTTTTCCATAAGACCACCCCCGGCTAGATTCTCAAGGCTTTTTAAAACATAACGGAATTTGATGAAATGCCAACCGTCAAGGTTCCATTCTCTTGAAAGTTAATGCGCCTCCAGAACTTAAATTTTTCCTTCCGAACATCATTTTGTGCGACAGATAAAATAACAACCCGGCCGGCAAAGTTTATTAGGAAATGATCTCAACCTTCAGCCATGATAATAAACGAAACCAAGGGAAAGGAATGGCCAGGAACAGTTAAGGTTGCGGACAGCTTTCTCAAGCGCTTTCGAGGATTAATGATGGTAAAAAACATCGGGTATGCCCTTGTATTTTATCTGCCATCCGAGACAAGAGTAAATGCGGCAATTCACACCTTTTTTATGCTGGAAGAGATAGACGTAATTTGGCTGGATTCTTCTAGAAAAGTCGTGGACTTTAGGAAAGCAAAGAAATGGCGCCTGTATTCACCCAAAAACCCTGCAAGATATATTATTGAAGGCCCCGTTGGGCTTATAAAGGTCCTCGACGTTGAGGAAGGCGATTTAATAAGCTGGTATCCAACCGGGAAAAAGAGAAAGGCAGTTCCAGTTAAGTCTCTGATTCCGGGGAAGATTGACCTGAGCGGATCAGGCAACGGCGCGACCATGATTGAAAGCGTGAAGGAAGTTAAAGTCAATTCACTTCGGCAAGAAGAGAGGTTAATGGCCGAGATAAATCCGAGGTCTCCGGATTGCCACGTTTAATTTTTTGTGCTAAATAGAACCCTTCTAAGAGTGTCTTCTAAATCCTAAAACTCGAACTCAACGCCGTTCTCGTCCCCTTCCCAGAGCCTCAGGTGGTGGAGCTTAACTCCCTCCGGCAGTCTCTTTTCAACTTCCTCGGCAATCCAGAGGGCAATGTTTTCCGTCGTCGGGTTCTCAAAAAGAGCGTTGAGGTTTCTGTGGTCGAGTTTCTTGATGACTTCCTCAACGATCGCTCTCAGCTGGAGAAAGTCGATGACGTAGCCGTTTCTGAGCGGGCCTTCAACAGCTACTTCAAGCCGGAAGGTGTGCCCGTGTATCTCCTCGGTTTGGCCGTCGATTATCACGGCGTGGGCCGCCTCAAATTTGAAGCACTCGACGACGCGGGATTTCATAGAAGAGCCTCCACAAACACGTTGCTATCCACGAGAAAGCTCATCATAAAGCTCAGCCTCCAGCTCGCGCCAGGACTTCTCCGACTTTATCGACCCGAAGGCGCGCTTGAGGACTTCATCAACGTTTTTCCGAGCTTTTGCCCTCAGCTCATCCATCTTGGCCCGCCACTCCCGGTTTACCGTAACTCCCCTGGAGGCCTCCATTTTCCACACCGTAGAGAGTTCACCCGGCATTTAATAAACCTTCCCACCGAAAACCAGATCAGTCTCAACGTCTTAAACCTTTAGGGGGGTGCCCATAGGCTGCGTCATGGCCGTCGATGCCAACCGCGTTATAGCCGGTGTGGTTCTCGTCTTTGTTGAACCGGACGTCTTCAAGAAGTTCCTCAAGCAGAAGGAGAGGCCGCTCGTGATGGTTGGATAATCTCGTTGGGGAGTGATTTATATCAAAATCTACATATTTTTTTCCACCGCTTAATAACCCGCCGTAATATTTAAAACCCGCAGTACTTATAAGGAGGCAGAACCATTGGCGGACGGTGGTTAAAATGGTCAGGTACATGGTCACTTCCGCTCTTCCATACGCTAACGGACCAATTCACGCGGGGCATCTCGCTGGGGCTTACCTTCCGGCGGACATTTTCGTGCGCTATTTAAGGCTCAAGGGCGAGGAAGTTCTCTTCATCTGCGGAACCGACGAGCATGGAACCCCAATAACCTTCCGCGCGCTGAAGGAGGGCAGGAGCCCAAGGGAGATCGTCGATGAGTTCCACGAACACATAAAGACGACCTTCGAGAGGGCGAAGATAAGCTTCGACTACTTTGGAAGGACTGAACTGCCCGTCCACTACAGACTCAGCCAGGAGTTCTTTCTAAAAGCGCTCGAAAACGGCCACCTCGTGAAGAAGGTCAGCAAGCAGGCCTACTGCGAGCATGACAAGATGTTTTTGCCGGACAGATACGTCATCGGAACCTGCCCCTACTGTGGAGCGGAAAACCAGAGGGGAGACCAGTGTGAGGTCTGCGGCCATCCCCTCACGCCTGAGATACTCATCAACCCGCGCTGCAACATCTGCGGCAATCCGATAACCTTCAAGGACTCCGCCCACTATTACATAAAAATGCAAGATTTCCAGGAGAGACTCAAGAAGTGGGTCGAGAGCCAGGAGCACTGGAAGCCGAACGTTAGAAACACCGTCCTCGGGTGGATAAACGAGGGGCTTGAGGAGAGGGCCATAACGCGCGACCTCGACTGGGGGATCCCAGTTCCACTTGACGACGAGGACGTTAGGGGCAAAGTCCTCTACGTCTGGTTCGAGGCGCCGATAGGCTACATCAGCATCACTATCGAGCACCTGAAGAGGGAAGGAAAGGAGAACGAGTGGAAGAAGTTCTGGCTCAACCTCGATGGGCAGACAAGGGTTATTCACTTCATCGGAAAGGACAACATACCCTTCCACGCGATATTCTGGCCGGCCTTCCTGATGGCCTACGGCAAATACAAGGATGAGGAAGTCGAAGCGGAATGGAACCTCCCCTACGACATCCCGGCAAACGAGTACCTCAACCTCGAGGGCAAGAAGTTCTCGACGAGCAGGAACTGGGCCATATGGGTTCACGAGTTCCTCGACGTCTGGCCGGCAGATTACCTGCGCTACTACCTTACCGCCATAATGCCCGAGACTCGCGATAGTGACTTCAACTTCGCCGACTTCAAGAAGAAGATAAACGAGGAGCTTGTGAACAACCTCGGCAACTTCGTGCACAGGGCGATGACGTTCGTCAACCGCTACTTTGACGGTGTAGTTCCGGAGAGGAGAGAACTCAACGAACTCGACAGGCAGGCCTTCGAGGAGATTGAGAAGGCGTTCGAGGAGGTCGGCGAGCTCATAATGAACTATCGCTTCAAGGACGCGCTGAAGCGCGTTATGGAGCTGGCAATCTTCGGAAACCGCTACTTCGACCACCAGAAGCCCTGGAAGACTGCCAAGACCGACCGCGAGAGGACTGCCACAACCGTAAACGTCTCGCTCCAGATAGTCAAGGCCCTTGGAATCCTCCTCGAGCCGTTCCTGCCAGATGCCAGCGAGAAAATATGGCACCTCCTCAACATTGAGAAGTCCAAGAGCTGGGCCTTCAACGAGCTTAAAGCCGGCCACCGCGTCAGAAAGGCCTTCCCGATGTTCAGAAAGGTGACCGACGATGAAATCATTTACTTCATCGTGAACTACATCGGAAGGGGCAATCCCGAGAGCGCCAAACTGCTCCTCGAGAAGTACTACAAAAGGGACGACGTCTTCAAGGTCATTCTGGAGCGCTTCGGAGAGAAGAGAAAGGAGGAAGCTCTGGCTCTCCTCAAGAGCATCTACGGGGAAGCTCCCGAGGTAAAAGGTGGAAAGGCCGAAAATGCTAAATCCTCCGGAAAGAAGGAGAAGGCAAAAAAGGAGGGTAAAAAGATGGAGTACGTAAGCTTTGACGACTTCGCGAAGCTCGACCTTCGCGTCGGGAAGATAATAGAGGTGAAAGACCACCCCAACGCTGACAGGCTCTACGTGGTAAAGGTCGACCTCGGAGACGAGGTCAGGCAGCTCGTCGCCGGGCTGAAGAAGTACTACAAGCCGGAAGAGCTGCTAAACCGCTACGTCGTCATCATAGCGAACCTCGAGCCCAAGAAGCTCCGCGGCGTTGAGAGCCAGGGAATGCTCCTCGCTGCCGACGATGGAGAAAACGTCGCCCTGCTCATGCCGGACAAGGAAGTTAAACTTGGAGCGAGGATAAGGTAAGGTTTTTCTGGGTTTCCCTTTTTCAAAATCCTCTTTTCGAAAATTTCAGCTTTGAATGAAATTTGAAAGAACAAAAGCTTCAGCCTTTAGCGACACCCATTGGCCTCATCCTAGCGACGAGGTTCGCTATTCCAGCCTCGTGAACAACGTTGACGACGTTGTCAACGCTCTTGTAGGCTCCGGGAGCTTCTTCCGCCACAACCCTCAGCGAAGCTGCTCTGACATAGATTCCTCTCTGCATTAGCTCGTTCCTGAGCCTGTCGCCGCGGTACTGTCTCGTTGCTGCCTTCCTGCTGAGGAGCCTTCCAGCACCGTGACAGGTCGAGCCAAAGGTTTCCTTCATCGAGCCTTCGGCCCCAGCAAGGACGTAGCTTGCCGTTCCCATCGAGCCTGGAATTAATACAGGCTGACCGACGTTGCGGTACGCTCTGGGAACGTCCGGGTGGCCTGCCGGGAAGGCCCTCGTTGCACCTTTCCTGTGGACGACGACCTTGACCTTCCTACCGTCAACCTCGTGTTCCTCGACCTTCGCTATGTTGTGCGCCACATCGTAGACTACGTGCATCTCCATGTCCTCGGCTTTCCTCTTGAAGACCTCCTCGAAGCTCTCCCTGACCCAGTGGGTAATCATCTGCCTGTTGGCCCAGGCGAAGTTTGCAGCTGCCTTCATTGCGCTGAAGTATCTCTGCCCCTCCTCGCTCTGGAAGGGGACGCTTACCAGTTCGCGGTCGGGCCACGGAATTCCGTACTTCCTGTTGGCCTTCTCCATTACCCTGAGGTAGTCGCTCGCCACCTGGTGGCCAAGGCCTCTGCTGCCAGTGTGGACCATAACCACGACCTGGCCCTCAAAGAGGCCGTAGGCTTTGGCAATCTCCTCGTTGAATATCTTGTCGACCACCTGAACCTCTAGGAAGTGGTTTCCTGAACCGAGGGAGCCGAGCTGGGGAGCGCCCCTCTGCTTCGCCTTCTGGCTTACTGCCTCTGGGTCCGCCCCCTCCATCCTTCCGCCTTCTTCGAGGTGCTCAAGGTCCTCCTCCCAGCCGTAGCCGTTCTCGACGGCCCACTTTGCACCGTCAGCTAAGACATCGTCCAGCTGTGTCCAGTGGAGCTTCACCCTGCCCTGGCTTCCCAGGCCACTTGGCACGTTCTTGAAGAGAGTGTCGACGAGCTCCTTGATGCGAGGTCTTACTTCTTGCTCACGTAAATTTGTTCGGATTAGCCGTACTCCACAGTTGATGTCATAGCCCACCCCTCCGGGGCTTATTACACCTTCCTTTACGTCAAAGGCCGCCACTCCACCGATTGGGAAGCCGTAGCCCTGATGTCCGTCCGGCATTACGATGGAGTACTTGTAAATGCCCGGGAGCATTGCAACGTTTGCCGCCTGCTCAAGCGTCCTGTCTTGGCGCATCTTCTCTATGAGCGCGTCGTCAGCGTAAACCCTTCCCGGAACGCGCATTCTCTTGTCGAACTTCGGTATCTCCCACCTGATTTTGTCTATCCTCTTCAGCGGCACCATCCTTCTCACCCCTCCCTTAGGTCTCCCTAAAATTATTTTAAGGTTTCGCGGAACAAAAACGTCACTCCAGCCTTAACCTCCTCTCCTTCGGCACGTAGTTGATGAGCCTTCCCCCCTTGGCCTTCGCCGAGCCGAGGAAGTAGGAGCGCCACTTTACTATCATCCAGCCGTAGAGCTCCTCCTCTATTTCGACATTCTCCCCTGCCAAATAGCGCCTTGCTTTCTCGTCATCGAGCTCAACCACGTTTTTGGTCGCTTTAGGGCCTACCAGAAAGCTTCCCTCTATGGTGAGCCTTATGCCATCGCTCTCGATCCTTCCGAAGTAAACGCCCCTCCGCCCGGTGTCGCTTATCCTCAACTGACAGGGCTTGTAGGCGTAAACTTTCTGATGGTTGCCCCTGATTTCGTAGATTAGCTCGGGAGCGTAGCCATAGTTCTCAAGGAGGAGCTTTTTCACGAGTTCAGCATCGTTCGTCTTCCCTATCTCCTTCCTCGGGTTCTCAGCCATCTCCATCACCCGGCTTGACTATCTTCGCTATGAAGAAGGCCTCGGTGTCGTTGTCGTTCGGGTGTATGCGCAAAGCCTTCTTCAGCTCTGGAGAATACTCCTTCCCCTCCCATTCTAGGACTGGCTCGCTTGTTTTAACTGGGAGGTCTATTTTTTCCAGCCTCGCGTCCGTCTTCCTGAGGAGGTAATCAACCACTTCCTCGTTCTCCAGCGGGTCTATCGTGCAGGTGGAGTAAACGAGCGTCCTGCCCGGCTTCAGCGCTTTGTAGCCAGCTAAGATGAGCCTCTTCTGGATGTTCATGTACTTGACGACCGCTTTCTCGCGCCACTCCCTCAGGAAACGCCAGCTCTTCCTTATCATCCCGACGGAGGAGCAGGGAGCGTCGAGCAGGACCCTGTCAAAGGTATTTTCGAAGCGCGCGAACCTCGCCCCGTCCCGGGTTGTGACTCTGGCTATCAAAACGCCCATCCTGTTGAGGTTGGCTATGAGGACGTTCGCCCTGTCCCTGTTCGGGTCGTTCGCTATGATGCAGCCCTCGTTTTCCATGTACTGTGCTATTTGTCCGGTCTTTGAGCCGGGCGCCGCCGCCATGTCCAGAACCAGCTCCCCCGGCTTCGGGTCAAGGACAACGGGCGGAATCATCGAACTTGCCTCCTGGCCAAAGATAAGGCCAAGGCCGTGCTCCGGAACCTTCGCGAGGTTTTCAACGTTGATGAAAAAGCCTTCCCTGACCCACGGTATGGGTTCAAGCTCGAACTCCTCTTTGAGCCTCTCAACCACGATCTCAAGCGGGGCCTTGAGGGTGTTCACCCTTATACTCTGCCTCAGCGGTTTTATGATGAACTCCCAGAACTCGTCGGTGTCTTCGAGCTTAGAATATCGCCCGTAAAAGGCCGGATTTGCCTCTTTAATCACATCCCTGGCGCTCATTCGACCACCTCACAGGTCAGGAACGAACTGGGCTATCCACCTGCCGTCGGGCAGTTTCTCAATCTTCATGTCGTGGTAGGTTATCGCCTTCACTTCCTCCTTCGGCTCGTGCTTCTCGCTCAACGGCTCTCCACAGGCTTTCGCTTTGAGTTTGTAGCCGTTTCTGGTTTTTTCTATCTTCACCCTAACGTCTCCAAAGACGAGGCCCTCCATGTCGTGCAACACGAGGAGCTCCTCGAGGAATGAATACAGAAGGGCCTCTAAGTCCTCTTCCTCAACCTCAACTTCCCTGCACTCCTTCGGCTCGACCTTCCTCACGTTCACCATAACGTCGAAAAGTCCCAAAGCAACCGCCTCAAAGGCTTCCTCAAGCGTTGAGCCGTAACCGCGAACGCCTATATCGGCAGTGTGCTCATAGTGCTCCCACTCCCTCATTTCACTCACCTCCAAGGAGTATTGAGTTTAGACCTTCCTCGATTGCCACCTGATGGAGCCTCTTGTCTGCAGTATAAAAGCTCCCCGCCCCCACGTACTTTGCCGAGACTATCTGCAGGGCATCGGCCTGATACAGGTGATATTTCTCAATTAGCTTCCAGGCGTCTGCCAGGATTAAGGAGTGGACGGGAACGACCTCCAAGACGCCCAGCCTCGTGAACCGCTTTACCTCCGCCAGGAAGCCTTTTTTCAGGAAGTCGAACTCGTCTTTGCTGAACTGTCCCCTCCTCAGCCTTTTATCGAGCACGCCAATCACATCTCCGATATTCCAGAAGCTGAAGGCCAGCTTCACTTCCCCCCTGTATGCATCCCTGAAGAGCTTCTTCGCGACGTCGCTGCCCTCTTCGTCCAGGTATCTCTTAAGAATCACGCTAGTATCCAAGTAAACGCTTTTCCCTCTCATCTCTCATCTCCCTCACAAGCTTCTCACTGCTCTCTCCCTTGACTTTCAGGGGCTCAAACCACAGGGGCACCTCAGAGTCATCGACGTCCTTCAAAACTTCGTTTATAAGGTAGTTCACCAGCGCTTCCTCAAGGAGCTTGCTGACTTCGCTCTTCTCCCGCTGGGCCAGCTCTTTGAACTCTCTCCACAGTTCCTCATCGATGTAAACACTGGTCTTCACCTTCCCCATTCTACCACCTGTAGGTAATTACCAACATTGGTATATAAACCAATCGAAACCGTTAATTAGACCAGCCTCGAAATGAGGTGGGTGGTGGCATGAGGGAGGTTACGCCGAAGAAGATTCGCGAGATGAAGGGAAGGGAAAAAATCACGATGATTACAGCATACGATTACCCGTCGGCACTTTTGGCAGATAAAGCGGGAATCGACATCGTCTTCGTCGGCGATTCACTCGGCATGGTGGTTTACGGCGAGCCCAACACACTCAACGTAAGCATGGAGCAGATGGTCTTCCACACGAGGGCAGTCGCGAAGGCCGTAAAGAGGGCTCTGGTTTTGGCAGATATGCCCTTCGGAAGCTACGAGGTTAGCGTTGAAGAGGGCGTAAAAAACGCCATCAGGCTAATTCAGGCTGGGGCCGACGCGGTAAAGATTGAGGGCGGTGCCGACCACGAGAAACTCGTCAGGAAGCTGGTCAGGATGGGAATTCCAGTTATGGGGCACACAGGATTGACGCCCCAGCGCTACCTAAGGCTCGGCGGCTACAGGATTATGGGGGAAACCGAAGAGGAGATAGAGGAAATACTCAAGGATGCGAAGGCCCTTGAGAGGGCTGGAGCTTTCGCCGTTGTCATAGAGTTCACCCTCGCTGACGTCGCAAAGCTCGTGACCGAGGAGGTCTCGATTCCAACGATAGGCATAGGCTCCGGGCCGTGGGTCGACGGCCAGGTTCTCGTCTGGCACGACCTCCTTGGAATCTATGAGAACTCACCGCCCTTTGCGAAACGCTATGCGAACCTCGGTGAGATAATACTGAAAGCCCTTCAGAGCTACAACCGAGAAGTCAAGGCCGGAGAATTCCCGGGAAGAGAACACTACTGGGAGTTCCTCGACAAGGACGACTTCAGAAGAAAGGCCCAAAAAGCCCGTGAGAGGCTGGAGGAGAAGTGAATGCTTAAGGGTAAGAAGATAAGCGTTGTTATCCCCGCCTACAACGAGGAAAGACGCCTCCCCAAAGTGCTGGAGAAGATTCCAAACTTCGTAGACGAAGTTATAGTTGTGGATGACGGCTCTCTGGATGGAACTTACAAAGTGGCAAGGGCCTTTGCAGAGAAAGATGAAAGGATAAAGACCATCAGGCTGGAAAAGAACTGTGGAAAGGGCTGCGCGATGCGTGAGGGAGTGAAAAACTCCACGGGCGACGTCGTTGTCTTCATGGACGCCGACGGCCAGCACAAGCCCGAGGACATCATCAAGCTCGTTGAGCCCATAGTTGATGGAGATGCCGACATGGTAATAGGGGCCCGCAAGATTGAGAAAGCTGGCAAAAGGCCCCTCCTAAGGCGGCTGAGCAACGTGATAACGACCCGGATGATACGCCTCAAGCTCAGGACTTATGTCTACGACACCCAGAGCGGTTTCAGGGCTTACAGAAGGGAGTTTCTGCCGGAGATAGAGAGCGACCGCTACGAGGTTGAGACGGAAATGCTGCTAAAGGCCGCGAAGATGGGGGCGAGAATAATGGAAGTTCCCGTGGGTGTGATATACGATGCAAACCGGGAGGGGCGCTTTGGTTTTAGGGACGTCATCCGCTTTATAGAGACGTACCTCAAGTTCTGAGCCAACTCTCTATCTTCACCTTTTTCTTCCGGAAGCCTCACTCTTCACGCTCTTCACGGCGAGATAGATCCATTTATACCCCTCCTGCAGAGAAGTCTCAATGCCCTAATTGTGGGGATGTTATATTTATCGTCATGTTTTATAATCTTAAGCGGGCTATATAAAAGGCGAAAGGCTTATATAGAATTGTTCTGCAATTCCAAATTGGTGATTTCCATGGCCAGATGGGCGACAAAAGCCGTAAGCGTTTTTGTTATGTCGTTAGTGTTTTTGGGGTTTGTTTCAGCAATGACCTTAGAGGAAATACGAGAAATCGCAGCAGCTGAACCTCAAGAGGGCGATATTCAGTTTACTTGGTGGGACCAGTTCCTTGACAGCGCCATCCAGCTTAGTGATGGAAGAACCATCTGGATGCAGACCAACTTCTGGAACATAGTTGGTGGCCAGGGAGAAGTTTTCATGAGGTTCATCAAAAGCACGGAAGAAGTTGCCTTCTACGTTGACCTAAGCAATGTAAGCACGCAGTGGGGCGGAATAGCCTGGGCAACGCCAGAGGTTATCATCGACGGAAGGGCCCCGGCCCAGTGGTGGGGAGACAAACCACCAGTTGGAGGATATTCATATCTCCAGTTGCCGCTTCCGGCTTCCGACGTGTCAACGTACGACAGCATATGGGTGAAAGCGAAATACGATGTAGCCAGAAGAGATGACACCCTTGTAAGATACGGTATAAACATCTGGTTTGAAGACAGCAGTTCGGGAGCACCTATAGGGGAAATCTACATCCCGTTCTTCGACGACTTTGGAGGAATAGTTGGTGACTACACAGTGGTGGGAGAAGTTACCTCCACAGTGATCTTGAACGGAGAAATGAAAGATATGAACTTCACGATCCAGAGAGCCCTGTCCGGAGGAGGATGGGGAGTCCTTCTCTTCATGCCGCAGGAGCAGCTTCCAGCTTCCGGAGACGTCATAATTGACATAAAGCCCATGATCGACAAGGTTATCGAGCAGCTCTCTGACTTCTTCGGCATACCCGTTGAGAACCAGCAGTGGACTTCAATATCCATAGGCTCTTACAGCGGAAGCGAAGGCACAGCCTTCAACTACGGCTGGATACTCCACGATGCAAGGGTCCTGTCCCCCGAGGAGGTCTCCGAGCTCCTGGCACCTCCCACTACGACTACCCCAACAAACACGACTACGTCTTCGTGTGAGGGTACTAAGACTGTGACTAAGTATGTGTTGGTGAAGGAGACTGAGACGGTGACTAAGACTACTACTGAGACTGTTACTCGTACTACGACGAAGACTGAGACTGAAACCAAGACTGAGACGGTGACTAAAACTGAAACAAAAACAGAAACCAAGACCGAAACCACCAGCGGTGGAGGACTCTGCGGCCCAGCAACCATAATCAGCCTGGCAGTAGTTCCACTCCTCCTAAGAAAGAGGCGTTGATTTGAGTTTTATTTTGTTTTCCTTGCTTTATATTTTACCCAAAGGAGGGTAAAATATGAAGAGTACGTCATTCCTCAAGATTCTTGGTTTAGTACTTGCTTCCACTATGATCTTGGGATGTATTGGAAACAACGCACAGACAGGGAATGAGGGTATGGGTTCGTCCTCTTACGCCCAGCCCACCACAACTAGTTCTTCTAGCGAGAGTATTAATTCATCCTCCCCCACCGAACCTGCCGTGACCAACTCCCCCAAACCTAAAGCGAATTTTCCTGGGGAATATTCTGATTTTGGGGGATGGAAAAAGGTGCGGGTTGAATCGTCAGGATTTTTTAGGGTTGAAGTGGTGAACGGGACATACTGGCTTGTTGATCCGGAAGGCTACCTTTTTGTCTCTAAGGGGGTAAATGCCATAAATTATTTGGGCGATCACTCTCCCAAGTTAGGTTATTCCCCATATTATGCCAATGTACTGAGAAAGTATGGGGATGTAAGCCTGTGGATCAATGTCACAGTTAATAGGATGGTTGAGTGGGGTTTCAATACTGTGGGGAGCTGGTCTTCTCCGGAACTGTACGAATATTTCCCGTATACCGTTCTTCTGGATATAGGGGCAAAATATGGGTTTAACTGGGAACACGGCACCATGCCCGACATTTTCAAGGATGATTTTGAGGAGTACGTGAGGAAAGCAGTGTACTTCAATGTTGAACCGTTGAAGGACAACCCCATGATAATCGGCTTCTTTACAGACAACGAACTTCGCTGGGGGCCGGACTGGAGATCGGGCAATCACCTCTTGGATGATTTCATGAAGTTACCCCCTGAGGCCCCCGGAAAGAGAGTGGCAGTGGAAGTTTTGAAAGAGACCTTTAATGGGAGCATTACCCGGGTTAACGAGGAGCTCAAGACAAGCTATGAATCTTTTGATGACCTGCTTACCTATACCGGTGACCTCCCATCAACACCCCTGTTTATGGAAGCAAGAAAGGAGTTTTTGAGGAGATACGCTGAGCGGTATTTTAATGTGACAACAACTGCCATAAGGAAGGTGGATCAAAACCACCTAATACTTGGGGTGAGGTTTGCGGTTTCTCCTTTCATCAGGCCACCCGAGGTTGTCTTTGAAGTCGCCGGAAAGTACGTTGATGTTATCTCACTGAATCTCTATAACTTCCAAGTGGCACCGAAGGAGTACTTGGACCACATACATGAAATTACGGGGAAACCTATAATGATAACCGAGTTCTCGTTCAGGGCGATGGATTCTGGGCTTCCCAATACTGTTGGGGCAGGAATCACCGTTCAGACTCAAAAAGAAAGGGCCGAATACACAAAGCGCTTCATAGAGAGTTTTATGAAACTTCCGTATGCCGTTGGATATCACTGGTTCAAATGGTCTGATGAGCCCAAAGAGGGAAGATGGGACGGGGAAAACAGCAACTACGGCCTCGTAAACATTGAGGATGAGCCCTACGAGGAAATGGTCAGGATGTTCAGCGAGCTGAATAGAAACATTGAAGAGATACACATGAAGGGTTATGAGGAGGGTTAGAAATGAAAAAAGAGTTCCTCTGGGGAGTTTCGCAATCGGGCTTCCAGTTTGAAATGGGTGACAGGTTCAACAGGAACCTGGACACAAGGAGCGATTGGTGGCACTGGGTAAGAGACCCCGTTAACCTGAAGAAAGAGCTCGTAAGTGGAGATCTACCTGAGGAAGGCATCAACAACTACGAACTTTATCCTCTCGACCATTCACTGGCCAAGGAGCTCGGGCTCAACGCCTACTCCCTAAACCTGGAGTGGAGTAGAATATTTCCCTGTCCCACCTATGGGGTTGAAGTTGACTACGAGCTCGACGGCAACGGGCTCATTAAGAGGGTAAAAATAACCAAAGAGACCCTCAGGGAGCTTGACGAGATAGCAAACAAAAATGAGGTTTACCACTACACTCACGTCCTCACGAACCTGAAGAAGCTCGGCTTCAAGGTCGCCCTGACCCTTACCCACTACACCCACCCCCTATGGCTTCACGACCCCATTGAGTCCCGCGATACAAACCTGCAAAACGAGAGAAACGGGTGGGTGAGCCAGAGGTCTGTTCTCGAGTTCGCCAAATTTGCGGCCTACCTCGCGTACAAGTTCGGACACCTCGTGGACATCTGGGCGACCTTTAACGAACCGATGGTGATGGTGGAGCTCGGATATCTTGCCCCCTACTCGGGGTTCCCACCGGGTGTTGTTAACCCGCAGCGTGCAAAGGAAGCCATCATAAACATAATAAACGCCCACGCAAGGGCCTACGACGCCATAAGGGAGTTTGAGAAAGAAGCACCCATAGGGATAATTGCCAACAACGTTGGAACCTCGTATCCAAAGGACCCCAATGACCCTGAGGACATTAAAGCGGCTCAGATGACCGATTTCTTCCACAGCGGTCTTTTGCTCCAGGCATTAACAAGGGGTGACCTCAACATCGAGTTCGACATGGAGACCACGATAAAGGTGCCTCATCTAAAGAGGCTCGATTGGATAGGGATTACCTACTACTCAAGGGAAGTGGTCACTCATTCCGAGCCCAAGTTCCCCGAAATCCCAATAACGGGGTTCAGGGGCGTCCCCGGCTATGGGTACTCCTGTCCACCAAACGAGCTTTCAAAGGATGGGTACCCCGTGAGCGACCTTGGATGGGAAGTGTATCCTGAGGGGATATACAACAGCATAAAGGCCGCTTCAGAGTATGGAAAGCCCGTTTATGTAATGGAGAACGGAATCGCCGATTCCAAAGACTTGCTAAGACCTTATTTCATCGCCTCACACGTGGCTTACATAGAGAGGGCTCTCGAGTCTGGCTTCGACGTCAGGGGTTACTTCCACTGGGCACTTACGGATAATTACGAATGGGCGATGGGCTTTAGGATGAGGTTTGGCCTGTATTCCGTTGACATGATCACAAAAGAGAGACTCCCGAGGAAGGAAAGCTTGGAGGTTTACAGAGAGATCGTTGAAAACGGCGGCTTAACCGAGAGGATTAAGAGGGAATACCTCGGGGTGAGGGGCCGTGAAGACGATAGCCGTTGATGAGGAGACCTGGAACGCGATAAAGAAGCTCAAGGCCAAGCTCGATGCAAGGTCATACGACGAGGTCCTCAAGATCCTGATAGAGACCTGGCATTCCACAAACTTGGACAAGAAACTCAAAGAGCTAAGTCTCGACGAAGAGGAAAGCGAGCTTGCTCTGGAGGTCCTGAAAAAGCTAAAGGAGGAATAGAGTAATGAAAATGCCCAAAAGAATAATTTTCGACAGCTCCGCCCTCCTGCGTATGCACACCAAAAGAAACAAAGACCTCCTTGAGCTTGCCCTGATGAGGTTTGAAATCCTCGTCCCGCAGATCAGTGTATACGAGTATCTCTTCACGAAGGTATTTCTGGGGAAAAATCCAGATCATGTGATGGCCGTGTTAAAGGAGCTCTACCATATAGTCCCCCTAGATGACGAGATAATCGTCAAGGGCGCAATAATCACGAAAAACCTCCTGAAAAGCAGGACCAAGATGCTCACCACCGACATCCTCGTCGGGGTTACGGCCATAGTAAAAAACGCCCTCCTGATAACGGACAGCCCCGAGCAGTATAAGCCTCTCAAGAAATACGGGCTGGACGTGATAAGCACTGAAAAGTTTATTGGAGAGCTCGAACAGGTCGCTCTCGGGCTCTCAAAAGATAGCTCTGAGGCGATTTCAAAACAGCTTTCGGAGGGGATCTAAATGGACAAAAAACTTCTGGGCCTCTTAATTCTGGTCGTGATGCTTGGCGGTTTCATAAGCGGGTGCATAGGAGGAGAAACACAGACTACACCTTCTTCATCCCGGACCTCAACCACTCAAACACTTAACGGCACTTCCACAACTCAGACCTCCACCACTATCACTAAAACTACCACAGCGAGCAAAGCAACCACCACTACGACTACCACCTCCACAGCACAAGTGCCCGCTGAAATCCAGGAGAATGGGAGAAGGTGGAAACTCATATGGCACGATGAGTTTGACGGTGAAAAGGTAAACGAAGACTACTGGACGTTTGAGATAGGGAACGGAGCAGCGTATGGAATCCCCGGATGGGGGAACAACGAGCTAGAATACTACTCACCAAACAACACGAGGATAGAAAATGGCATACTCGTGATAGAGGCCAGAAAGGAATGGGTTACCGACGAGTACGGCGCATACATGTACACCTCTTCAAGGCTCAAAACCGAGGGGAAGGTAGAATTTTCCCCACCCGTGAGAGTGGAAGCTAGGATGAAGCTACCGAAGGGCAAGGGGCTCTGGCCGGCATTCTGGATGCTGGGAAGCAACATAAGGGAAGTCGGGTGGCCCCAGTGCGGTGAAATAGACATAATGGAGTTCCTCGGCCATGAGCCAAGGATCGTTCACGGCACCGTTCACGGGCCAGGATATTCAGGAAGTCGCGGTATAACCAAGAGCTACACCCTCCCAGAAGGGGTTCCGGACTTCACGGAAGAATTCCACGTTTTTGCCATTGACTGGTTCCCGGACAGGATAGAGTGGTACGTTGATGGTACACGTTATCACGTGGTCACGAAGGAGCAGGTTGAGGCCATGGGCAAGGAGTGGGTCTTTGACAAGCCTTTTTACATAATCCTGAACCTGGCAGTTGGAGGCAACTTGCCGGGACCGCCTGATGCCACAACAAAGTTCCCGGCAAGGATGTATGTTGACTACGTGAGGGTCTATAAGCTCGTTGAGGACTGAATGTCCTTTTCACTTTTATTCAATATTCCGGGGTGATGGACATGGAAAAGTACAGGTTCGATGAAAAGGGCAGGTTTGTTATCGAGGACTACAACCGCTTAAGGCCTTTCGCAAGCTTCTTACCCGGAATAGCGGGGAAGAAAGGCATACCCATGTGGGTATTTTACGTGAATAGAGGACAATGCGTGAGCTCCTTCGGCGTGCAGGACAAGGACCACCCGATAATGGAGTTCAACTCCGCAATAAGGGCCTACCAGACGGTTAGAACCCTCGGATTCAGGACTTTCATCAAGCTCCCGGATGAGGGAGTAACCTATGAGGCCTTCACTCCCTCGGAGGGAAGGGTAAAGCAGAGGATGTACATAGGGAGAAACGAGCTCGAAATAGAGGAGATAAACGAAGAACTGGGACTCAGGATCAGCGTGCTCTACTACACGCTCCCCGGAGAGAGAATACCCGCCCTCATCAGGAGGGTCAGGATAAGGAACATCTCTGACTCCCCGAAGAAGGTTGAGCTCCTTGACGGAATGCCCATGATAATCCCCTATGGCGTCAACGACTACGTCATAAAGCACATGACCACGCTCATTAAGGCATGGATGGAGGTCTACAACCTCGACAAAAAGATGCCCTTCTTCAAGCTGAAGTCGTCAACGGAGGACGTTCCAAAGGTCACGGAGCTCACGGAGGGGACGTTCTACATCTCCCTCGTGAAGAAGGGTGAGACGAGCGAGCTCGTGAGGCCGATAGTTGACCCCGATATAGTGTTTGGGACGGACAGCTCGTTACTCTCCCCTGAGAACTTCATCAGGAAACCCCTGAGTGAGCTGGTCCGTGAAAAGCAGGTGACCTTCAACAAGATACCCTCCGCCTTCACGCCCCTCGAAACCGAGCTCATGCCCGGTGAGGAGGTCAAAATACACTCCGTTATAGGCTATGTTCCACACATAGCCCTCCTCGAAGAATACGAGAAGAAGTTCGCCAGCGAAGAGTACCTTGAGAAGAAGTACCTTGAGAACAGCGAGATAATAGAGG
Source organism: Thermococcus gorgonarius (assembly GCF_002214385.1). Lineage (NCBI taxonomy): Archaea > Methanobacteriati > Methanobacteriota > Thermococci > Thermococcales > Thermococcaceae > Thermococcus > Thermococcus gorgonarius. Next base: position 663,667 of record NZ_CP014855.1, on the reverse strand, counting down.
AGATTGTTGAAGACATCTGGACGCAAACCTCTTCCAGGCTCTTTGACGAGTACTCGAAGCAGTGCTACCTTGACAACGTCCTCAGGGGAGGCTACCCCCTGCTCCTTGAGGAAGAAAATCCCTTTGTGTACTACATCTACCTGAGAAAGCACGGCGACCAGGAGAGGGACTACAACTACTTCGTGCTCGTTCCGGAATACTACTCGACCGGAAACGGGAACTTCAGGGACGTTAACCAGAACAGGAGGGAGAACGTCTTCTTCCACCCCGAGATAAGGGACTACGACGTCAAGTTCTTCATGAACCTCATACAGGCCGACGGCTACAACCCGCTCGTGATCAACGGTGTGAAATACCGCATGAAAGCTGAAAGGATGGACTTCCTGAAGGAGCTTGTGGACAATCCGGAACCCCTTGAAGAGTTCCTGAAGGAGCCGTTCACCCCCGGAAGACTGATGATGTTCGTGGAGGAGAAGGGAATAGACCTGAAGGTCTCCGAAGAGGAGTTCCTCCGCAGAGTCCTTGAACACTGCGAGGAGGAGGTTGATGCGGTTCACGGGGAGGGCTACTGGTGCGACCACTGGACGTACAACCTCGACCTGATAGAGAGCTACCTTGGAGTGTACCCCGAGAAGAAGAGGGAGCTCCTGTTTGAGGATTACAGCTACACCTACTACGACAACGCCATGGTGGTGCTCCCGAGGTCAAAGAGGTACGTGCTCGAAAACGGCAGGGTGAGGCAGTACAACTCCCTCGTCGAGGACAAAGAGAAGAAGGCCCTCATTGAGTCCCGGAAGGAGTACAGGCACCTCATGAGGAGGGAGAACGGAAGGGGAGAGATATACCGCACGAACCTTATCACCAAGCTCCTCAACCTTGCATTCATCAAGTTCGCGACACTCGATCCGGCTGGAATGGGAATAGAGATGGAAGCGGGGAAGCCGGGCTGGTACGATGCCCTCAACGGACTTCCGGGGCTCTTTGGCTCGTCGGTAGGAGAGGCTGCAGAGTTAGTGAGGCTCTTTGAGTTTTTAATAGACTCCCTTGAGGAGTTTCCCGAGATTAAACTTAGAATCCCCGTTGAGGTATGGGAGCTCTTTGAGGAGGAAGTCAGGCTCGTTAAAGAATACAAGGGCAGGGAGGATGAAGACAGGGATCACTGGCTGTGGGATTCACTTTCAGAGCTCCGGGAAAGGTACAGGGACAGGACAAAGCTTGGTTTTGACGGAAAAGAAGTGGAAGTTAAAGCCAGAGAACTCCTCGATGGTCTGAAGCTCCTCCACGATAAGCTCAGGGCAGGCCTCGAGAGGGCCATAGAGGAGAACAACGGCATAATGCCGATGTACTTCTACTATGAACCAGTGGAGTATGAGGTCAATGAAAAGGGTGAGACCAGGATTCTGAAGTTCGAGCAGAAGAGAATGCCGCTCTTCCTTGAAGGTGCCGTCAAGCAATTCAAAATCTTCAGGAATGACAAGGAACTTTTGAAGGAGGTTTACAAAAAGGTCAAGGAGAGCGACCTCTATGACAAAAAGTTGAAGATGTACAAGCTCAACGCTTCCCTGAAAGACCAGCCAATAGAGATAGGCAGGGCAAGGGCCTTCACCCCGGGGTGGCTTGAGAACGAGTCCATCTGGCTACACATGGAGTACAAATACATGCTCGAACTTATAAGAAGTGGACTTTACGAGGAGTTTTACGAGGACTTCCGGAATGTCATCGTTGCCTTCCTTGACCCGGCCGTTTACGGAAGGAGTCCGCTTGAAAACACATCCTTCATAGTCAGCAGCGCCTATCCCGACGAGTCCCTACACGGGGCGGGGTTCTATGCCCGGCTTACTGGTGCAAATGCGGAGTTCCTGAGCATCTGGAAGAACATGTTCATAGGGGAGAAGCCATTTGATACAGAAAACGGCGAGTTCGTGCTTTCCTTCAGGCCCGCACTGCCTGGCTGGCTGTTTGACGAGGAGAGGAAGGTGAGCTTCAATCTGTTCTCGAGGTGCAGGGTTACCTACCACAATCCAGCTAAAGTGGACACTTGGAAGCTGAACCTCGGAAAAGTCAGAATCCTCCTCCACCTCAACGACGGGAGGAAAGTTGAGGTAGAGGGCAACAAGGTTAAAGGGGAGCTTGCCAGGGCTGTCAGGGACGGAAAGGTGGCCTCGATAGACGTTTATTTTCCGGCGGGTTAATCTTCCATTTTTGGGAGGTGGAAAAATGAAGGTGGCCGTCGTTACCGGCGCTTCAAAGGGTATTGGTAGGGCAATTGCGGAAGCACTTGCACGGGAGGGCTATAACTTGGCCCTTGGTGCGAGGAGTGTTGACCTCTTGGAAGAGCTTTCAAAGGAGCTGGAGGAAAAGCACGGTGTTAAAGTCCTCTACCGCTATCTAGATGTCTCAAGTCCCCAGAGCTTGAAGGAGTTCGCTGAAGCAGTTTTGGAGGAGTTCGGGGGAGTTGACCTTCTCGTAGCGAACGCAGGGATACCAATGGGCGGCAGGCTCGATGAGGTGAGTGAAGAGGACATGGAGCGGGTCTTCCAGGTGAACGCTCTCGGCGTCTGGAGGACTATAAAACTCTTCCTGCCGAGCCTAAAGGAGAGACGGGGAACCGTGGCGGTCGTCACGTCCTACATCTCAACGATGATACTGGCCAATGCAGGGGCCTACGTGGCGAGCAAGTGGGCGGCGAGGGCCTTTACAAAGACATTCCAGATGGAAAATCCTGAGGTAAAGTTTATCGAACTCCGCCCGGGCATGGTGGACACCTACTTCTACGGCAGGCCGGGAAGGAAGATAGAGGAAGGCTTTATGAAGCCTGAAGACGTTGCGGAGCTCCTTGTGGCACTGCTGAAGCTTCCAAAGCACGTTTTAGTGGAGGAAGTGCTGTTCAGGTCAATTTACTGACACCAGCACTTTTTTTTCTCGATTTTTCTGGGTGTTCACCATATTGTACTAAAGGGTAAACAGAAGAAAACCTGTAGCTTTTCAGCCTTGTTACCTTCAGCTTGGCGCCATAATCAGACAGACCTTCATTGTTTTCCACCTATCCTACACATCGAAAGTTTAATATTCCCATGCTTAAACTTTTGCAGGGGGAGAGTTATGGACGGATTTGATAAGTACAGACAACTGCTCTTTTTCCTGACCTGGTTTTTCCTGCTGAGCCTGTTTGCCCTTATAGTATTGAGGGGAGAGACCGGGACAGTGACTTTCAAAGTTGCCTTGACAGTATTTTTCCTCACCCTGGTGGGGATTGTGAGAACTGCGATAAAACTCCGAAGAAAGATAAGAGAAGAGATGGCTGGACTACCTCCTCACGAGGAAGTCTAAGCTGGAAAGGTGCTCAAGTTCTTCCGGAATCTCTTTTCTGGTCGCTATTTCTCTGAAAACCAGAGCACTTGGACGTAAATAGCGTTTCTTGGTCTCCATATCCACATATACGAGCCCAAACCTCATCCTGAAGCCCTGGGCCCATTCATAGTTATCGGTTAGCGACCAGTGGAGGTAGCCCCTCACATCGGCGCCCTCTTTCATGGCCTCGTGAACAGCTTTAAGGTGGCTTACAAGGTAGTGGGGGCGGTACCTGTCAGCGGCATCGGCTATGCCGTTCTCCGTTATCATCATGGGGAGGCCGTATCTTTTTGCAAGGTCTTTAAGGAGCTGTTCAAGGCCTTCGGGATAAATCTCCCACCCGAAGTCGCTGCAGGGCCTTCCGGATCTGGCGTAGCCACCCCTCTCTCCGGAAAATCCATAACCCGGCACCGGGAGGACGTGGCCGTTCACCATGTCAAAGGCAATCCTCGAGTAGTAGTTCACGCCGAGCCAGTCTACCCTTCCCTTGAGGTCGTCCCTTTCTTCGACGTCGGCAGCTTTTCCAAAGTGGACGGCATCAACGAAGCTGTAGAGTTCCCTCTCCCTTATCGCCCGCACTTCTTCCTCAATATCTTCCCTGAGCGGGTCGGGCCATGTGTATGCGTATATTACCCCCACGTCTTTGTCAGAGTACTCTTTGATAACATCGTAGGCCCGGGCATGGGCCTGGATGAGGTTCATCTTTGCCTTTCTTTCGGCCTCAAAGCTCAGATACCCCGGCGGAAAACCATGAGTCGGCCTTGTATAGCCGTTTTGGTACACGACGTTTGGCTCGTTCATCGTGCTCCAGACCTCAACGAGGTCGTCGAGGTGGTACGCAACGAATGCCGCAAACTTGGCGAACTCAACGACGCTCTTATCGTCAAGCCATCCCGCCGGAGCCCTGTCGGGTCCGAGTTTTCTTACCTTAAGAGGATCATGGAGCCACAGGGGTAATGGCCAGTGGTAGAGGTTGAGTATGAAAGTCTTTCCCCTCTCCTTCCAGTCCGCGTAGATCTCCCGGTAGTGCTCTAGAGCATTCATGTCCGCTATTTTTTCGAGTTCCTTAATTGAACTTTCAGGAACTTCCACCGAGACTATGTTGCCCTTTTCATCCCTCTCAACGCGGGCTTTCACGTCAAACGTTGGCTTGGGGAAGATTCTCGCCCACTCTATTCCTCCCCTAATCGCGTCCATTCCGAGGCTTTCCGCTATATCGTGGTCTTTCTTATATAGATCCCAGTAAGCAGGCCCGTTCTCCGGCAGATCTCCACTAACGAGGCCTGCCGCTATGTTTTCAATGTCGTGAACCCATGCCCACCAGTCGCTGTTCGGAACCTCGCTCCCGGGGAGTCCCATCTCGAACTGGAATCCGGACCAGGAATATCCAAAAAGAAAATCTCTGGGAAACTTGTACATTCTTCATACCTCCAGAAAGTCCTCCCATTTTCTGTATATCGTCGGAACACTCTCCACCAGGGTTTTTGTGTACTCATGCTTCGGGTTGTCAATTACTTCCTGAGGAGTCCCTTCTTCGATTATTTTCCCCTTGTACATTATGAAAATCCTGTCTGAGATGAAGTAAGACAGGCCTATGTCATGCGATATAAAAATGATGGAGCTTCCCAGTTTATTTCTGAGCTCCTTGAAAATTTCCACTATCTTGCCCCTAGTTGAGACATCGAGCATCGAAACTGCCTCGTCTGCTATCAGGAGCTTGGGTCTCAGTATCCAGCTCCTAGCAATCATTACCCTCTGAAGCTGTCCTCCTGAAAGCTGGTGGGGATACTTTCCCAAGATTTCGTCGGGGTTCAGACCCACTGCCTTTAGGGATTCTTCCTTTAATAGCATCCCCTCTTCTGATTTAGGGTCGACGCCTATAAGCTCCAAGGCCTGGTTAAGAACTCTGTCTACCTTGTAGAACTCATTGAAACTTCCCATGGGGTTTTGAAAGACTGCATGCACCTGTCTCCAGTATTCTTTAAGTTCTTCCTTCGTTTTTATGTCCCGCCAAATGTCTTTACCGTAGAAGAGCACTCTTCCAGAGGTGGGAGGTATCAGTCTGAGGATAATCTTTCCCAGGGTAGTTTTTCCCGAACCGCTCTGTCCTATCAGTGATATTATCTCTCCCTCTCTCACGGTGAAAGATACGTCATCAACGGCTTTGACCTCGATCTTTTTTATGAAACCGGAAGTGAAGATTTTGGTGACATGGTCACAGACGAGCATTTCTTTAGACATTTTCCCTACCCCCTTTGTACAGCCAGCATGCAACCAAGCTTTCATTGATCTTTACCAACTCAGGTTCCTCTTTTCTACAAATCTCCATAGCGTAGGGACATCTTGGATGGAACCTGCACCCTGTCGGGGGATTTATCAAGTTGGGAGGCTGCCCAGGAATGTAAGAAATGCCTTTTTCCCTCCCTTCCGGTTCTATTGATGCCACAGACTCGATGAGGGCCTTGGTGTATGGGTGAAGTGGGTCTTTGATGATTGATTCCGTTGGCCCGACCTCTACGATTTTTCCAGCGTACATAACGGCTATGCGGTTTGCTATCTGCCTCACCGTGGATATATCGTGAGTTATGAAAACTATACTGTCAACGAGTTCAAGTTTCCTCAGCTTGAGTAGAGACTTCAGAACTATTTTTTGTGTCGTCACATCAAGTGCCGAGGTCGGCTCGTCCACTATCAAAATCTCGGGGTTCAGTAGTGTTGCCATAGCCAGCACTGCCCTCTGCCTCATTCCTCCGCTTAGCTGGAAGGGATAAAGCTCGGTTACGTAATCGGGGAGATCCAGCTCGGTTAGCCTTTCTTTCGCTTTTTTAACAGCTTCTTGGAAAGTAATGCCGCTCTCATTAGACCTAAGGACATCATAGGCTATTTTCTTAATTTTTATCGTTGGCATAAGGGCGTTCAAAGCATCCTGGGGAACATAAGCTATGTGTTTTCCCCATAAAGTTCTCTTGACCTGGTCTTTACTTTTAAACTGGGTTATGTCGAATACGGCCCCATCTCTGCTTATAATCTGTAGTTTTCCTCCCATGTACTGCAGGGGCGGAGTAAGGTCCATCATCATGGTTTTTGCAAGGGTGGATTTTCCACATCCGCTCTCACCAACCAGACCCAAAATATCGCCCTCATAGATTTCCAGGTTAACGCCATCAACCGCCTTTACAAGATACTCGGTGGTTCCCTTTAGCTGTCGGTAGTACGCCCTTAGATTTTCCAACACCATTCTTTTGTTCATTGCCATCACCTTACATCTCCCTTAATCTTGGGTTGAACACCTGCTCTATTCCAGTGGCTATCAGAAGCAGGGAGGTTGATAGCGCAACGAGCAGAATTCCTGGAGGTATGAAGACCCACCAGTGGCCCAGGAAGTATGATTGAGTCACTGCAGCGAAGTAGAGCATTTTTCCGAGGGTCATTATGTGTATTGGTGTCAGTCCCAGTATGCTTAAACCCACTTCCGCGTTTATTCCTATGTTCATAAAATTCACAAAAGCCACTATGGTATACGTGGTGACGTAGGGGAGCAGGTCAAAAACTGCTATCTTGAGGTCTCCGTACCCTGTCATCCTGGAGAAATGCACAAAGTCCCTTTCCCTAAGGCTCAGGAACTGTGCCCTTATTGCCCTTGCAAACCATGGCCAGGCTGTTAAAGAAATTATAACTGCCACAAGGGTTAGCCCTGCATTTTCAAGACCCACGTAGGTAGCTATGATAATGGCCAGCAACACGTTGGGTATTGTGAGGACGACGTTGGTGAATGCCATCAGGCTTTCATCTATTAGTCCGCCCTTTATCCCCGCTATTGTTCCTATTGTAAGGCCTATGGCAATGGAGAAGATTCCAGTCAGTACTCCCACATAAAGGGAATTTCTAATGCCAACTACCACCTGAGCAAGGATGTCCCTACCAAATTGGTCAGTTCCTAGGAGGTAGTAACTGTTTGGGGGAGACGCTGGAGGCCCCGCGGGATCAAAGGGGTCAATTGGGTACAGGTAAGCTCCGAACAGTGACAGTAATATCTCGAATACCAGTATACTGAAGCCTATCACGAACCTTTTGTTCCTAAAGAGCAAATAAAATATTTCCTTGTTCATGTTCTCACCTCACTCCCTAGCCCCCAAGCGTATTCTCGGGTCTATCAGCACATAAATGAACTCGACTATGAAGTTGGCAAGGAGCAGTGTTCCAATGAGAATCAGGAATATTCCCTGTATTAGTGGATAATCCCTAGATCCTAGAGCCCTCGCGAGTAAAATGCCCATTCCCTGATAATTGAAAAGCTGCTCTGTAATTATCTGTCCGGCCATGACGGTTCCCAGCTGAATAGCTATCCCTGTCACTTGCGGAAGTAGGGAGTTTCTGAGGACATATCTAAATATAATCTCGTCATGTACATTGAGCATTTCGGAGAATTTGACATAGGTTGACCCAAGCTCCATCGCCGCTAAAACCCTCATCCCTATTATCCATCCGCCCGTGCTAACCAGGGCTATGGAAAGGAATGGGAGTATATAGTGATGCAGGTAGCTTTTTATAAACTCCCAATTGAGGGAAGGAGCTAAAGTGGGATCATATGCAGAACCGGAAGGGAACCAGCCTAATTTAATTGCAAAGACGTATATGAGCACCATCGCCATCCAGTAGTAGGGGATCTGGGAGAGTATTATGCCCGTTGAGACAACGCTCTTCTCGAAGAGGGTACCTCTTCTGTACGCGGCCCTCGCACCCAGATAATTTCCTATTGTCCATGCAACCAGAGTAGCTGGCACAAGGAGAAGCAGAGTCCATGGAAGATGCCATGCTATTAGTTTTGTTACCGGCTGTCTGTAAGAGGAGATAGAGGTTCCGAGATTTCCTGAGAATGCATTTTTAAGGAATTCAAAATATTGAACGTGGAGGGGTTTGTTTAATCCAAATTCCTCTATAAGTCTTCTTTGGTACTGATCCAGCAACTCTGGAGAGAGCGAACCCTGGGAAAGTCCAGCTATGATTTGCTGCACTGGATTGCCCGGTGCTATTCTGGGAAGAACAAATGCTATGGTCACAGCAACAAAGTAAGTGGCAAGTAAAAAAGAAAGTTTAATGAGGAGGTATCTGTATATCGGTCGCATTCATCACCACCTGCCCAGGTATTTATCACTTAGACAGCTTCCTGGCCCCGATTACAATGACTATAACGGCTATTACGATTCCCAAAATTCCAACAATGAATCTTGAGCTGCTCGCCGGTGCCTGTGGTTGTGGTTGAGTCTCAGTTTCTGATGTTGAAGAAGTCGTGAATGTTTCAGTTACGTTGACTTCAGGCACGAAAACTCCGCTGAGCTGGGAGAGGACTTCCTTGTTTGGTATCAATATACCTCCTTCGTCCTTGGGCTTTGCCCACTGCGGCGGGCTAACGGGCTCTCCCTTCTTTTTCAGTCCAAAGAGTAGCCACAGCGGTAGGGAGTACTCCCTGTACGGTGCCACCTCCGTCCACCAGGGGTTATCTTCGTTTGGCCATCCGGTCCAGTATTTTTCGCTGTAGGCATACCACTGGACTGAATAGGCAATTGGGACGGCTGGTATATCCTCGTATATGAGCTTCTGAATCTCGGTGTAGTATTTCATCAGCTCCTCGGAAGACTCTGCCTTTGCTGCTTCAACGAGAAGCTCCAAGGCCTTGGAGTTGTTGTAGAAGCCCCAATTTCCGGTGGGAGGTGTGAGCCTTGGGTCAAGGACGTATCTGTATGTGTCCCACGGGTGGTAGAATGACGGTGAGTTTGTCCAGCCCAGGGCAAGGGTGTATCCGGCGCCGTTTATCATGCCCCAGTAGGCACCGTAGTCAACGGGGTTTGCCACTACATTTAGTCCAATCTTCTGAAGGTCGTGTGCTATCAAGTCTGCGGCTATCATCCAGTCGGTCCATCCAGTCGGGACTATTATGTTCAGCTCGATCTTCTCACCGCTTGGGGTCTCTAAGAAGCCGTCCCCATCGACATCTTTGTATCCCGCCTGAGCAAGAATCTGCTTGGCACGCTCTGGATCATAGGGTATCTTCCCCTCAGGGTTGCCCCAATACTCCTGGGCAAGTGTGGTGTTGAGCCACATCCTGTAGTGGGGGAACACCGTAAACACCAGTGACATTGAGGGCTGTGGGGAGTAGTCATAGAACGCTTTTGTGAGGACTTCTTGGTAGTTTATTGCATAGGCGATAGCTTTTCTTAAATTGGGATCTTGGAGGATTGGATCCTTGTGGTTGAAGTAAAGCATGACAAACGCTCCCGGCCTGAAGTAGGGCTTGCCCTTGTAGAACGTGCCTATCTCCTTAAAGTTGCCAACGTTGGGGATAAATATGCCTGACCAGTCAACGTTTCCCTGTCTGAGGTCCAGCAACGCCTGTTCGTTGCTCAGGTAGATCCTGTGAACTACGTATTTTGGGCCCGGAAGGCCAAAGATGTCCTTGCCCCACCAGTCGTCTATCCTCTCATAAACAATTCTGAGCTCGTCGAAGTAGTAGAGCTTATATGGCCCGGAAACCACCTGCGGGACGTTTATGGTCACGTCGCCGTTTTCGGTAGAGACAACGTCGTCACAGGTTCCACCACAGTTCCTCCACTCTATGATATGGTTTCCGACTTTTTGATAGACCTGTTCGATTATGTGCTTCGGAGCGGGAGCAAACTGGAGCGCATAGAGGAGGAACATTGGGAGGTTCTTCTCAGGCCCTATTGTAAACTGGACCGTGTGTGAGTCAATTGCCTTAACGTCTCCGATATAAGGCTCAGAACCGGCCGCGGGTCCGGAACCAACTTTCTTCGAGAGCTCGAAAGTATACACTACATCCTCCGCGGTTATTGGCTCTCCATCACTCCACTTGGCCTCAGGGCGCAGGTGGACTATGAGAGTGGTCTCGTTTACGAGCTCAAAGCTTTCCCCTATAATTGGCACCCAGACGTTCAGACCGGCTATATACTGGAATAGTGGAAGGTACATGAAGCCTCCGCTGGTGTATGTTCCCCAGGTCTGGGAAGGTGAAAAGAGGTTCCACGTTGATGCCGGGCTCCACTGGGCTCCAGTTACGAAGACTGTATCTTCCCTGGGAAGGGAAATCTGTGCACTTACCGGCTGGAGTCCCCAAAATGATCCCACAAAAACAAGAAGTAAAAACATGCCCCCAATTTTCTTTTTGTTCACCATCTTTGCTTCCCCCTGTACATGTGTACATGATTTTCTGTAATGATCATTTATGCACGACCTTATAAATTTATTGGATTTTTATAAAACAAAAAGGGTTTTATATATTGAGGGTCCAAAAATATCCTTGGCATGGGGGCATGAGGTACTTAGGAAGAATTCTAGGTATTGGATAACTCGAGATGTTGAACGTTATAAGAACAGGTTTGAGGACATAGATAGACATACCAGTACAAGGTTATTGGGTTTCGACACATTCTCGATTCGTGCCCATCCCCGCGAGATCAGGAATAAAAAATCTGCCGATGAGAAAGCTTTTTAACCATGTCTCAAAGCTAAGGAATGCAATGATGCTGATAACAACATCCCACAGACCGACGAGAAGGACGAGAAGTTTTGGCCACGACCTGGAGAGGGTCTTCCCCAATTCACTCTACATGACTAGGGGAAAGAAGACTATCAAAGACCTCCTCATGGAGGCCTACGACAGGAACTACGAGAGGCTTTTGATAATCAACGTCTGGAAGGGCAACCCGCTCAAGATGACTTTCATTAAGGTCGATCCAGAGGACTGGGGCTACCTTGGCTATCTCTACCTCCACGGCATAAAACTCCAGCGTGAGATAGGCTTCAGGAACATACCTCCCATAAGGGAAGAGATGCCCTTCGTTGTAACCACGGCCAAGCGCGTTGGAATCGATCACACCGCCTTCGCTCAAGTCTTTGCAGAGCTCACCGGCGGTAAGTTCGTTCCCAGAGGCAACAAGAGCCTTCAGACAATAGCTGACAAAAACAACACGGATGTAATCGGCGTTATAGAGAACTATCCAAGGGGAATGGCCGTCAACTTCTACCGCCTTGACATAACCAAGGAAAGGGCCGTTGGACCGCTTATACTGGTCAAGATATGGATAATGGAAGACGGCCGGAGATGGGACTACAAGGAGGCCCTCGGTATCAAGCCAAAGGACTGATGAGGACTTACTAAAAGTTCCTCTCTCCTTCCCGAAATCTTTACTCGGAGGTGTCCCCTTGACGTTTGACGTTATAGGCTACGTCTTCGTCATAATAGCAACTGCAAGGATTTTTGCAGAGGTCTTTGAGAGGATTGGTTATCCCGGCTTTCTGGGGGAGATAACCGCAGGTCTTCTGCTTGGAGTTTTTCTCCACGACCTTCCACGTGATGACTTAACTCTCATGGCCGAGTTAGGCGTTTTCTTCCTCATGATGTACGCTGGTCTTGAGCTCACTCCAGAGGAAGTCCGCATAGGCGGGAAGAAGAGCTTCCCAATCTACGTTATAACGCTGATCACGATGGGTTTGCTAACTTTACCGTTCACTAACTATGAATTTGGGGTCGAGAACCTCATAGTGGCCTCAATTCTGGCCGTTGCATCTGCTCCCATAGTCATAAGACTCACGCGCTTCTTTGGCCAGGAATTCCTCCACATAGCGCTCTCATACGCAGTCATAAGCGAAGTTGGAACGCTAGCAATTCTGTATATCGTGATAAACTTCGAACTTCACCACCTTAGCTACTTCGAGCTTTTCCTGGAGCTGGTCAAGGATGTGGTCTTCCTGACAGTGGTTCTCGGGATAAACTATGTACTTGGGATAAAGCAGAAAGTCAAGATAATCCGGGCCCTTAGAAATCTCAGAAGCGACGAAGCCGTCTTTGGCATGGTAATGATACTGGCCACTTCGCTTGCGCTGATAAGTGAGGAGATTGGCCTGCACTTCAGCATAGGGGCATTTTTGGTCGGTCTAATGCTCCACAGCGACCTTATGGGAACGAAGCAGTTTGAGAGAGTCCACACAATCATTTCAGGGGTTACCTACGGAATTTTTGCCCCAATATTCTTCGCATGGAGGGGGATAAACCTAGAGACGGAGTTTTCCCTGGAGGTGCTCTACTTTTTTGCAGTTATATATCTCGTGAGGTTGCTCCTGACTACGGTGCTCGTCTGGGAGCGCAACGTTAAGGTTTCCCTGACCCGCGCCGCTGGGATAGCGAGCTTCGGAGTGCTCGGCCTACTTGTGGGGGAGGTTGGCTACTCCTACGGCGTGCTGAGCGAGCACATGTATGCCATGGCGTCTCTGTCAAGTATACTGGGAATCTTCGTCTCTGCCAGTATCGGGCTCGTCATCAGCCATCTTGGGGGGAGCAAAAGTGAATGAGCCAATAGAGGGCTACATAGAGATTGAATTCCCCACGGAGGAAGTGGCGAGGGTTGTCTATGAAAGCGTCAGAATAGAGCACGAGACTGTCCCTTACAGGAGAACGAGGGCCAGTTTCACCCTGAACGGGAGAAAAATAAGGCTTGAGTTCAAGGCCACCGATAACTCAGCGTTGAGAGGTACCCTTAACTCTTACCTTAGATGGATTAAGGTTGCTTTGGATTCAATAGACCTCTGATTTTCACCGAAACTATTTAAAGGCCCCAACTTATTCTAACCCGGCATTACGATTACGGAGGTGTTTGGGATGCAGAACATTCCGCCGCAGGTTCAGGCCATGCTGGGCCAGCTTGAGAGTTACCAGCAGCAGCTTCAGCTCGTTGTTCAGCAGAAGCAGAAGGTTCAGCTTGAGCTGACGGAGGCCAAGAAGGCCCTTGAGGAGATCGAAAAGCTGCCCGATGATGCAGTCATCTACAAGACGGTAGGGACTCTCATCGTTAAAACCGAGAAGACCAAGGTCGTCGAGGAGCTCAAGGAAAAGATAGAGACCCTTGAGGTTCGCCTCAACGCCCTAGAGAGGCAGGAGAAGAAGCTCAACGAGAAGCTCAAGGAGCTCACTGCACAGATACAGTCCGCCCTAAGGCCGCCGACAGCCGGCTGATTTCTCTTTTCTTTCGGTGGTGACCATGGCCAGCGGCGAGAAGAAAGTTATTCACATAGGTCTTCCCGAACTGAGCGAGGAGGAACTGATTGAACTCGGTGAGCTGGCACAAAAGGTCATTATAAAGCATATCTTTGATGTCCTGAACAGAAGTGACGTCAAGGACATCGAAGTTACGACGAGAATTAACCGGGATGAAACCCTCGACCTCGAGATCGAGGTTTATCTTGAGGTTCCAGTCTTCGTCAAGGTGAACGTTGATTCCCTTATCAACGAAGCCCTGGAAAGAGCTTATGAGAGCGTTGAGAAGAAGCTGAAAACGCTTGCCATAAAGGATTAAACTTTCAAGGTGTAAATTTATCCGGTGAGAGGGATGGATTACCGCGAGGTGGCGAGGCGCTTTGCGGAGGATTGAAAAGCTCTGGAGGAACTGGAATGAAAGGCAAAATAAAGCTTAAACGCTTTCTTGGAAGCTCAAAAGGCAAGTCCTTTCTCCTCCTCTGCCACCATAACGCCGATCCGGATTCCCTAGGCTCAGCCATAGCCTTTGCCCTCTACCTAAAATCAGTCGGCGTTGAGAAAGTTAGGATAGGCGTTGCCCAGAGCGTATCCTCCTATGCGAAGAAACTTCTGGCCTTCTCGCCGGTTCCAGTTGAGAAAAATCCCTCCGTTGAAGAGGATGTCGTTGTTATTTTTGACACGTCATCGCTCGAACAGCTCGAACCCGTTGAGATTCCAACGGGAAAAACCGTCGTTCTTATCGACCATCACATGGAGAAGGAAAAGCCAATTAAAGCCCAGATAGCAGTGGTTGATTCCTCCAGAACCTCGACGGCCGAAATAGTTTGGGAGCTTTTCAAATATCTTGGATTCTATAACGAGGCCGCTGTCAAGGCTCTGCTCGCTGGAATCGTCACAGATACTGCAAACTTTCGCTTTGCCAACGCGAAAACTTTCAAAGCTGTTTCGGAGATGCTCGAGCGCTTCCCGCTCCAAATGGGGGAGATATTCCAGCTAGTCGCACCCGTGAGCGACGAGAACATCGACCAAGCAAAGAGAATAGCGATGCTGAAGGCATGCCAGAGGCTGGAAATAAAGAAGTTCCGCAGGTACATCATAGCGGTCTCAAAGGTTTCTGCCTACGAGTCTCTCGCCTGCAAGACGTTTCTAAGCCTTGGGGCGGATATAGCTATAGTGGGGAGCGAGAAGAAGGGCGTCAGGATTTCCGCAAGGGCCAAGGAGAGCCTCGTGAAGAAAGGCCTTCATCTGGGCAAGATAATGGAGAAGGTCGGGCCAATCATAGATGGCTCTGGCGGCGGACACGCCGGAGCCGCCGGTGCGAACGGGAAGAAGAATCTTGATGAAGCAGTTAGGTTTATCCTGAAGGAAATTGAAAAGTTTTTGAAGGAGGTGGACTAGAATGGCAAGATGCCCGCTCTGCGGCAAACCACTTGACTGGAGGGAATTAATGGAGCAGATGCTGGCAAAAAGAGGTAATGAAATGAAAAAGATCCTATTAGACAAGGAAATATTTCTCAACGAACTCCGCGACTTCGTTTTCAAATGTCCCCACTGCGGTGAGGAGTTCTATGGCAAAACCCTTCCCGAGAAAGAAGCCGAAAAGGTTTTCGAGCTACTCAACGAGTTCAAGGGTTCCATAGACTGGGAAAACGGCAGGGTAAGATTGAGACTCAACAGTCTTCTGGCCCTTGATACAATGCTGGAAGAATGGGACAGAAAAGTGAAAGGCTCAAAAATCTAAGATATGAGCTTCTCAAGGACGGCTTCGTGCTGTTCTTCGTTTCTCCGAGTTTCTCTTGCAACCGCAGTTATTATTGGATGAACGGCTTTTGTTTCAAGTTTCTCGTAGTTTGCTTTCATTTTCTCGCTCATTTCCTTGAACTTCCTGAGGGTTTCCTTTATCTTTTTCTCTTCACCGGGAGGTATTACAACGTTATCTTTCATGGTAGACAGCAGTTCGTCCAGTACTTCCTCAGGCGGAATCCTTGAGCCGAGAACTCCATAGAACGGGAGCGTTAAAGCCGGCAGTCCGGGGATTATGACTAGACCTGACTCAATCTGTTTTCTAGGAGCGTCCTCAGGAACTTCGTCCTCCGATGTATATCCGAACTCATTAATTAAATCCAGGGCCTCTTCGTATGCCTTTTCTATGGCTTCCATTATATGCTTGTGAAAGAGGGTATCAATGGCCATTCTCAGGAGGAGAACCCTTAAATCGGTGTATTCGGCGCTTTTGAGTTTTTTCAGTACTTTGATGTATTCCTTCAAAGTGTTGTCCTCAAGGTTCCTGGCATCCCTTACGATTTCCACGACCTTCATTCTCACCACCTCCAAGATTTAAGTAACAAAAAGTTTTTTAAAATTTTTGTGTTTTGTTTTGTGCTAGGTAAGGTTTTTAAAGCGACGGCTTTATCAGGTGATGCAGGCGATCATGCCTCATGGCTCGGGGGCATCCGAAGCGAGCAGGTAGGAGCCTACCGGGCCCCTGCTGGAGGTGGGAGCATGAAGTACCCGAAGCAGATAAGGACATACTGTCCGTTTTGTAAGAAGCATACAATTCACAAAGTAGAGAAGGTCAAGAAGAGACCTAGGAGCGAGCTCAGTCAGGGCCAGAGGCGCTTTAGGAGAATCATGAAGGGTTACCACGGTTTCCCAAGGCCGAACCCAGCTGGAAGAGAGAAGCCGGTCAAGAAGCTCGACCTGAGGTTCAGGTGTACTGTCTGCGGTAAGGCCCACACAAGAGGAAAGGGCTTCCGCGTTAAGAAGTTCGAACTCGTGGAGGTGTGATCAATGGCACTTCCAAAGAACCTCATCCCAATGCCTCGTTCAAGGTTTCTCCGAGTTAAGTGCATTGACTGCGGAAACGAACAGATAGTATTCAGCCACCCCGCAACACCGGTTAGGTGCTTGGTTTGCGGGGCCACACTAGTCGAACCGACCGGCGGTAAGGGCATCGTCAAGGCGAAGATACTCGAGGTTCTCGAGTGATTCTCACCTATCTTTTCTCTCTGTTTTGACCCTGGCTTTTCTCTTTAGAAAATCGTGAAAGCTGTGGCCCGCCCGTAACCCCCGTCCTCATCTCAGCCAGACGGCAGAATCGGACGGGTTAACCCAGGCGGGCCAGAACTGTGCCCGGTCTGGGTTTCCCGCGGTCATCGCGCTCCGTAACGCGGAAGGCCCTCCCGCGGGGACCTCGCTGAGACCGGGCTGTGGCCCCCGCATCGCCCCCCGGTTCATTCTCCCCGGGGTCCTCGCGCGGGGGCATTGTAAATTGAGAGATGCAGTATAAAAGCTTGTGGTTTTCAAAACATTCCCGAGGCTATTATTAAAGTCCCTCTCAAATTCAGAGAACACCTTTCCTCATAAGCCGTTCCTTTATTCTCAGGAACTCTCCGGGAGAGCCCCTTATGATGGGATGCTTGGGTACGAAGGGGCACGGTTCCTCGGGCTCGATGCTGACCTCAAACGTCCCTATCTCCCTGGCTATCTTAACTATCTCCTCCTTATCCATCCCTATGAGCGGCCTCAGTATGGGCAGGTCGCTGGCGGAGCTTATTATCACCAGGTTGTCTAGGGTCTGGGAAGCGACCTGACCGAGTGAATCTCCGGTAACTATCGCCCTCGCCCCAATTTCATGCCCTATCCTACAGGCCTTTCTCACCATCGTCCACTTGCAGAAGAGACACGTCCACTTGGCCTTTCCGAGCTCGGCGAGCTTCGAAAAGACCGGCACCTGCTCCTCGTAGGCGTCTATGATAACGGGCTCGTTGAGCTTTCCATAGCGCCTGAGAATCTCATATAGCTCTATCACCTTGGATTCCTTTCTGGGGCTCTGCCTGAAGTGGACGGGCGTTATCTCCAGCCCCTTCCGGAGCATGAGGTAAATAGCGACCGGTGAGTCGATGCCCGAACTGAGGAGTGCAACTGCCTTCATGTTTCGGGAAGGGGAAGAAGGATATATGAAGTTTTTCCCAACTTATGGTTGAGAACACAGCCGGAGCAGCCCGATGTAAACGAACCAAGTGAGTATTGTTATTGCGCCGACCATCTCCGGAATGGCTAAACCCTTGAAGACGCGAGCTTTGACTAGGTAAAGCATCAGAACGAATGTCAGAAGTGCCAGAACTGACCACAGGTACCCGAGAGAAACCCCAGAGCGGCCGAGCTTAATCCCGACGATGGCTATATCTGCCAGTGCGAGAACGTAGAAGAGAACCGCGGCTGGAGCATGTGGCGCGTACTCCTCCGGGAAAACGCCCACGAGGAAGAGTGAAACCGACGCAAAAATCATTAAGTAGCTGAGACCGCTTCTAAATGCTCCAAAGGCTGCTATAAAGCTTATAACTGCGAAAGTCATCAGAAAGCCGTTGAAGTACCACCTCTCTGGGTTTTTGAGCGAACCCATGTCGCTGAGGGCGTTGTCCGTGAAGGAGAACCACGGGTTTTTGCTGAGCACGATTGTGAGGCCCGCCAGGAATATCACCGGAAGAAAGATCGAGATATAAGCGGATAGCTTTTCGAATTCCATATTCTCACCTCAGCACTCCCTTTTCTTTGGTTCCTCTCCGAATATCGCTTTGTATATCTTCCTGAACTCCTCCCAGGAGCCCCTTATGACCGGGTGTTTTGGTATGAATGGTATCTCGTCCTCAGGAAATGTGGAGAGCTCGAAGGTGCCTATTTTCTTGGCTATCTCGACTATTTCCACCTTGTCCATGCCTATGAGCGGGCGGTATATAGGCAGATCCGTCGCCTGACTGACGATGTACATGTTTTCGAGCGTCTGGGAAGCAACCTGCCCGAGCGAATCACCCATGACTATGCCCTTTGCACCGAACTCTTTGGCAATTTTGTCGGCGTTCCTCACCATCATAAACTTGCAGAAGACGCAGGTGTACTTCTCCTTCTTCATCTCTTTGAGCTTTTGAATGATTTTCTCACGATCCTTCGGCTTGACCACTATCAGCTCGCTCTTTCCGCCGTAGTGGTACTTCTTCAGCTGGTTCCATATCTTCCTGACCTTTTCGAGGGTTTTCTCCCCCATGTAGATGTGAACCGGAATCACCTCAACGCCGCGCTTCATCATGAGGAAAGCAGCAACGGGAGAATCAATACCGCCGCTTAGTAAGGCCACGACTTTGCCCTGAGTTCCTATCGGCAGACCACCCCAGGCCCTGATTTTATCGACGAAAACGTATGCTTTCCCCTCCATCAGCTCCACTCCAACCTCAATATCGTAGTTGTGCAGGTCAACCTCGCTCTCTTCGTTCTCGAGGATGTATTCACCGACCTTCGCCTGTATCTCGGGACTCTTGAGCGGGAACTCCTTGGTTATCCTCCTCGCAGTGACCCTGAATCTGGGCTTCTCAAGCCCGAGTTCGCGCTTTTTCTTCCTGAAAAGCCTGAGTGCGGTCTTGTTTATCTTATCCATGTCTGCCTCAACTTCCATCGCCGGGGAGAGGGAGACGATGCCGAAAACCCGGGTTAGGACTTCTACTGCTTCCCTTGCCCTATTCGTCCTCACCAGAACGCGGCCGTGCTTGGCCTCGACTTTCTTGAAGTCAATCCCCTCGCTCACCAGGGCCTCCCGGATGTTGTTCATAAGGATGTTCTCAAACCATTTCCTTGTCTGTCTCGACTTCGTTCCGATTTCTCCGTATCTGACCACGACTACGTTGAACACGCTATCACCCTTGGCACTCTTTAAAACAGTCCGTTTGTACTACAGGGTTTTGTCCTCTTAAATGTTTACCTCTAAAATTAGAAGAAAAGGGAAGGTTTCATCTTCTCCTCAGGAGGAGTAAGCTTTGTAGTTTTCAATTAGGGATTTCCAGTTGGCATGCCGTTGAATTAAACTTCAGCTCTCCGCCAGGTTGGTGTAGACTGGTAGAGAGCCAAAGGCCCATGTCAGGAAGCTAGTTCACAAGCTCTCGGTGTAGCCGGTAACGAGAACGTCACCGTTGGGGGCTATAGCCATGGCATCACCGCTGTCCCATCCCGAACCACCATAAGTTTTGACGTAATAGTAAGGTCCTTCCTGGGCACTTGCTCAAGAGGCAAATAACAGAACGGCATCCAACAGCAGAAGGACGAATGCCATCTTTTTCGATTTTATGCATATCACCTCAACTTACGGGAAATCAATGTTTGGTGGGAAAGCAAATAAATAAATGTTGCGGAAACGCCACAGATGTCCTCTCTATTTCTCCGAGCTAGAGTCGTAGGGAATTAAAGGGGGGTTTTGATCATTGATGCCCAAAAGGGTCCACACTGAACTCGATATTGAAACTCTATCGGATGTATTCCCCCTTCTCCTTGACTATTACCTCTATCCCCTCAATCCTCGTGTTCGGATACTGTCCCCGCTCATCCTTTTCAACGGCCTTGACCATGTCCCAGATCGTAAGCAAAGCAACTGTAACACCCGTCAGCGCTTCCATTTCAACACCGGTTTTATAGTAAGCCCTGACTTCGCATACCGCCTCCACATAGTCCTCCCCGAACTCAAAGGATATATCAACGCCCGTGAGGGGTATCGGGTGGCAGAGCGGGATCAGCTCGGAGGTCTTTTTCACCGCCAGAATTCCGGCTATCTGGGCAGTGGCTATGACGTTTCCCTTCTTGGTTTTTCCCTCAAGAATCAGGCGAATGGTTTCCGGTTTCAGCTTTATCCTCCCTCTTGCAACTGCCCTCCTGAAAACCACGTCCTTGTGCCCGATTTCGACCATCTTAACGCCCCTTTCGTCCACATGGGTCAGCTCTTTCATTGAGACCACCGTGGAAAATTTTTGGACTTTCCTAAAAACAGTTGCGGGGAAAAGGATAAAACCTCCCCATACAAGTTTACCCAGTGGTAACATGGACGTGAGGTTGATCGGTGCGCTGATGATCATAGGTATACTGGCCCTTTCCGGTCTCTACTTTGGTATTAATCATGGATCGGGCGTTCAGAGTGGAGATATCCCGGGCGTAAACACTTCGGGGACGACATCCAGTGGAAATCCGGACAATGCTGGCACTAAGGCGACAGGACATACCACTTTCCAAACCACCACAAGCACAACGTCAACCAGCACCACCAGCCACAGAACTGGAATTACACTTCCAGTTACCACAACCACTTCTCCTTTGACTGTAACTACCACCGTCAATGAAATAACGGTGGCCTTCATAGTCTCGGTGCCCGAGTACACACCGGATGGGGATTATGTTTATATCGCAGGGGATTTCAACGGCTGGAACCCCGGAGACGAGCGTTACAGACTAAAGAAACTCCCGGACGGTAGATGGGCCATAAACCTGACCTTTCCCTACGGGACGGTCATAGAGTTCAAGTTCACGAGAGGCTCGTGGGAGACGGTTGAAAAAGGGCCCAACGAGGAGGAGATCCCGAACAGGCGCTTCGTTTTCAAAGAGCCCGGCACCTATGAGTTTACCGTCCACAACTGGCGCGACTACGTTGAGTCCAGCAAGGAGCACACAATAACGGGCGACGTCAGAACTTTCAAGAGGTTTATCCCACAGCTGAACGACACGAGAAGGACATGGGTTTACCTTCCCCCGGATTACAACTCGTCGAGAAAGAGGTACCCGGTTCTCTACATGTTCGACGGCCAGAACCTCTTCGACAGCGCAACGGCTTTTCTGGAAGAGTGGGGTGTCGATGAGGCCCTCGAAAAGCTCTATGGAGAAGAAAACTTCTCAATAATCGTCGTCGGGATAGACAACGGAGGCGATAAGAGAATCGACGAGTACGCCCCATGGGTAAACGAAAAGTACGGACGGGGCGGTCTCGGGAATGCCACGCTTGAGTTCATAGTGGAGAACCTCAAGCCGTTCATAGACAGCCAGTACCGAACCGATCCGGAAAAGACGGGCATCATGGGTTCCTCGCTGGGGGGACTGATGGCACTCTATGCCGGGTTCCTATATCCAGACGTCTTCCAGTACGTTGGGGCCATGAGTCCAGCGTTCTGGTTCAACCCACAAATTTACGACTTCGTTAAGAACGCCAGCAAGGGGCCGAAGAGGATATATATCGACTGGGGAACGGCTGAATCACAGGAAATAGTCAGCGGTGCCGAGAAAATGGTCAAAATACTTGAGAACAGGGGCTACACGGAGGGGGTGAACCTCAAGGTGGTCATCGATGAGGGCGGTGAGCACAACGAATACTACTGGGGCAAAAGGTTCCCGGGAGCGGTTCTGTGGCTCTTCGGCTGATCCCTTTTCACAATTTGCCCGTCATCGCTGGTATATTCTTCTATTTTTCAGGCCATCGTTTTCATGACGGCTATTGAAAGAGGTGGTATCAAGAGAGATACCCCTGAAGTTTTTGGTTCATGGCTTCAGCGGGTCTTTGTCCTCCACTTAAGTCCTCCATCCGCGAGGGCCTCTATCTCCCCCCTGTTGTAAAGCTCCGCTATGAAAGCTCTCACCGGGACGAGGTTGAGGGCGAGCTTCTGGGGGGTTATGGCTACGCCGTAGTGCTCCATTATCCTGAAGGCCAGCTCGTCGGCAGACATCGGGTTTTGCAGAAGATCCAGAATCAGGGACTCGGTTTCTTCCACACGTTTGAGGTTGAACTCAAGCAGTTTTACCGCTTCTTCCTCCTCAACCGGCTTACCGTGCGAGGGGATAAGCAGGTAGCCTTTGTTTACATAATTCTGTAATTCTTTAATTGAGGCCTTAAATGATTCCGGATCGACGAGGTACGGCACCCCGACGGACTGGATGAGCCTCTCGCCGAAGAAGGAGTCGCCGGCGTAGATCAGCCCGTTTTCATCATCCAGGAAGCCCGTCATCCCCGGCGAGTGGCCGTTGAGCCTTATGGCCTTTGCTCCAAAAAGCTCATCGCCCCACTCGAAGACGGCGTGAACCTTCACCTCCTCCGGAAACTGGAAGACGAGAAAGCCTTTTGGTGCCTTTGAGCCGAAGGTCAAAAGCTCCCTGTTGAGCGGGCTTTCAGCTATCGAGAACTCGAAGCGGTGTATGAAGAGCGGCGCGCTTATCTTTGGGGCAACGGCTACGTGGTCAGCGTGCCCATGAGTCGCCAGCTGGGCCCTGACATCAAATTCAAGCTTCCTGATCTCCCTTTTCAAATCTTTATGTCGCCCGCTCCCGTGGCCGGGGTCGATTAGGACAGCCTTCCCGTCAAAAACCCGGATTAGCGTCGAGGGACTTCCCGGATAGAGGTACGCAGAATCACCAAATTTTCTAAGTGCCATGCTACCACCGTGGAAGTCTTGGATAGAGAGGATAAAAGGGTATTGATGGGGCCAAAAGAAGGTAGAAGAGGAGTAGGAGGAGACTTAAGGCGTGCCTTGGGTGGGGTCTTTATGGTGTAGTGCTTCAATAATGTTGAGGGAAACCTTCGCCTTTCCGTCGGACTTTTTAAAGTTCCCATACTTGCGTAACAGTGTGCATTTCCTCTCCGGCGGTTTCCTTCTTTTTTCGGGTTTAACGGTGCACCAGCTTTTTCTGAGTAGAAAAGACCTTATAGGGCTTTTTCAGTTTATTTGATGGATAAGATTGTCCTGTTTCCAAACCTGTGCATTGAAAAAGAAGACGAGAGAAGGCCTTTTCGAGGTTTTAGGGGGACCTCCGGCGAGATAGGTAGAACGATTTCGCCATTGGTGGCTGAAAAACGAAAAATACTGCTGAAAAACGGACTTCGCATTTTTACGCTACATAAAGGTAATCAAATGAACGTTTTGTAAAAGGAGAAAAGAAATCGCCCAAAACGACTAAAAACGGCAGGATAGACTTTTATTTACCTAGCACAGAAAAGCGGAAAGGTCTTTAAAAGTGGGATAAAAGGGGCATTTTTAAGGGCTTTTGAGGGTAGAGTAAGATTTTCCGAGGAGATAGGTAGAGCAAATTCCGAGGATTTAGGGAATTTCAGCTTTTTAAGTCTGCAAAAGTCAGCTGAATAAAAACGGCCGTTTTGTTAGCCTTCTATTATCCGGAAGGGCCATGAAACATCCCGGCCTGACTTTTTCCAACGGGAGTTAGTTTGAGAAGAGCGTTTTAAGGACAAATTTTTCACGGTCGTAGAAGAGCGAAAAGCTTATATAGGAGTTTTTCCTTACTTTGTTTGCCCAAAGGGGCAAAAAAAGCCTATGGTTTCAGAACTAGCATAGTGCTCTGGAAATAGTGCCGCCTTACTCCAGCCGTACTTCTTGAGGAAGTAGTTCACGAGTTTCAGAACCAACTACGGCTTTGGAAACCCCCGAACCCGATTTCAGGGTCATGCGATTCGTCTTTTTTGAGAATTAGAACCGTTTCGTAACCGAGGCTACCATCCGACCCTCCTGCTGGACCTCGCGCTTTGGCTCCAAAGTTTCCAAAGCACTAGCCCGGTTCTACTGTGGCGGTGATACCCGTGGGGATAAGGTGCTTCACGACCGTCCAGAAGGTTGGCTACGCAGTCGCCATTGTCATGAGCATCGCCATGATTCCGGTGTTCGGGCTCGGCCTTTATCTGCTTTACAAATTTGTGATGTCCATCCGCAAAAAGCAGGAGCAGTGCAGGCTCATGGAGGAGCAGGCGAAGCTCATCGCCGGCCGGTGACCTTTCCTTTTCAGCTGAAACCGAAAAATTTATAAACCTGAAAGCGCGAATCGCAACCGCCTGAGAGCGCCCTCACTCTTCTGCGCGGTGGTCGTGGTGTATGCAATGGATTTTGATTACTACGTTCTTGAGTTAGAGAGCGTGGACGGGCCCCTCAGGGTCGAGGTGCAGTTCGAGGCGGAAAGCTTCCGCTTCATCATCGCCGACGGCTACGACCGCTACATCTACGAGGCCGTTGACTTGACGCCCGAGAACGTCTTCCTCCTCGCCTACGTTCTCTCCAAATACATCGAGCGGATCCTCAGCGAGGAAGAGATAAGGGCCCTGCTCCGGTAACCTTTCTTTTTTGCCCCATTTGGGGCGCGCACGGGAGGTGGTAGTATGAAGGC
This sequence comes from Thermococcus gorgonarius, assembly GCF_002214385.1. Lineage (NCBI taxonomy): Archaea > Methanobacteriati > Methanobacteriota > Thermococci > Thermococcales > Thermococcaceae > Thermococcus > Thermococcus gorgonarius. The sequence goes on along the minus strand of NZ_CP014855.1, from coordinate 639,306 downwards.
CCATAAACGTTATGAGGTTTATTTGAAGAGCACCCACGACGGGCTCTTCGGAAGGTCGGTCAGGCCGGTCGAGCTCTCCCTTATACTCCTCGAAGACCACGCCCGCTTCAGCGGGGTTCTCAGCTTTCTCCTCCCCTACTCGGAGAAGAACGCCCGCGAGTTCATTGAGCTCCTCAAGGTTCTCGTCGAGAAGGCCAAGCTTTACGCGGAGGCCGAAAACCTCCGCTGATTTTTTTCTTTTCTTTTTCTTTTTTCAGAAAAACTTAATACGCCCGGCAACCAGAGGCACCTGGTGAGCCTTATGGAAGGGTCCAAGGCCTGCAAGAACTGCCGCTGGTTCGGGCCGATTGACTCATACTTTCAGACCTATGGAATATGCAGGAAGCACATGAAGACCGTCCACATGAACTTCGTTTGCGACGACTGGGAGCCGTTATGGGGCGAGCGTTAAAGCATCCCTCCAGTCGAAGGCCTTCGCGTTCTCGGGCTTTCTCGGGAGAAGGCCCTTGTCAGGGACTATCTCGAGTTCGGCGACCTTTCTATAATGGCCATTAGTATAACCACCGTTATACAATTTCACTCTTGTAACTTCCCCCGCCATACTGAAAGACCTCACGACACCGGCAAACCGCCATCGCCAACTTTTTGAGGATTCGGGTGAAGGAAAGATCATGTCCATATTCGAAGTCCTCAAGCCGCTGAAGTCCGAGATAGCTAAAGTCCATGTCTTCCCGCCGAGCGAGGGAGAGTTTGGTGAGTTCAGGTTCAACAACCCCGAGATAAACGCCCTTCTGGAGGAGCTCGGCTTCACCCTCTACAGGCACCAGGTTCAAGCCCTCGAAAAGCTCTATTCTGGCAAAAACATCGTCGTGACGACTCCAACGGCGAGCGGGAAGAGCGAGATTTTTAGGCTGGCCATCTTCGACTCCTACCTCTCGGACCCGGGAAAGACTTACCTCCTCGTTTACCCCACCAGAGCTTTGATAAACAACCAGTTCGAGAAGTTCTCCCTTCAAAACCTAGTCTTCTACCGCATAACGGGAAAGAGCGTGAGCGCGAGGATTCTGACGGGAGACGTTCCCTGGAACGAGAGGAGGGAGCTAATCCGCGAGAAGCCGAGGGTCGTCTTCACAACCCCCGACATGCTCCACTACAACGTCCTGCGTCGCTGGAGGGACTACGAGTGGCTTTTGAGGAACCTGCGCTACCTCGTCGTTGACGAGCTCCACGTTTACCGCGGTGTCTTCGGGAGCAACGCGGCGTGGCTTTTCAAACGCTTACTCTTCAGGCTAAAGCGCCTCGGAGTGAAGCCCCAGATAATAGCGCTCTCCGCAACGCTAAGGAACCCGAAGGAGTTCGCGGAAAAGCTGTTCAGGGCCAAGTTCGAGGCGGTAACTGAGGCCACCAACCCCTTCCCGCGGAGGTATCTGGTGCTCTTCGAGCCGAGGAACCTTGAGGAGAGACAGCTTTTGAAGGCAGCTGTCGAGAGGCTCGCCGAGAAGGGCATCAAGACCCTCGTCTTCTTCGACAGCAGGAAGGGGACCGAAAAGCTAATGCGCTTCCTCCTCAACTCGCCGGCCTTTTCGAGGACGAGCACCTATAAAGGGACTTTGCCAAAAAACGTCCGCTGGGAGATAGAGCGGGACTTCAAGGACGGCAAACTCTTGGTTCTGCTCACCACCAACGCCCTTGAGCTGGGAATAGACATAGGCGACCTTGATGCGGTGATAAACTACGGCATCCCGCCGGACGGCCTCTTCTCCCTAATTCAGCGCTTCGGAAGAGCTGGAAGAAAGGCCGACCGCGAGGCCCTCAACGGCATCGTCCTGAGGAAGAACGGCCTCGATTACTACTACCGCGAGCACTTTGATGAACTTGTCGAGAGGCTTGAGAAGGGCATCATCGAGTACATGCCGGTTAAGGTTGACAACGAGCGCATAGCGGAAAAGCACCTCCATTATCTTCTCACCGAGCTCGGAATCCTCGACTGGGACGAGCTGGACGAGTTTGAAAGGAAAATTGCCGAAAGGCTCGTCATCGAGCGCAAAGCAGACTTGAAGAAGAACCCCTTAACCGGAAAGCTCGAACTCCGCATCAGGAGGCCGGCCTTTAACTACTCCTCTCTGAGGACGGCCAGCGACGAGAGCTTCTTCCTGGTGAAGGACGGGCCGTGGATAAGGGGCAAGCTAATGGAAAAGGCATCGACGCGCGAGCTCCTCAACTTCGTCAACTGGCTCAAGATGAAGGGCTACGTCATAGAGGAGGTCGACACGGACGAGTACCACCGCTCGCTTTTGCCGGGAATGGCCTACTTCTCGCGCGGGGAGCTCTACATGGCGATGGACAGGCTGAGCATAGGCAACTTCCACTTCGTCTTCGCGAGGCAGTTAAACCGCCTCTGGGACGTCGAGACCTTCGCCAGCAAGCACGAGGACGTTGAAATCCTCGAGGTTAAGGAGGAGAAGTCCCACAGGGGAGTAACGATAGGCCTTGGAAGGCTTCGCGTCCGGCATGTCTATACGGGCTACGCCGTTAAAGGCCTTGATACCGGCAACTACGTGGCCGAGCTGGTGAAGCTGAGGGAGAGGGGAATTCTAAAGGGCGAAATCTTCTCTCCGGCGAGCGGGGAGAAGGTGGAAGCCGAGGAGGACTTCTCGATACTCAACTGGGAGAAGTTCGCGAAGGTCGAGTTCGAGGAACCGCACGTGAGGGAGTTCGAGACCGAGGGAGTTTGGCTCGTCTTTCCGGAGTCGATAAGGGACGTCCCGGCCGAGGAGTTCCGAGAGTTTCTCGGGAAGGCGGCTGAGAAAGGATTTGAAGACATCGCGTTCCACCTCTACGAGACCCTCGACAGGAGAAAGCTCTTCCCGCTCTACCTCGGGAGCACGAGCTTCATCATAAGGAAGACGATAGGAGATGCCCTCCAGAAGGCGGGCACAAACGACGAGGAGCTGGCCTTCGCGATAAAGAAGATGGTGGACAGCAAGGACGGGATTGGCTCCGCGCTCCACGCGATAGAGCACAACCTCATAAAGATAGCGCCAATATTCACCTACGTTGATTCGAGAGAACTTGGTGGCTACAGCTACGCGGCCTTTCCGGGAGAGCCCTACGTTGGGATGCCCGTGGTCTTCATCTACGACGGCAACGAAGGGGGAGCAGGTCTGGCGGAAATTATCTACGAGAACATCGAGAAGCTGATGGAGAAGAGCCTAGAGCACCTGAAGGGCTGCTCCTGCAAAGACGGTTGTCCCGTCTGCATCCTCTCGCCCAAGTGTGGAACCTTCAACGAGTTCCTCGACAAGTGGAGCGCCATAAGGGTCTGGGAGATGATTTTTGAAGAAGACGGTAAGTGAGAGCGTTTTTACATACCATGTAATTTACATGGGGTGTAAAAATCACAGCGACCTCATAAACAGCGGCCTCAACCTCACCCTGCCCCGCGTCTTCTCCGTCAAAAGCTCCATCAGGGGTTCAGCTTCGCCCTCCCTCGTCTCGACCGTGAACTTCACCAGCTCTCCGTACTCCTCGCCCACCACCTTTCCTCCCGCTTTCTCAACGGTCTCCTTAACCGTGTGAAAGAGGTTGTAAGGAAAGGTCACCTCAAAGCGCTCCGTCTCATAAACCTCAACGATTCCCGCGTTCTCTATCGCGAGACTTGCCGCGTCGCTGTACGCTTTAACCAGCCCGCCGTAGCCGAGCTTTATACCTCCAAAGTAGCGCGTAACCACGACCACGACGTTGCTCAGGCCCCTGTTCTGGATGACCTTGAGGACGGGCTTTCCGGCGGAGCCCTTTGGTTCGCCGTCATCGTCGTAGCGAACCGCGAAGTTCTTTCCGTCGTTGATAAGATAGGCCGAGACGTTATGCGTGGCATCGCTGTGGTGTGCCTTTATCTTGGCTATGAAAGCCCTGGCTTCATCTTCCGTGTTTGCAGGGGAAGCGTAACCTATGAAGACCGACTTCTTGACGATGAACTGGGCCGTTCCAACGCCCTTCAGCGTCCTGTAACCCACTCGACTTCACCTCATCCCCTCAGCGTCGCTATGAGCTTTCTCTCGTCGAGGAGCATCGCTATGGCATCTCTCACGTCATTTACAATGATATCGCTCGCGAGTAGTGCATCAATGGTCGCACCTTCAGGCCCGATGACGCAAAAGGCCAACTCTGCCCCTTCAAGCATCGCCACGTCGTTGTTGCCGTTGCCAACTGCCGCGTATGGGGAGTAACCCTTTGCAATCTCTGCTTTCTCCACTCCATTCGATACTCTCTCAACCCTCACGGGCAGGCCCTTGAGTTCTTCCTCAAGCGTGCCAAAGGTGTCCGCGCTGAGGACGACCACCGTGTATCTATCCACGAGCCTCTTAAGGAGGTGCTTTACCTCCTCCCCGATTCTCCCACTCTCACCAAGGGTTCCGTTGAGGTCGAAGAGAATTGCTTCAAAGTGTATCTCCTCAAGATTCGGTATCGAAAGCTTCATCTCATTCACCGGGGAGAACATAACGGTAAGGGCTAAAAACGTTACCGATGAATACCGCACTCAGGGTATACAACTCCATAAAGTCAAAAAGTTTAAATAAATCTATGGTTTACTGGAAGTGATATCTGTGCCGAACTGGAGGGGACGCCATGAAACTTCAGCCTCTGAACCGTATAATCAAATCGCTAAACGATCACGAAGTCCTGGTCAGGCTCAATACTTTTATACTCCTCTACTTCGGCTGGCTAGGCTTTACGGTTCTCTACAATCACGCCATAAAATACCACAGCAGAGACATCATGAATGAATTTCTTAAACTACCTTTTACATCCTACGACTTCGTTATGGACACGGTAAACCTCTCAAGGGCAGCACCTATCTTTTATCTTCTAATGAAGGCGGTCTACTACATCGGGTTCTCTGGCTCTATAGCGCTGACTGTCTTTTTTGTTCTGATATACCGGAGAGATCTAGAAAAAGCCGACGAACTGGCCTTCAGCTATCTACTGGCATACACCTCCTGCGGCGTAGTCTACTCGATCTTCCACATCCATGCCCCCCACTACGTTTACGACCTCCCGGGGTTCTATCCTGATAGAACCTATCTAACCCAGCAGGAGTTCGTCCTCCCCTCTCTCCACAACACGGTGGCAGCCATCAATATTCTGGTTCTATGGAAATACAGGGAGAAAGCCTGGGGGAAGTTTGCCATAGGCCTGAATTCCCTGGTTCCCTTTGCCACGATATTCCTCGGCCACCACTGGATCTACGACGCTCTTGCCGGGATAATCCTGGCAGTTATAATAAACAGAGTGGCCAGAGGACGGAGGATTTCAGTACCCTCCACACTGAGAAACATTCACATATCACTCATTCAGAAAGCCACAGTCCTGAGCTTTCTCGCTGGGGGTGTCATCCTGTTCCTAGCTATAACGCTCCCCAAACCCTGAGCGAGAAAAACTTATAAACCCCTCAACCACCTTTCAAACGGTCGTGCCGGGGTAGCCTAGCTCGGCAGGGCGGGGGACTCGTAATCCCCAGGTCCCGGGTTCAAATCCCGGTCCCGGCTCCATATTCATTCTTCTCCGGCAGGTTTTTATATCTCCAGGGCATATTTAACCCCGGTGATCCTGTGCACCCGCTTAAGAAAGCGATAAGCGTTAAGGGATCCAAAGAGTTTTCCCGAAACGAGCTCGTTGGTCTGCTGGCTTTTACACTCAGGATAATGAGTGTTAAGGAAGCCAAGGAGTCCATTGACAGGTGGATAAAACAGGGCCTCCTCGAGGAAAGAGAAGGCGTCCTTCTGGTGAAAGATGAAGCCCTGGACGAGGCGATTAAGAGTGAAGACCTCTTTGAGGAAATGATTGAATTCGTCTCTTCTTCTCTGGGGCTTGAGAGAGATGAACTCATGGCCGAGCTCAAGGAGTTCTCAAAAAGGTACGGAAACCTCGACAGGAAGCTCGTTCTATATCTCTTTGGACTTGACAAGGGGCTGGACATGTCAAAGTTCAGGGACAGGCTCAGTCTGGAGTAACGAAAACCTAATTAATCTCCTCCCCAACATTCAGCGGTGATGAGCATGTCCCAGGAAGCCCTTATTGTAGTCGATATGCAGAGGGATTTCATGCCTGGAGGAGCCCTCCCAGTTCCAGAGGGAGACAAAATAATCCCAAAGGTAAACGAATGCATCAAAAAGTTCCAGAAGCGGGGCGCGCTAATAGTTGCCACAAGGGACTGGCATCCGGAGAACCACATCAGCTTTAAAGAGCGGGGAGGCCCATGGCCAAAACACTGTGTTCAGAACACTCCAGGGGCAGAGTTCGTGGTCGAGATCCCAGAGAACGCGGTTGTAATCTCCAAGGCAACCGAGCCAGATAAGGAGGCATATTCCGGTTTTGAGGGGACAGAACTCGATGAAATCCTGCGGAAAAACGGGGTTGAGCGGGTTTACGTCTGCGGGGTTGCGACGGAATACTGCGTGAAGGCAACGGCCATGGACGCCCTCAAACTCGGCTACGAGACATACGTCATAGTGGACGCCATCAAGGGGATAGACCCAGAGGGAGAAAAAAGAGCCCTGGAAGAGCTCCAGAAGGCCGGGGCTAAGCTGATCGAGTGTGAGAATCTTTAACCACTCTCTGTCTGTTTTTCCACCCCTTCAAGATCACCAGGGCCATGCTCAAAATTATCGGGCCCAGAAGAATACCCTTGAGACCAAAAGCCCAGGTACCTCCAACCATACCTATGAAGACTATTGTCTCATCAAGATCAGCACCTTTTGCGACCAGCTTTGGGCGTATCGTGTAGTCGGGCAGTGGAGAGACCAAAACCGCGCCGTAAATGGAAATTCCAATGGCCAGGAGGGGTGATCCGGAAAGATACAGGTATATCGCCGCGGCGACCCACAGCATCCACCCCTCAAGTAGGGGAATGAAGCTGAAAAGGAACGTCAAAAAGCCCGCAACCAGGGCAGTGTACAGATCGGAAACCCCAAAGATGATGTATCCCAGAGCCATTAAGACACCCTTCACGACGTTGAGAAGCAACCACGCTCTAACGAGGGCGTTCATCGTTTTGTCCAAGTGCCCAAGAAGCTCGAACACGAAATCCTTCTGCTCTTCTGGCACCAGTTTGAGGATGAATGGAACCATGTCATGGGCATACGCTAGGGTATAATAGAAAGTGAGCAAAAAGACCAGGAGCTGGAGGATGTATCCCGGAACCGAGAAGGTAAATGATGAAACGTAATCCGCCAGCATGGGCATCAGGTTTGCCCTAAGGTTCTGGACGAAACTGGAGACCGAAGAAGGCAACTCAACGGACAAAAGCCAGTTGAATACATCGCCAACGTTTCTGTAAAACGTTTGGAGAAGGTTTATAGCTACCATCGCCAAAACAGCAAGAATCAAAAGACCCAGGATGATCATAAGTATGGTCAGAAGAAGGGCAGATTTTAATGAACCAACTTTCGCTTCAAGCCTTCGATGAGCAGGATATATGATATAAGCCAGGGTGAGGGCAAAGAACATCGAAGTCACAAGTGGACTTACAGTCTTCCACGAGATAACCAGAGTGATCAAGACAGTGGCGAACAAAAACAACAGCCACACTCTCCTGGTTTTCATATTCCCACCGGAAAGGTTTTAATCGCTCGACGTTATAAGAGTAACCCTGGTGGGAACATAATGGATGATAACTTAATCAGTGAGCTGATCTCCATGGCAGAGGAGATGACCAAAAGAGGGGACTACTTAAAAGCTGGAGAGCTCTTGATAGGAGCTTACGCCTACAAAGAGAGCGGGATTCTTATGTCTCTTGAAAAGGCGCTGTCATTCCTGGAGATGAGGTTTCCAGAGATGAGAGACATCCTAGAACCTTTTAAAACTGGGAGGAAAGAAGATATCCGGAAAAGCCTCGAACAGCTTTTTGAGGCCATGAAGGGATGATGAGTTTGCCGAGTGCTGAAGAGTGATGACTAAAAGGCTCTGACCTTCATGGAGGTGAAATTCATGAGAATAGTTGCCGCTGACACTGGAGGAGCACTTCTCGACGAGGAGTACAATCCAATCGGGCTCATAGCAACGGCCGCAGTTCTAGTTGAAAAACCCTACCGGACGGCAACGGTGAGCAGAGTCAGGTACGCGGATCCTTTTAACTACGACATGAGCGGCAGGCAGGCCATAAGGGACGAGGCAGTTCTGGCAGTTGAGCTGGCAAGGGAAGTAAAGCCCGACGTTGTCCACCTTGATTCCACCATCGGGGGGATAGAAATCAGGAAGCTTGACGAACCAACGATAGAGGCTTTGAGCATAACCGATAGAGGAAAAGAAGTGTGGAAAGACCTCGCAAAGGATCTCCAACCTCTGGCGAGAAAATTCTGGGAAGAAACGGGAATAGAAATAATAGCCATAGGAAAGTCCAGCGTTCCCGTCAGAATAGCCGAGATATACTCCGGCCTTTATACCGCCAAGTGGGCCATAGAGTACGCCAGGAAAAACGGTGAGGCGGTTGTGGGGCTACCAAGGTACATGGAAGTCAAAATCCTGCCGGGGGAGATCGCCGGGGCAAGCCTTGATCCAAGAGAGGGAGGACTCTTCGGTAAGATCCCCGCCGATACTGAGGGCATAGAGTGGGAACTTTATCCGAACCCACTGGTTAGAAGGTTCATGGTTCTTGAAGTCTGGAGGAAGGATTAGTACAGACAAAACCTCACTAGTTAACTTTTTAAACCTCCCACCAGAGTTAACCCACGGAACTCATGAGGTCCCCCCGAAAAAGGCGGGTTTCCCGCCCGAGGGGGCTGAGGTTCGAAAGATTTAAAAAGCCATCCTAGTCAACGAGACTAGACCAAAATATGGAGGTGTTTGGAAATGGCAAAGGAGAAGCCACACGTTAATATAGTGTTTATCGGACACGTCGACCACGGAAAGAGCACCACCATCGGAAGACTGCTCTTCGACACTGCCAACATACCGGAGAACATCATCAAGAAGTTCGAGGAGATGGGTGAGAAGGGTAAGTCCTTCAAGTTCGCTTGGGTCATGGACAGGCTCAAGGAGGAGCGCGAGAGGGGTATTACCATCGACGTCGCCCATACCAAGTTCGAGACCCCGCACAGGTACATCACCATCATCGACGCCCCTGGCCACAGGGACTTCGTTAAGAACATGATCACCGGTGCCAGCCAGGCTGACGCCGCCGTTCTCGTGGTTGCCGCCACCGACGGTGTCATGCCCCAGACCAAGGAGCACGCCTTCCTTGCCAGGACTCTCGGTATCAACCACATAATCGTCGCCATCAACAAGATGGACATGGTCAACTACGACCAGAAGGTCTTCGAGAAGGTTAAGGCTCAGGTCGAGAAGCTCCTCAAGATGCTCGGCTACAAGGACTTCCCGGTCATACCGATCAGCGCTTGGGAGGGCGACAACGTCGTCAAGAGGAGCGACAAGATGCCCTGGTACAACGGCCCGACCCTCATCGAGGCCCTCGACCAGATCCCAGAGCCGCCGAAGCCGGTCGACAAGCCGCTCCGCATCCCGATCCAGGACGTCTACTCAATTAAGGGTGTCGGTACCGTCCCAGTCGGACGTGTCGAGACCGGTGTCCTCCGCGTCGGTGACGTCGTCATCTTCGAGCCGGCCAGCACGATCTTCCACAAGCCGATCCAGGGTGAGGTCAAGTCCATCGAGATGCACCACGAGCCACTCCAGGAGGCTTACCCGGGTGATAACATCGGATTCAACGTCCGTGGTGTTGGTAAGAACGACATAAAGCGCGGTGACGTCGCCGGACACACCACCAACCCGCCGACCGTTGTCAGGCCGAAGGACACCTTCAAGGCCCAGATCATCGTCCTCAACCACCCGACCGCTATCACCGTCGGCTACACCCCAGTGCTCCACGCCCACACCACCCAGGTTGCCGTCAGGTTCGAGCAGCTCCTGGCTAAGCTTGACCCGAGGACCGGTAACGTCGTCGAGGAGAACCCGCAGTTCATTAAGACCGGTGACTCAGCAATCGTTATCCTCAGGCCGACCAAGGCAATGGTCATCGAGCCTGTCAAGGAGATCCCACAGCTGGGCAGGTTCGCCATCCGTGACATGGGTCAGACCGTCGCCGCCGGTATGGTTATCTCCATTCAGAAGGCCGACTGAAGGCCTTCTCTGACCTTTCATTTACTTCCCTGAACTTTTAGGAGGGACTGAAATGCAGAAGGCGAGGATTAAACTTGCAAGCACTAACATTAAGGCCCTCAACGAGGTCACCGACCAGATCAAGCAGATCGCCGAGAGAACCGGTGTCAGGATGAGCGGACCGATACCGCTCCCGACCAAGAGGATCAGGATCACCACAAGGAAGAGCCCTGACGGAGAGGGCACAGCAACCTTTGACAGGTTCGAGCTCCGCGTTCACAAGAGGCTCGTTGACATCGAGGCCGACGAAAGGGCCATGCGCCAGATTATGCGTATCCGCGTTCCCGAGGATGTTACCATCGAGATTGAGCTCATCTCCTGATCCCTCTCATTTATGCGCCGGGGTAGCCTAGCCTGGGAAGGCGCGGGCCTGGAGAGTCCGTGGGCGTTAGCCCGCCAGGGTTCAAATCCCTGCCCCGGCGCCAAACTCCTTTTGCCACTATTAACGCAAAAAAGTTCTCTCTATTCTGAATCGGCTATAGATGAGAGCTAACCATATCAATTTAGAAAAGAAGAAGGGGAAAATCAGCCGACCGCTCCCACAGCGGCGTCGGCCTGTACAAGTCCCGAACCTACTGCATCAGGCCCCCACGTTACTTCCTCTGGCTGCCCAGTAGATGGGTTAATGACCCAGGCACTGTACCAGGTTATCGGCATTGCAGTGTTCTCGAGAATGTTTTCAACCTCTGCCTGAGTGAGGTCAATTTTTCCATCCTCCATGTCCTTCTGGAGCATTAAAGCCACTATTCCGCTCACGTGTGGTGTAGCCATACTTGTGCCACCGAGGAAGTAGTACTGGCCAGGGACTCCCTGTGCCCAGTAGGGCGGATGGGCGGCACCGTATGCTGGGTATGGTCCGACTACCCAGCTTCCAGGGGCAAGAACATCAAGGTCCTGCCCCTCTTTCTCCCTTCCGCTGAAGTCCGTTACGTAGACCTGCTTATAGAGGTCTTCGGGAACATCAGAGCGTATCCACCATGCACCACTGACCGTATTGTTAAATATCCATTCGCCAACCCATCCGGCCGCTCCCACCGATATGACTGGCTCGTAGGCGCCCGGATAGTCCATTCCAAGCTCGCCATCGTTTCCAGCAGCGGCGACGATGAAAACACCCTGGTCTATCGCGTAGTCAATTGCAGCTTTCTCTATCTGGCTCAACACGGGTCCACCGAGGCTCATGCTTATGACTATCGGATTGATCTCGTCCTCCGGTGGGAGAACCTTTCCTCCACTCTCCTTCTCTTTCTTGTAAAGGTCAGCGATATAGAGTATTCCTGCCGCTATGTCAGTGGTCCATCCAGAACCTGTGTTGTGGAGAACTTTAACGGGGATTATCTTTACATCGGGAGCAACTCCGCTTACTCTATAAAAGTCATAGACCCAGAAGCCTATTATGGTGCTCGTGACGTGGGTCCCGTGCCCGTGGGTGTCAGCCTCCCATGCGTTGGGGTTGTAGTGGGCGTTGAGCGACACCGCCAGAAAAGCCCTCCCAAACTCGGTGGCTATCCTATCCTCTTCAAAGTAATCCCGCCAGTTGGGAACTAACCCTGTATCAAGAACTGCCACGTAAACTCCCTTGCCAGTGTATCCCATTTCTTCGTGCACTGTGGGGACGTTTATCATGTCGAGGTTCCAGGTGTATCTTCCAAACCCATATGGACTTGCACTTGGAAGTGTCTCGCTTGTGGCAAAAACTTGCACGTCCTCACCTACATTCTTCACGAACTTAAGCCTTGAGATTCTCTTAAGGTCTTTGTCATTTGCAATTCCCGCAACAAAGCCTATCTCGTCAAAGACATAGAGAACATTCAGTCCATTGGCTTTTAATTGGTCAAGGACTCCGGAGGTTATGGGGCCGTCAACCTCTACAAAAATGCGCTCTGGCGAATTTCCATTGGCTGCACTGGCAGTAGAAGCTGCTGCCGTGCTCACAAGCAAGACCACAAGCAAAGCAACTGTAAATAGGGCTTTTCTCATAGTACTCCCTCCAATATTTCTGGCTGTAGTTTAGATATTATAAGAATATAAAGCTTTTGGTTTTTTAATGAAAAAATTAGTTTTCCGTTAAACTTTTCATAGATCAAGAACGAAATTCGTAAAAAGAAGTTTGAAAGTTCTAACCTCCACTCAAAACGGGCATTACCTTGATCTCATCGGTGTCTTCGACTTCAGCGTCGCCCCTTGCAGGGTGGCCGTTTATCATAATAATCTTATCATGGAACTCGTCGTATCGAGGTATGAGCTCACGGAGGAGCTCATCAACGGTCTTCTTGCCCTCAAGCTTAACATGAAGCTCCCTCGCTCCCGCGAGATGAGCAAAAGCCCCCATGAGCTTTACCCTGACCATTCACACCACCATAAAGGGTTTCTCACGCGTGGATAAAAATTTTGAAAAGAAGGGAAAATCACTCGAGCTTCGTGACCTGCTCCAGCTCAGGAACCACGAAGTCAAGGCCGAGCTTCTTGAGGGTCTCCTTCTTCGGGATTCCGCGCTCGTCCCAGCCTCTCATACGGTAGTACTCGCTGAGCAGACCGTCGTACTTCTCCCTGTCGAGGTGCTGGCCCTTGTACGGTCCGCTCTTGAGGCCCTCGGTGAACCACCTCTTCGGCGGGTAGTCCATGTGCCTGTCCCACTTTCCGCCGAACTCCCTGACCCAGTAAGCCCTTATGAGGGCGTAAACTCTGTCGGCGGCAGTGTAGAGGTCGTCCCACGTGTACTTGACACCAGTAATGGCCTCGAGGAGCTTCGGATAGTAGTCTAGGCTGAGACCGATCTCGACCCACGGGAGCCTACACGCGGTGAGCATCTCGAAGAGGCCGCCCCTGAGGCGCTGGAGCTCTATGACCTTGGCAGCCTTCTCCGGGTCGTAGGTTATCTTGTACTCGACCTTCTTGGCGTGCTCGCCCTCTATCGGGGCTGTACCGATCTCCCAGGCGATGACCCACGCCTCCTTGTGGTGGGCACCGATCGAGCTAGTACCGTAGGCGAGGGCCATTGCCGGGTAGATGTAACAGTTATATCCGCTGACCTCAAGTCCCTTGACGTGCATGGCGAAGCTGTCGTCACCGAGCTTCTGGGCCATCCTCATGACACCTTCAGCCGCGAAGTTTCCGAGCTCACCACGCCTGTAAGCGATGTCAAGGGCGAGCTGTTTGGCCTTCTTGAAGTCGCCGAACTCCGGAGCAGCATCGTCCTTAATCAGACCCTTCTCCTTGGCTTCCATTATGAATGCTATTGCCCCACCGAGGCTAATGGTGTCCATACCCATGTCATCGGCAATCCTGTTGAGGACTGAAACCTCGTTGAGCTTTCCGATTCCAAGGTTTGAACCGAGAAGGGCAACGTTCTCGTAGTCAAGCTCGCTCTCCTGGCCTTCAGCGTCCAGGACGACGTTTCCACATGGCATGTTACAGTAGGGGCAGCCGCGCTGCTTGACCTTCATACCCTCCATGGTGTAGCCGTCTATAGAGCGGGCGAACTCGAAGGAACCGTCCTGGAAGTTCCTTGTCGGCAGGGCGGAGTTCTCGTTGGTCCACTCAACAGCTGCCATCGTTCCCTGCCTCTTCCAGAACGGATAGGCAGGTGAGTTAAGGATAGCGTTGTAAGCCTCCTGGGAGAGCTCCCTGAGCTTCTCCCTGTCGGCAACCGGTATCTCTTTGGTGCCCTTTATGACGACGGCCTTGAGCTTTTTGCTCCCCATGACGGCACCCATACCGGGCCTTCCGGCAGCTCTACCCTCCTGAGACATCACGACTGCGTAGCGAACGAGGTTCTCACCGGCCGGGCCGATGCTGAGAACTCCAACGTTCTTGCCGTGTATCTTTTTGAGCTCCCTCTCGGTCTCGAAGGTACCCTTGCCCCAGAGTCCCTCGGCACTTAGTATGCTAACGTTATCGTCCTCAATATAGAGGTAGACAGGTTTCTTGGCCTGGCCTTCGACGACTATAGCGTCATAGCCGGCCTTTCTTAGGTGGACGGTGGCCATGGTTCCAAGGTTACCATCACCGTAGCCACCGGTGAGCGGGCTCTTGGCAGCGACAACCATCTTCCCGCCGCTTGGGGTAGGAAGACCGTTGAACGGGCCGGAAGCGAAAACGAGCTTGTTGTCGGGTCCGAGCGGGTCAACGTTCTTGGCCTCGTTCCAGAGAATCCAAGCGGCAAGACCCCTGCCGCCTATGAACTTTTTGGCGACCTCTTCGGGGTACTCCTGTACCCATACCTTATTGTTGGTCAGGTCAACTCTGAGGATTCTTCCCCACCACCCTTTCATTGCCATACCAGAATCACCTCGAAGGATTTTCGGCCCGAAGGATATAAGACCTTCGAAAAATGAAGCATTTACACAAAATGTTCAGTTAAGCCCATCTGTTAACCAAATCCAGGAGCTATGAGGAGACATGAGCATTTGTTTAGATGGTTCCATCTCTCTAAAAATACCGACATTAAAGTCCCTCAAAGTTCACTAAAACACCAAAAAGCTCATTAAGAGACATAGAGATTTTACGAACTTTTTCTTTACAAATAGAAAAGTTCGGGCGCGGTTTTAAGGAAAACTTTATAACCTATACCATCCAAATCCTCCTGTACAGATTAGTACGGATGGACATAGAAGATCATCAGGTGATGGAAATGAAAGAAAAACTCCAAAAACTTGAGAAAAAACTTAGCGCTCAGCCCATTAACTTTGAGTCATTTTTCTCGAAGAAAGCCATGGAAATAAAAGCTTCCGAGGTTAGAGAACTCTTAAAACTCGTTGAGACGAGCGACGTTATAAGTTTGGCCGGAGGATTGCCCGCACCGGAGACGTTTCCTGTTGAGACTATAAAAAAGATAGCAGTCGAAATTCTTGAAAAACATGCTGACAAAGCACTTCAGTACGGAACCACCAAGGGCTTCACACCTCTCAGGCTTGCGTTGGCAAGGTGGATGGAAAAGCGCTACGGAATACCTATAAGCAAAGTTGAGATCATGACCGTCGCCGGTTCACAGCAGGCCCTCGATCTCATAGGCAGGGTCTTCATAGATCCAGGGGACATTATAGTGGTGGAGGCCCCAACTTATCTAGCCGCGATACAGGCATTCAAGTACTATGATCCCCAGTTCATTTCGATTCCAATGGACGACGACGGAATGCGCGTTGACATCCTTGAAGAAAAGCTTGAGGAGCTCAGAAGGCAAGGAAAGAGAGTGAAAATAGTCTACACGGTTTCAACTTTCCAGAATCCTATGGGCGTGACCATGAGCGTCGAGAGAAGAAAGAGGCTCATCGAACTGGCTAGTGAATACGACTTCCTGATCGTTGAGGATGGCCCGTACAGCGAGTTACGCTATTCCGGTAAACCAGTTCCGCCGATCAAACACTTCGATCACGAGGGCAGGGTTATCTACCTCGGAACGTTCTCCAAAATTCTTGCCCCGGGATTCAGGGTTGGATGGGTGGCCGCTCACCCACATCTCATAAGGAAGATGGAGATAGCCAAGCAGAGCATCGACCTCTGTACAAACACATTTGGCCAGACAATAGCCTGGAAGTATGTGGAAGAGGGTCACTTAGATGAACATATTCCAAAGATCATAGAGTTCTACAAACCGCGCAGAGACGCCATGCTTGAGGCACTGGAGGAGTACATGCCAGATGGCATTAGGTGGACAAAGCCCGAGGGAGGAATGTTCGTCTGGGTAACCCTTCCAGAGGGTATTGACACGAAGCTCATGCTGGAAAAAGCAGTTTCAAAGGGAGTCGCTTACGTCCCTGGTGAAGCTTTCTTCGTCCACCGTGACGTCAAGAATACCATGAGGCTTAATTTCACATACGTTCCCGAGGATAAGATTAGAGAAGGAGTTAAGAGGCTGGCGGAGACCGTTGAGGAGGAACTCAAAAAACTTTGAGAAAGCCTCAAATATTTTTCTTTCTATTCTCTTAATCAACATGTTTTTATAGAGGTTGCCTCAGTTTATCAGGGGTGCCTATGAAGCCATTCATAGCTATAATTGTGGGAACTGAAGAGTCGAGCTGGATTTCCATCAAACAGCAGTTCAATGTTATAAAGAATGCCGGAGGAATACCTGGAGTTTTTCTGCCCGACGGTGATCCAGAGGACATAGTGGACATCGCCGATGCTATAGTGCTGACCGATGGACCCGATGTTCATCCCTACTTCTACGGAGCTGACCCATCACCTTACATCAGGAGCGTTGATTACGACAGGGACAAATTTGAGATAGAACTGTTCAAGCTGGCCCTTAAGCGGGACGTCCCCGTTCTTGGTATAAGTAGAGGAATGCACATAATGAACGTGGCCATGGACGGGACCCTCTATCAGGATATAGCTTCAGAGATCCCGAAAGCGATAAAACACGATTGGGACATAAGGCAGACCAATCCACACCAGCGCCTTCACGGAATCAGGCTTAAAACCGCCTCAAAGGTTTATGAAGCAATAAAGGATTACCTGGAGGTCTCAAGCACTAACGAGACCTTTATCCATGTCAACAGTTTCCATCACCAGGCAGTTAAGAAGGTCGGGGAAGGGTTCAAGCCCATAGCGTTTTCGATAGACGGTATAACAGAGGCCATTGAAAGGGAAGAGGGATTTTACGTTGGCGTTCAGTGGAGGCCCGAGTATCTTCCAGAGATGATCGGGCTCTACAAAGCTCTAATTAACGCCGCCAGAGAAAGCCAGTACCGCAGGATTGAGAGAGAAAACACAGAAATGCAGGAAGAGCTCTTATCCGGGAACGAGATGTGAGCCGTCGCACGTCGGGTAAGAGCGGTATCCTTCCCTGCACGATCCAAAGGTGATGCCTCTCTTCAGAATTTCCTTTTCCGCTTTTTGCAGGATCTCAAACCTTATCCTTTGCGGAAGATAGTAGTAACCACCTACCCGCTCCCCCTCCTCGTAAAGGGGCCACAGCTTTTCCATCAACTCGGGAAACTTGGCGAACATCCTCTTCTTTGAATCGGGACGGAGCTTCAGTGTAGAGACGGTTATGTGACGCACAAAGGAAAGGGCCTCAAGCGTTTTATCAAAGTCCTCCCACGTGTAAAAAGGTATTATTGGGTCAATGCGAGCGTAGACTGGAATCCCAGCTTTCTCTGCCTTTTTTAGAGCCTTAATCCTGTCTTTCGGGGAAGGTGCATTGAGCTCAAGAAGTTTTGCCTTCTTTTCGTCGATGGTAGTTACCGTTATCCCCACTGCGCACTTCAGCTCGCTCAGTATATCGATATCGCGCTCGAAGATGTTCGACTTTGTGAGAAGAAGACAGCGCACACCATAACGCCTGAACAGATCCAGGACCTTTCTAGTTATTCCCAGCTCACGCTCGATGGTTGGATACGGATCGGAAGAATACGAGAGGGCTATTATAAACCTTCTATCGAAGTTCCGCAGTTCTCTCTCAAGCTTCTGAAGAAGTCCTTCCTTAATCCTCACGCGAAATGCATTGGGTATGTAACTGGTTATATAACAGTAAACGCAGGCGTGGTCGCAGCCTGTGTAGACGTTTAGTGTGTATTTGAATGGACATGTGCAGAGCTTCGACTTCCAGGGGTCAAACGGTCTTATGTACATCGAGTGTAGTTTGGGAAAATCCATTTAAATCCCTTTTTGAACTGGTGATGGTGACAAAAATGTCAGAGCCAGTTAAGGGAAAAGTAGAATGGTTTAAGGATTATCAGTTCATAGGACACATCGAGGGTGACAAGTGCTCCGTAATACTTGGAGAGGGTGGCATAAGTCCGATGAAGCTCCTGCTTCTGAGCGTTGCCGGCTGTACAGCCTACGATGTGGTAATGATACTCAAAAAAATGCGCGAACCTATAGAAGGCCTTGAGGTCGAGATAAGCGGTGAGAGGCGCGAGGAGTACCCGAGGATTTACAGCAAGGTTCACCTGCACTACAAGATCCACGGCAATGTAAGTGAGGAAAAGGCCAAAAGGGCCATAGAGCTGAGCCAGGACAAGTACTGCTCCGCAAGCGCCCACATAAAGCTCAGTGGGGCAAAGCTGGCCTATTCCTTTGAGATAGTGAGAGAGGATTAGCTTTTTAACTCTTTGTTATCCGGCCGGTATGGTGGGCCTCGTGATTGAGTACCTGAAGTATTTCATTATCCTTTACGGCGGCCTGTTCGCGATAACGAACCCGGTTGGAGCCGTGCCTGTTTTCCTGAGCGTCACCCACGACCTCAGCTGGCGTGAAAGGCGCGAGATAGCGACGAAGACCTCTATAGCCGTAGTGATAACGCTCGTCGTCTTCGCTCTCATCGGTGAGTGGATATTCAAGTTCTTCGGCTCAAGCACTGACGCTTTCGCCATAGCCGGCGGCATACTGCTCTTCAAGATGGCCATGGAGATGCTCTCCGGAAAGCTCTCGACGGTCAAGATAAGTACGGAGGAAACTGAGGAGTTCAGTGAGGAAGTGGTCACGCTGGAGGAGGTCGCTATAATACCGCTGGCGATACCGCTCATCTCCGGCCCCGGCGCGATAACAACGGTGATGCTCTACATGGCCAAGAGCGGCCAGATTCCCAAGAAGCTCACGGTGCTGGCGAGCATCGTGGCGATAGGGCTAACCGTCTGGCTGATCCTCTGCTCCTCGAACAGGATACAAAAGAGGCTTGGAAGGGTCGGCATCAAGGTGATGACCAGGATGATGGGTCTGATACTGACCTCGATGGCCGTCCAGATGATAATAAACGGAGTCAAAGGAGCCTTTGGCCTCTGAGGAACTCAGACAAAATTGCTCCCATCCCGGAATTTTTCCAGTTCCTTTTCCATTATCTTCCTGGCGAGCTCTTCAGCCTTTGGCCTGACCAGTTCGACTACTGTTTTCTTTAGCTCATCCAGACCAGATCCAGTTAAAGCCGATATCCTGATGGGCCTGAGGCCCTTCTTCCTGATGAACTCTTCTACCCTCTGAATTTTTTCTTCCTCCGCTATGTCCGTCTTGTTGAGAACCACCACAAAGGGAAACTCGCCAAACTCTGAATGAATCTCCTCAAACAGGTGCATCTGCTCTTCTATCGGGAAGCCACAGTACTCACTTGGATCAAAGATGTAGATTATAACATCCCCAAGGTGTTTCAGAGCCAATATAGCCTGCTTCTCCACTTCGTTTCTCTCACTGAGCGGCCTGTCAAGGAGACCCGGGGTGTCTATCACCTGGTATCTGAGATAGTGCTCCTCAAACTGGCCAACGTTGATGCCTTTAGTGGTAAAGGGGTAGCTGGCCACTTCAGGTTTTGCATTGGTTAGGGCCCGCAAAAGAGTGCTCTTCCCAACGTTGGGATGACCCGCTATCACCACGGTCGGCAGCTCAAGATCCACTACCGGGAGTTCCTTTAGCACGTTTCTGGCCTTGTTCAGGTATTCAAGATCGTCGTTGATGCTCTTCAGTATATCTGCCACCCTGCCGTAAAACTGCCTCCTCAACTTTGCTATCCCCAGGGAATCCCTCTCAAAGCGAATCTTTTCCACGTACCTCTGTTCAAGGTTTCGGATGGTCTTTATCGCCCAGTTAACCCTTGCTAGCGAACGGTGGAACTGATCCCTGTCAACCAATGTATCCACGAGCTCCTGATAAAACTTCGGCAGGGTAGAAACCCCTGGTGTTCTGTCGAGTATTTTCTTTAGGTTGTCCCTCACAACGTTGGAAACAGTCCTTATCCTCAGTTCCTCCCTCTGTCTCGCCTTTGTTACTTTTCCGCCCTGAGGTGTAAAGGCGGAAGCAGCTTTCTCAGCCCGCCTGAAGGCTTTGTCTATGAGCTCATCAGCGGTAAGCACCGTTGGCATTTTCTCAAAAGGATTCCTCATACAACTCACCCCTCATTTCTCTCGCACGAGAAGAGTGTACCCGCGACTTTAAAAATATGCCTGAAGGAAAAGGAAAATCACTTACCCAAATCCTTAGCGATCTCGTAGCCAAACCACATCGCCAGAAGGGCAAAAAACAGCAGTATCAGGGTCATTATCTTGCCAACGCTCAGCTGACTGGTGATCCCCGCTATCACTAACAGCAGGAATACCACAACGATCAGAAAGTCCAAGTTTGCCGGGAAGACCCCGTACTTGTTGAGGCTTTCAACTATCGTACCAAGTCCCATGAATTTCACACAATTAAGATTGCTTTCCAAACCTATTTGGTATGAAAATATAAAAAACTCTCGGAAGCACTTCGAAAACTTTATTTTTTTTCTATGTGGAGATAGTTTAAAGGTGGTATAAGATTGAGCTACCTACAGCTGGTCTTCAAAGCAGTACTTGGAACGGTTCTGGCGTGGCTCCCAACTAGTCCCGAGATTGCTCTTGAGGAGGCCTACCTCTTCCCCATCTATGTTGGGGTGACCTTTGCGGGTATCTTTTACTTCCAGAGGGAAATAGGCCTGCTTCCGAGGGATTTAATAACCCGAAATGAGAGAAGCTGGTCAAAAATCTTTCTGTACTCATCACTTTTCACGCTTGTAATAGGCTACCCCCTCGGGGAAACTCTAGGAACTCTCGACGTCCAAACACTCATTATCGCGGATGTTGCATCGGGTGTCGTACTGTTGATTCTGGGCACTCTTAAAGGGGCCCTCCTTAATTTACCGGATGACATCAAGGACTTTTCTCTGTCCTTTCTGGTAGGAACCGCCCAGGGTCTTTCATCGCCCGGTTTTTCAAGAGGCCTGACTTCTTTAATAACGGCTTCAATAATAGAAAGTGATGCAAGAGATGCCGTTAGGGCCAGTCTCTTAGCCTCTCCCGCGTACTTTGCCCTTAGGGCTGTACTACTCAAAGAGTCAGGTCTTGTGGGGATCGAGGGAATAATCGTGTCCTCGGTATCGTTCTTTCTCTCTTTGATAATTATACACTCCCTCCTAAAGCTCGCAGCATACGGAAAAAAATTCCTCGGGGGTTACGCTTTAATATCACTAATCTCAATACTCTGGAGGTGAGCTTATGAAAGGCGTTGTCCTGGCGGCAGGAAAAGGAGAGAGGCTCAAGCCCCTAACCGACGACAGGCCCAAGGTGACTCTTAAGGTAGCCAACAGGCCCATAATAGAGTACATAATGGAGAATCTCGACCCCTTCGTTGATGAATTCGTGATCATTGTAAGGTACAAAAAGGAGAAGCTGATTGAAGTCCTCGGTGATGAGTTTCACGGGAAACCAGTGACTTACGTCGAACAGCTTCCGGGGGATGGAACTGCGAAAGCTATAGAAAGCGCCGAGAAATACGTTATGGACGAAGAGTTCATAGTGGCGAACGGGGACATATACCTCGAAAAAGAGGGAGTCAAGGAACTCGTATCCACTTTCAGAAAGCACAATGCCGATGCGGCCATTCTGGTAAAGAATTTCGATGACCTGAGTCACTTCGGGAAAGTTGAAGTTAATGGAGCCAAAGTCGAAAGGATAACCGAAAAACCGGGGAAAATTCCAGGTTATGCGAACCTCGGCCTCTACGTATTCACCCCTGAAGTCTTTAGATTCATCAAATCCACACCGCTGAGCGAGAGGGGAGAGTACGAGATAACGGACACCATTAACCGCATGATAAAAGCCGGAAAGAACGTTGTCTACGCAGTTTACGAGGGTTACTGGAACGACATCGGCAGGCCGTGGAACCTCCTCGAGCTCAACGAATACCTGCTCAAGACGAAGCTGGGGCATGAAATAAAGGGAGAGGTGGAGGAAGGCGCCGTAATAATACCCCCCGTTGAGATAGGGGAAGGAACCGTGGTAAGGAGCGGCTCGTACATAATTGGGCCGGTGAAAATAGGGAGAAACTCAAGGATAGGTCCGAACTGCTTTATAAGGCCCCACACGAGCATAGGCGACAACTGCCATATCGGAAACGCAGTTGAGGTCAAAAACTCCATAATAATGGACAACTCCAATGCACCACATCTCAACTATGTCGGCGATTCCATAATAGGTGAGAACGTAAACCTTGGCGCGGGAACTATAACAGCCAACCTCAGACACGACAGGGGCAACATCAAGGTAGAGATCAAAGGAAAGCTCGAAGACAGCGGGCGGCATAAACTCGGCGCTATAATCGGCCACAACGTCAAAACCGGGATTAACGTCAGCATCTATCCTGGCAGGAAGATTGGGAGCAACTCCCTGATAGGGCCCGGCGTTGTTGTGGACAAGAACGTCCCACCAGAAACTTTAGTGTTGCTGAGACAAGAGAAGGTATTAAGGAAGGTGGTTTAGATGGAATGGATTGCACTCATCAACTTTCTTTCAAGGTGGGTTCTTTTTGGGGCCGTGGCCTACAAGGCCTACCAAACAAAGAACCAGGGATGGGTATTACTCTCGGCAGCTTTTTTAATTGGCGCCCTTGACATTGAGGCCTACATACTGAACCCCCTCGGAATCAAGATACCGGACGAGGTCTACGATGTTGCGTCGCTAGTACCGAGTTTTTTGATAGGTGTCTCAGTTGTTTGGGGCTCCCTCTGCCTTAAGAATGGAAAGATCAAGTTTAAACATGCCCTTATTGTATCGATACTTCTTGTGGCCTCGTATCTATGGCTGTTTGCAGTGGCGGCAAATATACTCGGGAACAACTTCGTACTCGAAAACAGTTTTCCATCTTTTGTCCTTGGTGGAAGTTTGCTCCTTCTGTCCTATATCCTCTGGAAGCGCATAATAGGGGAGAGGTTTTGGGACAGACTGTTTCCCATAGGTCTCTCGATAGTCGGTCTTCTCAACCTTACCTACCCCTTTGGAAGGCAGGTGGACTGGTATTCAACCTTTGCTTTCTCCGCGGCAGCCCTGGGCAGAATAGTGGCCGCTGTTGGAGCGTTCGCCTTTGTATTCTATCCTGTGGTAAAGCCGAAGAAAACGTCGGTATCGAACGTGCCGCCGCTTGGAGCCTATCTGTTTTCCAGCGAGGAGGAGCTTTTGTCAAAATACCCACACTTCTTCAGGAACGATATGATAGTGGTAACAAGGACCGACCCCGAAAGAGCCGCTGAAAAGTTCTCTGAGGGTTCCCTGGTGTTCTGGCTTACAAGGACAAAAGAAGGCCTCATTCTGGAGAAACCCCGTGTAATAGCCATAAGTCCGTCAAAGCTTGGGATACTCCAGGATTTGATAACCAGAGAACTGGAAAACGGCTACAGGATAGTCTATATAGACGCCCTCGAGTACCTGAAGTCAGAGGTTGGCTTCGAACCGACGATGAAATTCCTCTTTGCTGTTAAGGATACAGTAACAACAAAAGAAAGTGTTTTAGCGGTGGTTGTAAACAAAAACGTCTTCGACGAAAGGGAAAGAAGAATACTGGAAAGGGAGTTTTCCCTCTGATCACTCCTTTTTCAGTGTTTCTTCAAGGAATTCCCGGGTTTCTTCGCTGAAAGCTGAAATGGGAACCTCCTTTCCGAACTTATCGTAGACTTTGCCGTCCCCAAAGTTCAGCTCGAGGATCTCGTAGACCTCCTCGTTCTTCTCGTGAAGTTTAATACCGTGTCCCTTAAGATGGAACTCCAGGTTGTCTATGTCAACATATTTGCCGCATTCTTCGCACTTGTAGAACTGCCAGAAGACGTAGTCCTGGCCAATTACTGCGTTCTGTTTGATGTGATCTATTAACCTGCCACCCAGGTACTCATAAAAATCCCTCTGAGTGAGTCTTCCGTTGTCCTCTTCAACTTTGAAACCCTTCCACACTATGTGGTCGTTTATGTCGCTCAGGGTTGCCCTGGCATACTTATATGTCATTATGAACACTCCATTGTGAACTGAGAAGACGCCCTTCTCGGGGACCGCTATTATCACAATCCCCTCGGGCTCCAGTTCCTCGGCGATTTTTATGGCCTGCTCCTTGTTGTCTGCGGTCATAACCGTGACCTTGATACCGCTCTTTTTGTGGGTGCCGTGTATGGTTTCTCCCTCTATGTTCCAGTGGTAGTCATCCAGGTATCTAACCTGAGCGTAAACCCTTTTTGTCCTTGGGCTGAGGCTCCCGTAGTCCATGCTTCCCACCAGTGGCTATAAAGGAGGAACGTTAATAAACCTTCCCGGAAAAGCTTAAAAACGTCCGTGGGAACAACGCTTATCGAGACATCAGTACAAAGGACGAGGGGATAGGTATGGCAAAGGATAAAACGACTCTCCCACCAACCGGAGCGGGCTTAATGAGGTTCTTTGATGAGGACACGAGGGCCATTAAGGTCAGCCCAAAGGGGGTTATTGCGCTCACGTTGATACTGGTTGCGTTTGAGATTTTCCTGCACCTCTTCGGTTCGAGCATTTTTGGTTGAGTTCTTTTTAATTTCAAAAAAGAAGAAGGATTAAGCGCACCTCTCCCTGTATTCCGCGCTCATTTCTGCTATTTCTTCTCGGGAACCTTAAGGATGATCCTCGCGTCAACAACTACCGCACCCTTGCCCTTCTCGTAGACGAAGACCGGGTTGAGGTCCATCTCCTTTATGTAGTCACTGAGGTCATTGACCAGCTCGCTAACCTTAAGCAGGAGGTTGACTATTGCCTCTATGTCGGCCGGCTCCTCACCGCGCGCTCCCGCTAAAATCGGGTAGCCCTTTATCTCCGTTATCATCTTCTTCGCGTCGCGCTCGGTTATCGGAATTATGCGGAAGGTCACGTCCTTCAGAACCTCGACGAAAATGCCACCGAGACCGAACATTATCGCGTGGCCGAACTGCGGGTCTTCGGTGACGCCTATGATTACCTCCCTGCCGGGCCTGAGCATTGGGGCTATGAGGACGCCGAGGATTTCCGCATCTGGTCTATACTTGCGCGCGTTCTCGTGTATCTCCTCCCACTTCTGCTTGAGCTCCTCAGGCGTTTTTATGTTGAGCATAACGACCTTTGCATCGCTCTTGTGGAGAATCTGCGGGGACATGAGTTTGAGGGCAACCGGATAGCCGATCTCCTCGGCGTACTTCAAAGCTTCGTCGAGGGTCTTGGCAAGCTTCTCGTTCGGGACGGGCAGGCCGTAGGCCTTCAAAACCTGCTTGGCCTCGTACTCGACCATGGCCGTCCTGTCCTGGGACAGGACGGACTCAATAACTTTGAGTGCCTCCTCCCTGCTCATACATCATTCCCCCTCAACCTTGCGGAGGTATTCAGCATACCTCACGAGACCGGCCAGGGCCCTAACTCCCCTTTCAGGGGTCGGATAGACCGGAACTCCCCTCTCCTCAAGCATTCTCGCGTAGCGGTCGGTCTTCCTTCCACCCATCGCTACCGCTACTATCGGCTTGTCGCTCTTCTTCTGGTATTCGGCGAGAATGTCAATTATCTTATCCTCCTCCAAGAGCGGCACCTGGAAGAGGACTATAACGAGTATCGCGTCGACGTTCGGGTCCTTTGTAAAGGCCTCGATGGCAAGCCTGTACCTCTCGGCGTCGGTGTCTCCAACAACGTCCGTCGGGTTTCCAACGACCGCGTGCGGTGGGAACCTCTCTTTCAGGAACTTCTTGGTTTCTTCGCTAAGTTCTGCCATTTTGAGGCCGAATTTAGCGACTGCATCGCTGGCCATAACTCCAGCTCCACCGCCGTCGGTGATGATGCCTATCCTATCTCCCTTCGGGAGCTTGTGCTTGAGTGCCGCAAAGGCCTTCGCCAGGTCAAACATGTGCTCGAAGTCTTCTGCCCTGATTATGCCCGTCTGCTTGAAGACTGCATCGTAAATCGCATCTGCTCCAGCGAGCGAACCGGTGTGGCTTGATGCGGCTTTAGCACCGTACTCGGTCCTTCCGCTCTTCAAAGCGATGACGGGCTTGACCTTGGTTATCCTCTTGGCGGCCTCCATGAACTTCCTTCCGTCCTTAACGCCCTCGATATAGAAGGTGACGACGTTTATCTCGTCGTCGTGGAGGAAGTAGTCCATCAGGTCAGCGTCGTCAACGTCGAGCTTGTTGCCGTAGCTAACCATCTTGCCTATTCCTATTCCGGCCATCGCGGCCCAGTCGAGCATGGCAGCGGCGAAGGCACCACTCTGACTGACGAAGGCTATCGGCCCGCTCTTTGGCCTGTCCATCTTCTCCTCGGGCAGGAAGACGGTGTCAACGCCCGTATCTGGGACGTAAACGCCAACGCAGTTGGGGCCTATAACTCGTATTCCGTTGGCCTTCGCTATCTCATAGATTTCACGTTCAAGCTTCTTTCCTTCCTCGCCGAGCTCGCCAAAACCTCCAGTGATGATGATAACGGCCTTGATGCCCTTCTCCGCGATGTCCCTCATGGTCTGGGGCACGAACGGGGCAGGTATCGAGATAACTGCCAGATCGGTGTCATCCGGAAGCTCTTTAACGCTGTGATAAACCTTATAGCCCTCAATCTCGTCGAGCTTGGGGTTCACGGGGTAGATGTTGCCCTTGAAGATTCCGCGCTCCTTGTTCATCCTGAAGTTCTCAAAAATGACGTTTCCAACCTTTCCCTTCTTGTTGGTTGCACCGATGATAGCGACCGCCTTCGGGTCGAAGAAGGGCCTCATTTCTTCCACTATCCTTTCCGCCATTGGTATCCCTCCGCCAGAAACTGCTTTTCGGGGAAAATTCATTCCGGATGTATAAAAGAGTTGCGTTTTGTAAAAACTGCACCCCAATGAACTGAAACGTCCATCAATGCAGGCTTTTCAGAAATTCGAGGCTTCTCCGGGCAGATTCAAGGTCGTTCACTTCAAGGGCCCTCGTCACAGGAGGCAGCTTTGGGAGAACCTCTTTCCAGGGGACGATCCCGTCTCCGACCGGGAGGTGTTCGTCCTTGTTTCCAGAGTTGTCGTGGAGGTGGACGTGGACTATTCTCCTTCCGAAAAGCCCCAAAAAGCGGTCGAAGTTTCTCGTCGTCGTGTTGAGATGTCCAACGTCGAAGGTAACTCGAATCTCGATGCCCTCGATTATCTCGGCCAGCCTGTCGCAGTTCTGGGCGTCGAGGATGGGAAAGCGAGGCATGTTCTCGACGCCGACCTTCACGCCGTACTCCTCACTCCAGCGGGCTATCCTCCGGAGGGATTCTCTGTGGATTTGGAGGTATTCTCCCCTGTTCTTCACGCTCACCGGCGAGCAGTGGCCGGGATGGATGGTCACGGCCAGTGCCCCAAGCTCCGCTGAGAGCTCTATAGTATCGCGGATTATCTCCAGCGAAGCTTTTCTTATGCGCTCGTTGAAAGAAGCTATGTTGAGGTCGCTGAAGGGGGCATGCACAGTGGCCTTCATCCCGTACGAGCCGAGGACTTCCCGGAAGAAAGAGATATTGTCACGGGTTAAGTAGTGTGGCCACTCGCTCACGAGTTCGATGAAGTCGAAGCCGAGTTCCCTGGCGGCTTTAACCCATTCCTCAAAGCTTTTGAGGGTTTTTTCGTTGTAAGCCGTCATCGACAGGCCTATCATTCAACCACCCACCATCAGCTTGGCCATCAGGACAACGTAAAGCGTTCCAAAGATATCGCTGTTGTTCGAGATGAGCGGAATAGCGACGTGGTCAGGGTCGATGTTGTATCTGAACATAACGTAGGAGAGGGTGTAAGCATAGAACATTATGAAGAGCGCCATAAAGGGATAGGTCAGGACCACCAGATAAGCGGAGCGCGGAATGGGGGTTCCAGTGATGAGGGTCATTAGAGCGCCGCCGATGAGTATCTTGGTCAGCCCTATAACAGGGGCAGTTGTGAAGAGCGCTAAAACGTCGGTAAAGGCCTTCGGGCAGAGGAAGCTCTCTATCTCACCAAGGTGGAGCTTGGTGGAAGTCTTAGCCGCTATAATCGAGCCGTAATTGCCGAAAGAGCTTAAGAGTGCCGGATAGATAAAGCTCAGTATCACCGACGCCTGAATAACGTTGCTGAACTTGGCAAGGAGCGAACCCGATATTGTGGAGAGGAGCGCGAGGCCGGTTATCGTTATGAAGACCTGCCTAAGTTCAAGGAACTCCGCCTTTCTGATCCTGCTTATCGCAGCCACCGCCAGAAAGAGGATTATCATGGCGTAGTTGAAGAGCCTGAAAGTCTCTGGAGACCTGCCTATTAGGAGGATGAAGAGGACGAGCGAAGGAACGGTGAGGAAGTCGCCCATTGAAGCGACGAGCGGTGCCGCAACGCTGTCCGGGTCGGTGCCCCTTCTGAAGGCAAATATCGTCACGAAGGAAGTGAAGTAGCCCAGTATGAATGAGACCAGTATCGTCGATGTGATGACTATGAATAAGACATCGAGGGCGTTCTTCTTTATTCCAGTTGCAACTCCGATGGCCCAGAGGAGGAAAATCGGAATGAGGGAGATGAGCATCCTTAGAACTATCTCCTTGAGGATCTTCTTGTTACGGATGGACGGCTCAAGCTCACCGAGGTAGAGCATCGTGGAGAAGCGCGAGGCCATAGAACCAAAAACGTTCCCGCGGAGGCCCATTATGCCCGGGAGAACGACGAGTAAACCTGGGAACTGCTTCCTTATTACCTCAAAGTACTTGCCCAGAAACGTGCCGCCGAAGAGGCCGAATACCTGAGACGTGAACAGGGACGGTAGCGTAACCCTGTAGGCTTCCTTGACCTTCTCTCTCAGCTCCTCCCTGATTTCCTCGCCGATCACTGCCATCACTCCCCATATCCATTCCCTCCACCCAAGAATCATATCGTTTAGGGGTATTAAGCTTTTCGAGGGCGAAAATTAAATAAAATTTGTCGCTTTTCCCCATGTGGTGAGCAGGGAGTGGAAGAGTGGGACGAAGTCGAGGTTCCAAAGAACGTCAAGGATATATTCGTTGAGATGAAGAATACCGCCGAGCTGATGGTTGATCTCGCATATTCGGCTGCACTCTTCAAAGAGAAGGAAATAGCCGAGGAAGTACTCGAGCTTGAGGAGTACCTGGACATCTTAAACTACCACCTGATGGTAAGGGCCGTTCTGGCGGCTAGAAACATGAAGGAAGCCGAACAGATAACCTCTATTCTCCAGATGGCCCGCTCAATAGACGATATATCAAACGCCGCCGCCGATCTGGCAAAAATGGTTCTGGAAGAGAAGATTCACCCCCTAATAACGGAGGTCATCCTTGAAAGTGAGGAAACTATCGGAAGAATAGTTGTTTCCTCGAATTCGATTCTCGTTGGAAAAAGCCTTGATGAGCTCGATCTCTCCACAAATACCGGCGTCTGGGTTATTGCCATAAGAAGGGGGAAGAGGTGGATATTCGACCCCGACGAGGACACGAAGATAATGCCCGGGGACATAATCATCGGAAGGGGAACGAGAACGGCTCTGGACTACCTCAAGGAGATAGCCCGGGGAGTTATCAAGGTGATGTCCAATGAGTGAATTCGATGAGATAAGGAACTGCCTGGTTGAGATGAAGGACCTCTCGGCCCTGATGATAGACCTGGCCTTTTCATCAGTCATGTACAACAGTGAGGAGATAGCCGAAGAGGTTTACCTGCTCGAGGAAAAGATGGACGACCTCACATTGAAGGTCAAAAAGCTCGCCCTTAGGGCGGCCAAGCACGAAGAAGACCCAGAGAGCCTCTTGAGTATAATCGACTTGGCCGATATAAACGAGCGCATCAGCGATGCCGCCTATGGAATAGCCGATATAATCCTCAGGGACATAGAGCCGCACCCAATTATCAGAAAGATAATGGAAGATACCGAGGAAGAGCTCGGAAGGGTAACCGTCAGGCCGGGCTCAGTACTCATAGGAAAGAACCTGAAACAGCTCAAACTTCCGAGCAAGATTGGAACGAGAATACTGGCCATAAAGCGTGGAACAAGGTACATATACAACCCGGGCAAGGATGACGTGATCCTTGAGGGTGATACTCTAATAGCCGTCAGCTCTGACCTCGACAAGCTCAGGAAACTCGCGGGAGAAGATGTTGAGGAAGAAGAGGACTGATCCTGTTTAGTTTCCCTTGTTTGTATAAGAAAGTCTGACCCTAAGCCTATGGTGGTATTGTGGTCTCAAAACGGAAGCGCCCTCTACTGTGCCAACCTCTCCTGCTGGAATTCAAAAAGGGAAGCCAAGGGCTACCGTTACCTCATCTGCCGAATGAAAACGTCCAGAAAATCCTTATTCAGTAGAGGGCTAATGATCAGGTTCTTTGTGGACTCTAAGGGACCAATCGAGGTTGAAAGCGTGAGAGAGGATGCCATCATAAAGATACCCCCAGAATTAGGGGACAGAATCACGCTTCGGCTGAACATACGGGTTCTAGACATATGGTGGCAGGGTTATTCCCAATCGCGAAACAGTTGCTAAAACGCTGGAGTACGGGGGAAAGAGTGCAGAATCCGGAAAATGGAAAGAGAATAGAACTTCAAAGCCCCATCCTCTTCTTTACAACTTCCAAAGCCCTCTCAGCGTCTTCCTTAAACTCAGGAAGGCCAAGCTCTTCCATTGTCTCCGGCAGTGGGACGCCGAGCTCTTCGTGCCAGCCCCTCAGCCTGTAGAACTCCCTTCTCGCCTCAAGGAAGTCGTTGTAGTCTATGAAGGCCGCGTTGCCCTTTGCAGGCCCATCCGGTTCAGGCTCCCACCAGCGCGGCGGAATGGTATCGTCGAGCGGAGGCGTAACCCAGTCGAGTGCATCGTGAATTCTGGCGATGCTCTCAACGCCCCATGCCCTTCTGCGAAGTTCTTCAACCGTCCACTCTTCACCCGTCACGATGGAGTAGAGCCTCGCGAGGTCTTCGAGCTTGTAGGGCACGAACTTGCAGGTTCCGAGCATGTCGGTGATGTAGCTCTCGTCCCTGCTCTCAATGAGGGAAGGCACGAGCTCTTTAGCTGGCCCCTGGTTTGGCAACTGGTGCGGCCTCGGCCAGCCGCGGAGGTGGCTCGCTCCAACGTCGGCTGTCGCGTAGCTCAACGCGTATGTTCTCCTACCGCGCGGGTCCCATGCCGGTGCCTCCATTCCCTTGACGTGGACGGCGAACTCACACCCCCTGCCAAGCCTCTCACAGGCCCTCTTCACACCATCGGCAAGGATTGCGCCGATGCCCTTCCTCTCTGCCATTAGCTTGATAAGCTTCTCCTCCGCCTCTTCGTCGCCAAAGCCTTTGACCGGAAAGCCTATCTCGTCTTCGCCTATAAGGCCCTTCTCAACCATCTCAAAGAGCCAGGCTATCGTGTTTCCAGTCGCTATGCTGTCCAGGCCGAGGTTGTTGACGAGCCAGTTGAAGTATGCCACCGCTGGAAAGTTGAAGACACCTGTAGCGGCGCCGAGCATCGCTATGCTCTCGTATTCGGGCTTTACGCGGATTTTCCTGCCCTTGTATTCTACCTCAACGTAGCGGGCGCACTTTATGGGGCAGCTCTTGCCATGGACGAACCATTCTGGCTCAACCTCATACTTCTTGACCTCGTCGCCGGCGAGCTTTGATGCTAGTTCGTCGGGAATGTAGGGCCTTGAGAAGTTGTAGGCTGGACTCATTCCAACGGAGGCGGAACCCCTCATGCCGTCAGTGGTTCCGTAGTTCCTCGTGTGTTCGTACTTTGGATTCGTCGCGAACTCGTTGTAGTACTCCTGCCACAGTCTCTGGAACTCCTCCGGGTTGGCCACCTTCGGCTTCTCTCCCGGTTCAACGACGACGGCTTTAACCTTCTTGCTCCCAAGCACCGCTCCAAGTCCACCTCTACCGCTTGCCCTCTCCGTGTCGTAAACAACGTTGGCTATCCTGCTCATTTTTTCGCCGGCCGGCCCTATCATCGCCATGCTCGCAGTCGGATGTTCCTTCCAGATTTCCTTGGCGACCTCGTAGTTGCCCTTCCCCCAGAGGTGCTCCGCGGAGAGAATCTCAACCTTTCCGTCGTGGACGTACAGATAGACCGGCTCTTCGCTCTTTCCCTCAATTATTAGCGCGTCAAAGTGTCCCTTCAGCTTTGGACCGAAGGCGTCTCCTCCGCTGGAGTCGCTGATGAGCCTCGTCTCCGGGCTCTTGCTCACCGCTATTACCTTGCTTGAACCCGGGACGAGACCGGTCATGCCACCCGGTGCGAAGACGAACTTGTTGGCCGGGCTGAGGGGGTCTGTCCCCGGCGGAACCTCGCGGTAAATCAGGTAGTAGCCGAGACCCTTTCCACCTATGAACTTCCTTATGACCTCGTCCGGCAGTTCTTCATAGGTTACCTTCCCCTCAGTCAGGTTGACACGTGCAATCCTGTTGTGGTAACCGTACATCAAACACACCTCCTTGCCTTCTCCCTATCCTCCTTCGAGAGGCGCCATCCCATGGCACCGAAGTTCTCCTCAAGGTGGGCCTTGCTTCCGGCCTTTGGTATCGCCACGACGTTCTCCTCCCATATCAGGTAGTTCAAAGCTACTTGGGCGGCCGTTTTTCCGTAGGCTTTCCCAATCTCGGCGAGGCACTCGTTTTTAGCCAAAGTTCCCTTCTCCAGCGGTGTGTATGCTATCAACGCCATCTTCTCCTTCTTCATGTAGTCGAGAAGGCCACTTGTCTCGGGCCAGCGGTCTTTGAGGGAGTACTTGACCTCGTTGGCAACGACCTCGTACTTCCTCATCGCCTCCTGGGAGCGCTTGAGCAGTTCTAGATCGAAGTTGCTCACGCCTATGTAGCGTATGAGCCCCTCGTCAACGAGTTCCTCCAGCGCGTGAAGGGTCTCCTCTATCTTTCCAAAGTCGTCAACGGGCCAGTGGAGGAGGTAGAGGTCTATGTAGGTTCCAAGCCTCTTCGCGCTCGCCCTTGCGGCTTTCTTGGCCTCGCTGTAGCCGAAGTGAGTCGGCCAGACCTTGCTTATGATGAATATCTCCTCGCGTTCAAAGTCCTTTATGGCCTCTCCGACGAGCTCTTCGCTGTGGCCGGCAGCGTAGAACTCAGCGGTATCGATGAGATTTATTCCGAGCTCAAGGCCGTACCTGAGGACTTCAATACTCTCCCTATCCCTCGAGTAGTCGGGACTCTCGTAGCCACCGATGCCCCACGTGCCCATGCCTATGGCGGTAACCTTGTCATCGCCTATTCTCTTCAGGTCGTCAAAAATAGGAACACTCTTCATGCCATCACCTATAAACCACTTCGAAGTCTGGCTTAATAAGTTTATCCGAAAAGGATTTTAGGGTTAAGATGAAAACCTGAATGAGGTGGGTTTCATGCATGAGGAAGTCCTTCCCGGAATTCACCGGATATTTGATACGTTCGTTAGCGTTTACCTCGTTGACAGGGGAGATCACCTCGTGGCGGTGGATACAGGCATGGACACCACCTGCGGGAAGATACTCGATGCCGTTGAAGAAATTGGAAAGCCCCTGACGGCGATAGTCCTCACCCACGGCCACCTCGACCACACCGGCTCGCTGAAGTGCCTGAAGGAGAGGACAAACGCCGTTGTGGCCGCCCACGTGGACGAGGTGGAACTCATAAAGGAGAAGACGGGACTTGAGCCCGATGTGAAGCTCAAGGATGGGGATGTCTTCGAGGGCTTTAGGGTTCTCCACAAACCGGGCCACACGCGGGGGAGCATCTGCCTCCTCGATGAGAAGAGCAAAAGCCTCTTCGTCGGCGACCTCGTCATCGAGCGCGGGGGAAAGCTTGAGGAGGTGCCGCACCAGTACTCCCTCGACCCGGAGATGAACAGGAGAAGAATAAGGGAGCTCCTTGAGGTTGACTTCGAGAACCTCTTACCGGCGCACGGAGAGCCTCTGCTGGGAAACGGGAAAGAAAAGCTTAGGGAGCTCGTGGAGCGGCTTGGCCTTTGAGCGAATTCAGACCTCTTCGAGCTTCTTTCTGATTTCCTCGGTGTTCTTCCGCGTCTCCTCGAGGGCGTTCTTGAGCCTCTCAACCTCGACTTTGAAGTCGTTTAAGGCCTTGTTCACCTGGTAGAACGCGAAGATAAGCACCACGAGGATTATCAGACCGAGGATTATGCTTATCCACCCGCTTGGGGTCTGCATGTGCTCACCTCCCCACGGCATCTTCAAACCTCCTCCTTCAGGTTTTTTATCACGTCGTTGTTGATGAGGATGTTGAACTGCCTCGCCCTGTAGTACTTCTTGGCCCTCGGGTCGCCGGGCTCAAGGCGAAGCTCACTCTCGATGAGGCCGGCCTTCTCGAGCTTCTTCAGGTGGAGGTAGAGGAGCTGCCTCGATATGCCGAGCTCCTTTGCCAGCTCATAGACGTACCACTCCTTTTCGCAGAGCATCCTAAGTACCTTGACCCTTATCGGGTTCGAGAGGGCCTCCCCGATTGCCACAAGCTCATCGACGCTCTGGATCATTGCCATCACACTGATGCACGTGTAAGCGAAACTCTAGGGATAAGAAAGGTAATGGGAATAAAAGCTTTCCGTCAGCTCTCTATTATGGAGCGGTACCGCTCCACACTCAGTACCTGAGGAGAGTACTCAACACCGTAACTGTTGGCCAGCGTCCTGGTGAATGCCCTTAAATGGTTCTCGCTACCGGCCATCAGGTTCTTGAACACGAGCCGTATATCCTCGTTGTCTGTCCTTGAGAGCCACTCCTCGAGGTCTTTTATGTCAACCTCCTCGATCAGGGCGCCGACCTTCAGGGCTTCAACATCACTCGTCTCGCCCCTGGAAACGAGCTGGTCGTAGAGGGCCTGAAGTTCTGGATTCGTGAACTCTCCGACGGCCTTGCCCTCTGCCGGGTCGGTAAGGTTGTACTTCTCGATGAGTTGGAGCACCATGTCCATGTGAGTCTGCTCGCTCCTCGCTATGTTTTCGAATATCTTCAGTCCCGTGGCGTTGTAGAGTGTTAGATATACGTCCCTAGCGAGCTTTTCCTCCTCGCGCATGTAGAGTATGCCCTCTACCTCGTCTGGGCTCAGGTTTTCTGCGGGTAGGGTGGAGACGTCAACAGTGCCCGTTGATGAGGCCGTCTTTTGACCATATCCCCTGTCCTCTGGCGGCCCTCCAGATGGTGTCGCTGTTCCTGTCTCCGTACCGGTTATACAACCTCCCACAATAACCGCCCCCAGAACGAGGGCCACAACAATCAAGGCGCTTAGCCTTTTCATCCTCCATCACCCCTTATAGAGACTATAATCTCCTCCAGCATGGCCTTGAACTCCTCCCTGTCAAGGCCGTACTCGTATTCTATCTCGGCGAGCTTCTCGTCGGGAGAAACGTCGATTCCTCTCTTGGAGAGCTCTTCAATCAGGGCATCGACGGGAACACCGTAGTTGTCAGCCAGCTCCTGTACAGTGTAGTACTTCATCATCGTGCCCGTTATGTAGACCGTGCTGTTCTCCACGGTGTGGTAGTTGTCACTGGTACCGACTTCAGAGTTACCCTCACCTGTGTAGTAAGCAAAGACCTGGTACCCTGCTCCAATCAGCAGGAGAGGAATCAGGAGCACAGCTATTCCCTTAATCTTTGACCTTTTGAAACCTATGCGCAGCATTGTGACCATGCTCTTGAAGCCTATTATGAGGTGCAGCGCTACCAGACCAATCATGACGAAGCCGAAGTATGTGTGGATCGCGGTTAGTGTCTCTTTGTCGAGTCCAAGGAAAGTCCATCCTATAGACTCAGCTATTCTTCCGCTTGGGGCAAGGTAAAGCCCGATCCCCGTGACTCCAATCACCACAAAGGTTATCAGGAGCAGGAAGTCAATTATTCCCCTCAGCAGTGCGGAGGCCTTCATGGAATCACCTCCGGTGGACACTTTCCAACGCAGAGTGTCATCTTTTTCACCCCCTAACTAAGGCGTAGAGCATGAGTGCCAGCACGATCAGCGGCAGTGCCAGCAGGGCAATCCTCGCGAATATGAGGATGAACGCAAAGGGACCGAGCCACCACCAGCCAAAGCCTCTTCTCCTTAGGAATGAACCTCTCATAACGGGTCCTCCGAACCCTCTCGGCATTTTCATCCCTCCAGATATACCCATCCTTAACATCGGTCTCCATTGATGGAAAGAGAATGGAGGCATCAGCCCCCGATGTTCATTCCGCAGCTCCCATCGCGAAGGGGCCCGCTACCGTCAGCGGGGCCCATCCGCACTCCTTTCTGAGCTTTCTGACCTCCGTTCTTGCCGTTCATGCCCCCCATGTGCCCAGTGCCTTTCCCGTGGCCGTGCTTCTCTCCGGCCATCATCTTCCCATGTCCGTTGTGGCCGGTCTCTCCGCTGAGTATCTCGTCAACCTGCTCCCCCGGGAGCACCTGGGCGGTGTAGCTCACTCCCTGCGCCTCAAGGTTCCTCACGAAAGCCCTGAGGTGGTTCTCACTGCCCGCCATGAGGTTGCTGTAAACGGTCTTTATGTCCTCATTGTCGGTCCTGGCAATCCAGTCCTCAAGGTCCTTTATGTCGGTCTCCTCTATGAGTGCTCCGACCTTGAGAGCATCCTCAACGCTCTTGCTTCCCTGCTCGACCAGCTGGTCGTAGAGGGCCTGAAGCTCCTCGTTCTGGAAGACGCCGACCTCGCTTAGAGTGTCCGGTGCCGTCAGGTTGTACTTCTCTATCAGAGACAGAACCGCGTCCATGTGGGCCTGTTCGCTGTTTGATATGCGCTCAAAGACTTCGAGACCCGTCTGCTCGTAGAGCGTTAGATATACGTCCCTCGCGAGCTTCTCCTCCTCAACCATGTAGAGCAACCCGCTGGCCTCCTCCTCACTGAGCGGCGCGTAGTATGTGGTATAGTTGCTCTGGTATAGCCGGGGTGCCTCAGGGTTTGCCCCCGGGGTGCCCATATAGGCCGCGGCCCCTCCGAGCACCAGGCCAAAGAGGCCCAGCACCAGCAGTCCGAATCCAACCAACGTTTTCCTCATGTGTCTTCACCTCTTCATATGTAAGTTCAACATTACATATGCATGATGGGTTTATAAAGTTTTTGGTAACACTTTTCAAAAGGGGCAGAAGGGATAGAAGGCTACAACTCTTCGCGATTGTCCTCGCCGCCTTCTTAGTCTTAGTATAGCCAAATTAGGTCGGCCAGACCTTGCTGATGACGAATATCTCCTCCCTCTCAAACTCCTTTATCTCCTCTCCAACAAGCTCTTTGGGTCTTCATGTTGTTGTGGAGGGCATGACGCATAAGGTGGGTCCTACCTGTCCCTAGATTTCCGGCTATTAAAACCGTCGAACCTCTGCTGAAACCACCACTCAAAGTCCTATCAAGCTCCCTATGCCCGTTGGTATGGTCTCCATTTGACACCCCCAATAGGTTTTAAGTTCGAGGGGGTATAAATACCGTATCCAAAGTTATCATCGAAGTCAAATTCGATGCATTGATGAGGGAACAAGGACTCCAAAAGGCATTAAAAAGCAAAAGGAAACGTTGAGTT
The DNA here is from genome assembly GCF_002214385.1 of Thermococcus gorgonarius. Lineage (NCBI taxonomy): Archaea > Methanobacteriati > Methanobacteriota > Thermococci > Thermococcales > Thermococcaceae > Thermococcus > Thermococcus gorgonarius. The sequence continues at coordinate 601,929 of NZ_CP014855.1, read as the reverse complement.
AAAGCTCGTGAATCTGGAGATGAGGAACATGGAGGAACACTTCATACTTCATTTTTCTACCCCACGGATTGCTCTCAGCAACGCGCCCCATAGGGGAGGCCTAACCACTGCGAACGGCTTCTTCTTCATGATGGTCCCGAAGAACTACTCCGGCGACTACAAGGCGGACTGCCTGGCCTTCGAACGGGAGCGCGGGTTAAGGGAGTTCGTCGGTTTCATGACTGCCGCGGACATAGGAAAGATTCTCTCTACTGCCAAAAGCGGGAGCGTTACAGCCTACGTAACAGCGGGAATAACCAATCCTGCTATAGCAGGAGAAGTCCCACCGCCGTGGAGGCCGGGGACGATAAACATCGTCCTCGTCATTGAAGAAGGCTTAACGGTCGGCGCGATGGCCAACGCTATAATGACGGCGACCGAAGCCAAAACTTACACCCTTTTGCGGCTCGGCTACAACGCCACCGGGACGACGAGCGATGGCATTGGGGTCTTTGCCTTCGAGGGAGAGAAGGAGTGGGCGGGAACTGCCACTGAACTCGGGATAAACATCGGAAAGGCCGTGAGAAAGGCGCTTGAAGAGAGTCTGAAGAAGTGGGAAGGAAAGGGGGTTCACTTTCCCCCAACGGCGCGGTAGTGGAGGATATGCGAAACAGGAACACCTAAGACCCATCCCACCCATCCAAGGATTCCGAGCAGGGTCACTGAGCCCACCGTTGCGATGAGATAGAGGAACCCCTGGATCCGGAACGCCTCAATCTTGGTTTTACGGGATATCCCCAGCAGTGCATGGTAGTAGAGAATTCCGGAGCCGGAAAGGAGCAGAAAATCAACAACCGAGAAACCGAACTCCCAATTGTCGGGTGCCCCCGGCTGGGAGAACAATGTGTCCATGGCCGGTGCCATCAGTACCATCGCCCCGATTAAGAGTATGAATGTCTTCTCCTCCCGATCCCCGGTCACCCAGGGCAGCAGGAGAACGTAGACGAAGAACGACGTTAAAAAGACCACATCACTGGATTCTCCGAGGATCCATGCATCTCGGAGTATGATCGACGCCAGCAACAGCAGGCTGAGGAGAATCCCAACGAGGGCTTTTCCCTTTTCATCCATGCACCGTCACCTCTTACATTAGACCAGCAAGGAATTATAAAAACTTTTTGAGCGTATTTTGTCAACTGCTGGAATTTGTAAAAACACAAAAGAATGCGCGGGGTTAGCCGTTCACTTGGCCATGTTCATCAGCCTTCTGTAAAGCTCTTCCACTTTCCTGCTCACGTCTTCCGGCGAGAATCCAGCCTTAACCGCGAGCCAGGTAGCCCCTCCAGCACCGACACCTTCCTTGATGTAACCGCGCTCGTAGTCCCTCAATCCCTTGAACTCGCTCTTCGAGAAGTCTAAATCGGCTGCGTAGGTTATTATTCCTATCTCCTTCGCCGTGTCTAAGAAGGTTGCGCTCCTGTCTTTAACCACCCACTTAGTCGTTGCTATCATGAAGCGGCTCAGGTCTTCGTCGAGGGCTTTCAGAAGGGCCGCAACGGCGAGCATCTGCGTCCCACCGGCCAGAACTATCTCCTTCCTGAAGCCGAGGGATAATCCAAAGACAGTCGCCATCATCGGGTCGCCGAACTGCCTCAAGGCCCCGAGCGGGTTGTCCCTCAGCTGGCCCTTTTCTATTCCCGCCCTCTGAAAGGCCTCGGTAATTACTCTCTCCTTGAGGCTCTGTGGATTGTCCGGCGAGGCCGAGGAAGTTTTGGCATCATAACCAAGCGCCCAGAGAACCGCTTGGGCGGTGGTAGTCCCTCCAGGCGTTGATTCGCCTATGACAAGCTCTCTGATTGGGGACTTGTTCAGCTCTTCTCCGAGAAGTTTGGCGCGTTTGATTATCTCCCCAAACTCTGGCAAAGCCGGTCCTTTCCTGAAGTCCCTCCC